>NZ_JAMYRH010000018.1:0-99505 GCF_040321305.1 Mesorhizobium sp. M0478
GGCTGCCGAGACAGCACCACAAGCATCTCAAATCCACCAACATGCTGGAGCGGCTCAACGAGGAAATCCGCCGGCGCACCTATGTCGTGCGCATCTTCCCCAATACCGAAAGCTGCCTGCGCCTGGTCAGGGCGTTGGCCGTCGAGACCAATGAAAACTGGATGGAGGCCAACCGATACATCAACATGGACGACCTGCGCGAGCACAAGAAGCTCGCTCTGCGCCAAGCCGCATGACCAGCATCATGGCCGGCCCATTTTGCAGAACTTGACGCACACAACCGGCGGAGCTGCCTTGCCGAGCGCCTCGACTAGCTTGCGATCACGCCCTTTGCTCCTTTGCAATCGGACGGCGCCCAGATGGGAGCAACATGACGAACGCGCCTTCGGCGCCTCTGAGCGCTTGCCGATGGCTGCCGAACAACAGACGCTCACCAATTTTTTCGTACAGTGAGCGCTGGAAAAATTGAGCTTCCGCTAGCCAGAGCAGGAAAGAAGCCAGAAGAGTGCCAAAGGCGTTTATCTCAAGGACCTAACTTCATACATCGATAGCGACTGTCTGAAGTGCGCTCCTTCAGGCGTAGCTATCAGCAGCCCACCTGTGGGCATCTTTGCGCTCGGAGTTTCAGCAATTCCTAGATGACTCACAAGATGCTAGCTCCCGTCCGCCATTCGTGCCGATTCCCAAAATACACCCGATTGCCCGCGCAGAACGGCGAACCCTTCTCGAGCACTGGCTCGCCTCAGAATGCCGCTGCCCCAGTAATGATCAACGTTTGGAAGATCGTGGCGCGTGGTCGTCTCAGTTTTCATCCCGCTCCTCGGTTTCCTCGGCAAGAATCTCCCTCTCCTGCTCAAGTCTTCGAATAAGGCGATCGAACTCTTTGACCCCAATCGCGCCAGTTGAAACGAGGTGAAAGCTGGCATCTTTCGACAGCATCCCTGCCCACTCGCGCTGATCGCCGTGCGGGCTCGCCACTCGCTCGACCCCCTTGGGTTTGGCATGCGGGTCGCCGGTCAGCACCGGTGGCCATGAAAACCAATCATCCGCGTACGGGACCTTGTACGACTCCTTTGCCCAATATCGGTCATGGTCGAACCGAGGAACCCGATCCATGTCCACGCCCAGATCGTTCAATCGCTCGTAGAATCCCGTGTAATTGAAGTTCTGCGGGTCACTGTGGCCGTCCGGAATCCCGCGATCGATTTCTATATGTGGCACGATCGTGAGAACTCGATCGACCGTACGGCAAGCGCCAATATAACAAGCCGCTAGGCTCGTGTACTGCGCCGAGTTCGGAGAGCCCCCCTCCTCGTAGTCTATTTCAATGTTAATTGCCTTGCCCTTAAGGTCGAACTTAGGCAGCTTTCCGTTCTTTGGCTTCAAGCCGGACTCTGCCTTCGTCGCCCACACGTTCGTCTCTTGGAATGGCCACAAATGGACCACCTCTCCCGTTTTGAGAATTACCGCGTGCGACTTGTTACGCTTTTTCCCAATCCAAGGCTTCACCGTGTCGTAGGTGAGCTTTCCGTCCACGGTCTGGTGGAGGATGAAGTGAGTGCGCCCGGCGCAACTGCCATCCATAAGGTCACAAGCGTCCTCGAGGTCAGCCAATGGATCTGTCGAAATATCGTTAATGCCCATGTCCCACACCTAGCTAATAAATCCCCGATACTAGCATAACGCCAATTCGGACGCAAAGTAGCCGAGGCCGGCTCGTAGCCGCACGGTCCGTTACAAGGACTCCGCCTTAAAGACCGTCTATGCCAACGGATTGGCCGAAAGACGAGGGCACTCTCGAAACCTTCCTGCACAAGCTGAGGCTGGAACTGGGCGAAGCCAAGTGAGCCAACAAGCCCTGGCTTCGGCTCAAGATCACAGGCCTTTGTTTGCCGGACCCCTACGTGGCTCTCATGGTTGACCGCCAAACTAGGCTACAAGGCCAAACTCCGAGAGATCAATCCGGAGGCCGTAGTCCATCCCACCGTCGACGCACGCTTTGAGTTCAGCGACGTCCCGCAGTGCGCCGGGTTCGGACCTTACCGACCTCAGGCTCCACGCAACCACAAGAAGTTCGCCCATTTTTACATCGAAGAAGCCACTCCTATCTAACACCGGCGATTGCGGTCGAACATGATCAATCGCTGCCGCCAACCTGCGGCTGTTACTTGGATTTCGTACTTCTGCCGTCCTGGTTCTGAGCCCTCTTGGGCTTGGAGTTCAGCGGTACGTCGCGCCAATAATATTCCGCGTAGCGCGAGAAGGCCCAAATGAAGCTGGCGGTCAGCCAAACCAGGGAGATTAGGACAAGGGACAGAAGCAAATTCTGCCACCACGGAGAAATATCTGCCCATTGCCCTGGATCATACCTGTTCAGATCGGTGGAGGAGGAGGGAAGCGCGTTTTCGACATTAATCCCGATCCAGAAGACGATGTTCGAAACAATAAAGAGCGATGTGGCCAGGTAGAGCGTGATCTCAATCCGGTTCGATATTCGATCCGCGACGGTGACGTTGAGCTGATAGAAAAACTTGGAAAAGAAAGTCACGAGAAAAAGCGTTGTCGCGGCAATGACCAGCGCCGGCGCCAGACGCTTTATCCATGGATCGACCGCATCGATCGGGATGACGTTGAGATTGAATATCCAGTCCACGATCAGAGCGGTTCCACCGACTCCGATAGTGAAGACGAGAACCCGCGCGATCTTATCACCTTGCCGATAGAACCTTTGCAACTTTTGCCGCGCCGCATCGACATAACGGTTCGTGTCAAATCCATACTCGTCGAGGAAGGCTATGAGCGCCAGAATGATGCCGAAGAATGCATCGCCGAAGGATTTGCCGTAGACGCCGAAAAGCGCGTAAGTGATAGACACGGCTGCGACAGCCAGTTTCAGATTGAAATGTCTTGACCTGGGCGTAGCCGGTTTGTTCAGCAAATCGTTCACGGTTTCCCTCCGCTGTAACATTTCCCCGACAGCCAGAATAAGCCGGTTAGATCGAATTGCAATTGCGCGATGACGGGACGGTGTCGGTAGTAAGTTGCAACCTTTTTGGACCTTACAACCTGAATGAACCGAATTCACGCCCCTGAAATCGCTCACCTGTTAAATACTCAGAACAAGCTCGTCATTCATTACGACGTTCATTGAGCAGGATTGTTGAGCATTACCCTTTCATGAGCCCTGAACTCACGTGTGCTAGTGTGCCAGGCCTCTTGTCGCTGACCGTTCAGCGACCAGCAGGCGCGGTCTTGTCAATCACAGCTGAAATCGCCTTCTGCCACACGCCGACGAGGTCACGCGCTTTCACTACCAACTTTGCTCAACGGAAATTCTGGATCACGTTTGAGCACATGCCAATCTGAATTTTCCGCAACGATCTATTTGATAATACTTCCGGGGTCATCCTGAAGTCACTCGCCTAGCCAGCTCAGTTCGCTTCAACGTAGGCAGCGGCTCGATACCGCCCATAGCCGACCTTCACGAACAGCCCTTCCTCGCACATCCGGGAGAGGTAGCACCGTGGGATGCCGACGTCGGTGAGATCGCGAGTCCGTACCTCGCCGCGTTCTTGCGCCAGAGCAACGGCGCGATTCCGGAGCGATGGTGGACGCCCACCTGCGAGGTGTAGCGCTTCCGCGCGGTCCCGATCACGTTTTCGCATTTGATGCGGCAGTGCCGCGTCCCGGAGTAGCGCTATGGCGAATTCGTATTTCTCAGATTCATCGATCCCGGAGAGCCAACTTCCAAAGATTTGGCCAATCGTGAGCATTGGCGACGGCATAAGCCGCAGCTCTTTGTGCAGCAGATGCGCGAGGTTGGCGGCTTCGGATTTGAGGACATTCCACGCACGGCCGTTTGTTCTGCCCAATTGAGCGCGGATATCGTGCCGCTCATCTACCATGGAAGCAGTCGAACGACGCCGCTCGCTGGCAAAGTGTTCGCCTTGCGCTTGCCCGATCTCATCGATTGCAAACACGGGAAGCTTCACTTCCAAACGCGCGAAACCTCTGTCGCACATACAACATAGACGCCACCGCTGACGTTGTTCTAACCGGCGTCAATCACGATCATCGGATTGAACCGTGGTGGACCCTTGGCGAGCAGCGCACCGCCATCATTAGGGGGACAAAGAAACTTGGAATCGCGCTTGTAACGACCCCGAACTTCGGTCTTCTGCTCGACAATCCGCGAACAGATGATCTTCGGCGATAAAGCGTATCGCCATCACATTCGAAGAATTCCAGCGTGAAGGGGTGGCCTGCGCACTCCATCCTACGGCCGGACCTATCGGGACTTTGAGCGCTGGTCGAGACTTATTGCCGAGCGTTGTTTGGTGCAAGGCTGCAGCGCGTAGTTGTCGAGCATCAGCTCGCCAACATGACGGCGTCGTGCCGAGCGGTGCCGCCGCATGATGCCTCAACGTCGGGCTCACCACAAACAATGCTGTCCCCATTGAACGAAACTGTCGCGAAGCGAACAGTCGAACTGTAGCCGAACGTTTTCCGTTCGTGCTTGGGTGGATCCGCAAGGCAAAAACAAGGAAGTGCGAACCAAGGTCCGCCCGCACAATTGAGCTTCAAGCCGCAGCTGGTCGTCAGGCTGGCACGTCATTTGCGGTCGAATGCAGGACCCTTTGTGACGCCTACCTTTACCAGCTGAGTTGACTGTGATGATTGTACAAAATTTTGCATACCTCCATTTCGGCGAAAATTATGTTATCGGCAGCTAAAACCAAATATTGGACAACAATCACCAGAGTACATTCTAGGATTTCCTTCAGGGCTTAGCTGACCGCGCAGCAAAACTGCGCACGTTTCAAAGCTGTTCACAGAATCACTCGCGTCCATCACTTTATTATTAAAGCGGAGATCGACAATGACCATTAGGAGCCTCCTCCTCGGCTCAACTGCGGCACTGATTGCCGTTTCCAACGCTCGCGCCGTCAGCACCGCCGCCGAGCCTGACCCGACTGAGTACGTCAAGATCTGCGACGTCTACGGCTCGGGCTACGTCTACATTTCAGGCACCGAGACCTGCCTGCGAATCGGCGGCTCTGTCCGTTACAACGTCGGATTGTTTGACCACTCAAGAACCTCGGATGTGAGGACTGGTGAGCATCAGAGCGCGTTGCAAAACAACACACGCTTCACATTGAAAACCTGGACCGGCCAGGAGACCGAACGCGGGACGTTGAAGACCTACACCGAAACCCGCGTGAACTTCGGCAGCCACCAGACATCGGTTTCGGACAGTTCTCGGTCCTATGCCTTGAACGGAGGCAGCGGCCTGACTATCGCCTGGATTCAGCTTGGTGGCCTGCGAGTTGGTAAGGACCGGTCGGCTTTCGACATGTTTATTGGCTGCGCGGGTGATGTACTGAACCAGACGCCGGCTCCGTACGGCGCTTTCGATACCAATGTGGTTCAGTACTACTTGGACGCAGGGAACGGCTTTTCGGCCGTGGTTTCGCTGGAACAAGGCTCGGACGTGGTCGGCACAATCGACAGCTACGCTCCCCACATAGTAGGCGGCTTGAAATACGCACATGGCTGGGGAGCGATCACCGGCGTTGCAGCTTATGATAGCAACTACGAATCGGTGGCCGCCAAGGTCCGTGTCGACATCAATGTCACCAACGAACTGTTGCTATCCGGAATGTTGGGCTACGGTTCCCATGGCCAGCTCAACTACGGCTCGTCGAATTCGGTAGACGCTCATGGTCGCGGTTTCTATAAACCTTGGGGCGGGAACTGGGCTTTCTGGGCTGGCGCCGGTTACGAGCTCACCGAGTCAGCTTCGTTCAACCTTCAGCTCTCGGGTGATCAGCTCAACAACTATGGTGTCGCTGCGAACGTCGCCTATGCGTTCCTTCCAGATTTCACAGTTACGGCTGAACTCGACTATGACCGCTACGGAGGCTCCGCCGTCGGAAAGGTGAAAGCTTCCGAAGTGAACTGGACCAATGCCAACAAGAAGAGCAGTGTCGGCGGTATCCTGCGTTTCGAACGCTCATTCTAATGCGATGAAGCGTTGAGCTCCGAGGTCCAGTTGATGCGCGGACATTCCCCCTACATTCCGTTGATTGTGCATGCACGGCTCGGACGGCCGTCGTACGCGGCGACCGTCATAGAGGGGTTTGACGCCGTGCTCCTGAACACGGCGGTCCCGAGGGCGGCCGATCCGGTCGGCATGGCGCGTGCGTTCGGCAAAGCGGTCGATGCCGGTCGTGAAGCTTTCAGCTCGGGAATGCTCGAACGGCGCTACCCACCGACGATCGGCAGGGCCGTCTACTCATGAAGTCGTGGACGTGCCGGCTGGATTGACCGGCTGGTTCCGCTCGGCGTGAGTCTGGTGCAGCTCCGGATAAAGGATATGGACGAGAAAGGACTGCAGACGGAAATCCGCCGCGCGAACGACGCCTGCGCGGTCCATGGTTGCCAAGTGAGTCAACGACATTTGGCGCACGGCAATCGTGGAAGGCTGCGACTTCGTCCATCTTGGTCAAAAGGATTTGGCTGCCGCCGATGCTGGCGATGAAATAAGTCGGATTGAAGCTCGGCCTGTCGATCCACGATCACACCGAACTGGAAACGGCGCCAGTGGCGGAACCGGAGTATGTGGCGCTCGCCCCAGTCTATCCAACAGCCTCAAGAAGATGAATGGGCGTCGCGAGGACTCGAGCGGATCAGCGGTGGAGCACCAGGTCGCGCCGATCCCATTGGTCTGCATCGGCGGCCTCAACCTGACCGTCTCGAAGGCGTTTTTTGAGGCTGGCGCGGAAAGCGCAGCCGTGGTCACCGACTTTGCGCTGAACGACGCCCCAGAAGCGCGCACGCGAGAATGGATCGAAAGACAGAGCAATGGCGCCGAGGCGAGAACCGCATCTGCTCGTTGTTTGTCGGGTCAGATTCCCGCGGTGGGGCTGGAATTGCCCGCGAGATCGAGACGATCGCTTGCCTTGACGTGCGCACCTGCCTTTGCTGTCAGCGCGCTGACGGTGCAAACCCAGGAAGACGCCTTGGAAATCCAAGTTACGCAACCCGGTCTGGTGACGGGTCAAATGCGCGTTGCGCTTCAAGCTAACAGAGTGGCCGGCACCAAGGTTGGCATGCTCGCAACGGCTGAGATCATCGTCGCTGCGGTTGCAGGCTGTGCTGCGCGAATATCGGGCGCATATCGACAGTCCAGATCCGGTGCTGGCTTCCACGTCAGGCCGAGCGCTTCTTGAAGCAAGCGCCATCCCGCATCATGAAGTAGCATCTGATGCCGCTTTGCCGTGTCGACACCCAATGTCATTGAACTGGCGCTTCTTGCCGGCTCAGTGCTACCGGTGAATGAGGCCGGCGCGCTTCAACAAGGACCCCAAGCCACCCCGTCTGCCGGACTCCTCCAAATTCGAAACACGGATGGTTCCTATCCAGACAATTGATTTTATCAATCTGCGACAATACCGCATAGCGGCGCCGGCGGAATGATCACCGGAAGCAAGACGAGCTGCTTTCAGTGGCCTGCACGACGCGCACCGCGACCGAGTACAAGCCGGCTCGTCTGCAGCCATGTTCGGATCGGCCGCATCGGTGCGCCGAATGAGATTGCCGGCGGAACGCTCTATTCGTGCAGCTGTGACGGCAGTCATCTCACCGGAGCCATCCTGCCGATGGATGGCCGGCAGTCGGTGCAGCATGGGCTGACACTGTTCACGGTATGAAGCCGCTCGCGCCTCGGACGGTTGAAATGGAGGACATTAGCTTGGAACCGATCAGTCTCGACGAGCTTCTGGCCAGCGTCGGCAAGGAAGTCGGCGTGTCGCCATGGCGGGTGGTCTCGCAGCGGATGATCGACCAGTTCGCCGAGTCCACCGATGACCACCAGTTCATCCACTGCGATCCGGAGCGCGCCAAGCGCGAGACGCCGTTCGGCGGCACCATCGCACATGGCTTCCTGTCGCTTTCGCTTTTGTCGGCGATGACTTTCGAGACCATGCGGCCGCTCGAAAACTGCAAGATGGGTGTCAACTATGGCTTCGAATCGCTGCGCTTCCTGGCGCCGGTGAAAACCGGATCGCGCATCCGCACCCGTTTCGTACTAGCCGACGTCAAGGTCAGGCCGTCGGGCTGGGTGCAGACGGCGCTGGGCGTGACGATTGAGATCGAGGGCTCGAAAAAGCCGGCGCTGACCGCGCGCTGGTTGACGCTGACGCTGATCAAACGCCAGCCGGAGGCGGCCTGAATTGTCAACGAGCGTCAGCAGAGACGATCTTCACGTGCCGGGGCGATGTAGGCGACCAGTGCGCACCGATCGGCAACGCGGCCACGGGGGTCGGCTAGATAGAGTGGCAGGAATGCCTAATCGGGGCTCCGACTCGGAAGGGGCTTCGATGTATCGGAAGCGCTTCGGCTTTCGGCGCTGCATTCCTTCTTCACGAAGGTCCATGGAGAATTCCCGACTACGGGGTCGAAAGATCGGCTTGTGATCGGAGTGGGCAGATCCTCCCCGACTGAATCTGCCAATAGGGTGTTATCGAGTCAACCGGGTCGAACTTGAGGTCGCGGGTGTCGCTGATCGGCTGCTCGTCGAGCTCGAGAGCTGCCAGCTAAAGGCAGAACACGGCTATGAAGAGCTCCGCAGTTGATGTGGATGCCCAGAGCTGGGAGTGCACCGACGAGTTCCCAGCGGGCGAACTTGCCATTGGTAGCGCGCCAGACCAGTGGCGAGAAACCCTCGATGAGAAGGCCCCCGAGGCGCACGCGGGATGGACTACAGTGGCGTTTGGCGAGAGGGCCTTCGAAGACGAGATCGAGTGTAAGATGGACGAGCTCGACACGCGTATCGCGCAGTCCCTGCGATCGCGCCTTGTCCGCGGCGCTCGTGCGAGCGAACTGTTGGTAGATCGAGCTGACTAGATGAACCGGGATGGCATTAAAGCGGAACTGGAAGAGACGCCCTGGCCGAACTAAGCAAGATCAATCCAGCCATCGCTAAAGGTAGGCGAACACGAGACGTTCGGACTCCGTGCCGCTGAAATCCTCAAATTGAATCGGCCGGACCGTTGGAGCTATCATCACCCGCTTGGCTTCCAGAGCTACGGAGCGGGTTGATTATCTGAACGTCCTCGAAGTCCTTTTCATTGTCGGTCACTACGACACACTCGTTGGCTTCGGCTACAGCGGCAATGATTGTGTCTAGGGCGCTCCGCGAACGGCCTCTGGCTTTGCCGTTGGCCATCAGCCGCGCCCACACGAGGCCAGCTTTCTCGTCGAACGATAGCACGCGGCCAGCGAACAGCGCTTGCGGGCCTTCGGAGCCCTCGAACCAAGTTTCAAGGCTGCTGCGCTTTTTCCCCTTCGGCTTCTCTAGGATGCCTCGGCGAATTTCGGCGACAGTAAGCGAAGCAATGAAGAGGTCTTCGTCCTTCTGCGCGCCCATCCAGGCCAGCAACGAGCCCGAAGGCTCCGGCTTTATGACGTTGCTGATGATATTGGCATGAAGAAGGTAGCGCGTCACAGGTCGGTCTTACGCCCCTCTTCGCGCGGCCGGCTGAGGTCGAGACTGGAGCCAACCAGAGGCGAGCGACGCAACGCGGCGAGAATGCTGCCCGCTTTCGGTGGCTCACCCGCCACGGCTTGCTGTATGGTCCGACGAAGCTGTCGGGCATCCGGCCCGCTCTCCGTTAATTTTCGGGCAAGAGTTCGCAGTAGATCGCGGTCTGCGTCGAAGGCCTGGATCTCGAACCGCGCGATGCCGCGCTCAGCCAGGCGAGAGCGATAATTGCTCTCTTCTGTGCAGTGTTGCCCATCGCGTGCCTCCGTTCTCTATCCGGATATATAGCCATGGCTTCTTCGGAGCACAATGTGCCCCGTCATCGGCCAGCACTGGCTCCTGCGCGACGCGCGTTATTGATAGAATTCCAGCTTGTCGAAGCACTGTGACTTGGCATCATTGTCTCGAAACGGAGTATTTCGCGTCAGGACAGGAACGCGATCATAGCGCGCCGAAACGGCAACAGCCGAAAAGCTTCGTGTGGTCGCCGGCGCGGCCCGCGAATCGGCTGTGTCTGCGTCGCCGAAGCCCGATCGACGCTTCGTCAATCTGGTCCGGCTGCTGGCACGACAGGCCGCACGGGATTTCGTTCAAGCCGAAACGGATAGCCAGACGCGAGACCGCGTCCCGGAGTAAGGGGCCGCCTCATGAAGGTCGCGCTTGGCGCTCGCTACTCAACTGACAATCACCGAGACGCCTCGATCGAGGATCAGTTGCGGCTCTGCTGCTTGCGTGCTGAAAAGCAAGGCTGGACAGTCGTCGACAGCAATACCCACCGCGCGATCTGCGGCGGGTCGCTGTTGCGTCCCGGCCTTCAGGAGCTGATCAGCGATGCGATGCAGGGCAAATTCCTGATCGTGCTCGCAGAGGCGATGGATCGCCTGACCATGACCGCTGCAAACCGGGAGCAGGCCAGGCTGGGCAAACGTTGCAACAGATCCTTCAAGGAAATTCATAGACTCTTAGCAACTCCGGCTCGCTGTGAATGGTAGGCTTATTGCAACGTCTGAGGTCAGTGGTTCCAAACCGTGGCCCCGCTTCTTCGACTGGCCGAACTGCTTGCAATTTCGGCTAAAGGCAAGAAGAGCGCCCATTTGTTTGTTCGACACAGGATATCGACGGTCGTCACGGCCACCGAGATTTGTCCGGTCGTTGGACAACCCTTCGAAATCGCAACTTCTGCGGAGAACGCGAAATGAGAAATTCGGTAGGACTTGGTCCTGAGCCATGATGACACTGGTTAGTCGCCTACGCATGGCAGCGCATCCTGACCGCCTTCGAATCCTGGGCCTTTGTGCGCATGCGGACCTAACTGTCTGCGAGCTAGCGGAGATTCTGAGCGTGTGTCGAGAGCGGGTTGCGCGACACGTCCGGCTGCTCGCCAGAGCCGATTTTCTTTGCTGCAACGAACAGCCTCCGTGGCGCTCGTACCATCTCAACGCAGGATCCAACGACGGCGGGCTGATTCAATTATTGGTCGATCTCCTGCCCCATCGCGACGGCTATCATAAACAGGACCTGCAGCGGCTCGAAGCGGTACGAGACACGCGGCCGAAAGGGACCGCGTGCTTGACCGTGAAATAGGTCAATCCAATTGGAGCGCGAAGCTACCATGGACAACTCCGCAGACGGCGCGATCGCACAGCCGGACACCCACGGGCGGTCTTCCTTGGCCGCGGTTGATTGCCGCGTCCACGAGCTGCTTCTGAGACAGGAGCGGCAGGAGCGGACGACCCTCAAGCTCATCGCCTCAGAGAACTTTGCGTCCTCGGCCGTGCTGGAAGCGAACGGCTCGATTTTCACGAACAAGTACGCCGAGGGGTACCCCGGCGCGCGCTACTACGCTGGAAACGAGATCGTTGATGAGCTTGAGGATCTGGCCATTGGGCGCCTGAAAACGCTATTTGGCAGCGAGCATGCCAATGTCCAGCCTTATTCCGGCTCGCCGGCCAACCAGGCTGTCTATCGTGCGCTTTTGAGTCCCGGTGACAAAGTCATGGGCTTGCCCCTTCCGGAAGGGGGCCATCTGACTCATGGTTGGGCCATCAACTTTTCCGGAACTGACTATCAACGCGTGCCCTATGGACTAGATGAAAAGACACAGCAGATTGACTATGACCGCTTGCGCGAGACAGCCAAGCGGGAACGGCCGCGGCTCATTTGGGTCGGCGGAACCGCTTACCCGCGTGTCTTTGACTACGCGGCAATGGCAGAAATTGCCCTGGAAGCGAACTCCTATCTCGTAGCCGACATTGCGCACATCAGCGGCCTGATTGCGGCGGGAGCGCACCCGAATCCCGTGGGCCATTGCGACGTGGTCAGCAGCACGTCCCACAAGTCGATCCGCGGTCCCCGCGGTGGCTTCATTTTGTCAAGGAACGAAGATCGCTATCAGGCCCTGTATCATACAAAGAGCAAATACAATCTCGCCAGACGAATAGACCGGGCGGTCTTCCCTCACCTGCAAGGCGGACCTCACATGAATGCCATCGCTGCGCTAGCGGTTGCCTTGCACGAAGCCGCGAACCCGTCCTTCCGAGGCTACGGCCAACAGACGGTCAAGAATGCCAAGGCTCTGGCACATGCACTTCTTGAGCGAGGTTATGACCTGGTTACCGGGGGGACGGACAATCACATGCTGATCCTTGATCTTCGCGATCGGCCACTATCGGGCAAGGCCTATGCCGAGCGACTAGCAAAGGCAGGAATCATCACAAACTTTAATATGGTGCCTGGCGACCCGCGGCATCCGGCGGTCACAAGCGGAATTCGCCTGGGGGCGCCAGCAGTGACGTCAATGGGCATGCGCGATGTGGAAATGGTGCAAATTGCTGGCTTCATTGACTCCGTCCTCCAGCGGCCAGACGACGAAGATCTCCATGCCTGCGTGCGAAGAGACGTTGCCGACTTGTGCGCTGCGTTCGAGGTCCCGGGCATCTCCGACAAGTAAGGTGGGCCAAGCAAAATGCCCATACCACATCCAACATCCGAAGCGAGGTATTCATGGCTAGGCAGTTCGTGTTCTCTTCCGAATCGGTTGGCGCGGGGCACCCGGATAAGTTGGCCGACAACATCTCGGATGCCATCCTCGATGCCATCCTCCGCACAGATCCCAAGGCGCGCGTCGCCTGTGAAGCCTTGGTAAAATCAGGGATAGTCGTTCTGGCTGGCGAGATCACCAGCGATGCCCAGGTGGATTACAGCCAAGTTGCGCGCGATACGATTCTCGACATTGGGTACGACGACGAGGCCGTCGGCTTTGACGGCCGGCGTTGCTCCGTCGTTCATGCCCTCACCGAGCAGTCGCCCGACATCAGCCAAGGCGTTGACGAGGGAAGAGGGCAAGACCTCCAGCAGGGAGCGGGAGATCAGGGCCTCATGTTCGGCTACGCATGCCGCGAAACCGATACCCTGATGCCTTTGCCGATCCAGCTCGCTCATCGCTTGACGAAACGGCAGGCGTATGTCCGGAAGGCACAACAGCTTGGCTGGTTGCGTCCTGACATGAAATCCCAAGTCTCAGTGCGCTATGAGGGGTTGCGCCCGGTCGCCCTGGATACCATCGTCGTGTCGACGCAACATGACGAGCAGGTCTCGCAAGAGACTGTCCGCGAGGGCGTCATTGAGGAAATCATAAAGCCTGTCCTGCCGACCCACCTGGAGACGGAAGGCATCAGAATTCTGGTCAACCCGACGGGGCGGTTCGTAGTCGGCGGGCCGCGCGGCGACTGCGGTCTCACTGGACGCAAGATCATCGTCGATTCCTATGGCGGGATGGGTCGTCATGGCGGCGGCGCCTTCTCGGGCAAGGACCCGTCCAAGGTTGACCGCTCGGCTGCCTATGCAGCCCGCTATGTCGCAAAGAACATCGTCGCTAGCGGACTTGCGGACGTGTGCGAGGTGCAGCTTGCTTACGCAATCGGCGTGGCCAGTCCGGTTTCCGTCATGGTCAACACGTTCGGGACAGCCAGGGTTGAGGAAAGCAGGATCGAGCGCCTCATTCTTGAGTTGTTCGATCTCAGACCGAAAGGCATTATCAAGATGCTTGATCTCTTACGCCCTATATATCGCAATACAGCGACCTATGGCCATTTCGGCCGTGAAGAGCCTGATTTCACCTGGGAGAAGACAGACAGGGCGGACGAATTGCGTCGCGAGGCAGGACTCGCCGCCCCGTGAGAGCCGCCGGCGAACGGATCGGCAAGCGGAAAGCCCATTTCCACCGGGCAGACCCGCGCCTGGCAGGCGTGGCGAGAAGCCGGCTCGGGTTTTTTGGCGGAGACATTGATGCCGGATTATGACGTGCTTTGCATCGGCAATGCCATTGTCGACATCATCGCCCAGTGCGACGAGGCATTCCTCGAGATCAACGGCATCATCAAGGGCGCGATGAACCTGATCGACACGCGCCGCGCCGAACTGCTCTACAGCCGCATGGGCCCGGCGATCGAGGCCTCCGGCGGCAGTGCCGGCAACACGGCGGCCGGCGTAGCCAGCTTCGGCGGACGCGCCGCCTTCTTCGGCAAGGTCTCCAACGATGCGCTGGGCGAAATCTATGCGCACGATATCCATGCACAGGGTGTCGCCTTCGACACCAGGCCGCTCAAGGGCGAGCCGCCGACGGCGCGCTCTATGATCTTCGTCACGCCCGACGGCGAGCGCTCGATGAACACCTATCTCGGCGCCTGCGTCGAGCTTGGCCCTGAGGATGTCGAGGCCGACAAGGCATCCGGCGCCAAGGTTACCTATTTCGAGGGCTATCTGTGGGATCCGCCGCGCGCCAAGGAGGCGATCCGGCAGACGGCGAAGCTCGCACACGAGGCCGGGCGCGAAGTGTCGATGACGTTGTCTGATTCGTTCTGCGTCGACCGCTACCGGGACGAGTTCCTCGACCTCATGCGCTCGGGCACTGTCGACATCGTCTTTGCCAACAGCCACGAGATCAAGTCGCTCTACCAGACAAAATCCTTCGACGAGGCGCTGGCTCAGATCCGCAAGGACTGCAAGATTGCCGCCGTCACCCGTTCCGAAAAAGGCTCGGTGATCGTGCGCGGCGACGAGACCGTGGTCATCGAGGCGACCGCCATCAAGGAGTTGGTCGACACCACCGGCGCCGGCGACCTCTACGCCGCCGGTTTCCTGCATGGCTACACGCAGGGCCGCAACCTCAAGACCTGCGGCGACCTTGGCTCGCTGGCGGCCGGCCTGGTGATCCAGCAGATCGGCCCAAGGCCAAGGCAGAATTTGCGCCGCGAGGCGGAAGGGGCTGGGTTGCTGTAGATGCGCGGGCAACTAACCAGCCGCCCTACTGACGCGATGACCGCAGTGGCGGAACTGTGTCAAAGCTCGCTGATAGCGACAGCCATTCGCTTCGGAGAACTGACCCATGCTGCTGCCGTGAAGCTCGCTGGAGGAGCGGTGCAAGGCGTGCTTGCCATGACGGCATTCACCGTCCTCCAGATCGTCACCAGCATTTTCCAGAAGCTCAGCTTGGGGGGCCAGTAAGGTTCCTGAGGTAACGGAGAACTCGCGGCGTCGGTCGGACCTGACTTGCGATCACGTCCCACGATGCCGAATGCGGGCAGCAGACTGAATATTTCACAATGCTAGACAAAGGCGTAAAACGCGACCATATAACGACATAAACATTTCATTATGCGTCATTGACAAAGAGCGGGTTGCTGTGATTGTCTGCTGTTGTGGTTCTCGCGTACGGTGCTGCCGCAGCGGAGCTAAGAGGGAAGCCGGTGCGATGCCGGCGCTGCCCCCGCAACTGTTAGCGGCGAGCCAATCCACTCATGTCACTGAGGCGAATACCCTCGGGAAGACGGGTGGAGGCTATGACCCCGCGAGCCAGGAGACCTGCCACGGCGAATTACGTCCACGGGCGGGGTGTCTCGGTGGCCGCTGCAACCGGCGTGCCGGCCTGCTAGCGCCTTCCTTGTCACCGACGCCCCCAACCATCGGGGTATGACATGACTGTCTCTCAGCAAATTCCTGTAGCAACGCTCGGCGTGCCGCGCTTCGGTCGTCGGCGAGAACTGAAATTCGCCCTCGAAAGCTACTGGTCCGGAACATCGTCCGCTGGCGACCTTCTTGCGACGTCGAAGGCGCTCCGAGCCGCTAGCTGGGAAGAGCAGCGCGATCGCGGCGTGTCGAAAATCCCGTCGAACGACTTCTCGCTTTACGACCATGTGCTCGACACCGCAGCCATGGTCGGGGCCATTCCATCCCGGTACGGCTGGAATAGCGGCGAGGTCCCACTTGACATCTACTTCGCAATGGCGCGCGGCAACCAGGGTCAGACGGAGGATTGTGGACACGCTGGTCACCAGGAGGAGGCTCATGGACCTGGTGTAACCGCGATGGAAATGACCAAGTGGTTTGACACCAACTACCACTACATTGTGCCGGAACTCGATGATGATCAGACGTTCGCCCTCTCGTCATCGAAGCCGGTCGATTACTTCCTCGAGGCTAAAGCTCTCGGCATTCACACACGCCCAGTCATCCTTGGACCCATCACCTTCCTCAAGCTGGCGAAATCGCGTGCCGAAGGATTCGGTCCCATCGCGCTCCTACCGCGGCTGCTGCCCGTTTACGAGCAAGTCCTGCAGAGGCTGAAGCTGTCGGGAGCCGACTGGGTGCAGATCGATGAGCCAGCGCTTGTCCTGGATCTGAACCCGAACGAACGAGCTGCGTTCGAATTCGCCTATGGCCAGCTGTCGAAAGCCGCGCCCGAGCTGAAGATCATGCTGGCTACGTATTTCGGGTCGCTGGGAGACAATCTCGAAACCGCGGTTTCTCTGCCCCTGGCCGGCCTGCATATTGATCTCGTGCGCGCTCCCGAGCAGCTGGAAACGGTGGGTCGGCTCGCTCCGAAGGATCTGGTGCTCTCGCTCGGCTTGATCGATGGCCGCAACGTCTGGCGTGCGAACCTGCCCGCCATTCTCGACCGCATCAAACCGATCGTCGCCGGCTGGCCCTTGGACCGCGTCGAAATCGCGCCTTCTTGCTCGATGCTGCATGTGCCGATTGACCTGCGCATGGAGACGGAACTCGAGGCCGACATCAGGTCGTGGCTCGCCTTCGCGGCCCAGAAGACCGACGAGCTGGTCTTGCTGGCCCGGGCCCTTTCCAAAGGCAGGGATGCGGTGGCAGCCGCGTTGAAAGCTTCTGCCGAGGCTGCCGCCACTCGCTTGACGTCCACGAAGATCCATGACCCGCTTGTTGAGGGGCGGATCGCCAGCATTGACCATAGCATGAAACGACGAGAGAGCGCTTTTGGCGAGCGCTCCAGAGTCCAGGCCGGCACGCTCGGGCTGCCGCCGTTCCCGACGACGACAATCGGGTCCTTCCCGCAGACGCCGCAGGTACGCCGCGCGCGGTCCGCTCATGCGAAGGGCCAGCTCAGTTATGTCGATTACGAGATTTTCCTGAAGAAGGAGATCGAGTCAGCAATTCGTTGGCAGGAAGAGATCGGGCTGGACGTGCTGGTGCACGGTGAGTTCGAACGAAACGATATGGTACAGCATTTCGGCGAGCAGCTGTCCGGCTTCGCCTTCACTCAGCATGCCTGGGTGCAAAGCTATGGGTCGCGCTACGTGCGTCCCCCCATCGTCTTCGGGGACGTATCGAGGCGCAATCCGATGACGGTGCGCTGGTGGCAATTCGCCCAGTCGCTTACGGAAAAGCCCGTGAAGGGAATGCTCACAGGCCCAGTGACCATTCTCAACTGGTCCTTTGTTCGAGACGACGTACCCCGCTCCGAAGCCTGCCGCCAGATCGCGCTCGCCATCCGCGACGAAGTGACGGATCTCGAAAGGTCCGGCGCAAGGATGATCCAGATCGATGAGGCCGCGTTTCGCGAAGGATTGCCACTGCGCCAATCTGACTGGAAAGCCTATCTCGACTGGGCTGTCGAATGCTTCCGGATCGCTTCAACGGGTGTAAAGGACGCGACTCGAATCCACACCCACATGTGCTATTCGGAGTTCAACGAGATCATCGACGCGATCGCTGGAATGGATGCGGATGTCATTTCGATTGAGACGTCGCGCTCCAAGATGGAACTGCTGGACGCCTTCACGAGCTCCAAATATCCGAACGAGATCGGTCCCGGCGTCTATGACATTCACTCACCACGTGTGCCGGAGGTCTGCGAGATTTCGGACCTAATCATGCTTGCCCGCGAGCGACTGTCCGACGGCCAACTGTGGGTAAACCCGGACTGTGGCCTCAAAACACGCAAATGGGAGGAGGTCCGCCCTGCCCTCATGAACATGGTCGCTGCAGCGCGCGCGCTCCGGGAGAAAGTGGCCTGAGGCTTCTCCTTCCTCACCGTGTGGTGAGCTACCGGCTGGCTCCTGTCGGCCGTGAACATGCCAAACCGGCACACTCTTGGAAATGAGCCACTCGGCGCAAATGTGCAATTTCCCTACGGCACGTGTCTTAATCCCGCAGAAATATAAATGTGGCACTACGCTATAATATTGGTTCCTTGGGGACATACAGGCCCCGCGCCTCGAACAAATCGGACACGCGTCGTTTCTCAAAGTAGACTGCTTGGCGCGTTCGCTCAGGCAGCGACAATATATGGTGCTGCGTCTGTCCGCCCCCAGTTGATCGCGCAGACTACGGGCGAGGTGGCAGGGTTCGGGTATCGCTAGCGTCCCGCCAATTCGGAGATGGACGTCGCAATTCGTGTCGCCAAGTAAAAATCGCCAATCATTTTCGATTGCGAGTCCGCAGCCGATTGGCCCTTATTTTCCTGAGATCTGCGTTACAGGCCGGGGCGTTGTCACCGTTTCTGAGGGTAAGATGGGATAGGCGACGTCAGGTGCCTCTCCGGTCAGCGAGTTGAGGAAGGCAACAAGCAGGTCAACTTCTTCGTCCGCCAGTACTACGCCGAGCTGGGTGGTCCCCATAATGGCGACGGCCTGTTTCAGATCCCAAACCTTGCCCGAATGAAAGTATGGCGCGGTGAGTGCAACGTTGCGCAGCGGCGCCACGCGGAAGACATAGGAATCGTCGGCTGCATTGGTGACCTCAAATCGGCCCTTGTCTTTGTCCGGCAGGACTTCGGCGCTGGGCCGTTCCACGAGGCCGAATGGGTAATAGGCTTGCCCACCAACGTTGATGCCCGCATGGCAGGACGAGCAGCCTTTGTCCATGAAAAGCACCAGGCCCTGTTTCTGTTCGGAAGTCATGGCAACCTCATCACCATTCAGGAAGCTGTCGAACGGGGCAGGTGTGACCAGTGTCGCCTCGAAGGCTTCGATCGCCTTGGCGAAGTTGTCGAAGGTGACCCGATCAGCTTCAGCCGGAAAAGCTGCATCGAACCACTCGACATATTGCGGCATGGACTTGAGAGTGGCGATGAGTTGGCCCGGTGTATTGGCCATTTCGATCCCGGCTTGGACCGGTCCCTTCGCCTGAGCCTTCAGGTCTTCGGCACGACCATCCCAGAACTGGGCGATATTGAAGACAGCGTTCAGTACAGTCGGCGCGTTGCGCTGTCCCTTCTGCCAACCATGGCCAATCGAGGTTTCGTGATTGTCGTCGCCGCCGGTGGCCAGGTTGTGGCATGAATTGCACGACAAGACGCCTGACGCCGAGACGCGTGGATCGAAGAACAGTGCCTTGCCGAGAGCGATCTTTTCCGGGGTGATCGGGTTATTGGCGACTGTCGGCGTGGTGGATGGCAAAGCCGTGAAGGTGGCCAATGCCGTATCTCTGAGGTCGGTTGGGATCCAATCCGCAGCAAAGGCGGTGGGTGCCAGCAAGGTGACAGCCATCGTACTGAATAGGATTTTCATAATTGGTCTTCCTGCGTCGTCCACGCAGCCATTATGCGATCTGCGGCTCATGAACGCCCTGAGCTAGATCAGCTTGAGGGAGAGGACGGGGTCTCACACCTGTTTTCGCAGCTGAGCTGGGACCCTCTTGGAAGTGATCGCTCTTCTCGATTGGACTTCAGGGAGGAGGAGTATCCCTGGTTGGCAACCGGTTTTATGCATCAAAGCACGCCCTGAGGGCGGCTTCGTAGATTCGGTCACTGCGATCTTCCAGCCAAGGTTGAGAAAGTCGACAGCATCCGCAAGACTGGCAATCTCTTGCACGATGTGCGCTGCACGCCTTGCGAAAAGTGAGCTTCTGAAACGTCAGGGTTCATTCGTTCCTCCTGACCTGCTGATTGCGTGAATCGGCCTTGTCGACACCCGCCGACTGCACATTGTGATGTCACCAGCGATGGCGGTTTCAATACCTAAGCAGCGACGGTCTATGCGACAGTATGGAGGTCGTAGCGGAATAGCCGTTCTGCCTTCATCGATCGTCACACCGGCATATAGCTCCGCTTCTACGAACATCCCATCACGCGAGGATGGCGCGGCGCTTGAGCAGGTCCACCCGCTGCAACTGCCTCACACCTTGATCCACAGATCCTAGGCGATGACCATGTTGTCGTCATCATTTGACGGGCGCGGGGCATTGGCTCATAAGCGAGCCACCGCGAACTGTGCGGTTGCCAGTGCGTAATGAAGTGAATTGGAATGATCTTCGGTTTGGGAAACACGCACGTCCGACGCAGCTTGCGTTGACAGAGGCGGTTTTAGGCGCAATAGCACCTCCGCTGGCCTATTTTGTGGAGTTCAATTGTGGGTCGGCCAAAGGCGCGGCGCCGGACCGGCCCCTTGTAAACGTAATCAAAGAGAGAGAGACCCTGCATGGAAGAAATCTTACCGCGCATCGCCACTGGTGCCGGCATCGGCCCGGCTGTCGCAGAGAAGGCCGTTGGGTTAATGCTGGGTTTCCTGCGGAGCCACGCGGCCGACGGTCCCGGCGCGCGCATGATCGAGGCCATTCCGGGAGCTTCGGAATTAGTAGCGAAGTATCATGGCGACGACCCAGAGGGTGGCGGCCTTATGGGGCTCGGGCAGCAATTGATGGGTGAGGGTCTCAGCATGGCAAAGATCGCCGCCCTCGCCAACGAGACGATCGCCTGCGCCAAGGAACATGCCGGCGACGAACTCGTGGACGAGGTCCTCAATTCCGTTCCTGGCCTTCCCCAGTTCGTCTGATTAGCGGCAGCCGGGGGCGCATGACCTTGTGCGCCCGTGCCGGCCCGTTTGCGCAGCAGGCATTCTCCGCCGGGCGTTCCGCACCGATCTCGTGAGACCACCAACCGCCGGGCACGCGGAGCGAGCGTTGGAGTACTTCATTCGTCTATCGAAAAATCAACTTCAGGCGATTCGATGTGTATAATTTCTGGCGGTAAGGGTTTATCCTGAACGCTTTCGATGAAGCCCGCGAGATAGGCAAACGTATTGTATTTCTCGAGGACTAGCCGCTTCGCCTCTCTTATTGCGCCGCGACGTTCCTTCCAGAGGTCTGAGTTGATGATTTCTTGAATTTTTTGGGTTACGTTCTTGTCCTCTGGGTCAATCAGAACCATAGAGTCCGAAGGGAAGAACCTCGTGATTGCTGGGCTGCCGTAATAGATCGGCATTGTTTCAGCAACGAAGCAGTCCATAAGCTTCTCTGTAAAATAGTAGTCAGCACGAGTATTCTCGAACGCTATACTGTAACGGTAAGGTGCGAGTGCGTTCCATTTATCTCCAATCAGCCGAAAACCTCGGCCGAACAGGTCAAAATCGAGCTCCTTTCTCAGCCGTTCCAGAAACGCCAGCCGATATCGATGTCCTTTTAGCAGGGCGATGTTACTGGTAATCCATGAGAGCCGAAACGGCTTATCCACGACTTCGCTGACCAGAAGTTGGTCATATGTCTTGTTTACAGACCAAGACCGAGTGATAGGTGGAGACAAAACGAATCGGCGCGCTGCATTCTGCCGAGCAGCCAGCTCTTCGTCAGACGTCAGGACGATAGTATTCTTCCCCTGCCCTTCATGAAATGCACGATGAGCTTTCGTCGGCGGTTCGCCGATTGCAAAGATTGTCCTGTTTGGGCTCGCCTCGATATCAACAGGGAGCCCAAAAAGAGAAGCAGAGTTAAAGACAATATGCCAATCGGGCACGAAGGATGTAGTGCGTACAAAAGCGACGTTGTTCCAGATTCCACTGCCCTTTGGAGTGAGATGGTGGATTGCATCATCCAAAACGCCCCAAGAATCTAGACATGTAGCAACAATGGGCGCCGGGCGTTCCGTCAACAATTTGGCCGACAAAGCAGTTCCACTCCCTTCAGTCGTGAAGGTACTCAATCGCCATTCAGGATTGCGGTAACATCGGGCAGCATAAACCTTCCGGGACCTGCTGTCGAGGCAATTGTCGCTTTGCACTTGACCAGGTTCTTCCTCGCTTTGTGTGGTGATCAGGCCGGGCTGAGTGGCAGCATGCGTGCCCTAATGAGTTCGCAGCCCGCTCTGCCCAATGGTACGTTTAATCGTCTTCAGGCGGTTCATCAGCCCTTCCGCCTGGCCGTTGCTCCACGGTAGTTCAATGGCATCGCGAACGGCGTCAGCGTCACGGCGTAGGACCCGACCGAAACGCGTGATGGCGACGGACCCGGAGTTGACGCCACGTCGATCGAAGTGTCGAGCTTGCCCAATTCACAGGCCCCGCAAAATGCCGCGGAGCGCATGGCAAGCCTGCGCATAGTGGCAAACTCATGTGATCCCTGCTTCAGGACGTCGACCTTTGTGGCCTGGTTGATCATCAGCACATCCCGAGGCTTCGTGCAGAGGGCCGGGGCGACTACCGGCGAGATCACACGGCCGGTCGCGGGATTCGTATGGGACAGCGTCGCTGACTGGTTGACGCGTATGATTGAAGCAGGCGACGCACTGTCCTTGCCCGGCCTCTCGGCGCGGCGCCAACTTGCGAGAAGCCGCTCCAGATTCGAGAAGCTGCCTGTGTCGCCGCGCTGTTCGATATCGTGGAACAGGTGTCGTCCGCAGCGATTGCCGTCTCTCGAGGACCGGCTAAGAAACGCCTCGAAATACATTGATGTCCTTGGTTACCAGCGGCGGTTCCCAGCCCCTTGGAAGAGCGGCTCACCGGGCGATGAACTTACATTTGGCCATTGCCAATGACCGTCCATCGTCCCTGACGCCCACCAGCAAGCGATCACGATCCCTCGATTTCACAGCCAAAGAAGTAAAGCGAGACAAAAATAGCGCGCTTAGCCTCGACTACTAGCAACTTCGGCGCAAAGTACAGCCGGGACGCGCCACGCACCACGGCAGGGTCGCCAACAACGAGTGGCTCAGCGGTCACGACGGGAAATATGGCGCATCGATGTCGCTTCTGGACGAGCATTGGCAATAACGCTGTCGAGACATTGTTGCTTTCAGCGGCAACCGGCCCTATGAAGCGACGCTTCGCTGACTATGTTTCACCGCCTGGAGAGTTTCATGACAGAAGAAGCCGGAAAAAACGTCGACACCCTCATTGAGCTTGCCGCCGATGTCGTGTCGGCCTATGTCTCCAACAATCCGATCCCGGTGGGGGATCTCCCTGCCCTCATCGGCCAAGTGCATGCGGCTCTGAGAGCGACGGCCGGAGGTGTCTCTGCGCAAGAGCCGGTTGCCCTTACGCCCGCAGTCCCGATCAGGAAATCGGTGACACCGGACTACATCATCTCCCTTGAGGACGGGAAGAAATTCAAATCGCTAAAGCGCCATCTGTCGACCCACTATGGGCTGACGCCGGATGGATATCGGGCCAAATGGGGCCTGCCCGCGGATTATCCCATGGTCGCGCCGAACTACGCCGCGGCGCGCTCGTCATTGGCCAAGACGATGGGGCTCGGCCGCAAACCGAAGGCGCCGGAAGCGCCGGAGCCTGCGCCGACGAAGCGAACCCGCAAGAAGGTCGCGGCTTGATTTCGGCAATCGAGATTCGTTCTGGAGCGTTGCAGCCATCGGCTTAATCTGCGCGTCATATAAAAAGGCGGGGCCAGCCCCGCCTTCCTTTCAAACAACTTTGTTTCATGAGGAATTCGCGACGCCTGCAGCAATCTGCTGCCCTCAGTTTTTGCTCGCTCCTATCGAGCGGCCGTGAGGACCTCCGGACCTACGTGCCTACTCTTGCTAGGACGCAGGAGAAAATTTCAACCAGCTTTGCTCAGCCTGCCAGCTGAGGACTTGCCAGTGCGGCGGTCCTGCTCGATCTCATAGTTGATCTTCTGGCCGTCAGCCAGGGTCGAGAGGCCCGCACGTTCGACAGCGGAAATGTGGACGAAAACTGTCAATGACCATGGAATCGGGACCCTGTTTTTTCGCGCAAAAGGGGGTCTCTAGTCAGCGAGATCGGGGCTTTGCGCACGCCCTCCCGCAATCGCTCGTAGGGGAGCGTCTCGCTGCGGCACCAGTGAGCACCAGGGGACTCGACCATGACGATTTCTTTGGCCATCGGTGCAAAGTCCGCGCGGAAGTGAATGGTACTCTTGACTGCGACGACGGACTGCTCCTTCGGCTCTATTCCAACAGCGCGCAAAAGATCTTGGTCTAGGCATTGATATCGGATGGTCGAGACTGCGACCTGCACGTCGGAACGCGGGTCCAGTATTCGCAGGCGCGCCATCCGACCAAGATCAACTTTTACGCCGGCGAGGAACGGTCCATTGGCCGTGAACACCCCTTCCCAAAGTTGCTCGACGCGAACTCTGACCCGGTAAGGTTCGGCATCATACCCGAAACGTCCTCCCAGGCGTACGTCCATTTCGGCGCCTACCCCGGCCTCGTGAGCTGACGCTGCTGTCTCTGGATCCCAAAGCAGCCCTAGAGCGCTGTTCCGCAATCCACCTTCGACCATCCCTCTGAGAAGTCCTACGGTATCTGATGTTCCTCCGCAGCCTGGATTATCCTGAACATCGGCGAGGACGATGGTTTCGCCCCTGCCTCCGTGGAGTAGGGCATGTTCCACTGCCTGCCCGACGCTGAGCAACGGCATCTCGAACATGCTTTCAGCCTCGAGCATCGCCGCGCAGGCCTTGTCGGCTGCGGCTGCGACGGCCGCTGCATCTGTCCCGTAAGCTACTATCGCCGGGCCGCAGTCCCGAATATCAGCCAAAGGAAAACCTAGCGCCATGTCAACATTGAATACAGCGGCGTCCAGATAGTCCGGCAGTTTCTGGTACAGGCTCTTGCAAGGCTCGAAGTCTGTGCACTGCGCGGCCAGCGGAATCAGAAACGGCGGCTTTCTGAACGCTTTTGCCAGAGCCCTGCCATGTCGGATGCGGTGCCCTAATAGCGTAAAGGCGCGTTGACCGGTCGCGGCCATGTCGATGTGCGGGTAGGTGCGAAACAGAGCGATGCCATCACACAATTCCACCATCGTCTCAGTGACGTTGGCGTGAAGATCAAGGCTGATGACGACGGGCAGCTCAGGTCCGACGAACGCTCGGACGCGTCGAAGCAATTCTCCTTCACCATCCTCATATGATTGGACTGCCATAGCGCCATGAAGGTCGAGAAAAATCGCGTCGAGCTTCCCAGCGGCCGCGATGCCGCTGCAGATCTCCGTGGCGATCCGTTCGAACGCGTCGTCCGACACGAAGCTAGTCGGCTCGGCCGCAGCCCACACTATGGGCACGAGATCGCACGTGTCTTTGGCGGCAGCAATGAAGCCCCCAATCGGGATCTCAAGGGGAGGAAAGACATCGAGAATGTCAGCGCCAAACGTTATTGCTGGCCAGCCGTCGGCCCGAGCGAAGTCGTCGTAGAAGGCGCCAAACGGGGCGAACGTGTTCGTCTCGTGCAAGAGGCCAGCAATGGCTACGCGCAAGCGAGCTTCTGCCGGCTTGGTCGATGCTGGTTCAACGCTTTCGTTCATACAATGCTCCCTTCGGGAATTGGGCCGGCTGTTGCTGGTTTGAGAACCGTTCCTGACAGTTAATTGCAGGTGCTGCGTTGCCGCCCACCGTCTCGCGCACTGCTCGCATGCGGTTTGTGCTAAACACACACGGTAGCCGCGCGAACGCTCTTGTAGACCATGCGAGCCGCGACAAGGTCGGCCAACCGGATCCAACCGCTTTGAAATAGGTGATCTCATCAACGGCGGTGCGCCCCTTCACTTTCCCGTTTGCAAGGTCCTCGAGCGTGCCGAGGACATGTTCCTTGGCAACCACGCCGCCTCCTATGGGCTGAACAAGGTCACCCGCCTCGTGCAACGCTTCGTGGGTATCGACAAACACCCTGGCCATCATCAACGCTGCATCGTCTGCCTCCCTCATTCCCGGGGTAAAGGCGCCAATGAGATCGATGTGTGTTCCCTTACGAATCCACTGTCCTTTGATGACTGGCTCGGTCGCAAGGGTTGCAGCTGTGACAATGTCCGCGGCGGCTACGGCCTGTTCCAAATCAGTCACGACCTGAGCGGTAATCCCGCGCTCATTCAATGAGCGAGTGAGCTTGTCAGCGCTCTCATGTTGAATATCCCAAACCGACACTTTCTCGATCGGTCTAACGGCGAGGTAAGCGTCAGGAATGAGGCTGCCGACCCGACCAGCGCCTATAACCAATAGTGAGCGTGCATCCACCCGAGCGAGAAAACGAGCGCCCAATGCGGCCGTGGCCGCCGTCCGCCTTGAGGTGATGACATTGCCATCCATCAAGGACAGTTGTCGGCCTGTCACCGCATCGTAGAGGATGTAGGTGGACGTCAGTCCGGGTAAGCTTCGGGCTGCGTTTCCTGGAACCACAGTGACTAGCTTGACCCCCAGGAACTGATCCTGATCCTCGGGTTTGGCCCAGGCCGGCATGATAAGAAGGGTTGCATCCGGCTCACCAGTTTTCTCGAGACGATGATGATGCCGGGCAGGCACCACACAGCCATTGTGAAAACCGGCCTGTAGGGCGTCGACAAGTGCATCGAAGGGGAGACTTGCCGCAGTCGCATGGGCATCAATGATCCTGATAGCGGCATCAGTCATATCCGTTTGCTCCTTGTGGTATCGCTCCGTCGGCGAGCTTCGTAGCTTCCGTCCAGAATCGCGGCACGTCGAAGTTGCAGGCAGCAACACAAAGCTATGAAAGCCATCGAGCCCTCGAACTGACGTCCTCTAACGATATTTGTTCGCCTATGATCCTTTGCGCCAGCAACTCGCCGCAGCCGAACGCCATCGTCCAGCCGAGTTGCCCGTGCCCCGCGTTGATCCAAAGATTGTCGAACCGCCGGATGCGGCCCAGGTAGGGGGGACCACCGGGTGTGGTTGGCCGCAGACCGGACCAGAATTCCGGCGTTGCCAAATCCACCGCGTGCCCGAAAGACCGTCGCGCGTAAGCGGCAATCCGTTCAATGCGATCCTCGGGAAGAGAGCGATCGCGAGCCGCAAATTCAGCGATCGCGGTGACGCGTAGCTTTCCGCCAAAGGTTGCGACAGCCAGCAATTCCGTTTCGTCGACATAGGGCAACGTGGGCACCCCCTCGGGATCCGTAATCGTCCAAGTGCCCGAATAGCCCTTTACTGGATATATATTGGGGCGAAAGCTGAGCGATCGGGTGATGTCGGGCGTTTCGACACCCGTGGCCAAGATCACTGCCGAGCAGGGTATTTCTCCGCGGTCTGTTACGATCGCCGCGATAGCATTGCCCACGCGGCGAAAGCCTGTGACGCGGGTATCGAAATGCAGACTTACCTTGTGTGTCTGGCTCAAGAAGGCGGCTGCTCGTTGGCTAAACAGCCGGCAATCGCCAACAGAGTCTGCTGCACTGAACAGCCCTCCAACCAAATCGGGCATAGCGGCGAGCGCAGGTTCGCGCATAATCAGCCCCTTCCGGTTAAGCACCTCGATTGCGCCGTCGCCATGACGCCTGATCGAGGCGACATAAGTGTCGAACTGCGTCTTGTTCTGGAACAGATAAAGGCCGCCCTGATGTCGGATTTCTTTGGGTAGGTCCATGTCGGTTTCGGCCGCGGCGACGAGAGCGCGGCTATAGCGGCTCAGACGCTGGAGCTTGTCGGTGTTCCTTAGATGAGTCGAAGAGCGGCAGTTGAGCAAGAACTCAAGGCCCCAATGCCAAAGCGCAGGATCTCCCAGGCGTGTTATTTGGACCGACGGGTCACGTCCCGCAATGGCTTTCACCATGGCGCCAATTGCTTGCGGTCCTGCCCAGGCTTTCGCGTGTCCGACAGCGATGATCCCGGCGTTCGCGCGGCTGCACATTTCGGCCGGGCCGGAGAGTGCGTCAATGACAGCTACGTTGATGCCGCGCTTCGCAAGAGCGTATGCGGTTGTGATTCCGGCTACCCCGGCACCAATCACGGCGATGCTGTTATTTCCATTTCCGTCACTCATAAAATTTCTTCAAGACTTAGCCAAATTCATTTTGTCCCTCTCAAACCCTTGGCGCGTCCGTCAAAGCGCACATGCGAACAGATCACCGGAATGCCTTTTCGGCAAAAGTTCATCGTGCGCTAGCGCGAGATCGCTTCAAACGGCTGAAGAGGGCTGGACCAGTACTCCGTGGACGCGCGTGGCGATCCACAAGATCAGTGCATCCTCCTCGCTTGCCGAAACGAGCGCGTGACCCATTGTGGAGTCATAGTAGCTGCTGTCGCCTGGCAAGAGGCGCACCGGCGCATAGTGCTCGGTGTGCAAGATCACCTCACCTGACAGCACATAGAAGAACTCCTCCCCCAGATGGCCCTCGATTTTGGTGAATTCTTTGATTGAGTGCGCACGCACACGCGTCAGCAGAGGCGTGAACTGCTTGGCTGCGAGATCGGCGCCAAGCAACTCGTATTGGTAGTGAGGTGTCTGTTGCAGAATGCCCTCGCCGCCTCTGGTGACGACCAGGCGGCCTGCCGCACCGGGTTTGCTGGTGATACTGCCGAAGAGCTCGGTCACATCGACACCCAACCCAACCGAAAGGCGAAGGATGGTGTCGTATGTCGGCGAGACTTGGCCGTTTTCGATTTTTGATACGGCCGAAATCGAAAGCCCCGATCTCTGCGCCAAGTCATTCAGGGTGAGCCTGAATTGCTTGCGCAGCTTCTGAACGGTAACTCCGACCGGTGGATATTTGTGCTGCTGTATGGAATCCAACTGCGTCATCTCTATCTCATACCGAATCGGGCTGGGGCGTCAGAGGTCTTTTTACCATCAAGGAGCAATGTAGGATGGATAATCACGCATCGCCTGGCGGGCAGCGGCGTCAGTCCTCAGATCGGGAACACCGGCACCCGGCGCGACCGTCAGCGTCGAGTTCAGCAGAAGCTGTGTGTAGGGGTGGCGCGGCTTTTCGAAGATCCGCTCGGAGACGTTCATTTCGACGACCCGGCCTACGTACATTACCGCCACGTGCGTGGTCATATGCTGGATCACGCTCATGTTGTGGCTGATCATGACGTATGTCAGATCGAATTCCTCGCGCAGCGTCAAAAGCAGATTGAGCACTTGGGACTGAACCGACACGTCAAGCGCCGAGGTCGGCTCGTCGCATATCAGCAGTTTCGGACGTGAGATCAGAGCTCGCGCGATGGCGACGCGCTGCCGTTGGCCGCCCGACATCTGGCTGGGATACGCTTCCAGGAAACGTGACGGCAAACCCACCACGTCAAGAATTTTTCGCGCTCGTTCTTGCCGCTCCGCCGACGTGCCCTCGCCGCGCAAATACAGCGGATAGGCCACGATCTTGCCCACGGTCTGGCGCGGGTTCAGCGACGAATACGGATCTTGGAAAATGAACCCCATCCGTTGGGCGATCTGCCGACGTGTCATGCCGGCGATGGACCGCCCATGCAGCAGTACGTCCCCTTGCGTCGGCGGGAGGAGACCGAGCATGATCTTTGCGAGCGTGCTTTTCCCAGACCCAGACTCGCCGACGATACCAAGAACGTCGCCCTTCCTGACGCGGATCGAAACGTCATCCACAGCACGCATCGGCGCGCTGTGGCCGAAAATCCCTCTTCGGCCACCGTATTCGTGCGAGACCTTGCGCAACTCGAGAACAGGTTTGTCGCTCATCAGGCAACGACCTTCAGACGCATTTTTGCTCCGCCGGCCTTTATGCAGCGTGCCTGATGGCCGTCTCCGATCTCTTCCAGGTCAATCGGCCTTCTGCAAGCATCGGAGGCGAGAGGACACCTATCGTAGAAATGACAGCTCTCTATACGCGTTAGAAGCGAAGGCACTGTGCCTCCTATAGAGGGCAACGGCTTCATTCGCGGGTGCGAAGGATCAGGTACTGAACCAAGCAACGCACGGGTATAGGGATGGGACGGATTGGTGAACAGTTTCTCGGCGGCCGCTGTTTCCACCACCTGACCCGCATACATGACGAGCACCTTATCGGCGATGCGTGACACAAGCCCGAGGTCGTGCGTAATCATGATCATTCCCATCCCGAAAGACTTCTGCAGGTCGATAAGCAGTCGCAGCAATTCAGCCTGGATGGTGACGTCCAGAGCCGTGGTCGGTTCATCCGCCACTATCAGCTCGGGCTCGCACATCAGCGCCATGGCGATTACGACACGCTGGCGCATCCCGCCCGAGAGCTCGTGCGGATAGTTGCCCAAGCGTTGCGTCGCGTTGGAAATCCCAACCTGCTCGAGAAGTAGGATGGCCCGCTCCCGCGCCTCCCTGCGAGTGGCCCAACGATGCGCCCGATAGACATCGGATAACTGCCGTCCGATCGTGTGCAGCGGGTTTAGCGCGGTCATCGGCTCTTGAAAAATCATCGACAGACGGTTGCCCCGCAAACCCCGCAGTTGACGCTTTGAGATCGATTGCATGTCGATGCCGTCAAAGCTCACCTCCCGCGCCGTCCGCTTTGCCACCTTGGGCAAGAGTCCCAGAAGCGACAGCGCGGTGATCGACTTTCCACAGCCGGATTCGCCGACGATGCACAGAGTTTCGCCTTTCGACACGCTGAAGCTTACATCCTGAACGGCCGCAAGAGTTCCGTTCGCCGTCGCAATGTCAATGTTGAGCTTTTCGACGTTGAGAAGCATTGGCCTTCCTTCAATTGCGTCCATCGGGCGACAGCAGATCGCGCAGACCATCGCCAAGAAGGTTCGTGCCAAGGACGAGCGTGAACAGAAACGCCCCAGGTATAGTGATAAGCCAAGGCTCAAACAGGATCGAGGCTTTGCCTTCCGCAATCATCAGGCCCCATGACGGGAGGGGCGCCGGCACGCCGAGACCCAGGAATGAGAGGGCCGCCTCGAGAATCATCGCCTGCGCCATTTCAAGCGTAGCCACCACGACCAGATTGTTGAGGAGATTTGGGAGGATCTCGTGCCTGACGATCTGGAGGACGGAGGCGCCCTGCAACTGCGCCGCGGTCACGAATTCCGTTGACCTCAGTTGAATCGTCGTGGCCCTCGTAACGAGCGCAAACCGGTCCCAAAGCAAGAGCCCGAGCGTCAGCATGACCACCGTAAGTGAGGACCCCACCAGCGCCACCACGGCCAGCGCCACCAGAATGACTGGCATTGCCAAACGAGCGGTGATGACGAACATCGCCACGCTGTCCACCTTGCCGCCGAAATAGCCCGCGCAAATCCCGATAGTGGTTCCGATGATGCCCGACACGACGGCGGTCCCAACGCCGATTACCAGGGAGATTTGGGCGCCATAGATGATGCGTGACAGGTAATCACGACCCAGCTGGTCGGTGCCAAGCGGGTGCACCCAACTTCCCCCGGGCAACCAGATTGGAGGGGCAAAGCGGGTTGCAAGCGATTGCAGATACGGGTCATAGGGGGCCAGCAAGGGCGCAAACACTGCCATAACAACGACGATGAACAAGACTAAGAGCCCTAGCACCAACCCGCCGTGCCTTAGCCAGCGCAGCAAGTTGCTCTTTTGTGCAATCGGTTCCGATCTTGCTGGATATGCTGAGGCGTCGGTCATTTGCTGCGCATCCTTGGATCAAGCATAGCATTGAGCATATCGGCCAGCAGGGTCAGCACGACGTAGAACAGCGAGAAGCAGAGCACGAGTGCCTGGACAGTTGGTAGATCGGCTCGCGATATGCTTTCCCAGGCTAGAGAGCCCGCTCCGTGAATGGCAAACACATTCTCGACAACTACGGAGCCTGCCAGCATGAAACCGAACTGCGCCGACGCCAGACTGATAACAGGCAGCGCTGCATTGCGCAGGGCGTAGTCGAATAGAACCCGCGTCTCCGAGAGCCCCATGGCGCGAGCGGTGCGAATATAGTCAGCCTCAAGGGCCGATATCATGCCTGAACGCGTCAAGCGCATGATTGCCGGGGTGGCGAAATAGCCCAGCACGACCGTAGGCATTATAAAACTTTGCCATGAGGCCGTGCCCGAGGCCGGCAAGATCGCCAGCTTCACGGAAAACAGGATGATCAGCAGAAGGGCAAACCAGAAGCTGGGCATGGCCTGACCGACGACCGCGAATAGCAAAGCCAGCCGATCCACAAAGCTGTTGGGCCAGCGCCCTGCAACAACGCCCAGCGGCACTGCAATGAGCAGCGCCAAAATCAAGGCGAAGAATCCCAGCTGGGCTGTCATCGAAAAGCGATCAATAAGAAGCGTGGCGACCGGCTGCCCGAAATAGAGACTTGTTCCAAAATCCCCGCGAAGAACTCCACCGAGCCAATGCACATATTGGACGACAATAGGCCGGTCGAAACCGTAGAGATGCCGCAGTCGATCGGCATCAGCCGCAGTCGAGGCTTGGCCGGCCAAGGCAGCCGCAGGATCACCAGCCGCAAAGATCAAGGAATAAGCGACAAACGATACAAATAGCGTGAGGAGGCAAGCCATCAGTATCCGCCGCATTGCAAAATGCAACATTGTGCGCTCCTGCAAGGGTTATGCCGTCCAGCCGCACGTGGCGACTGGACGGCAGGAGATCACTTCCATTTCGCGTCGTAGAACGGAATGAACTCGTCTGGATTGATGTGCAGCTCGAGGTCTTTCGACATCGCAGTGTTCATGCTCCACACCCACAGTGGAACCCAATAGGCCCGATCGGCGATCAGCTTCAGAGCCTTTGAATAAAGCGCTTTGCGGCGATCCCTATCCATGATTTTGGAGGCTTCCACGACAGGCGCGACGATCTCAGGGTCGTTCACCACGTCGTCGCCTGTGCCTGCAAAGAAGTCACCAACGCTCAGCGCGACATCCCCCACGCCATAAGAACCCCATTCACTATAATACATGTCCTGCTTATGGGCGCGCCACTGTTCTACGCCCGCTGCATACTGGAGATTGTTGAGGTTCAGGTTGATCCCGACCGCGGCGAGGTTGGCCTTCACGGCTTCTGCCACCGAGACGCCTTCGGGCGAGATGACCATGCTCAGGTTGATGCCCTTTTCCAATCCGGCTTCCTTGAGCAGCTGCTTTGCCTTTTCCGGATTGTACTCATAGGTGGTAACGTCGGTCTCGCAGCCGAACTGTACCGGATTGCAGGCCGAGTTGATGATCGGAGAAGTTTCTCCCTTGAATGCGTCGCGTATTTCTTTCCGGTTGATGGCGTAGTTGACGGCCTTGCGAACGCGTACATCAGCGAGCGGTGAGTTGGGGACGTGGGGATCGAGGCTGATTTCGTCGAAACGCATAACAGGCGAGCTTTCGACGTGTACGCCTGGTTGACCGGCAAGCCGCTGGATGTCATCTTTGGGAACACGCCAGATCCAGTCGATGTTGCCATTCAGCAATTCGGCATACTGGGTGTTGCTTTCCGGCAGGACCCGGAAGTTAATCTTGCCGATCTGCGGTTGTTCCTTCTGGCCGCCCTTGTAGTAGTCTAGGAATCGCTCAAGCTTGACTCCGACACCAGGCGTCAGTTCAACAAGTTTATAGGGACCAGTTCCGATGGGCTTGACAGCCATGCCAGCCGCACCGACCTTTTCGTAGTAGGCCTTGGAGTAAATAGGGACGTTGCCGGCGAGCATCTCCAGTGCCAACGGATAAGGAGCCTTCATGGTGAGTCGGACAGTATCATTGTCGAGCTTTTCAGCCTTATCGATCCAATTCACAGCGATGGCGTATTTAGCGCCGAAGTCAGGGCGGGAGACTAGGTTTAGGGTGAAAACCACATCGTCGGCGGTGAACGGAGACCCGTCGTGAAATTTGACGCCCTTGCGGATTTTGAAGTCGATCTGGGTGTCGGAGTTGAACTTGTATGACTCGGCCAGTTCGGGCACGAACTTTCCGGACTTAAAGTCCTTGGACACAAGGCCGTCGTAGAGGATGCGACCGACAGAGAGAGATTCTCGGCTGGTCCCGGTATAGTAGTCAAGCGTCTCGATCTCGTTGGTAAAGGCAACATTGAGCGTGTCGTCCGCCTTGCCCGCGAAAGCCGGGTGGCCGATTGTCATGAGGGCAAGAAGCCCGACGGCAGCTTTGTATTTCCTGACCTTGTTTTTCATTGCAGTTCCCCTGTTCTCGATGACAATGAGTTCCGATGCACCGTTTCGTTCATGTTTCTTTTGCTTCATCCCCCCAGATGGTTTCGTAGATCCGCAGCAGGTTATCGCCATAGATCTTGCGAATGTCGTCAGCCGTAAAGCCGCGCCTCAGCAGAGCTTCGGTCAGGGCCAACATGGTCTTTGGCGTTTCGATGCCTGCGGGATAGAAATGCGGGGGCTCGGGATAGGCGTCAGCGCTCCAGATATTTTCGGCAAGGAACCCACGATAATCCTTTATCGAAGCGGCATCATCCATGTAGGGAGACTGCCCGCTGTAGTAATCGATCCCTAGGGTGATGCACTGCGTACCAACAAGGTCGCACATGTAAACGATATGATCGATAAACTGGTCGATCGTCGGACGCTTGTCGCCCGAGACGAAACCGGGGAAGCCCACCACTCCAATGGTGCCGCCGCTCTCAGCGATCGCCTTGATCATCTCGTCCGAAATGTTGCGGGGCGACGGATGAACTGATTTGGCGTTTGCGTGCGAGATGATGACGGGCGCAGAAGAATGCTCGATGGCGTCCATCGTCGTCTGAATACCGGTATGCGAGCAATCGACGATCATGCGCGCTTGGTTCATCCGGTCGACTACTTGCAATCCAAAGCGACTCAGGCCTGCATCGGTGCGTTCTTCGCAGCCATCGCCGATGCGGTTCTTCACGTTATACGCGAGTTGCATGATGCCAACGCCAAGCGCTTTGAAAGCGTCGATCAGGTCGAGACTGTCCTCGATCGGTGCCGGCCCTTGGAAGTGCATGATGATGCCCGTCTTGCCCAGTGCCTTGGCCTTCCGAATGTCGGCAGCGGCACGGACCAACACGAGATCATCCCGCTCCCTCAGCAGCCTATGCCATGATCCGATCGTCCGCATCGTCGCGCCGGCGCCGTGCCAATACCCCACGGTTGGCGCAATCGCAGTCAGACCGCCAGCCTGGTAGTCCGCAATTCGCGCATGGTCATCCAGAAGCGGGCATACGGCATCAATGATGATTGCGGCCTCGTGCAGCTGTTTCTCCGTGGCATCCATCAAGTCCTCCTAGTCCAGTCCTCATTGCGTCCGGTCCACTAGCCGACCTAATTTTCTTGTAGGAAAATTTTGTCATCTATGCAACAAAATTGTCGTACTGTCGATACAAGAGAATCTCGGCGCCTCACCGAGGGAGCGGAAGGAACTCCGGGAAACCCACCGCATCTGGGCACGGCAGCCGTCGGGCTGGGGTCCTCTGCGGGACTCTCGGGCGGCAATTGACCGGGCACGTGCAGTGACGACAGGTTGAATTCCGGCGGCACCTGCGCAGCACCAAGTTGGCGAAGGTTCGGCTAACATGCTCGTCGTCTCTGCCGGTGCAACGAACAGCATTGCGACGCGTCCTTAGTGGGATTCATCGGTTCGACCGCGGTCGACAGCATGAAAGCGACGTGCAACTAACAATCACCGTGGCGAACCCGGCAGCCCGGACCTGACCGCGCCCATCGCCCGGCGCTCGACCGCTCGAGAAGCCGTCAGCCGCTTGCCCTACCGTTGGGCCGATAGTGGCGAAAGACCTCAGGCTGACCAGCCACGAACAAGACGGAGATGGTCAAACGAGTTCGCTGTGCCGATGGTATTGTTCCAGATGTAACGTGCCATGCTCGACAGATCGTTCTGAGCAAGCAACGTTCGGACTGCGCCGGGGCCACAGTGCTGTCCAGCCGCACGACCGCACCGTCTTCCAGTTTTAGTTGGGGCATTCGACGGCAGCGCTCGTTTGATCTCTTCCCAGGTCTCTGGCCGAATTGCGCTGATCGTCTTTTGCAGCACCGACTTCTGCGGGCTCCAGGGACCACGGCAGGCGGGCAAAGGCGCGAAACGAGGCTAGTCTTCGAGGTTGGAATGCGGTGTTGCTCGAGAAACGCACAGCGCAGCACCGCTTTGCCCCGGGGGTCTTGACGCCGCACCGAACCAAGTCTCGCGCCAAGCAGGTCATAGTGCTCATCCAGCCACTAGACCGCCTTCAACTCATGGCCGATCTCGTGCGTGGCGACAAAGATCGAATATGCTGGCTTGGACGGTGCGTTCTCGGCGCCTTGTCGGCTCCGGCGGTGCCGGATTGTGCTTTGGACTCGGCGCCATGAGGCGAAGTGTACCTGAAACCGCCGGACCTTGCCTGCGCAAAAACCTAGGGGCCCCCGAACAATATCAAAGTGATGGACGGAAACTAGTGGTTCTCGCCTGACATAAGAGTCCGGCTTGGGATTCCCTTTCGCGGGTTTGCATGCGAGTCTGGCGCATGCGCACAGGAATATCCCTCACCGTTTCGTTGATTGATCGCCAGCGCCTGAATGCGCTGATCCGGGATCTCGCACGCAGAAGCACGTTTGGCGCGCCGAGATCATTCTGTTGAGCAGCGACGGCGTCGGGACCGTCCAGATCATGCGGCAAACCGGCAAGTCCAAGACCTGCGTGTGGCGCTGGCAGGAGCGCTTCGCCGCCGAAGGCTTCCAAGGACTGTTGCGCGCAAGACGCGGCCCTCGCGCATTCCACCACCCGGGCCTGAAGTCGCCGAGCGCGTGGTGGCGCTGACGTTGCAGGACCCGCGGGCGAGACGACGCACTGGATCGCAGACATGATGGCGCAAGCGGCTGGCATCAGCGCAAGCGCTGTTCGTCGCATCTGGAAGGCGCACGGGCTGCGGCCGCATCGCTGGCGGCAGTTCAAGCTCTCCAACGATCCGCAGCTTGTCGACAAGCTGCGCGACGTCGTAGGCCTCTATGTCGATCCGCCTGCTCACGCCATCGTGCTGTCGGTCGACGAGAAGAGCAGATCCGGGCGCTTGACCGCACCCAGCCGGGCCTGCCGATGAAAAAAGGAAGCCTCGGCACCATGACCCACGACTACAAGCGCAATGGCACGACCACGCTGTTTGCCGCCCTCAACGTGCTCGACGGCACCGTTATCGGCAGGAACGTGCAGTGGCATCGCCATCAGGAGTTCATCCGCTTCCTCAACGCCATCGAGGCGCATGTTCCGGCCAGCAACGCCGTCCACGTCGTCCTCGACAACTACGCCGCTCACAAGCATCCCAAGGTGCGGGCCTGGCTCGATCGCCGTCAGCGCTTCACTTTCCACTTCACGCCGACTTCGTGCTCGTGGCTCAACGCGGTCGAGGGCTTCTTTGCCAAGCTGTCGAAGCGTCGCCTCAGGCGCGGCGCCTTCCACCCGTCGTCGACCTCCAGGCCCAAATCAACCGCTTCCTCGAAGAGCACAACCAGCAACCAAAGCCCTTCAGTTGGACCGCCGACCCCGACAAGATCATTGCCGCCGTCAAACGTGGGCACCAAATGTTAGATTCCATCCACACCTAGTCTAGCCGGAGCGCACGGCGACTATTTCGGATAAGCCTCTCACGGCACCTGCTATTCGCGCCCTTGCAAAGTTCGTGGCCAACGTTTCCACGCAAACGGCAATCCGTGGTGATCATCTAGCGGGCCTTCGTTCCCTAGCTTGGCTTTTCCTGCGACGATCACACGACCATCGGATGATGAGAGTTGCAGCACTCCTCCACTCTCAGATGCCTGCAGCGCACGCAGCTCCGTCCTCCCCAGGACCCTTGCCCAATAGGGATAGAGCTTGCAGTGCGCGGACACGCAGACCTGATCCTCATTGATAGCGATCCTCGGCGAAAAGAACCTTGACACGATATCAAACTCGGCGAGTGCTCCTTTTGGATCAACAAGAGCCGTGAGAACGAGACCGCGGCAATCGATCTCTGCTATGGTCCGAAAATTCGGCTCATAGTCAAGAACGAGACGTTCGTCGCCGACGACGACAACGAAATCATCATACGCCCTCCGAACTTCCTTGATCGGCAGGCCCATGCACCGTTCGATCGTTTCATATTCCATGGAATTTGCCGCAGCCGTGTCGATTGCCGGAAGCGCGACTTGCACGACGTCCCCTTCCAGCCAACCGTGGAGAAGGCCGCTTTGCGACTGATAGGACACTCGAAGGTGCCGGCCGTAGTCGGCGAAAAAATAAAGCCAGTATGTCGCCGCCAGCGTTCCATGCCCGCAGAGATCCAGTTCGGCGTTCTGCGTGAACCAGCGAATTTCGAAATGACCTGCAACTTCCAACGGGCGAAGAAAGACGGTGACAGGCTGGCGAAACCGTTGCGCCAGCCGGAGGCACTCGGCCGTTGCCGGATATTTCTCATAGAGCACGACTGCCGCCGGATTGCCGGCGAAGCGGTCGTCCGCAAACGCATGAACGACCGTCGGCAAATCGCGATCCGATCGAGTCGCATCAAACGTTTCCTGACTTGAGCTAGGTGGGCTGACGAAACCTTGCTTGCCAGGGGTCATATCTCAACTCCCGGACTCGGGCTGAGATCATCAAGTTCCGTCGAAACTTGAAAGCCTGGGTCGGCCTGCTCTTCTTCGCTCGGATATGCGCGTTGCGCCTCGGCTCTGGCTCTCTCGTCCAAAAAGCCATATGGCTCGGCCCGCATGACGGGAACCAGCTTGGCCTCCATCTCTCTTGCGTCCACCAACATCGCGTGGGTCCCGCCTATTGGGAACTGCCGCAGCACATCTCTCATTTCGCGAACGTCGCGCTGAGTATCGTGTGCCAAGAAGGAATACTCGGGTCGACCCTTAACGTCGCGAGCATAAACCGAGGTCGAGAGATCCACCGGACCTTCTCCGAAGTCAGCGAGCCCCCTTAGGTTAATTGTCTTGCTGTAAGGTACGTCCCCTAACAGCTCGCACCTATGCACATGTGTAAAGCTTGATGTGCCGAGGCCGATAATCAAACCATCTGAGCGGCTGATCTCGCCAAATATCGAGTCATCGCCAAACGGGCTGCCCTGCCACCAATCTGTCTGGCACAATCGTTCCGTTCCCGGGCCGATAACGACCATCGAATAGGCGGGATGTTTGGTGCGCCTGGAGGGAAGCTGTCTCAACACTAGATCGGCCAATACGCCTGTCTCGGACTTCGTCTCCGTCCAGTGAAAATGCCGGGTGGCGCAGTAGCTCAACGTGAACGCGGGGAGAATAACTGTGGAGGAAGCGGAGACGCGCACTAATGCTTTCAGAAGAGTGGACGTTACCTCATCCGCACTTACGTTCCTCAGCGCCACCAAAGATGAGTGCAGGACAATGGTGCTGGGCGCTCGTGATTCGACGTATTCAACAATTTGCGCGAGCTCGTTTCCAAATCCGGAAGCTTGCCCGCACGCGGCAGTAGCGCCCGCTTGAAATCCGGTGCGGTCGATCGGTCGAATTCGCCTAGCCCACTCCTCGAGCGACAGGCCTTGCGCTTCATAGACGTCTTCGCCGAACATGAGGCCGCTTTGGGCCAGCATGAGCTGTATGTCGAGGAAGTGCAGGGAATCAATGCCATGTTCCCGGGCCGCGCAGTTGGGCAAAGCCGGTCGTTCCGTGACAGCGCGCACCGCCTTCAGTAGATGATCCAAAGGTGACCCCGTTCCCTGTCCGGCCTGGGGGTGAGCTGCGGCAGGCCTAGTATTCGCCCGAAGCGCTTCCTTGGCTGCTCTCTCAAGCGCGAGCTGATCGAGTTTTCCATTGGCGGTGAAGGGAAGCTCGACAATAGGCACAACAAGTCGAGGAACACGATCTTTCGGCAGCGCACGGGATAGCCGCCGCTGAATTTCATCCACGTCGGCGCTCGCAGGCGTCACCAAGCAAACCAGCTCCTGATCCGCGTCGTCGTCTCCATTTAGCACGACCACCGCTGAGTCCCTGCAAGCACCCGTCTGGTCGATCGCGCTAGTGATTTCCCCTTTCTCCAGTCTGGTTCCGCGAAACTTTATTTGCTCATCCTTTCTTCCGAGAAACCGCAGACCGTGTTCTGACGAAGCCATGACGTAATCACCAGTGCGATACAGAACTTGCTCACCATTGTCCGTTATGCATCGCGCGAAGCGCAATTTCGATTGTGCTTCATCAGCGACATAGCGATGTGACGTCTGCACGCCTCCCACCCAGAGCTCGCCCTCGGCCTCAAGGCCAACATTGGACCCGTTCTCATCGACAACAAAGAAATCGACGTTGCACGCTGGCTTGCCGATGAACATCGGACTGGCTTCATCACCTCGAGGGCAATAGTGGTAACTAACGGCAACGCAGCACTCGGTAGGACCATAACTATTTATTAGAATGGCATTGGGAAGGCACGAATAGAATCGCCGCCTAACTGAATCTGGCAAGGACTCACCATTGCATACCAGATATTTTAGATCGGTGAATTGCTCAGCAATATGAGGCAGACGTTCAACAGTTCCAAGAAACCGTCGCAGCAGCGTCGGCACCATCTGAACGACGTTGGTTCGGCTATGAGCCAGAAACTCGATCGTCTGAATAATCTGTGTTTGCAGTTGAGTGGATGGCAAGACTATCGCACCGCCTGTCACGAATGGTACGAAGAATTCGGGAATGGAAACATCGAACGCAGGGCGCGTAAGCTGCGAAATGCTAGCTCGCTCCGAGAAATCGATCATGTCGACATACCAGTCGACCAAATTCAGAAGAGCTGCCTGGGAAACCGGCACCCCTTTCGGGATTCCAGTGGTTCCGGAGGTATGCATGATATAGGCGATCTCCGAGAAGGCTGACTTGATGCCGCCGCTCTGCGAAAGGCGCTCGACGCGGATCGAACCATTGGAATGGTGCTCGACTATGGCCTTGGGTTTCGTGTTGCGGCGGATATAGTCCAATCGCTGGTCGGTTTCCGCTGGGTCAATAGGAACGAAGGCTGCACCAAGCAATTGAGTAGCCAAAATGGTCGCAACCAGTTCTACAGATCGGGGAAGTTTGACAATGACCGCATCACCATGGCCGACCCCAGCAGCCTTCAGGCGCCCTGAAAGGCCGGACGCGGACATCCCCAACTCGCGGTAACTCACGTCGCCATTATCGTTCGTGCGCACAGCAATATTCGACGCAAACCTGTCCAAATTCTTTGCGATGAGGTTGGCTAACGACTCGCGCCCAAAACGCAACGGCCGGCGCGGACCCGAGAGGGTCGGCGTTAGAGTCTGCATCGTCAGCATCTTCATTTGGGTTCTCTCCAAAGCTCTCGAGTTCTTACGCATCCGCCCCGTGCAGCCGACGTGCTGAGCAGCCCGGCGGCGACGGAGGGTCTTCATTTGCGAGTCGCATGATCTCCTGAGTGGCGGCCGGTCGATGTATCCGGGACTGGCTTAAATACCTTGGCGCCCGGACAGTGATTGCTGCCAAAAGTCGACAGCGGCAAGCTGACGGTCGCCTTACCCTGCTTCATCGAAAGGCTGGAGCATGCCAGTAAGTGGGCAGTTCCCACCAACGCTCATCACCTCGCGCAATGTTTCGTCGCTAGTCCGTTGCTGCATGAACTTCACTGTACAACCGCATGAGCTGTGCCAAGTCGAAAAACAATTTCGGTTCAACACCGTTCGCTTCCGAGGTCCTCATTCAATTTGTCTGCGCGAACGCGGTTCTGTCCGCTTTCCGACAATGGATAAACGTTCAAAGGGGAATGTTGCGGAACGTTCGACACCGCCAAGACATCCAGATCCTTAAGGTCACTGCGCGTTTTCGACCGAGCGATCTGATCGCTGGTGGCTCCTCGAGTCCCTTCGTTGTGCGCGATGCACACCCTGACAAACGGCTGCCAGCAGTAGCAGCAGCGAGCAAAATGGCACGACTCTTGATGGCCCATTGAATGCGGACGCTGCCGCCTGCGGGCATTTGCCTTGCGGGCAACCCCAAAAAGGGATCAGGAGTTGAGCAACATGTCTGCGCAGATGGTCGGCTTGCCGAACGGCGAATGGAAATGGAGGTGGGCGCAGCCATCGGCCCCGCCTATAGAAGAACCCGCTGCGCCCCGCCCACCCGCAACGTCGCGAGCGCGACAAGGAGGCGCGCTCCGGCGCCGTCGAGCTGCGCACCGAAGCTCAGGAAGGAAGTACTCCCCGGGTTTACTCGAACCCCCGCCGCGCTGACCGCCGTCATCCAGGAAGCTATATTTTGAGCCCATCTCGACCCGGCGATTGACGCCAAGGGGTGAGCGGCAGCCTGGTATCAACGTGAGGCCTTTCTTCGAGCGGCCGATCGAGGGCGATCGGCCATACCTGTGGGTTGACGCCACTTGCCCGAAGGTCCGCCGTGGTGGGCCGATCGTCTCGGTCGCCGTCGTCATACCGTCGGCGTCACGCGGACGGACGACGCGAGGTACTGGGGATAAGATTGGCACGTCTCGTCTGAGGGCGAGCCAATTGGACGGAGTTCCTGCGCAAGCTGACCCGTTGCGGCCTCGCGACTCGGCGTCTCCAATGCCCATGAAGCCAAGAACGCGGCGCACCAAGGTTTTGTCGGCCATATGGCAGCGCTATCGCATCCACTTGGTGAGGAACGTACTTGCCCATGCCGGCGATAGCGGCCAACACTCTTAGCCTCCATCGCCACCGCTTCCGCCCCAGGATCCAGCGGCCACATTAACAGCCGTTTACAATTCATTCATACAACTTCACAACCGTAAATCGTCGACCCGTGATAATTTCACGACAGGTCTGAGATTAGGGCGCATCAAAAATGCAAAAGCCAATGACCAAAAGAGTACTTATCCTGGTTGAAGGCTCGAGGACTGGTCTGTTATACATCCAGGCAACCCAGCGTCTTGGCCTTCATTCGATTACCCTATCGGCTGATCCAGCTCAGTATGACTATATTGCGAGGGAAGAGGCCGAGGCAATCCGTGTCGATACAGCCGACCTCGATGCCTTGACCGACGAATGTTCCCGGCTTCGTGCGACCTATGGCATTGCTGGCATTACGTGCGCCAATGAGTCGGTCTATGCGACAGTTGGCAAGCTCTGCCGCTATTTCGATCTACCGGGGCCAGACGCAACGTCTATTGAACGATGTTGCAACAAATTCGTTCAACGTGAGCTCCTCAGGGAGGCCGTCGTTCCAGTGCCGTCTTATCGCTTGGCAACGGATGCGAAGGATGTAACACGCTCTGCCGGGGAGATCGGCTTTCCGGTGGTTCTCAAGCCAGCCGTAGGAGTCGGCAGCAGTGGTGTCCGATTGTGCCGCGACATCGATGAGGTGGCCGAACATACGACCTATCTGTTGGGTGGGAAGCACATGTGGCGGTCGTCACCGAGGATACTGGTCGAAGAATTCGTACAAGGCCCCTACTATTGCGCCGACATAATGGGAAATGAGGTCATTGGGATTTATGCCGGAGAGTTCGGCCCCCCACCGCATTTCGTCTTTCGTGAATTGACTCTACCGGCCCCGCTGACAGATGATGAGAATGAGCGCATCGTAGATATTTCGCAAAACAGTTTGCGAGCTCTCGGCCTTGGCTGGGGGCCAACGAACATTGAACTCCGGTGGACGAAGCGTGGGCCAGTCGTCATTGAAGTCAATCCGCGTATGGCGGGTTTGCCCAATCCTCAAATGATTCAGCTGGCTTATGGTGTCGACCTAATCACCGAGCACATTAAGCTTGTCATCGGCGAGGAATGGGATTTGCGTAGAAGGCATTCGCAGATTGCGGCTGCGCGAATCCTAGTTCCGGATCGCGATGGCACGCTCGATTGGATCGACGGGGACAGTCGGGCGACTGCTGTCCCAGGCGTCGCCGAGGTCGAATTCTATATTGGGCCCAAGACGCGGATCGTCAGGAAAGGCGATCACCGGGACTGGATCGGACATGTTATCGCCGCCTCACCCATCCGGGCTCGTACCGAGGCGGTACTTCAGCAGGCCGTCGATTTAATCGATTGGTCGATCACACCATTTCCGACCGCCGGCGATCAGGAACAGTGTGCGGCCCCTCAACTCTCCGCACCAGCGCAGGTGGCACCAGACAAAAGGTGATCGTCTCGGAACATTGATCCAATCGAAAGCGCGAGACAGAGAGACGCAATTTGATGAGAGATCCCAATTTTTGTCTCTGGCTGCTCACCAACTAAACGCTATTGGATGCAAGAAGAGCTTAGAAAAAAAGTTCCAACGAGGACGGCCCAAGAGTCGGCTCGCAGGCTGATCGTCAAGATCGGCTCCGCAGTCATTGCAGACGCAGGAGAGCGGACAGGTACGAGGTACTTGGCTTGAAGATTGAGTCCATGTCACGTTACTTTCGTTAGACACAGCTTAGCCGACCCTAAAAAACTGGATGTATCTCTCGACGCTCGCGATTTTTGGCGGCCCTCGCCTGAGGCGACGGGCTGTGGTTGCGCGGGTCTGGTTGGAAGCTTGCGCACCATCGCCACCGTGAACGCTGGTTGCGAGCAGTAGCGGGTTTGTAGGGCAGAATTTGCTACCTTCCGATGTCAGTAGCTCAGTTGTTCTTCGGCCGACTGCCGTGCCGGTACAGACTCGGACAGAACCGAAGATAGCATCACGCAGGCATTCGCATTCAGCATTCACAGTAGTGATCGGCGCACGACCCAGGGTTCGCCAGGAGACCAAGCGGGTCGAACCGCATGACAGCCTTGACCGGCTGGAGGACGGAAATCCCGATGCCGAAGAGGTTGGTCAGCGCAGTCGAGCCCACACGGCATTTGCGGAACGAACAGCAAGGGCTGGGAAGCGATCGGCCGGGCGGTCCTCCAAGGGCGGGCCAGGGTTGTCGACGACGCGTTGGTTCTGGTCCGCTACTCTGGTCTCTACCGTTTGATAGCGGCTTCGGTCGCCACTGACAGCGAGTCAAGATATTTGGCATCGTCGGCTTTGATTACCGCGCAGATCTGGTCGAGATTGGGACAGCTCACTGGTGCACCTTTGGGCTCATAGTGCTTCCTCCTCATCAAGATGAGGATTGCCGGATTTGGCGTAGAACACCAACACGGGTCCGAGATCAAAGCGCGTTCCGGGCGCAAGGCGCTGGGCGGATCGGGGCCATGTTTCGGTTGAGACGCCATCGATGCCTCGCGCCAGCGTTCTGGCGAAGCGGGGCATCAGCGGAGCGAGTGTCGGTGCCAGGATCGCAGCGGCCGTCGTCTGAAGGGCTGTCGAAGTCCGATTGCGGGCGGGATAGAAACGTCGGGCCGCCGTATAGTCTCGCGCCCCACGGTAGATTACACAATCGCGCACGAAATCGCAGACCTGAGCGGCCGCGCGCCGAACCGAGAAGCCTTCGTCCGAATAGGCGCGCTCCATCGCCGCGCGATAGATCTCTATCCGAGCAAAGAAGGCGCGGTCGACCGGGCTCCAATCGCCTGCATCGGGTACACGGCCGGCAAAATCCTGCTTGATTTCCTGGTTCAACGCCTCAAGCCAGTTCAGCCAGATCCTTTGGAACACCTCGTTCTCAGTGCGGCGCAGCGCGTCCAGCGTGAAATCCGTCCGCTCACCTTCTGGGCGTGTCAGGCCCAAATGGAGGCGCACGACGTCGACTGTCTTTGGGCTCAGAACCTCCTTGCCCCAGACCGCATGGCGGCAGCTGGTTGAGAATTTCTTGCCGTTGAGCAGGTAGAACTCGTTGACGTGATAGCGGATGCGTGGCGTCCAGTGGGAGAAGACCTCGGCGTAAAGAGCGGGGTAGAGTAGCGCGTGGTAGAACGAATTGTCGAAGCCGAAGAAATGGACAATCTGCCAGTCGTTGCCGGGCATTTCCGCCTTCCAGTCGCGACCCATCGAGCGGCCGAGCGCCTGGATGTTGTACAGAAAACCGAATGCCATCTCCGGCCACACCCAGATCACTTGCCCCGGGAACCCCTCGGCCGGCAGGCCCCAGTCCGAGGGGTGGGTAATGGGCACTGAGAAGTCGCCGCGTTGGCGCAGGCGCGCGAAGAGATCCAAGATCCGTAGCGGGACGCCCGACGCCCTTAGATGCCGGTCGATATTGTCGTAGCATTGGTCCATGGCAAGTTCCGGACGGCGGAGGGAGCCGACCACCGGCGCCTTTGCAGACTTCCGTGACCGCGCTGCACCTAAGTCGTGGCAAAGGTTTGGGGCACCGCATTCCTCGCAGATGTTGCCAGCGGCGGAGCCGCCGCAATCGGGGCAGAGGCCGCCAACATCCGGCTCGTAAAGATAGTGGCCTGTCACGGCATCAAAAAGCGCAGGGCTCTGGCGCAAATCTACCGCCGCGCTGCTCAGAAGACTCCGGAAACACGCGGTTTGGAACTCGCCGTAACCGTCATCGCCCATTGTGGCTTGGAAGCTGTGGAGTTCACAATCGAGAAGTGCAAGCGTGGCGCGTATCTCGTCGGCGTAGTAGCGCGCCACGTTTGCAGGAGTCGATTGATCGGCATCGGCGCGTGTCGCGACGTAGCTCTGGTAATCGTCGCTTCCGGTCAGGTGATAGGCCTCGAGTCCTTTCATGCGCAGGAAACGGGTATAGACATCAGCGCCGAAATAGGGGCCAGAAAGATGCCCCAGATGCAGATCGCCATTTGGCGTTGGCGGCGTGGAGAAGACGAAGATTGGGCCGCGTGGAGCCGTGAACTTTGCAGCGGCATCAAGGGCGGCCTCGCCGTCTCGCCAGTAGACAGCGACGAAATCTAGGTCTTTGTTCCCGTCGTTGCGCAGCACATGCGCTTCAAAAGGATGGAACAGAACGACGTCGCCGGCCGCGACCGAGATTTCCCCAAGGTCGGTGGTGACCTTGCCCGCGCCAGACAGGACCACGAAGGCCTCGATTTCGTCGTGCCGATGGGGCTCGGATATGACCCCGGGTCCAACCTTTCCGAACGAAAACCCCGTGCGAGCGCTGCCCGTTCCAAGCGTGGCCGTGTCGATACCGAACGCCCGCGACAGCTCCGTTCGAGAAAACGTGTATTTGCGCATGACAACGAACCTAAGCTGTTGAAGAGTGGGCCGGACCTTCGGCTGCAACGAACAGCCTCAAGTGCACTTCATGGAGAGAAACGGCAGTCCGACCCGTTGGCGGCCCGGCCAGGATAGTGCAGCTCTGGGCCGGCAGGCGGGCGACCAAGGGGGGCGCTAGTCGGGCTGTAGGCACACAGAAGACCGCCTGCGACCACCTCCACAATCCACGTGGCCGAAGCGTCCGATGCTCCGCGAGCTCGCAAATCAGACCGCCATACCGTCCGCGCATTTTTTGAGCGGTCGATCAGTTTCGTGTGCATGCCTCCGCCTGGCTGCGTGAGCTCAATCGCGATAGAAGATCCCATTTGGGGGCTTGAGATTGTCGAGATCGGCCACTTTGCCCTCGGGCGGGTTAAGGGCGCGCTTAAGCACGTTATATTCAGCGCGGGTCGGCCCACCGGTTGAGGCACGCTGGAACACCAAGTAGAGTGTCCGCCGAGAACGATTGCTTTTGTTCGGTCGTGAGCAGTGCGGTGCGTAATCGTCGAAGATGAAGATGTCGCCAGCCTTCCATACTACGGGTTCCCAGGAGAACGTTTCGGCGACTTGAGGATAGATCACCCCACCGGCATCCATGGGAAAGACCCCCTTTTTGTGGTTGCCGGGGCTGAAGAAAAGCCCGCCGTTTTCCGGGTCGGAGTCGTCGATGCCTATGGCAACCACGGCATGGACCATCCGGTCGGGGAGTTTGTGTGGAATGTGATAAATGTCCTGATGCGGGAGATAGCCGCCGCTGTCGGGGTAGTGGAAAATCAGCAACTCCTTGAGCCTGCGCGAATCTTCTCCAAGCAAATCATCGACTGCTGACTTTATGCGCTGATCTTCTAAGAGCAAACGAAGCAATGGATCATGGAAGTCGAGAAAATTCTCGATCTTGGATATGATCTTTCGATTGTCCGTCGTCTTCTCGAACCACAAGAGCCATTTATCATCGCTGACATCCCAGCGTGACACATCTTCGACAAAATTAGAGATATCTTCCTGAGCCGCTGGCGCAAAGAAGCTTTCGAGCCTGACGTATCCGTCTTTCTGCCACTTGTCTCTTTGTGTATCAGTCAACATGCGAAAAGCCTCCTGTTGGAAAGACTGGTTGGTCGGACCCCAATTAGGGCAGTCGGTGGCTAGTTGCGGTCCACGGAGACGCCCACGCATGTGGGACGGCGATGCTAAGTGCGTTCCGCTCCGACGGATTTTGTCCGGTGAAGCTCGGCGCGAGACTGCCTATGTCATGCTCGGCCGGGTCCAGGGCTTCGGTAAACTGGGCCGGATCAACCGCTTCACCCGGTCCAGCCACGACACGCATCGCTAAAGGCCGGCACCATCCGCTGACCGCCGACCCAGCCATGGCCCCCAAGACCACGGCGCTCTTTCGAGTGCGCGACCTGGTACGGCCTTGACAACGGTAGGGGAAATGCACGCCGCCAGAATAACGCGATGCGCCGCTTGGTCCAAGAACTTGTTCGGTCACGATGACTTCGGAGAAGCCTCCGGCCTTCGCAGCGGAGGCGGACATCATTCCCAGGATGCCACCGCCGATGATCAGAAGTTTACGAGTCATATCCCGCTGCCCATTTCTTCGGCTACGGAGGCGGGCCAGCTCTCGATCGACGTATGGCTGATGAAGCCAGGATGCTCGGGGTTCGCGCATGGCGCGCGCCCAAGAAGGCTATCGAGGATGCGGCGCGCGCGCCAGGCCAGCAGGCTTAGGTTCGGATCGGCCAGGCCGCGCTGCCCGAGGCTCGCGTTTTGTACGAAGATGCGCCTGTCACGCGGTCCGTCCCAGCTCACCGAAAAATCCTCGCTAATAGCTAATTCATTGTCGATATGCTCCAGCCGGTGCGCGATAGGTTCCAAGAAGTCTGGGATCGCGTTCTCGTAACCGGTGGCCAGCACGACGATATCAGCCCTGACTTCTTCGACCTCGACCATGCCGTGCTGCAGGGTCAGCCTGTGACCCGCGCCGGCGTTGATGCAGTTCGAGACGGTGCAGCCCGGCCGCAGTGTGATGTCGGATCGGTTTGGCTCGAAAAATGCGTGGCGGTAGAGCGCCTGATAGATCGCCCGCAACGTGCTTTCTGAAATGCCGTCCGAGGCAAGCACGAAACGCCGCAGGAGCAGCTTACGCTGCGACTCGCTCATGGCCGCGAAACGATCCGAAAAGCAGGGCATGAACAACTCGTTTGTGAACGGGCTGTTGTCGAGAGGCAGATAGTTTTCGCGCTGCGAGACCCAAGTGATCGAGGCAGGCCGCCGTTCTTTCGGCAGGCCGATAAGATGCAACATCACCTCGGCTCCCGATTGTCCTCCGCCGACCACGCAGACATGCTTTCTCCGCACCTCAGGGTGGATGTGCAGTAAAACAGATGAGTGGAACAGGTTGCGTCCAGTCCAGCCCTGGAACTGAGGCGGAATTTGCGCCTGCTTGCCAATGCCGACCACGACGTCTCTGGCGCCGAGAACCGCCTTATCCGTCCGCACCCGAAACTCGCCGTCAAAGCGGATTTCGCGTACTGTCTCACCGCCACGCACAAGTGGGTTCCTGTGGAAGACCCAGTTCAGGTATTGTTCGAACTCCACTCTGAGCACGGCATCGAACTGTGCGTTCAGGAAGTGATACAGACGCCCGTTCTCGTGCAGGAAGTTTACGAAAGTGTAGGCTGATCGCGGATTCACTAGAGTGACCAGGTCCTTGAAGTGGCTGACCTGGAGCTCCGAGGAATCGAATGCACTGCCTGGATGCCAGCGGAAGTCGACCTGCCGATCCAGGAACACCGCTCCTTGCCCAACTTGCTCGTGTAGCTGACACGCAAGGCTCAAATTGGACGGGCCAGCACCGATCCCAACGCAAGATAACTCCACTGCTTCCTCCTATAGAGTCTTCCCACTGGACGGCTTGTTCGCGGCGAATATCGGCCACAGCCATTAGGCCCCCTCGCGGACGTTCGGAGCACCGGTCCCGACCGGGTTTGCGAGAATTTGTCCAGCGCGTTCGCGTCGTCGAATGTAGACCGGAGCATTCCAGCGCGGTGAAATCGAGGGGTCAGGCCGGCGACGTGGGGCAACGACGTATGTCTTTCCGTTCGTCTGGATGCCCGCGTCGCCGTCACGCGAGACGCTTTGCAGGCTCATTAAGGTGTTTGAAGCCGGCCCAATCGCCGGCCCGACCATGACGCGCCGGCCTTTCGGCGGCTTGATGGCAGGCGAGAGCGCGGTGTTCACTACGGCGACGTTCACTACGGCGACGGCATTTTCGGTGCGCATGATCATGGACGACGTCTCGCTGATGCGTTCGCAGAGTCCCATGCATGGGCCGTGCCAGAGAAGGAATCTTTATTAAACAACGGGTTGGCGGATTTACGATCCTGTCCGACATCCGACATTGAGGGGGGACGCTTCAGGGCGGCGCCCGATTTGCACTTCGGATAAAATAGTTTTCCGAATAGCTAATCGGGCACCCTCTGCATCAGAATACTTCTATCTTGTGGGGACCAGCACAGTCTTCATGAACGGACAGTGCAGAACCCTGCGTCTCTGTCGGACAGATCACGATATGCCGTGTCCATCGAGCTCAGCAGTTGCAAGAGCTGCCAGATCCTTCGCCCTATCGTGCCGTTGCACTGGCTCGATCCCGACATCCTCGGAGGCCGCGATCACGAAGAGTGACGCAAACTCATGTCCGCCGCGAGGCCTCTCTCATGGGAAGCAATTCTCTTTCTTGGTGAAGGATCGATGCTCATGCTCAGATGGTCGCGGATGGGCGGATGCCCGGCCTAAGCGCATCAATGAATCTCTGTACAGATAGCCGGAACAGAATTGGTTATTCTGCCGGTCCAAAGCACGACGCCATTCCATCCCTGCGGCTCAATCCAGGCGGAGGGATGAGGCAGCAGTCTTTTGCGCGCCTACCGGTCAGCCAGGAATGGGAGCCCTCGTAAACGCAGGCTTTCGATGATCGCTGCCGCGGAGCTCCTCAGGCCGTGCCGTGCCCGACACCGGCAACGTCGTGGTCGTCAATCGTCCCGTCGCCGATGTCGATCCGAAGCTCGGCCAGTTCGCGGTGAGCTTCACTGCTATTCCGCAGTGCCCACGAGCTCGCACAGGAGATTCTACCAGGGCGGTCACGGCTGCACTCGTTGTCGGGTCTGCGACAAAGTCGACATGAGGCACACGGCAGTCAGAGCCATGTCATTGTTGTGAAATGGTTTTCTCGTTTGGCACGACACGTGCAAGACTATCCGCAAACGCGCTGCGGCAAGGACTGAGGAGAAATCATATCATGATCGAGCCCGCCGAACATGCAGTCGCAGCTGCGAAAACCGGGCCTTTCCGAGCCGACAGGACGTTGCGGTTATTTTCCAGTCGACACCATACTTCACGATATCCGGACATGACCGTATTCGATTTCCAACCAACGCTGAATGCCCCGCACGATGATCCCTATCTTTGGCTCGAAGATGTGGAAGGAGAACAGACAATTGCCTGGGCCGCCAGCCAGGCCAGGACCCTGGGGCAGTTCGGTGGAACACAGTTCAATCGTGACCAAGACGCGCTGACAGCGATCTTCGACCGTCCCGACAAGATTCCCGTGTTCATGCGGCGCGGTCAGTACCTCTACAATTCTGGCAAGACGGCCAGAAATCCGCCCTCGCTGTGGGGCCGGGACCACCATTGCCGCCTACGCAGATCCTGCTCGCCACCACGAAGCGAGCCGAACGCGCCCACCCAGGCCACGCGCGTAAGATGGTCGCAAAGCTGCAGGCCTCTGGTTATCCCGCTTACTTGTAAGTGAGTACAGGTGGATGATTGCGAGCACGGCGCAAATGTGTGTGCGCGGTCCCACGCACACTGCGCGTGAGCGCTCCGCCAATATCACGCAATTCGAGCATGACTTTTCGTAGTTGAATGCATTATTTCTGAAGAGCAAGGAGACAATATCATGGCGAGAAACAAAATGCGGGCCGCGCGGGGAGTAACAGCGGCCGTTGTCCTCATCGTGATGGGACAGCAGGCCATTGCGGCGGACCTTGCGCAAGCTGCTACCGTCCCGAAGGCAGGAGCCTTTGTCACGGAAGCGCCAAGCCCTTGGCAGATCCGGCTGCGTGGGTTGGGGGTCATCCCTGAGGATTCGGGTCACGTCAATGCGGTGCCCGGCTCTGGTCTTTCCTATTCGGACACGTTGACGCCGGAACTCGATATCTCCTATTTCTTCACGGACAACATCGCCGCCGAGCTTATCCTCGGCACCACCTACGCCAACATCGAGGGCCAAGGAGCGATCGGCGCGCTGGGCAATATCGGCAAGGTCTGGCTGCTGCCGCCCACGCTCACATTGCAGTATCATTTTACCGATTTCGGCGCGTTCAAGCCCTATGTAGGCGCCGGCGTGAACTACACGATCTTCTATGACCAGGATGCCGGCAGCGCCGATGCTCTCAATGTTGAGAACACCTTCGGCACGGCGCTGCAGGTCGGATTCGACTACATGGTGGATCAGCACTGGGGTGTTAACTTCGACGTGAAGAAGCTGTTCCTCAAGCCAGACTTCGAGGTCACCGTCGACGGCGCGAGGCAGACGGGGAAGGCGGAGCTTGATCCCTGGCTGATAGGCGCAGGTGTCACCTACCGCTTCTGATGCGCGACGCAAAGGTGCGACAGCCGATCTGAGATGAAAGGGCGCCTCAGGCGCCCTTTCCACGCCGACTTCATCCAGCGCATAACAGCCGATTGTCGGGAGACTTGAAGAAGCCGTTATTCGGGCTCGGCGTCACCGATAGGCTGCCCGGGCCAGGGGCGCGAAGCCGAACGGGACAAGATGGCTGGGCCTGCGAAGAAGACCGGCGCGGTTCCGCGATGTCACGCACGCGGGCCCGTAGCAATTACTTGAAAGTCGGGTGGGTCAGGTCTGTTTGTCGGGCCGAACCAGATCCGTGTGGCTGACGCCGAGAGCCAATGCCAGTTCATAGATCGTGATGATCGTCGGATTTCTTCGGCCTTTCTCTAAGCCGCTGATGTACTGCTGGCTGAACCCGGAAATCTCGGCAAGCTGCTCCTGCGTCAGACGCTTCCTTAGCCTGATGCTCTGCACATTACGTCCGACTAACCTGCGCATATCCATGCACGACAGCCAGCGGATTACGCAGCTTGAGTTTATCAACTATAATATGTAATCCACATTGAGCATCTAAATCCGCTGGCGGAGGGCTTCGCGGAGGCCGTTTTCCGGAGGTATAACCAGCGATGTTACAGCCTAAGTCGAACACGCCAATTGCCGACGAAGTGCACTGCTCGGACAGCCTCACGGTCTACGATAAATCGCATTTCACGACTTATATGCGGCTCCTAGACGCCTCCGCCGATGATGCGAGCGAAGAAGAGATGGCCCACGTCATCCTCGGCATCGATCCAGCACGCGAACCGGAGCGCGCCAGGAAGGCTCTTCGTAGCCATCTCGACCGTGCGAACTGGATGGTCACTACTGGCTACAAGGAATTGTTCGCCGGCTGAACAATTACACCGTGCGCTCCATGTCCTGGATGGCGCGGCGAACGCCTCCACGCAGAGTCGGCAGGATGCTCACCGGCCGGCCTGAACCTCGCTCGCCGATCAGGGTTTCGGCATTTCCCAGGTAGTGTGCTGAGAGTTCTGCAAATTCGCTGAGAGGGGGCGGTCATGGCAGGCTGGTGATTGTTCACGTCACCTGATTCCCGCGAAGGAACGCCACCATGACCAAGACTGAAGTTAAGACCGCCAGCGCTGCCGTCAAAGACATTTTGCTTTCGAACCCGGATGGATTGCACGAAGTGCTCCGTGCGGTGATGCAGGAGGTGCTTGAGGCCGAGATGGACGAGGCGCTGGGTGCCTCGAAGAGCGAGCGCACGCCCGAACGGCTTGGCTATCGCTCGGGCTATTACGGCCGTACCCTTGTGACGCGGGTCGGCAAGCTCGAGCTGCGGGTTCCGCAGGACCGGGCCGGGCGCTTCTCCACCGAGCTGTTCGAGCGCTACCAGCGTTCCGAGCGGGCCTTGGTGGCGACACTGGCGGAGATGTATGTGCAGGGCGTGTCGACCCGCAAGGTGAAGGCGATCACGGAAGAACTGTGCGGCCATGCCTTCTCGGCCTCGTCGATCTCGGCCATCAACAAGCGGCTGGACGAGAGCCTCGCTGCCTTTGCCAGGCGCCCCCTTCAAGAGCCGTTTCCTTACCTCATCCTCGATGCGCGCTACGAGAAGGTGCGTGAAGCCGGTGTTGTCATGAGCCAGGCGGTGCTGATCGCGGTCGGTATCGACTGGACGGAAGGCGCCAGATCCTGGCCGTGGAGATGGCCAATCGCGAGAGCCGCTCGGCCTGGAGGGACTTCCTCGTCGGCCTCAAGGCGCGCGGCCTCAAGGGCGTCGAGTTGGTTGTGTCCGACGATCACGCCGGCCTGGTGGCAGCGATCGGCGAGGTGATCCCCGAAGCCGCCTGGCAACGCTGCTACGTGCACTTCCTCAGGAACGCGCTCGATCATCTGCCGAGGAAGCACGGCGACGACTGCCTGCAGGAATTGCGCTGGCTCTACGACCGGCGCGATCTCGCAGAGGCCAGGGCTGATCTTGCCGCATGGCTTGCCAAATGGTCGGCACGCTATCCGCGCCTGACAGGCTGGGCCGAGGATGCCATCGAACAAACCCTGACCTTCTTCAGGCTGCCGAGACAGCACCACAAGCATCTCAAATCCACCAACATGCTGGAGCGGCTCAACGAGGAAATCCGCCGGCGCACCTATGTCGTGCGCATCTTCCCCAACACCGAAAGCCGCCTGCGCCTGGTCAGGGCGTTGGCCGTCGAGACCAATGAAAACTGGATGGAGGCCAACCGATACATCAACATGGACGACCTGCGCGAGCACAAGAAGCTCGCTCTGCGCCAAGCCGCATGACCAGCATCATAGCCGCCCCATTTTGCAGAACTTGACGCACACAACCATTTCCCGTTCCACCACCGGCAGGCGAACCGCCGAAGGCCTGGAGGACGAGGCAGAGGCGACGGCCACGCGCTTGCGGTGGACACAAGGATCTGGCAGTCATCCGGGCGTAGCTAAAAAGATGATATACATTAAAGGCCCGCAGCCGGTGTCTCAACTGCCAGGCGGGCAGATCGATAGGGTCCATATGGCGACGTACGGATTGAGCACCACTCCTCGAACTCGGGGATTGGAGATGTCGCCCCATCACGCCTGAGAGAGTCCGCGAGACAGAATCGCCTTAACGCGCTAGGTCGACGCGCGACGCGACGATGGTGTGGTAGCCTTCCACCGGTCCGGCCGGCCGGCGGCGCTGCCTTCTGCCCAGTTCATGGCCCGGGCCCGCCAGGATCACGACGGCCCGACATCACATCGCCGGCTCATGAACCCGCCATAGCCGAACGGCATCCACCGTCTCGTTGGAGCCGTTGATATGCGGCCACGCCGCGGGTTTTTGTGTGGGTTTCCGGTCCGCGCGGCCGGCGCGGCGAAGCATGCGCTCCATGGACAGATGGGTGACGGTGACAATTGGGCCGGCACAGCGGGACGGGCCGAACTCGATCATAGCTGTGAAGAGCTCGTAAACCAACAGAACGCTACCCGCTCGCTTCGGGGGTGGATGACGTAACATCGAGCGCACGGCGGTGCTTTCCCAGACGCTCGGTTCCTTGGGCGCCGTCTTTCCTTCCAACAGCACAAACAGTATCGCAAAACATGGTCGCCCCGCCCGACATTCGTCCGCACATCCGTGGGGCCTCCCCTTGAAAACGCGGTATCGTAGAGGGTGCATGTAATTCGTTGCCAAGTCAGTACCAACCAGCCGCAATAAGTGCATCATGATGCGTCTAGAGGAAGGGATGACCTTGCATTGGAGGCGAATGGCCAGCCGAAAACAGCCTTTGCTCATGCTCAATAGAACCAAAGACGAATTCAGCTTCTCAGAGAATTGAAGATCGTGATGAGGCCAGCAGGGCTACGGCCTGATCCTTGGTGTGCACGCCGAGCTTCTTCTTCACATTGTCGAGGTGGAAATCGACGGTACGCGGCTTGATGCCCAAGATGCAGCCGACAGCCCAAGAGGACTTGCCGCGCGCGGCCCATTGAAGGCATTCATATTCACGAGGTGTCAACGGAACGCCGTCCACTGTTCGATTGCCGGACAGCTTTCGACGAGCATAAATGTGAAAACATGTCGCCATGAGTTGGAGCGCCTGTTCGTATCGCCCAGCAACGCGCAGGGAGGCGGAATTGGGCTTGTCAGCGGCAAAGGTGATAGCTGCAACACAGCCTCTGCGATCGATAATCGGGATTGTCAAACCGCACCGGATGCTGAACTGGGCCGCCTCATCGAATAGCTTCTCTTGAGCCGGCAACATCTCAATGCAACGCAAATCCGACCCCGGCCATTGAAATGGGGAGCCGCCACATCGCGCACGTATAATGACGGGATCGACTTTCTGATACTGGTTTTGCAGATAGTGCGCGGTCCAGGGAGGTGGATAATTTGAGATCAGCTTGGGCTCGCCACAAGACTGCAACGGCAAAGACAGATAGGCAAAGGTGAGTAGATCAAGTGCTGCGGCCGCCCCAGCCATGGCATCCCGGAAATCTGTTTCATCGACACTCTCCGACAACTTTTCCAGAAATGTCTCGAAGAGAGGCGGCATGTTCTTCGTCATTGTCCTAGCTCAATCGCTTTGTCCGTCTGCTGCGCGCCATTCTGACCTGGAGACTCCGCCATAAGCCGGGCCCGCATAACTGCGGCCGGTCTTAGCAAGCAGAGCTGACGGCCTTAGAATGCCACAAGGCGCTGCGTGATCTTCGCATAGTCGTCACCAACCGCAGCTGCGCTGGACTGTTCGAACGGCCATCACGGAGAAGCTACAGCATCTTCCCAACGCAATAACGCAATCGGAGAGATCTTCTTGCGAAATGAAATCCTCGCCACCCCTGCATGGTACAATCGTGATCGTCCTGCGCCACCATCATCGGGGCGTTGTCAAAAGCCCTCAATCAAATGGTCGCCCGGTGAACTTGGGTCGACAGAGAAGAGGACAACGGAGTAGGCGCATGTCGCCGCTTTGAGGCCAAAGATCCGGGCGTATTGTTGCAACGCTTTCTGATTTGTTGCTGGGCAGATCGACTCCGAACATTTGCCATGGATAGAGGGGGCGCTGTTCTCCGCTAAATTCAAACACCAACTATCATCTTAAGCCGGGCCCAACCCAAGGCGGCACTATCGCTCGACACTGCTGCGGAGACATTCGATTGAAGGCTCTGAAGCACTTTGCGAAATGCGAAGCAGACGTAAACCCGCAGGCCATGGCAACGTCAATGATGGGCATTCGTGTGCCTTCGATCAGGCGCTTCGCATGGTCTGTGCGAATGCGGAGATAGTGACGCACTGGCGGAACTCCGATATGGGAAGCGAACAAGCGCTCCAGCTGGCGCCGCGATACTCCGGCCCGTTGCGCGACCTCCTCCATTGTCAGCGGGAACTCTACATTTTCCTCCATGATTCGCATTGACATCAGGAGCTTGTCGCTGACACCCGCAAAGGCTAGACCCGACGGCCCGGTCTGGCGGTTTGATCCTGAGCGCTGACCTTGGACAGTCGAGTGGCGGCAGACCTCCTGTGCAATATACCCGCCGGCATGGCTGCCGATCAGATCGACGGCCAGGTCAAAAGCTGCCAGTTCTCCTGCGCAGGTTGAAAACTGGCCGTCCTTGACAAACAGGGAATCGCTTATGCGGGGTTGGTTGAATACTTCGGCAAAAGCAGCGAGCCGCGACCAGTGTATCGTGCAGCGTGTACCTGCCAGAAGCCCCGTACGAGCGAGCAGCCATGTCGCTGTCCCCACCGCAGATATCGGCACCGCGCGACGCGCCATCGTTCGCAGAAATCCGTTGAGCTCAGGCGTCAGTTGCTGTTCTACCGGTTCGCCCGTTACGATAGCGAGCTGGTTCGGTCTTCGATCGTCGGAGCCGAAAACCAGTTCGTCTATCGTGACATCAACAGCAACCGAAAGGCCGTTGGCGCCCTCGATCGGCCGAGCGTCAAGCCCCGCGATGCGCCACCGGAACAGCGGCAGGCTCGACACCGTGTTTGCGATGCGAAAGGGTTCAATATAGGCGTGAAGCGCCAGGTGCGAGAACCCGGGTAAGACCAGAACCACCAGGTCAAACGGTCGATCGGCCGCCGCCGGTTTTTTCGGCGTGGCCAACGACGTGATTGCTCTAACGTTGGCGGGTGCGTTCACTAGGATCCGTACGTGGCTACTGGCTGACCGAACATGCCGGGTTCCGGTTTGATGCCGAGGCCGGGCAGTTGCGGTACGGCGATGTGACCGTTTTCGATGACAATCGGATTCTTCGCGTCGAAATGTCCTTCGATATATTCCTGCGCGATCCAGGCGCCCTCAAAACGGCGCGGCTCCACAGTGGAACCTAAGTGCACGCAAGCCGCCGCGATTATGTCGCCACCCCATGCGTCATCACAGCTGTGCGGTAGCGAGCGGATGGCGCAAACGTCGCGGATTGTCGCCATTTTGGTGAGGCCGCCGAGACGCGTGACCTTGAAGCCGAAGCCATCCGCTATGCCGAGGGAGATCGCCCTGAGTACTGCGTTCTGATCTTCGGTGCTCTCGTCCAAATATACCGGATGCGTCACCCTGCCCTTCAGGGTGGCGATCTCATCCATAGTATTGCAGGGTTGCTCGAAAACGAAGGGGATCGCGTGGCAAAGCCGGTCAAGATGAATGGCGGCAGCGACAGTGAGCCCCCTGTTGCCATCCACTGCGAGACGCGCTTTGTAGCCTACCGTTTCCCAAACCTTGTGAATCGAGGCCACATCCTGTTCGAGATTCCGCCCCGAGATTTTGACCTGCAGGCGTGGATAACCTGACTTCACCTTGTCGGCGGCTATCCTGGCCGTTTCGTCAGGCGGGCCAACAATGAGCGAATAGTAGGCCGGAACACGGTCGACGAGCGCGCCTCCCAGCAGTGTCGAGATCGGCACTCCAAGCCGCTGGCCGAGAACGTCAAGGAAGGCTATGTCGAACGCTGCCTTGGCATAGCCATGCCCGTTCAAGCGCTCGTCCATGCATTTGGTGAGGAGCCTGATCGAGGCAATCTCGGCACCCATAAGACCTGGGGCGATCTCGGCAATCGCCGCGCGTGCGCCGAGCGCGTGATGCGGCTGATAAACCGGCCCGACCGGGCAGGTTTCGCCCCAGCCAGTCAGTCCGTCATCGGTGCCAATCTCGACTATAGTGCTGTCAAGCGCGTCTACGTCGTCGCTGGCCATTCGGTAGGTGCCACCTTTAACGGGTAGCTGAACCTTATAGACGTTGATCTGGTCAATGCGCATGACGATGCTCAGTATTCCTCGTTGAGCGCGTCGACAGCGGGGATTTCCCGCGAGCGCCGATCGATATACGCGCGCAATTCCTCGTCCTTCGCGATGTCGAGCTTTGGTTCTTCATATTCGGCCAGAAGGCGGCGCGCATGCTCCAGGGCACGCTGCTTGATGTCCTTTGAGCCATCAGCGTACCACTGCTCAACCGAGTTATTGTCGAAGAGTTTCGGAATAAAGAAAGCCTTCTCGAAGTTCGCCTGTGTATGCGGATGGCCAAAGTAATGGCCGCCTGGCCCGACGTCGCGGATCGCAGCCAAGGCTTCATCGAAATCGTCCCACTGGATGCCTTGTGTCATGCGATAGCCCATCGCGCAGACTTCGGCGTCGACAACGAATTTCGCGATCGAGCAGTGCATGCCGGCTTCATTCCAGCCAGCAGAATGCCAAATGTAGTTTGCACCTGACAGCAGCACGGCCATCATGGTCATCGCACTTTCATAGCCAGCTTGCGCATCGAAGATCTTGGCGCCGCCAAGCAAGTTCGAAGTGCGCCATGGCACGTTATAGCGACGAGCCATCTGGCCGATCATGAAATTCATGAGCGAAATCTCTGGCGTTCCCGCCATCGGCGCTCCCGATTGCATCGACACGGTCGATAGGTAATGCCCATAAATCGCAGGGCAGCCCTCGCGCACCACCTGCGTGTAGGCAAGTGCGGAAAGCGCTTCCGCATTGAGCTGCGCCACTGCCGCCGCGGTGGAGGCTGGCGTGTTCGCGCCGCCGAGAACGAAGGGCGAGCACAAGACGGGCTGATTGCGCCGGCAGAAAGCTCGCATGCCGCCCAGCATGACCTGGTCCCACACCAGCGGCGAGTTGCCATTGCAGTTTCCGGTGGTGACTGCATGGTTCTCAAGGAAGCCTTCACCGAAAAGGATTTCGCACATGTCGAGCACGTCCTCGGCATTCTTGGGGGAGGTGGTCATGCCCATGAAAATCTTGTCGGAATGCTTTATTGACGAATAGGTGATGTGCAGGTGTCGGTGCGCGACGACAATGTCCATCGGTTCGACGATGTGGTGAGCCGACGAATGTAGCGCCGGCATCATATGGGCAAGCTTGTGGAAGGTCCCAAGGTCCGCGATCGTCGGGCCACGCCTCACATCATCGAGATCGCGCATGTACGGCGCGCCTGTCATGGGCACGAAGATTGATTTGTTGCCTCCGAGTTCGACATTCTTCGCCGGATCGCGCGCGAAATATTCGACGTTGGGGGGAATGGTCTTGATGAGCTCCATGACTAGGCCGCGGTCGAGATGAACCCGGTCATCGGCGCGCACGTCCGCTCCGACTCTCTTCCAGTCCTCAATCGCGATCGGATCGCGAAACACCACGCCTACTTCTTCCAGGATAGAGAGAGAAGCCTCGTGAATGCGTTCGACCTGCTCGGCATCCATCGGCTCTACCACCGGCAGGCCGCGCTTGAGCGTCGGCAACATGTCGACCTTTGGTGCGGTGCGGATCGTCCGCCTCGCTTCCCGCCCGCCTCTACGAGAGAGGTGTAGTTGAGCAGTCATGCCGGCCTCCAGACAAATATGTCGCGACCGAAACCGGACCGCACTCAACCATTGCCGGAGCTTTGAGCCTTGACCTACTGCAAAAGTCTCATCCGAGTGTTGACTAAAGGGCAGGCTGGGCCGCCGGCTCACTCACCCGGACTCGAGAGATGGTCGGGTCGAGCAGCGGCGGAGCTTTCCACGTCGCAGCTCAGCCTTACGGATAACGCGGAAACTTGGACGTAATCGGCCATGACCGTAGGCATCACGACAGGCAGAGATGATGATGCATTGCCGCAAAGCGAGCGACCTAAAGTCAATCGGGAGGCGACTTTTTTGCGTCGGCTGGCTCCCGCGGTTCCGTGGTAGCACGTTCTTGCTTGGTGCCGGGCAAGAACAGAACAGCCCATTCCCGGATCAGACGAGGTGAACAAAAACGACAACCTCGGACTCATCTAGGCATCAGATGGGTAGCGACAGGAGGATTTGAATGCCAAGGCCAAATCTCGTCAATAATGTACTCAGCGCGAGCACGTCGCGCAGAACCTTGCTGAAGGCAGGCGGCGCCGCCGCGCTTGTCATGAGCGGCCTGACGACGGCGCCAGGGCCGACGCGTCCCGGCCGCTGGTCTATGCCTTCGCGGCATGGTCCGACGCGCTAGCAATCACCTATGTCGGCGCGAAGCTCATCGAGGACAATTTCGGCTACAAGGTCCAGCCGCTGCAGGCGGAGCCAGGCGTGATCTATGCCTCGCTTCAAACCGGGAAGGCCGACCTCTATTCGAACTCCTATATGCAGGGGATGGGCCCGCTGAAAGGCGCCTATCACGGCGCCAGGCGGACTATGTAAAGAAAGTCGCCGGTTCCATCAAAGTCGTCGGCGTTTCGGAAGGCCCGATGACGCAGGGCCTTGCCGTTCCGGACTATGTAGACATCAAGAGCATCGCCGAGCTCAACGACCACGCCGACAAGTTCCCAGGCGGCATCATCGGCATCGACGCCGGCTCCGGCCTCATGCAGTCCGCGGATGCAACGGTGAAGGCTTACGGTCTCAAGCTCAATCTGGTCCCGGGCAGCGAAGCTGCCATGGAAGCGGCCTTCCAGCGGGCTTACTCGAAGAACGAACCAATCGTGGTCACCACTTGGGAGCCGCTCCCGATGTGGAGAAAATTCAAGATGAGGTATCTCGAAGATCCCAAGAAGACGATGATGTCAGAGCCCTTCTACTGTTTCCACGTTACGTCGAAGGACTTTGAATCCAACTTCCCCAAGGCCCAGGCATTTTTGACAAGGTTCCACATCCCGAATGACGAAGAAGCCAAGATCATGGGCTGGATCGACGGCGGGATAAAGCCTGAAGACGCCGCCTCAAAGTGGATCGGCGAAGTGAAAGGCAAGGGCATTATCGAGCCGTGGCTCGCCTGATCCCGAAGCACGCATCCTCCCAACAGTGCGGGGTCCGCGCCGACCCTGCATCACCACCTGTATTATGCGCGGGAGCCTCGAATGAGCACGCGAAAGCCGGCCGTCGAGATCAAGGATCTCTACAAGATTTATGGCGGCAACCCCGAAGTGAAACTGGACAGACTGCGTTCGGGCGCCTGCGGCCCCGACGAGGGCGGCGGTTTCGTCGCGCTCAACAACATCAACATAACCATTGAAACCGGGAAAATCTTCGTCGTAATGGGTCTCTCAGGCAGCGGGAAATCGACCCTTCTTCGCTGCATCAACCGCCTTGTCGACCCCACTGCCGGCCAGATAGTGGTCAATAGGCAGGACATTACGAAAGCCGGCAAAAAGGAACTCCGCCAGATCCGCTCCAGCATGATCGGAATGGTGTTTCAACATTTTGCGCTCCTGCCGCACATGTCGGTCATCGATAATGTTGCGTTTGGGCTCCGTGTCGCCGGGGTCGGACGCAAGGAGCGACGCGAGCGCGCAGGCAAGGCACTCGAACTCGTAGGGCTCAGAGGATGGGGCGACCGCAAGCCGTCCAACCAGCGGCGGCATGCGCCAGCGCGTTGGCCTGGCGCGTGCCCTGGTGATGGACACGCCGGTGCTGCTGATGGATGAGCCGTTCAGCGCGCTCGACCCGCTCATTCGCGAGGAGATGCAACAGGAGTTGCTTCGGCTTCAGAGCACTCTGAACAAGACGATTGTCTTTGTGACACACGACCCAAACGAAGCGGCAACGATCGGTGACCGCATCGCTATTCTCCTCAACGGAGAGGTCGTCCAGGAAGGCCCGCCGATCGATATCGTGCTCTCCCCCGCCAGCGACTACGTCAGGGACTTCGTGCGGGGCATCGATGTCTTCAAGGTGCTGTCGGCTGGCCAAGTTATGGACGCCGTCTGCCCGCCGGTGGAACTGGCGAACAGGCCGATCTCGGAATGGACGAAACATCTGTCGAAAGACTTCGTAAAGCTCGCGCCCGACGATCTGGTCGCCCCCTATCTCGATGAGCTGGCGAAAGAGCAGCGCGCTTTTATCGTGGTTCAGAACGACGGAACGCCCGTCGGGACGGTTACCCCTAAGTCCGTTCTCAGAGCGCTCGCGGCCCATTCCTCGTTAGCCGGCGCGACGCCGAAGATCGAGAAACCGAAAGCTGCCGACACGACGAGGGCAAACGCCGTGGCAGAACGCGCGGCACAATAGCGATTCAAACGACTCTAGCTGAGGATCATGAGGATGGATTTTTCGGAGTTTGCAGGCACGGTTGCCGCGTCAATCGACGAGTTCACGTCCTACCTCTCAATGCATTTCGGATTTGTCTTCGATTTCATCTCGACCGTGATCCTGGGCATACAGCAGCCCTTGGCCACGGTCCTGACGAGCGCGCCGCCCTGGCTGAGCATCACGACCGTTATGGCCGCTGGTGTCCTGCTCGCGCGGCTCTCGCTGGCTATCCTCAGTGGATGTGGGCTGGCCTTCATCCTCGTCATGAATCTCTGGGCGCCGGCGATGGTGACACTGTCCCTGGTGCTTACGGCAGCCGTTGTCGCCCTGGCCATCGGGATACCAATCGGCATTCTCATTGCTGAATCGAAGCGCTTGAACGCGGTGGCTGAGCCAATACTCGACTTCATGCAGACGATGCCTCCGTTCGTGCTGCTCGTTCCAGCCGTGTTCTTCTTCGGCGTTGGAACGGTTCCGGGCATCGTTGCGACGATCTTCTTCGCCATGCCGCTGCCGATCAGGCTCACGGCCCATGGTCTCAAGATGGTTGAGCCGGAAATGGTCGAGGCGGGGGAGGCCTTTGGCGCAAGTCGCCTGGCCGTGCTGTTCCTGATCAAATTGCCGCTGGCGTTCCGCTCGATTATGGCAGGCGTCAACCAATGCGTGATGATGTCGCTATCGATGGTCATCATCGCCTCCATGATCGGCGCTGGCGGCCTGGGCGACGAAATCATTCGGTCGATCTCTCGTCTCCAGGTTGGGAGGGGCGTCGAAGCTGGCCTTGCGGTCGTTGTTTTGGCAATCCTGATCGATCGCATCACCAGGCGGATTAGCGAGAAAGTTGATCCGAGGGCCTGACAAACATGAAGTTCGGTCAATGGCGGGCTTCTCCTCGTCACGCAATCGGCAGTGGCAACTTCTTGGTGCGTCCCCCATCGATGACGTAGACCTGCCCGGTCACGAAGGAGCTTTCTTCCGAGGCAAGCCAAACGGCAAGGTTTCCGACATCAGTCGGCTCACCAAGACGTCCAACCGGATGCATTGCGAGCAGTTCCCTGCGGACACGCGAGCCGTCAGCCATGCTGTCGATGTAGATCTCACTGAGGTCAGAATTGATCCAGCCCGGCGCAATGGCATTGCACCGGATACCCTCGTGCCCATGGTCCACGGCGACGGCTGCTGTAAAGCCGTGAATGCCAGCTTTCGAAGCGGAATATGCAGGATGACCCGGATTAGACGCCAAGCCTTCAATCGAGCCGATGTTAACAATGCTTGCAATGCCTCGCTTGCGAAGATGCGGCATTGCCGCCTTCGTTAACAAAAATGGGGCCTTGAGGTTGATCTTCATCAACTGGTCCCAGTCCGTCTCGGTCATCTCCTCGACGGTCTTCTCGAACATGATCCCGGCGTTGTTGACGAGGATGTCAAGGCCGCCAAATCGCTCGACGACGGCCTGAACGGCCGAAACGATGTGCTCGGAGTTCGCAAGGTCCGCCTTCACGTAAAAGGTGCGATCGTTGAGGATCTCGTCGGGTGGCGGGTTCCTCTGCACAACGGCAACCTTGGCCCCTTCCTCCACGAAACGTCGCGTGATGCCGGCGCCGATGCCACGGCCGCCGCCAGTGATGATGGCAATTCTTCCTGCAAGTCTGTCAGCCATAGGGTGTCCTCAATAGACCGGCTTGGCGCCGTTCACTTCAACGGCCGTGCCGGCGATGTAGCGGGCGGCATCGGAGCTCAAGAAATACACCGCATCGGCGATGTCTTCCGGCTCAGCAATGCGCCCGAGCGGAACCGTCTTGTTGAGCTCCGCTATGGCAGTGTCGGGATTGAAGCCGCGCTTGGCGAAGCCCGTGCGCAGCATCGGCGTGTTGACCTCATTTGGACACACCGCGTTGACTCGTATCCGGTCACCGGCATGATCGCGGCCAAGGCACTTCGAGAACGCTGCCACTGCCGCCTTGCTGGTGCAGTAGGCGGGATGCCCGGGTCCGGGATAAAGTCCCCAGCACGATGCGATGTTCACGATCGCGCCGCCGCCGTGGCCCTTCATATGGCCGATCGCCCTTCGGCATGTGTAGAATATCGATGTGAGGTTGATGTCGAACGTCCGCTCCCAATCCTCATCGGTCGTCTCGAGGATATTGCCCCTCGTGATGATCCCCGCATTGTTGACGAGCACGTCCAGCCTGCCTGTGATCTGGATGGAATAGTCGATCAAATCTTCGCAATAAGCCTTGTTCCTGAGGTCGCCGGTGTTGCTCCAGACATTCTGTCCGATTCGATTGAGTTCGGCCTCGAGCTGGTCTAGGCCAGCCTGGTCGGCGTCTCCGGCAATCACATGAAAGCCGTTCGCGACGAACTGCTTGGAGATCGCTTGCCCGATACCTCCCGCCGCGCCTGTGATCACCGCAGTTTTCTTTTCAATGCCAGTCATAGCTCAAGCCATCTCTGAGAGGGAAAGTTAGGTTCATAATCTCTCAACGGCGGGCGAAGACCAGTGGGGCGGCCCTGCAAAAGTCTCACTCCCTTGTTGAGTAGTTGAGCCCAGATATCGCCATGGACATGCTAAGGTCTAGCTGCGTCGGACATGGGCTTGGGCAGCGTCGCAGATCGCGCAGCATGGTGCGTACCGTTTCCCTATGTTGTGGCGATGGCTCGGGGATCGCAGCCATAGTCCGTCACTTATAAATGATTTGCCGATATCTTGGGGTTCGCTTGCCCAATCTGTCGCGCCGGGCGAATATTGAAGTGTTTGGAGCTTGAGATGGTCCGCCGCTACTATGACCTTCCGTCCCTGACTGCTTTGGCTGTTTTCGAGGCGTCTGCCCGGCACTTGTCATTCAAATTGGCTGCTGCGGAACTGAACGTTACTCCCGGCGCCGTGAGCCGGCAGATCAAGGCGATCGAGGACGAACTCGGAGTTCCGCTGTTTACCCGATTAGGAACCGGTGTGGCGCTGACAAGCGCCGGCGAAGACCTTTACGGCGTGTTGGCTACCGGTTTTTCGCGGGCCGCAGATATCGTCCGAAATGTGAAACACGGTGACCGTTCCAAGAACGTCACGCTGGCATGCACGGACGCCTTCGCGTCAACGTGGCTGATCCCGCGGATGCCGGATTTTTGGACGAGGTACCCGGATATCGCTGTTGACCACCTTATCTCGGACAATCCCCGCGATTACCGCCGCGCCGAGGTCGAATTGCGCATCCGCTACGGGTTCGGATCGTGGTCGAATGAAGATGCTGAGCTCCTTTTCAATGAAACAATCTACCCGGTATGCGGGCCTGGGTTTGCAAGCAGGCACCGCGATGCAACGGCGGAATCGTTGGCCGATCTTCCCCTGCTGCATGTCGATTGGGTGGATCCCGATTGGGCTGGCTGGGACGAGGTCCTTCGGCGCGCGGGGGTCTCGCATGGTCCGACCCGCGGTCGGCGCTTCGGCAAGTTCTTCGTGGCGCTTCAGGCAGCTCAGGCCGATCAAGGGGTGGCTGTTGGGTGGCATCGCCTTGTCAAGACGCAGATTGACGAGGGGAAGCTCGTCAGACTGACGGATCTCGAGCTCCCCGCCCCTGGCAGCTATTATCTCACATGGTATCAAAATCGTACGCTTTCCCCTGCCGCCCAGAGCCTGCGTAGCTGGATCCGGGAAGTGGCGGCGCAAGAACGAGAAAGCTAAAGCTCTCTGCCGGCGCGCTTCTGCATCGCCCACAACTTCATCGGCGCGCCGATCGACATCAGCGGTTCTGGATAAAGCTGAATCGGGCTTGGCTCTTTCAGGGCGTCTGCAACCATTGGCTCGTTATTGCCAACGGCAAGATCGGCAGCCAGCATCCCGTAGAGGGTGCCCTGCACCGTTCCTAGGCCATTGCAGCATCCGGCAACGAAGACTCTGTCTTCAATCTCGCCGAATGCTGGCGCGGAATTGAGAGAGAGACACAAGTGGCCTCCCCAGCGAAATTCCATCGGTGCTTGACCCAGCATCGGGAAGCGCGCCTGGAATGATCGGTCGTGCACAGCGCCGATCCGACGGATCTGCTTCTCACTGGTGAACATGTGCGGATTATAGGTGAAGGTGTTGCGGACGACGATCCGATCGCCGATCCTCCGGATGGTTGATCCCATGGGATCGGCTGGGATCAAGCCCCAATGCGGCTCACCTCCCACCGCTGTCTGTTCGCTCTTGGAAAGCGGCCTCGTCATGCTAGCGTAGGTGAACACGTGCAGCAGGCGATTCTTGAAGTAACCAAAACTTTCGAGATGACCGTTGACTGTCAGTATCAACCGCGGCGCGGTGATCTCGCCCTCAGCCGTCTTGGCCGTATGCAGTTTGCCGGTCTGTAAAGATGTGACCGGGGAATTCTCGAATAGCTGCACACGCCTCGACAAGCCTTCGGCAAGCCCACGGATGAAGCCGGCGGGCTGGGCCATTACCGTTCCTGGCGTGAAGGTACCGCCGACGAAAAAATTGGTTCCAGTGATTTCCTTCAACTGCAGCGCGTCGAGCGGCTCGAATGGCTCGCCTAGCCCCGTCAGGTGCTTCTCAAATTCGCGCAGAACCGCAACACCGTGATCGGTTGCAGCTCCATGGTACTTGCCGGCCCGAACGAAGAACTTCCGCAATCCGTATTCGTCCGCCGCCGAAGCAGAGAATTCAATCGCGGTCCGGTTCATGCGGATGCGTTTTTGATCGTGATCCTGGCTTCCGCCGTAATGCTCCCCACCGAGCTCGTGCGGAAGGTCGATCATGAAGCCGGAGTTGCGCCCGGCAGCACCCCAGCCGACGCGCTGAGCGTCGACCACCACTATGCGCTCGTTCGGCACCAGTTGTGCGAGGCGCCGCGCGGCCGCCAAGCCAGCAAACCCAGCTCCTACAATGAGCCAGTCCGCCTTATGACGGCCGCGCAGCACCTCAGGTGCCTTGGGAGGCGGCAGAATACCGTACCAACCGGGCATGGATGTGTCCGCAGGCGTGCGGACAGCCTCGTGATCGCTCATCGGTGCGACCAGGCTAGTCTACCGAACGCGAGACTTTAGGATCGGAGATGTCCGCCCAGATGGTCTTGAGTTCAGTATATTGGTCATGGGCATGCAATGACTTGTCTCGTCCCCCGAAGCCCGAAAGCTTGAAGCCGCCGAACGGAGTTGAGACATCCCCTTCCCCGTAGCAGTTAATGGTCACCGTCCCGGCGCGAATGTCCCTTGCGATGCGATGTGCCTTGCCGAGATTGGCGGTAAAGATTGAAGCTGCAAGCCCGTATTGCGTATCGTTAGCGACCCGGAGCGCCTCGTCAGCGTTGGCCACTTTGATTACCGACAGCACTGGACCGAAAATCTCCTCTCGCGCAATCGTCATTTCGGGCGTGACATCGTCGAATACGGTCGGCTCGATGAAATAGCCTTTGCCGTACTTGTGGGCGTTGCCGCCCGTCACGATCCTGGCGCCTTCCGCCCGTCCCTTCTTGATGTAGCCCATGATGCGATCGAACTGCTCCTTCGACACAATGGCGCCGAGCCGATTACCCGGATCCAGCGGCTCGCCCAAAGGCCATTCCTTTAGCTTATGGAGGACGGTTTCCACCAAGCGGTCCTTGATCTTCTCGTGCACGATCAGGCGGGAATTGGAAGAGCAGTTCTCGCCCATGTTCCAGAAAACAGCCTGGGTGACATGCTGCGCTACAACATCGAGGTTCTCGGCGTCGTCCAGGACGATGCAAGGATTCTTCCCGCCGCATTCGAGCACGATGCGCTTGAGGTTAGACTTGGCGGAATATTCCAGGAATTTCCGGCCGACGTCAGTGGACCCGGTGAATGCGACCATGTCGATATGGGGATGCATGCCGAGTGCCTTGCCGGTCACTTCGCCCGGACCGGTGACGATCTGCAGGACGCCTGGCGGCAACCCGGCCTCATGCGCCAGCTCGGCGATCCGCAACGTCGACATGTTGGTCTGCTCGGCCGGCTTGACGATGACCGAGTTTCCGGTCGCGAGCGCCGGCCCGATCTTCCAGGCCAGCATCAGGATCGGGAAATTCCAGGGCAAAACGCAGGCGACCACGCCCAGCGGCTGGCGCACGATCCTCGAAACGACATCATCGCCGGACGGCGACGTCTGGCCGTAGAGCTTGTCGGTGGCTTCCGCGTGCCATTCCAGGCAATGCAGCGCCTCGGGAATGTCTATGGTTGCGACGTCATAGATCGGCTTGCCGCTTTCGAGCGTCTCAAGCACTGCAAGCTCATGGGCGTTTTGCTCTATCAGTTTCACGAGCCGCCGCAGAACGCGCTTGCGCTCGCTCGGATGCGCACGCGACCAGGCGCCCGATTCAAACGCCAGTCGCGCCTTCTCGACAGCGAGATCGACATCGGCCTGGCCGCAGGAAGCGATCTTGGCGATGACCTGCCCTGTCGCGGGATTGATGGTCTCGAAAGTGTCCCCGGATTGTGCAGCCCGGGCCTTGCCGTCAATCACTGCGCTGGTCGGCAGTGGCAGGCTGTCCGCCAAGTTCTGGTACTCATCACGCGTTAATAGCGATGACATTCTCGGAAGCCCTCTTCTGGGATTTTGCAGTGATTGACGCGATGACTGCCTTAAGGGTGCGGATCGTCGACTCGAGTTCCCGCTTCTGTTCGTCGCCGAGTGCCCGCATCGGCAGGCGCACGGGCCCAGCGGGCAATCCAGCCAATTCGCACCCGAACTTGATGCTCTGGACGAATTTGCCGCCCTGTTCGAGAAGCCTCATCAGAGGCAGAAGCGCCGACATGATCTGCCGGCCCTTGGTGAAGTCCTTCTCGATCACGCAAGCTTCGTACAGCGCGAGGTGCTCTGAGGGCAGGCAGTTGCCGGCGCCGCAAACCCACCCTTTTGCGCCCCAGGCGAAGAATTCGAGGGCCTGATCATCCATGCCGCAAAACAGATCAATGTGCGGATAGTCACGAGTCAAGGCGTGCAGCTGATTCATGCTGCCGCTGGATTCTTTGATGGCACAGAAATTGGAGCTGCGACCGACCCGGTCCAGGAACTCGAGGTCCATCATCGTTCCGGTGCGCCCGGGATAGTTGTAGAGCATCACCGGTAGATTGGCGGCCTTGTCGATCGCAAGCGCATGATTGGCAAGTTCCAGCTGCGTGGGCACAGCGTAGTATGGCGAGCCGATCAGAATGCCGTCGTATTTCAGGTCCTTTGCAACCAGCGCATATTCGATGCAGTCCTCGGTGCGAATGGCACCGACGCCGGCGATCAGGGGCATCTTCCCCTTCACTACGCTCCTGGCAAGCTTAAGCAGGCTGACACGCTCGTCGCGTGACTGGGCGTAATACTCGCCTGTCGTGCCACCGACAATGATCCCGTGGACGCCAGTCGCGACCAGGTGCTCAACTATGACGCAGAAGCCGTCACGGTCGATCGATCCGTCCGCGTGAAAGGGCGTTGTGACGGGCGGAATAATGCCTTTGAACGACATCTGCCTGGCTCCAATGTGGGCTACAGGTCAGTGTTATATGCAGCTGGGGGGGCGGGAACAGCCGAAATAAAGTCACCTGGCAGGCAACTTTTTTGCGGTTCTGGCTAGATCGAGGATGCCTACAGGAATCGACGAATTGCCGGAGCCCCTAGCGAGCAAGTCGCGCGTGGGACAGGCTAATAGTTGTTGCTATTCTCGGCTAATCAGGGGTTATGGGTACATCGCCTTGGTGTCGAGACTGTTGAGAAACTCCAGAAGGTCGCATCGGCAGCTCAAAGCTAGGGTTTCTGGCTGATATCTGGTCAGGGAGCACTCCGTGTCATTCGGATTGTCTAAAGCCGCGGTCGAAGTACGGACCAGAGCCCGTTGAAGCTCCAGTCCCATGCCGCGGCGAAGCGCGAGCTCATAACATTTCATTGAAGTACCGACCAATTCGATGGGGTACCGACTCCGCGAGCGCTTAGCCGTTCGTCGACTACGGCGAACGGTGAAAGCCACAATTCCGCATGTCGTCACGTGCTCTCAGCCTTGTGAGAGGGTCAACGGCGGGGAAAATAAGGAACGGATTGCTCAGATTTGCGATTGGGCCCCGTCGGCCGCTCGATCGAAAGTGTGATCTGAGGTGGAAACTCTCCTGCGTGCAGGAGGAGGACCCTTTTATCCAGTTCCTTGTCTGCTTCCGTGAGACGATGGTTCAGGCGAAGATAGTCCGTCCAGGTCGGCGTGCGGAACGTCTCCGTCCATTGCATGGGCTCCTGCAGGTTGCGCTGCAGCGTCCAGTGCCGAGCACCGACGCGGCTGTTTACATGCCGGCGCTCGCGCATGAGGTCCAGGAAGGACTCGACATTTTCCGCGGCTACCAGATACTCAATCTTGACAACGATGGGACCGCTTCGTGGCTTGAGATCAAGCGCGACTGCCGGGGGGTTGAATTCCTCCGAAGGATCGGGCTCGGATTCGCGGCGCTCCCGAAGAGGAAACAAGGCCCCTGTCGCGGCGACGAGCAACAGAGCACCGGCGGAACCCTCCAGCGCCAAGGTCAGTGAATGGTTCTGCGCCACCGTGCCCCACACCCAACTGCCGGCCGCTATGCCGCCATCTATCAACGCATAATAGATCGAGATCGTGCGCCCCACGACCCAGCGCGGGCTCGCCAGCTGCACGCTCACGCCAAGCCCCGACCAGGCGGTGACCCAACCAGCGCCGCCCAGGGCGAGTGCAATTGCCGCCACTGCAAGCGAAGAGGTCAGCGCAAGGGAGAGGGAGCACGCCGCGCACGCGACACAGGAGAGGGTCATCAGCCGTTCTTGTGACAAGATCCGTCTGAAGAGGTTATTGGAGATGCCGGCGAACACAGCGCCTGTCCCGAAGCCGGCCATGAGCGCGCCGTAGGCGACGGGCCCTCCTCCCAGTTGATCGCGGACAATCAGGGGCAGCAGCGCGAGTATGGCGATGCTTGCCAGGCCAAAGAGGGTTCCACGGGTGATCGCCGCCTTGATTTCCGATGACATCGCCGTGAAGCGCAGCCCGTCATAGATCGCCGTCCTCATGGATTCACGCGGGAGCGGTGAGGAGCGAACCTTCCACTTGCATCGCCATATGGTGGCCAGAGGGACCAGATAGGTGAGCGTGGTTACGGCGAAAGCCGTCAGAAGCCCGAATAAGGCAACCACGATGCCGCCGAGCGCCGGGCCAACGGTCCGTGCAGTGTTGAAGCCGACCGAGAGGAGGGTAACGGCAGAAGGAACATCGCGTCGGTCCACAATGTCGCCAACCGAGGCCTGCCAAGCGGGATCGTTGAGAGCGCCGCCGCATGCGATCAAGAAGCTAAAGCCGAGGATCATCCATGGGTCTACAAAGCCCAGCGTCACAACAGCGGTCAGCATCGCAGACGCCGCCGCCATAAGGCACCAGCCGGCGAACATGACCCTGCGACGGCTGAAATTGTCGGCAATGGCCCCGACGAAGACAGATAGAATAAACGCAGGTAGCGTGGATGAAGCCTGCACCAGCGCAACCATCAGATCGGACGTCGAGATCGTTGCCATCAGCCAGCTGATGGCAACAGTCTGCATCAGCCAACCAAGACTTGAGAACTGCGTGGCGAGCCAAATGGAACGAAAGGTTCGATTCTTGAGCGGCGCAAACGTCGCTGGCGAAATTACATCCGCATCTGCGCCAGCCACTTCGCTCATCTCTGTGCCTTTGCCTTTCGTCTACCGGTCCGGTTGCCCTTTGCGTGCCGTCGAGCGGGATACATGGTGACCGGGCAAGCTTTTCGAAGGCTCGGGCAAATTGGCGAGCGCCACTGGCATTTCCACCCGATCGGCCACCTCCCCGCACATGCGCGAGCGTATCCGACGGCCGTTCACGTATCTACCAATGCACCTCGGGGAGCCACTCGAACTAAAGTCAATCGGCAGGCTATTTTTTTGCATCTCTGCAAGGCTTCGATACGTGCTAATCGTCCCTAACCCTTTGATCGTGCGTTGCTAATTGGCAAGTCCAAAAAGCTGGCGACTAAAAGGGCCGCAGCCAAGTAATTTGCCTATTGGCAGAGGAACAAAATATGAGCGTCACAAACCGCGAACTTGAGAGCAGGCGCATAGCGGCGGTTCCCAGTGGTGTAGCCTGCGCGTTCCCAATTTTCGCTGATAGAGCTCTTAACGCAGAGCTTTGGGACGTTGACGGACGACGTTACATCGACTTCGTGGGTGGAATGGGTGCCCTCGCTGTTGGTCATTCGCATCCTGGAATCGTAGCAGCGGTTCGCGATCAGTTGAATCGCTTCACTCACACCTTTTTTGGAACTGCCCCTTATGAAGGCTATGTTGCCTTGGCCGAGCGACTAAATGCTCTTGCACCGATGGCTCCAGCCAAGACCCTGCTCGTCACAACCGGCGCGGAAGCAGTCGAGAACGCAGTTAAGATCGCTCGTTTCCATACGGGCCGCCGAGGAATTATTGTCTTTAGCGGAAGCTTTCATGGCCGAACGCTCCTGACACTAGGAATGACAGCTCAGGTAAACCCTTACAAAGTGGGTTTTGGCCCATTTCCAGGAGACATTTATCGTGTTCCGTTCCCATACGCTTATCGCGGAATCAGCACGCAAGACGCCCTGTCAGCCCTCCATGCTCTGTTTGAAACAGAACTCAATGCATCAGAAGTAGCCGCAATTGTTATTGAGCCGGTGCAGGGCGAAGGTGGTTTCCTGCCGGCGTCCTCTGAATTCCTTAAAGCCCTTAGACAGATCTGCGACACTCACGGCATAGTGTTGGTCGCTGATGAGGTCCAGTCGGGTTTCGGACGGACGGGTAGACTTTTCGCCATAGAAAACTTCGACGTTCAGCCGGATTTGATAGCTGCCGCCAAGAGCCTTGCAGGCGGCCTGCCACTTGCAGCCGTGATCGGCAAGGCCGAGATCATGGACTCGGTTCACCGCGGGGGGCTTGGGGGCACTTACGCGGGTAATCCATTGGCATGCGCAGCCGCACTGGCAGTCCTAGACGTTCTTGAGAACGAAGGATTGCTCACTCGGGCGGAAGAAATCGGTGCGCGCCTACAAGCGGGATTCGAGCGCCTCCGAATTAGAAGCAACCATGCAGAGATCGGCGAGATCCGTAGGCTCGGCGCAATGATTGGCATAGAATTGGTTACGGATAGCGTCAGCCGAGAGCCCGCGACAGATGTCACCACGAGAATCATCCAAGAAGCCGCTCAAAACGGCCTGCTGCTGGCCTCGGCAGGACGCTTTCACAACGTGATCCGCTTCCTTGTGCCACTCACAACTTCGAACGAGATTCTGGACGAAGCCATTTCCATCCTTAGTCGATCAATGGAAAATGTGGCTAAACTCCAAGCCTAGCACGGAAGGCGGAGCACTCGGAGGATAAGCCAAGGGAACTGCTGGCCGCCTGGGAAACATTGATCTGGCGGTAGGGTTCCGACGGCCGTCTTTCGGCAGATACAGTTAAAGCTGCTGCGCCGATTTCGGAGCGTCCCTGTCGTGGGGAAGCACACCTTGCTGATCGGACACCCAAAGTTGTGTACTTGAAGGCCAATGTTGAGCTCCTTTGGCCTCGACCCAAGGTACGTCTCCTGAAAGTACGTCCCTATTTGGGGCAACGTAAGTTTGCTACTCGGCGCCGTCGGCGCCGAGCGACAGTTAAGAGGTTTCGCGGGCTCAGGCTTGCCGCAAAAATCAAACGAATCGCACATCAAGCGTGATAGAAAAAACATGAGTATGGTTGCAGAACCCGAAATGGAAGATCAGGTGCCAGCAGAGCCGCGTCGCGGACGCCGGCGGCCCCTACCCGACAAGGTCAAGAACATCGTATGGGGCCGCGCTGCGGGACGGTGTCAATATGCGGGATGCAATGCCCTATTGATTGGCGACGAGGTGTCGGGAGCTGCCAACGCTAACGCGGCCTATATCGGGCACATCATTGCGGATTCGGCGGATGGGCCGCGGGGCGATCCGATTCTGTCATCCAAACTCGCCCAGGACCCCGACAACCTGATGCTGGTCTGCGACCTGCACCATCGAGTTTTCGATCGCGAAATGGTCTCCGAGCATCCCGCGAATGTCCTGACGGCGATGAAGCGCCGCCATGAAGTCCGCATCCGGACGGTCACAGCCATCGACGAGGATCTGAGCAGTCATGTCATTCGATACGCTGCGAGGATCGGGACCAACGAATCTCCCGTGGCCAAAGGCGACCTCAAATGGTCGATGATCCCGGATCGCTATCCGCTTGACGACGGTTGGATAGATCTCGATCTCGCGACGCTCGATCTATCCGATCACGAACCGGATTTCTGGCGCATCCAGGTCCGCAACCTGCGGACCGGCTTCGCCGAGAAAGTTCGCGGGCGAATGGAGCGGCAGGAAATCCGTCGCTTGACAGTATTCGGATTGGCGCCGATCCCGCTCCTGTTCGAACTGGGCCGTCTGATCTCCGACATCGCGCCTGCAGACGTCAGGCAGTTGCTGCGCAGCCCCAAGGGCTGGAAGTGGGATCCTGAGGCTCCGCCGCTCCGCTTCAAGGTCCTGCGACCATCCGGTCTGGCCGGCCAGGTCGCGCTGAAGCTGGAGATCAGCGCACGCGTCGCAGACGAGCGGATCCACGCGGTGCTTGGCACCGATGTAGCGACCTGGTCCATCGCGGCCGACGGAGCCCATAACGACATCATGCGCAGTCAGGCCGATATCGTCGAGTTCGCGCGTCTTTTTAGAACAACGCTGGACGCCATCAAGGTAGCCCATGGCGAGAACATGATCGTGCACGTGTTTCCCGCCATTCCGGTTTCCGTCGCCATCGAGTCCGGTCGCTCCTGGCAGCCGAAGGCGCACCCCACTCTCAAGATCTACGACCAAAACAAGAAGCTGGGCGGCTTCATTTTCGCCCATGAACTTGAACACGCCAGCTAACGAGGAGTTTTTCATGAACGTGCATATGAGCCAGACGATCACTCAAGAGGCCCACGAAGTTCTCGAAGACCTCGGCAAAGAACTTGAGATTCCCGAGCGTCGATACGAACAGGCGGCGACGAGCTACAAGTCGCTGGGCGACTGGCTCAACCGACCGGAGTCGACAATTCGGCAATACGGGCCCAAAGTCCACGTCCAGGGGTCGTTCGGTCTCGGTACCGTCACGCCGCCACTCACCGCGGACGAACACTACGACATCGATGCCGTCTGTGAGTTTCACCGTCTGACGAAGAACGAGACCACGCAGGCCAATCTGAAGCGCCTGCTCGAAACCGAAATGAGACTATACGCGCGCAGCAAAAACATGATCAAGCCACTGGAGGAGCATCGCCGCTGCTGGAGGCAGCCGTACGCGGACGAAGCTCAATTCCATATGGACGTCACGCCCGGAATTCCGAGCGGCGGCGAACTGACCCAACTCCTGAAAACGCGCGGCTTCGATGCTTCGCTCGCCGAGACCGCGATCTCGATCACCGACAACCGGCACCCACACTACCAGATTATCGCGGCCGATTGGCAGCGTTCGAATCCACGCGGCTATCTGAAATGGTTTCTGACACGCATGGCGAAAGCCTACGATAAGCGCAAGCAAGAGCTTCTTCAGAAAGGCGTGAGGGCCGGCACCGAACCGATTCCGGACTACCGGATCCGCACCCCGCTGCAGTACGCAATCATGATCCTGAAGCGCCATCGCGACATCATGTACACCGACCGCAGCGACGACAAGCCGATCTCGATCATCCTGACGACGCTCGCCGCCCACTCCTACGACGGAGAGGAGAAGATCGCCGAGGCGCTGTTCGTGATCCTGACGAAGATGGACAGCTTCATCGGTACCGCAGCGGACGGCAGCCGTCTCATCGCCAATCCCAGCGATCCGCTGGAGAACTTCGCCGACAAATGGAAGGAGCATCCCGAACGGGAGAAAGAATTCCACAACTGGCTGCGAAAGGCCCGCGCCGACTTCACGGCGTTGGCGCAGTTGTCGAACAAGGAACTGATCACCGAGCAACTTGCCAAGGGCGTTGGTGCCGGCATTGCGGGCCAGACGCGGCGACGTTCGGCCGCTCGGCTCAGTACACCGGCCCTGCTGACCGCCGGTCTCGTCCGCAGCGAGGCGCAGGCGCGGAATTCGGCCGTCCGCATCGAGGGAGATCGCCGGAATGCCTGAGGGTGTCGACCCTCTCGCTCAGCGCTTCAACTCAGCTGTCAGCGTCGTTGAATCATGCTGGCAGCAAGCTGGCTTGCGCCCGCTAAGGCTCGACGCCAGACAACTCGCTAGCTACGGGGGGCGCTTCCCCATCGGCTGGCGATTCGACTGCGACTTTTCCGATCGGCGGCGCCGGCTCGACGTTCTGGTGACCGCGGCCTTTCCTTTTGCGCCCGCGCGGATCGCGCTGGTCGACCGTCCTTCCTTTTTGACTTGGCCCCATGTCGAACGCGACGGCGTGCTCTGTCTGGTGCCGGATCACGCCACGTTTCCCATCGACGATCCATATGCTGGCATCGCCGAACTGCTTGAGATGACGTTCGATCTGATCGAAGCGCTGATCCGCGGCGAACGCGATGCCGACTTCCAAAGCGAGTTTCTCACATATTGGCATCATGCAGGACGCGGACGGGCCCGGACCATCCTGTCGCTGATCGAACCCGCGCCGCCATCGCGAATCGTCAGGCTCTGGGAAGGCGCACGAAGAACTATCGTCGCCGACAATGACGACACGTTGCGCGATTGGCTTCGCAATTTCGCTCCGGCAATCCCCGCAGCCGAGCTCCGCTTCAATAGCGGCTTGCTGGTCTGGATGGACGTCGTCCCGCTGCCGTCGGAATACCCCTCCTCGGCGAAGGACGTCTACGATATCGCTGCCCGCGCCGGCGTCGCCGCCCATCTCGACGAACTTGCCCGCGAGATGCGTCAACGGCTGATCGTGATGCTGGGCGCGAGTACTGAGAACGGACCCGCGCTCGCAACTACGGTCGTCAATCGACCGAAGCTCGTTCGTGGATCGGATCCGCTGATCGCCGGGTTTCGCCCTTCGCGTGTGCCCGAGAACGTGCTACACGCCCGAGTGTTCGGAGGAAATGCCGCCGACCGCACGTCGGTCGAACGCGTCGATCCCACATGGGTCCATGGGCGCGACCGCGATCCGCGGATTCTCACGCTGCGTGGGGCGACCGTCGCCGTTCTCGGATGCGGATCAGTCGGCGGACCGGTTGCGATGACGCTGGCTCGAGCCGGCGTCGGGAAGCTCATCCTCGTCGACAAGCAGACCTTCACGGGGGCCAATGTCGGCAGACACCCTCTCGGAGTCGGCTCGATCGGTGCAGCCAAGACAATCGAACTCGCGAAGCGCATCCGCTCGGACCTGCCGCACGTCGAGGTGGGGTTTCATAACGCACTCGTGCAGAACGTTCTGCTTGGCGCCGAGGGTCCCCTCGCCGGTGTCGACCTCATTGTCTCGGCACTCGGCGATTGGCCGAGCGAATCCCTTCTCGACGAATGGCAGGCTGTCCAAACGCGACGCTTTCCGATCGTTTACGGTTGGGCGGAACCGCATGCCGCTGCCGGGCACGCGATCATCGTCTCCGGCGGCGGCGACCGCCTGCGCGACGGACTGGATGCCACTGGATCGCCGCACCTCGTCGCCACGCGCTGGGCACAGGAAACCCGGCGGTACGAGCCTGCCTGCGGGGCGGCATTCGACCCCTACGGCCCTGTTGAGTTAGGCTTCATCACCTCGATGGTGGCGCAGACCGCACTCGACGCCCTTCTCGGTGAGTTGGCATCGGCCACACATCGCATCTGGCTCGCCCGCCGCGCCTTCGTGGAAGCTGTGGGCGGCACATGGAGCGACGAACTGCGAGCCATCGCTCCGCAAGCGCTCGACGGCGCGACCATGATCGAAAGATTATGGGGCTCGGCCGTGAAGGATCTGGCGGCGTGATCTCCTTTGACATCGGACAATCGGGACAATCGCTCGCGTTCAGCGACCGCGTTCTGGAGCACTTCAACCAACACCGTCAAACCCGCTTTTGGCACAAGGAGGCCGGTGGATTTCTATTTGCACGATTTCAGCTTCCGGTGATCGACATCGACGTTGCTACCGGCCCGAGGCGCGGAGATCGCCGGACCCGCTATTCTTATCGGCCCGACGAGCGGGCCGAACAGCGTGAGATCAATGACATGTTTTCGCGCGGGCTGCATTTCGTAGGGTGCTGGCATACACACCCGGAGGACATCGCATCGCCTTCGCATATCGATCGCCGAAACATCGCCGATTGCGTGCGCCGCTCCTACCACGCGCTGAATGGCTTCATCATGGTGATCATAGGCAGGAACCCACTTCCGGACGGAATGTACGTCTCTGTGTGCGACAAATCTTCCGTCTATGAGTTGGTATTTTCGCGGAACGCCGCGTCGACCGATTCTTCATTGACTTCATCTACCCGCAGCTTGGCGCACCTTGAATGAAGCTCGGCAGATCTTCGAATGCCAGATGGCACAGATATAAACTGAACGACGACGATCTCAACGAAGAGCAATGGCCGTTCGTCACTGACGCGTGTGTTCTTGCGAGGCTCAGTAGCGTATTTTCCCGGTGCCGCGCGGGCCGACCATAACGGCCAGTGTTCCCTTCCGACAAGAGCTTCCGTGCACTAACCATGCCCTCCTGGCGAAGCTCGCGCCGGGACGTGGCTAGAAATCGGCGTCAGGACGTTCCTGTTCGAACACGGTGATCGCGTCGACGTGAAAGTCCGTCGAGCAGCGGTTCGAAGTGGTCCAGAATAGGGGATCGGTGCCTGCTTCCTGGGTGAGTTGTAGTGTCAGAGACGTGCCATTGAACATGATCTGGCAGACCGAAGGGTCCGAGAGGTTGATCGTTAGGCTATCAGATCTCTACCTCAAGCGCCTGCCGCGATTACTCAGGGATTTGGAAGGGAGTCGTATCGCGAAAGCGGCGTAGCACGTTCTCAGATATACGTGCGACATTGTTGACATAGCCGGCGTGCGGGAGGCAACTGCCCCAAGCTATCGAGCCGACAGAAAAGACCGCGCCGCCTGCCGGTGTCTCAAAGAACGTCATATCGGCACGAATGGGCTCCCTTGGGGCATCGTTCCACAGTCTAGTGAAAAGTTAAGCCCTCCCAGCGTGCGCGCGAATGAACTTCCATGCTGCTCGGAGGACGCTACCACGAGTGCGTGACGCGGCGTACCTAGCTCTACATCAGCTACATCAATCTCAAGTCCGGCGGCTCCGCCGGTGATGCCGAAATCGCCAACGATATCTTCTGCTATACCCTCGAAAATAAAGCGAGCTCGGGGGTCTTCACTGGCCTCGAGGCGACGATAATAGCTGCTGCGGTCGAATGCCTCGGTCAAATACCCAACACCCACCAAGGATTGTTCGGGTCTGCCTAGATCGGCCCACGACCCGCATGGGCGGCCAATAAAACTACTGTATGCTTCGCCGGCGCCAAAGCGACCGTTTCCGGGACGCCGTCGCCTGATCTCAATCAAGCCTTCTCGTTGAGGATGGAAATCGATTGCCCAGTAAAACCCGTTGGCACTGAGGTACATAAGCCGTCCACCTCTCGCGAGAAAGCCGTCAATAGCCTGCACCATAGGGAGGGACCAGTATTCAGGATGGCTTGCGGTAACAAGTACCTGACAGCCATCCAGAGCCGCCAAGCCCTCACGGTTGAGGTCTTCGTCTGTCAGTGTCTGGTGATCCGGAGCAAAGTGCGCAAGCCATCCGAGTAAACAAAGATCAATCTGGAAGTTCCAAAGCCATCCTCCAGGCTGGAGATTTACCGCCGGCCGTCGCAGCGATCCAATGCTACGCTCGCTGCCATCATCATGCGGATCATAGAGCGATTTACCTGGGCCTGGATGTCCAAAGGCCAGAAGATCGAGCGGCGTGTACGAGGAAGCGACGCAACCGAGGTTATACTCGTTGGTTTGCCGCTGCATGGTCAAGTTCGTATAGGCCGCGTAAGTTGCGGTCGGTGCCAGAAAGGCAACATCGCTGGTAACATCGGCAGGCTTCCGCACAACGAACGGAACATAAAACTCAGCATCCGCGCCGCGCAGGCGCGCAGCGTAGCAGCCACTTGGCCAGTCGGTAGGCACCGTAAGCGTGAGGTCTTCCTGCCAGCCGGGGTTCTCAATATCGTCATGGTGGAAATGTGCCGCGCCGTACTGTTCAGGCGCGCTGCGCCAGTCCATGGTTGGGCTTTCCCAGTTAGAACCCTGGACGGCGCGGGTGGGCTGATTGATGCAAACGCCGTCATGGCCACAACCGGATTGATCTGGAACAATTTCTGACGCTGGATCGCTCAGCAAATCCCAATCGGCCAGACAGGGCCAGCCCAAAGGTTCCGTCGGCTTGCGCAAAGCCAAATCGTTAAGAAGTTCGAGCGACAGCGCCGCAGCAAGTATGCGGGGACGCTCGATCTTGCCATTGAAGTGGTGATGGGGAATTCCACTGTGATCCCGCTCGGCCGCTATCAAAAGGCGACCATCGCATGGGGCGGGTGGCTCCACGTTGCACAGTTACCCAGTTTGCGCCAATATGATCATGTGTCCCAGATTTCAGACCACGCGTCACAACCAGCAGCTGACGGCGTTCAGCATCATAGCTCAACGCAACGAAGCTCCAGAGCCAGAGAGGCAAAGGGTTATCTAGACTAGGCGGTAGGTGCGCGGCTCAGCGGGACCTCCGAGAATCGCCGCCAGACAGCCGTCTGCCCCCAAGCGCAAGGCCATTCCCCCATCTCCTCCGGCGGTCAGAGTACTGAGCAGGCAGCGCGGTTGGCCAGCAATGAGAGTCGGCATGACATTGGCACAAACCGTTACCAACCTAAAATCCGCTAAGCGCTGCGATCCCTCGACCTTGATACAGGAGCCGGCACGAATGGGCTGCTCACGTCCGGGATAACGCCGAGTCTCCGGCGCCGCCATTACGGGCGGGCGGAATGGTGCCATCTCCGGCCCGGCGTCGCAGCCGAGCAGCCGGACGAAGTCGCATTCGAAGCTATCGAGTTTCAGACAGCTCACAGCGAAGGCAATGCTTTCGCCAGGTATAACGCTGTCGCGGTCGGCATAAGCAAGAATCGCTGGGCGACCAGACATCATCGCCACCCTCCTGCATTGGGAGAGGACCGATGAGGTGCTGCCAACGCTGCTTGAACACCCAGCGCTCAACTTCCTCGCGCGATTGGAAACGTGCCGGCGTCGCCACTTCGACCACCCGCATGGGCAAATCCAGCGACCAGCGCGCAGCACACCACTCGCTATACGGCCGGGTCATAATGGCGATCCATTTGCCAGCTACCGGCTGTGAGCGCATGACGTCAAGAATAAGGCCCAGCTCGGCGCTGTGGCGGCCGAAAGGTGCGACCAGGAACTCGCGGACTAGGTCAGAACGACCGGCAAACCCCGCCAAGGCAGAGCGGGCCGCGGCCGTACTGGCACTCTCAGGCGAGTACTCCGATAGAAACTTCCCGAACTCCGCACTCGAACGGTCGGTCGTCATAGCGGCCGTCCCGGCATAGTGTGCCAATCCTTTGGCCCGTGCATCTCACGCTCGAGCGATGGCACCTCCGCTCATAGCGAGATGCGGGGTTTCGTCGTACCCGACGAAGCCCCATAATCACACCAGCAGTTGCCTCATGTGGCGTCTGTGATTGACGCGACCTGAACAACGTGCCGCCACCCACTGTCCGCGGGTCACGGTACGTTCCGCTACGCCTACGCAACGCGACACTGGGCGTGCACCCCAGGAGCCGCATGATAATGGTACAGGGCGAAAAGCGTCCTCTTTCAGACGACTCGCACAATCGACCCCGGTGTCGGCGCGGTTGAATGGTCGTTTTGAGATTTCATCCATCTGAAGTTAGTCAACAAAGTTGATCCGCTCGATGCTTTCCGAAACAGGGGTATTCAGGTTGCCACCGACGAGGGAGCGCCGATCCACATGCCGGAATCCAACGTGCAGTCGCGGGCCGAGCTCAGGATCAACGGCCATGCCTTCCTATGCAGCATCGCCTCCGAGTAATCGGCCAATTCAGTCGTGTAACAGATCCTGCAAAATGAATTCACAAGTCTTCACGACCGCAGATAGCTGACAGTGGTATCTTCACAACCAAATCTGGGGGTAGGTACGACAAAAGCCAATGCCGACTTACGCTTCCGGCCGCCCCACAGCACGCAACGAGGGTAAAAGCCAATGGCAAGAAGAGCGCTCATCCTGCTTGAAGGCACAAGGAGCAATGGTCTGCTATACGTCCAAGCGGCCCAGCGTCTTGGCCTTCATCCAATCACCCTGTCGGCTGATCCAGCGCAGTATGACTATCTTGCGCCGGAAAGCATTGAGGCAATCCAGGTCGACACAACCAATTTCGATGCGCTGATCCGTGAATGTTCCCGGCTTTATGCGACCTATGCCATTGCTGGCATTACGAGCGCCAACGAGTTGGTCTATGCAACAGTTGGCAAGCTCTGCCGGTATTTCGATCTACCGGGGCCGAACCCCGCATCGATTGAACGATGCTGCGATAAATTCACCCAACGTCAGCTCCTCGCGGAGGGCGGCGTTCCAATACCTGCTTATCGCTTGGCAGCGAATGCGAACGAGGTAGAAAGGGCTGTCGCGGAGATCGGCCTCCCCGTGGTTCTCAAGCCAGCCGTAGGCCACGGCAGCATCGGGGTCCGATTGTGCCGCAATGCCGATGAGTTGGCCGAACATACGACCTATCTGTTAGGCGGGAAGCACATATGGCGGTCGTCGCCGAGAATCCTGGTCGAAGAATTCGCCCAAGGCCCCCATTATTGGGCTCATATAATGGGAAATGAAACTGTTGGTATTGAGGCTGCTGACTTCGGCCCCCAACCTCATTTCGTCATTCGAGAAGGCATGTTTCCGGCCCTGCTGACTGATGGCGAGCATAAATGTATCGCCGATGTTTCGCTGAGTTGTTTGCGAGCTCTCGGCTTGGGCTGGGGGCCAACGAACATCGAATTCCGTCTGACGAAGCGTGGCCCGGTCATCATCGAAGTTAATCCACGCCTTGCTGGCGGTCCTCGACCAGTTCAGCTGGCTTACGGTGTCGATCTTGTCACGGAGCACATCAAGCTTGTCATCGGCGAAGAATGGAATTTGCGCAGAAGGCATTCGCACATTGCGGCCTGGCGGGTCCTACTTCCTGATCGCGATGGCATCCTCAATTGGATCGATGGCGACAGTCGGGCGGCTGCCGTACCAGGTGTCGCCGAGGTCAAATTGTATGTTAAACCCAAGACGCCGATCGTCAGGAAAGGCGACTATCGGGACTCTATCGGACATGTCACTGCCGTTTCACCCAGCCTTGCTGAGACCAGGGTCGCACTTCAGCGTGCCGTCGACTTAATCACTTGGTCCATCACAAGCGTTTCCGATGAACAATAATGCAGCCTTTATCTTCCCGACAGCACCCTCAGATGGCGCCAGCTAAAAGGGATCGTCGCCGAAGTTGGCGCCATCGAGAGCAGGAGAGGAACGGTTTGACGGGATCGTCGGCCTGGAGAACACTAAGCTGCATGCCCGCAAGCGGTCGACGATTATCTCACGGCGCGCGGCCAAATTCTGCGGCGCGTTGCGCGCTACGGTTTTCTCAATGCGCTGCGGATGACGGTCGGAACCGTAGAAGCCAATCGCGGTGTAGTCGCCGCACTGACCGAATTGCTGAAAAGCTAGCGATGTCGAAACCTCTGTTTGAAAAGATCGCCTTGGTCGGCATCGGCCTGATCGGCTCTTCGCTGGCGCGCGTCATCTGCCGCGAGGGGCTGGCCGGCCATATCGCCATTGCAACCCGTATCGAGACCCTGAAGCGCGCCCTAGAGCTGAAGCTCGGCGGTGACTACTCGACCGACGATCGCTAGCGTCACGCCGTGGGTCGGTGCCTTCCAGCGGCGTGAAGATGCACCAGCGGTTCTCGAACAGTTCGGCAAAACCCGCATCAGGCCCTGACTTCTCCGTGCCGGCCAGCGGATGGCAGGGGATGAAGTGTACGCCCTCCGGCACGAAGGGCTGCATCCGAGCGATGGTGGAGGCCTTGGTGGAGCCGACATCGGTGAGGATAGCGCCCTTCTTAAGCGCCGGTGCGATCTCCTCAGCCACGGCGCCGGAGGCATCGACGGGCACTGAGACGATGACGAGGTCGGCCCCGCGCACCGCCTCCTTCGCCGTCTCGCACCTGCCGCACATCATCGTCGGCACGACGGACGACCTGGAGACGGTCACAAAAAGCAAGGTCATCAATATTCGGCCTCCGGCTTTCCGCAGCGACGCCATATTGGTCGTGAATCCAGGGCTAACGTATTCGTTCCGAACGCTTCCAGTGCACGAACAGTCTGGAATTTTCCTGCCACTTTCCTCAGACGTTGATCCAATCGGTCGAAGTGGTCTTTCAGCCGTTTCTCGACACCCTCCCGATCTTCTGCCAACACAGGGCCGCCGCGCTGGAGAAGTTCTCCGAATTCTGGCGCCGCTGCGGCTCCAGAATCGACATGATGGACCCGCAGCACCAAGCCGGGCGTCCGGAGGTGGTGCAACAGCAGCAGTGCAAGGCCACAGGCGTCTGACTTGCGGTCCCGAGCTAGCTAACATTGGCAGCGACTGATACTCCGGATGACTACCGGTTATCAGCACGCGGCAATTATCAAGGGCCGCCAAGCCCTCGCGGTCGAGGTCTTCGTCCGTTACTCCGGCCAGCCAGCCGAGAAGACACAGGTCGATCTGAGAACTTCAACGGCAAAATCGAGCGTCCCCGCATCCTGGCCGGGGCAGGCGCTTCTTGGGCATGCGCCGGCGGCATTGCATCCAGCATCGAGTACGCCATAGCTGTCGCCGCACCAAAGATGGAAGCGCGCGCCAGGACGCCCGTACATCCCGCCTTTTTTTGCTTCGAGTTCTAGAGCCAGCCTCCGGGACCTGCTCAAGCGACAGCGTGTCCGCTACTATCTAACATTTACCGCCAAATCCTCGAACCGTTAGTCAAGTATACCATGAACAGATGAGGTTCCGCGCTTGACAGTCAAAATAAACTTAATCGCCCCATTACCTCTTTTCGAAGCAAGAAGCACCGCGGCCATCGCTGGTGCGAGGAAGCCGGCGACACCACCCAGACTGTCGGCTGTATCTCGTTCCGTTCGGAACGGGTCCTAAGGCTGCAAGAGGGGAGACCTTCCAACAATATCTACAAGTTGGGCAGGCGAACGCGATCTGTCGGTGCGCGGTAGCAAGCGCGCCAGACATAAGCCCTTATGAGGGCAGACACACGGTTATTCGGCTGTTCAGGCCGGACGGTGAAATAAGATCACGCGACAGATTACTTTTTTGCGCGACTTCCAACGGTAACAGCCGTGCTAGCGTTTTGCATCATCGAAAATCTCATTGCAAACGGAGGGGGCCGCAGAGCACCTATGTCGACGAAAGTAATTGAGAACGAATGGATCCAGATGCCGGATGGACGCAAATTGGCGGCCAGGATTTGGCTTCCCAGCTCCCAGGAGCCGGCCCCTGCTATTTTTGAATACCTGCCCTACCGCAAGCGCGACGGGACGGCGGCGCGCGACGAGACAACGCATCGGGTCTTTGCTGAAGCGGGCTATGCTTGCGTGCGTGTCGATATTGCCGGATCAGGCGACAGCGAAGGGCAGTTCGACGATGAATATTCCGAGCAGGAGTTGAGTGACGGCGAGACAGTTCTGGCCTGGATCGCAGCGCAGGGATGGTGCAATGGCAGCGTTGGAATGACCGGCATCTCGTGGGGCGGTTTCAACGGCTTGCAGCTGGCGTATCGACGGCCACCTGCGCTGAAGGCGGTTATCAGCATGGCCTCGACCGTCGATCGTTACGCGGACGATTGTCACTTCATGGGCGGCTGCCTGCTCAGTGCAAATGTTGATTGGGCAACCCAGCTATGTGCCTTTCTCACACGTCCGGCCGATCCCCAACTGCGTGAGGATTGGCGTGAGGACTGGATCCGACGGCTGGAAACGGTGCCTTTCTCTGCCGTTGACTGGATGCGTCATCCCACGCGGGATGATTTCTGGAAGCACGGCTCAGTCTGCGAGGACTGGTCGCGCATAGAGGCGCCGGTGCTGGCAATCACCGGTTGGGCGGACCCGTATGTCAATGCGCCGCCGGCGCTCGCGGCGAACCTCCGGGTTCCGTGCAAAGCGATGATCGGGCCCTGGGAGCATAGTTATCCCCACCTTTCACGGCTCGACCCTGCAGATTTCCATTCGGAGGCGATTCGCTGGTTCGACCGCTGGCTGAAGGGAGGTCGCAACGGCGCGGAGGACCTCCCCGCTTACCGTGTTTACATGCAGGAGCATTTCAACCCGACCAAGGAGTACGGCCCGCGGGTGGGACGTTGGGTGGCAGAGCAGAGTTGGCCCTCACCCCACGTGACCTACCGGGTTCTTTTCTTGGGGTCGGATGGCTTGAAGGACAATGCGACCGTTGGGACTCTAGCTGTCTCCAGCCCTGCGCACATCGGTCAGACAGGAGGGTATTACTGCCCCGGCATGCGCATCGACAACGAACTGGCCGAGGATCAGGCACCTGACGATGCTCTGTCGACCTGTTTTGACAGCGCACCACTGACCGAGCCTATGGAACTGCTTGGCCGTCCCAAGGTGAAGTTTGCCTTTTCAGTTGACAGACCAGTGGCTCAGATCGTGGCGCGTCTGTGCGACCTCTCGCCCGAGGGCGTTTCGCAGCGGATTACCTTTCGGCCGCTGAACCTGACCCATTTTGCGAGCAATGAGAGCCCCCAAGCACTCGTGCCGGGCCAAGTCTACGAAGCCGAGATAGAGCTGAACGAGTGTGCCCATCGACTGAGAACCGGACATGTCCTGCGGCTGGCGCTGTCGACCTCTTACTGGCCGCTCGTCTGGCCAGCGCCTGAGATTGCGGTGGTCACGCTGCACCTGGAAAACAGCGCGCTTCACCTGCCCATTCGGACAGTTACTGAGGAAATCCCGCCCTTGAACCCCGGTCCACCGCAGGAGTATCCGAAGCTACAAGTTCAGCAGCTGCGTCCTGCCAGTAGCCGCTCGAAGCGCCGTGCGCTGGAGGACGGCACGATCGTGCTGACTACGTTCGACGACTTCGGCCAGAAGATCAATCCGCATCACGGAATGACCGTAGGCAGCGATGTTCGAATGCACTGCAGTATCCATCCAGACGATCCAGCATCAGCCCGCTTCGAAAGTCAGTGGAATTTCACCTTCAAACGTGAGCAGTGGCAGGTTGGGATCCAAACTGAACACAGCATGAGCTGCGACCCTCAACACTTTTACCTGCACCGCAAGGTGCGCGCCACCGAGGACTCGGGGGAAATCGAGGTGTTCGCAAGAGAATGGTCCGAAACCATTCCGCGCGGGCTGCTTTGATCTGTCCGAGGAAGGACATGATCGCGCGGATCAAAACTCTTGGGAATCTGAAACTTAGAGCAGAATCTGATCACTCAGGCTCGTATCCTGCGGCGCAGAAGTAGTTTGAGCACTCCTCGGCGGTGAAGCGTGGCAAGGCGTCGCGGATTGCGTCCCAAAGCTCGGGGATGTTGCGTGCGGCGGCTTTCCTGAGGATCGACTTCAGCTTGGAGAAGGCATTCTCGATTGATGGTGTGGATGGCTCCTGCTCCCGGCGTCGCATTGCGCCATAGTTGGGATGTTGTCGTCCCGAGCAAAGGAGCCATCCATGTCAGAACTTGCCACAGTTGGCATCGACCTCGCAAAGAGTGTCTTCCAGATCCATGGTGTCGATGGGAACGGTCGGGTTCTCGTACGCCGTCAGCTTCGCCGCAGCCAGTTGCTGGTGTTTTTCCAGAAGCGTCCACGATGCCTGATCGGCATGGAGGCTTGCGCAGGTTCTCACGATTGGGGGCGCAGGCTTCTGGAGATGGGGCACGACGTCCGGCTGATGCCGCCCTCCTATGTGAAGCCTTACGTGAAGCGCGGGAAGACGGATGCTGCGGATGCGGCCGCCATCTGTGAAGCCGTGACACGCCCCTCCATGCGGTTTGTCGCCATCAAGAGCGAAGCCTGCTCGTCGGTTCTGGTTCTTCACCGCACGCGAGACTTTCTGGTTCGCCAGCGCACGCAGATCGGCAACGCGATCCGGGCCCACATGACGGAGTTCGGCGTCATCGCGGCGAAGGGCGCGCAGAACGTCAATCGACTGAAGGATCAACTGGATCAACTGCCGGAAGTAGCTCGAATGCCTGTGAGTTTGCTCTTCGATCAGTTGGCCGAGACGGACAAGCGGATCGAGCGGCTGACCGACGAGCTCGAAGAGACCTACGCGCAAAGCGAGACAAGCCAGCGTCTAGCCACAATCCCAGGTGTGGGGATGCTGTCGGCGACGATCATCGCGGCGACGACGCCGGATGTCGACAATTTCGGCAGCGCAAGGGACTATGCCGCCTGGCTCGGCCTCACTCCCAAGCCGCACTCCACCGGAGGCAAGCAGAGGGTGGGCCGGATCTCGAAGATGGGCAATCGTTATATCCGACGCTTGCTGTATCTGGGCGCCATGGCGCAGATCATGCTCAGATGCAGACTCAAGCGCGAGCCGAGCTCGGACTGGCTATCGGGCATGCTGATGCGAAAGAAGACGAAGATCGTCGCCGTCGCTTTGGCGCATCGCATGGCACGAACAATATTCGCCGTCCTGAGGGACGGATCGCGTTACGAGCCGCAGTCAGCCTGACAGGCTCTCGGAATGGTCAGGGCAAAGTGAGGTGATGGCGAACAAACGGAGACGAAGAACCAGGACACCCCGATTAATCCGAAGCGCCTCGAGCGCGCTCGATTGAGTGGGACCTGTTCTCCAAGCGGATATTCATCAGGGCGCGCAGCGATCCCGTTGCACATTCAGACGCCGTATACATGGCCGCAACCGACCTGTTCACCAAACCCGATCCGATACCCTTGACCCGCAGGAGCCATCCATACACGGGTTAAAGTCGGGGCTGTAAGGCGGTAGGAAGAGCATTCGCGCGCCGGCCGCTTCGATCGCTTGGCGGGCGGCGGCGACTTTGTGAGCGGGCAGGTTGTCGAGGATGACGATGTCACCAACTCGAAGCGTAGGCGCCAATACATGCTCGGCATAAGCGGCGAACCATTCACCCGTCATCGGTCCGTCGAGGACCATCGGCGCAGTCATGCCCGTCAGGCGCAATGCGCCTGTAAAAGTAGTCGTTTTCCAGTGCCCGTGCGGGATCGGAGATCGGCACCGCATGCCCCGCTTTGCCCGTCCACGCAGGCGAGCCATCTTCGTCGATGCGCCGGTCTCGTCGATAAAGACCAACCGTTCGGGATCGAGATCAGGCTGGGCCTTGAACCAGGCGCGTCGCCGCGCGAGCACGTCGGGCCGATCCTGCTCGCTGGCGTGCGCTGTTTTTTTTGAAGGTCATCGAGTGACGGTCGAGAAAGCGCCAGATCGTGCTCGGCGCGAACACGACCGCATGCTCCGCCCTGAGAAATTCAGCCAACTCGACCAGTGTGATGTCGTCCTGACCTTCGATCACCGCCAGGATCGTATCCCGGTAGGCTTCGATCCGCTGGGAGCGCTTGTCTCCGCCTTGGGGCTTTGCCCGCGTCGCGCCGCTCTCTCGCCATTCGCGGACCCAGCGGACCGCGCTTGCCGCGGCAACACCGAAACGATCCGCCGCAGCCCGCCGCGACAGGCCACTCTCAACCGCTGCGATCACTCGCGAACGCAAATCCTCCGATATGGCTCTAACCATGCCTGCTGGCCTCCATACCCAGCCGACATGATGAATCAGATATTCTCCCCGATGGGAATCCCTCGCGATTCCATCAGGTCAGACTATGCTCTAAGTCGCGGACAGCAGGATGGGGTCGGCCCTCGGTTGTCTGGTTGAAGTCATTTGCGATTGATTTCGCCGTTTTCGGCGGCGGTCAAGAGCGGCGGTGTTTTTTGCTTTCTCATGCTGTCGCCTTCGAGCGTGAAGCGATGGGCGTTGTGGATGATCCGGTCGAGAATGGCGTCGGCTATTGTCGGCTCCGCGAATACTTCATGATGCACCTTTCCTTGATCGCCTGGTCCGTTGCAGTGGCGTAAGAGCCAGATGTTCTCATAGCTGAACAGCCTGCCTCGCGCCGAGCGGACGCCCTCGTCATTCAAGATTTTGGCGATTTGCCTGTCCATATCGCCCGCAGCATTGAGTTCCGTGATCCGCTCACGCACAAGCTCGAGTTCGCCATAGTCTCGATTGTAAGATTGAAGTCGGCGTTGGATTTGATGTTCGCTGGTTGCGCCGGTCTGCCAAAGAATTCTGATGGCGACCTGGCCGCGTATCTTCTTCTGATCGAGAACGACCTCCTGCACGATGAAGCGCAAGATACGTTTGCGGTCTTCTGGCTGGGTGGTTTCTGAGTGCCAGATAGCCGGCAAATTCTCGGCGAGTTCCTGAAGCGCGGCGTGATCCTGTGCCTGTAACACCAAGGGCTCTCGGTCTCTCCACTGACGATATTCCTGCTCGATCTCATCGACCAAGCGCAGCTTGTCTTCCCAAGCCTTTTCCAGGGTTCTGGCGACGAGACGATTTTCCGGTTCCACGGTGTCGTATTGTCGTCAAGCCCGCTCGGCGCCGTCTACTGCTTCCTGGCGGACCCAACCAGACCGGCAGCTCTCTCTGTCAGGAGGTTCGGGCGCCCGCAGTAGATGAACAAGTCGCCCGGATCCTCCTGAAGGCGTTGGAACCTGACCAAATCGCCATCGCCATCGCTGCGCTCGACGAGATTGCGGAGGAAACGCGGAGCCTCGAGAAACAATGGGCGCTACGGCGGGAACGTGCGCGGTATGACGTCCGCCGTCCGCACTGGCCGCAGACCGCTAAGCCCTGCAGCAAAGCAATGCCCTTGCGTGGCGCGCCGCGGTGGCCGGCCTCGTATCGATTGGTGTTGTCGGCGAGGCGTCTCTGATTGGCCATGAACTCCTCCCAGTTAATAACCAGGGTGTGCGTCTTTGATGCAAACCTCCCAGTCGTCAATGGCCACCTTCGAGGTTGCGCGGTGCGAACCTGGACCTTGGCGGATCGCATTTATTCGGCGCCGGCCGTAGACATATGCGCCGGCATAGGCCGGGTTGTGCAAAATATGATGGACATGGGCGATGGTGGCGTCTCGCCACACTAACTCATGGGGCGCCGGCCCGCGAAGCGGCCGCACCGGTACGCGTAGGTCATGCGTGCGCAGGTAACGCATAACGCGTCGCGCGGTCTGAAGCTCTCTAAATTTGTCGAAGATCAGACGCAGCCGAGCCTGAACCTCTTCATCAGGGTTGAACACGATCTGGCCGGAGCGGTTGTAGGTCAAGCCACCTGGCAGCGGTATGCGAAGCTCGCCCCGCGCAGCCTTCTGGCGCTCCCCTTGATGCAGGCGGATGCGGATCTGGTGCAACTCCGCTTCACTCATGATCCCCGAGAGCCCTAACAGTAGCCGGTCGTGATAGGCGCAGGGATCGTAGAGGCGCTCGCCATCGGCGATGATAACGCCGAACAATGAACACAACTCGAGGAGTTGATGCCAATCCCGGTTGTTGCGCGCCAATCGAGATGCATCGAGGCTGACCACCAGACCCGCGTTGCCGAACCCGATCTCGGCGATGAGCCGTTGGAAGCCGCCACGCTCGACTTGGCCGTTTCCCGATTTTCCAAGATCCTCATCGATGACGACGACACGATCCGGCGGCCAGCCCAATCTGACGGCGCGGTCCACCAAGCTGTACTGAAGTTCGGTGCTTCCTGATGGTGGCGCACCTGGTTTATCGAGGATTGGCGCACATACACGTAGCGAACTTTGAACGCCGGACGGCCGTGAGCCGCTCGTCAGAACTGCTCGGAAAGGCTGGGCGTATCTCCTTTGAAGCTGGAAGCGCCCTCGACGCGATTTTCCGCAGATGAACGTGAACCCCAGAAAGGCAAAGGTCTCCGGCTTGCTGAGCCCACGCTTGTTACGGTCGACCGCCGCAAAGCGGCCGAACTCAATCAGGCGGGTCTTGTCCGGATGGAGCGACTGCGCAAACTCGTCAAGCCTCGCGCGCATCGCATCGAGGAAACGACGAGCGTCGCCCTCGTGCTCGAAGCGAACGACCACATCATCGGCATAGCGCACGATGATCATGTCGCCGGTAGCCTCGCGCTGTCGCCAGCGCTGGGCCCACAGATCGAGGACATAGTGAAGGTAAATATTGGCCAGAAGCGGCGAAATCACTCCCTGAACGCAAAAGATAATTTTATGTTTGACCGGTCGATTTCGCTCGATCGTTCTCGTTCTGTGCTTTTCTTAAAAGGTAATATGTATATGTCATATGCCGCGCTCGACGGATTTGCAGAAGACCGAACGGATCAATGCGGCCCATGGGTTGCTTGCGCGTGGGCTGAGCGTGGCGGAGGCAGCCATGGCGTTGTCGCGCCAATTCACCATGTCCCGGCGTCAGGCCTATCGGTATATCGAGGAGGCGCAGGCGATCGGCCGGCCGGTGCCAGTGACCGAGCCGACCGTGGCGGTGACGTTCAAGCTGGCGCCCAGTTTGGTCGACGCGATTCGCGCGCGGGCGGCGGCGGAAGGAACGACGATCAGCGCCACGGTGGGTCGGGCGCTTCAGGCCTTTCTCGAAGCCGACGGCCATGGCTGAGCGGCGGGAGAGCGATGTTCGCAGCGTCCTTCTCGAGCCTATCTTTGACCGCCTGCTGCCGGCCAAATTGGCACAGGTGTACGGCATCCTGGTTGCGGAGCGGTTTCGCATCGTCGGCGCGGGTGCGCGGCTAAGGGAGGGAAGCGATGACGTGCGCAGCGATCTAAGCCCGGGTGTCCTCCGACCAGCAGAAGGAGGACAACACGATTGCCAGCCAGACGTCGGCGCTGGTCGCGTTCGCCCGCGAGCAAGGATTCGGCGTGCCCGATGACTGGATCATCGAAGACGCGGGGTTCGGCGGTGCCAGCCTGGCGCGGCCGGGGCTGGAGAGATTGCGCGACTTGGCGGCCGAGGGACACATCCAGGCTGTCTTGATCCATTCCCCGGATCGGTTGAGCAGAAAATATGCTTATCAGGTTCTCTTGATGGAGGAGTTCGCCCGCCGCGGTGTCGAGACCGTCTTCATCAAAGCGCCGCACGCCGACAGCCCGGAAGACCAGCTGATGCTGCAGTTCCAGGGCATGATCGCTGAGTACGAACGGGGCCAAATTCTCGAACGCTCGCGGCGCGGCAAGCGCCACCGGGCCAAGGCCGGCGAAGTCTCCGTGCTGTGTGGGGCGCCCTACGGCTATCGGTATATTCGTAAGACGAATGACGCGTCGGCGCGCTATGAAGTCGATGCAGCCGAGGCGGAAGTGGTGCGGCTGGTGTTCGAGAACTATACGGTCGACGGCCTGAGCATTGGCGCCCTTGCCCGCCTTCTCAACGAGAGGGGCTGGCGACGCGCCGGCGCGTCACCCGCTGGGAACGGTCGGTGGTGTGGGGATGCTGCGCAATCCCGCCTACAAGGGAACGGCCTGCTTCGGCAAGACACAGGTCGCACCGCGGCAGAAGGTGACGAAGCCGTTCCGCCTGTCGGGCCGGGCGAGCTTTAGCGAGAATACCAGCCAGCACGAGCGGCCGCGCGAGGAATGGATCGAAGTGCCCGTTCCCGCCATCGTGACGGAAGAAACCTTCGCGTTGGCGGCCGAACGCCTGACCGACAACAAGCGCTTCGCCCCGCGCCGGACCATCGAACCGAGCATCGTGCAGGGGCTGGTGTCGTGCCGCAAATGCGGCTACGCGCTATCACGCACATCGACCCGTACGTCGGCGCGCAAAATCCACTACTACCGCTGCCTCGGGGCGGATAGCTGGCGCCATCTTGGCGGATCCGTATGCGACAGCCGGCCGATCCGTCAGGACCTGCTCGATGAAGTGGTGTGGCGGGAGGTGATGCGCTTGATCGAGGACCCACGCTGATCCGCGCCGGGCTCGACCGGCGTCTTGACGCGGCCCGTGCGGCGAGCCGACGAAACGGCGGTGAACGGGACTGCGTGCGCAAGCAAGAGCATGGAACGGCTGGTGACCGCCTACCAGGAGGATCTCCTGTCGCTGGAGGAACTGCGCCGTCGCATGCCGGAGTTGCGTGCCCGCGAGCAGATCGTGCGCACCGAATTGCAGGCGATCCGCGATCAGGCCGCCGATCGCATGACATTCCTGCGTCTGGCCGAGACGCTGACCGCTTCCTCCAGAAATTACGGGCATCGGCGCAATCGCTGGACGTCAGCGACCGACAGAGGATTGTCCGCTTGCTGGTCAAGGAGGTCTTGGTCGACGACGATACTGTCATCATCCGCCACTCGCTCCCGATGCACACGACGACACCGCCGTCGGGCAACGCGTCATCGCCTTCAAACGGGAAATCGCCATCGGCCGACAAAAGTTACCTTATGCGTTCAGGGAGTGATCACCGACCCTTGGCCGGTTCCCCTGTCATCTACAGTCACGATCCCCTCTTCGAGAATGCCCGCCTTGAGCCATTTGCGGATCAGGCGGATGATGCGCTTGTCGCCGATCCTGTGTTCTACGAAACGAACCAGCCATTCTTGGCTGACCGCCCCAAAGAGGTTCTGGATGTCGGCGTCTAAAATCCAGTTCACCTTCCGCGTTCTGATCGCTACGCACAGTGCATCCAATGCATCATGCGATCCTCGTCTGGGTCGGAACCCGTATGAGAAACCGCAGAAGTCGCCTTCATAGATAGCGTTGAGCACCATGACGGTTGCGCCCTGGACGATCTTGTCTTCCAGAGCTGCAATCGCCACCGGCCGCTGCTTTCCATCCGCCTTCGGTATAAACGTCCGGCGAGCTGGTTGCGGTCGGTACGCTCCCCGATGAACCCGTCCATGCAGATCCTTGAGCCGAAGCTCGAGGTCTGCCTCGTAGTCCTGCCACGTCATGCCATCTACCCCGGGAGCGGCCTTGCGCCTGAGCGCGTAGAACGCCGTCCGAAGCGTGTCGACATTGATATGGTGGAAGAGCGCGGTGAACCGATCCTTCTTCCTCAGCCTTGCGGCTTTCCGTACGCGGTCCAGCGACTGGGACATGCGGGCCCAGCTCTGTGTCCGGTGCATGTGTTGCTGTTCCGCGTTCCCCTTGGTCCCCGGCCTTGGCTCCACCGGCTCCGCCGCCGATTGCTCGGCTTTGTTCGTCGGCTTCACAGCTACTACACCGGAGTCTGACTTCTCTGGATATCGGCTACGGCTCCTCGCCTTCCCGATGCGGACCGGTGCGGCTTGACGCCGCCCGGCCGGGCAGGAGATCTCCCAGGTTCCGACGCGTTCCTTTCATACGTGATGTGGCCCTAGACCCCGGCAGGGCCGCGGTGCCTCGCTTATCGGCTCCGCACATATTGCCTTCGACGGACGAGAACGTCTCGGCCCCTGCAATCTTATCACTATCGTGGCTCACTCCCACACCCCGCATAATTGCTGTGTACGCTTCGCCGTGGTCGTCACCTCCCACGCCGCAACACTCACTACCGTGCGGGCGCTACTCCTTACCCGGGCCGGACTCGCACCGGCTGGAACTCGCTAGCTTGGCCTGGCGCACCTCATCCTGATCGTCGCGCTATAGGCCGTTCAATTTGAGACCGCACCCATGGATAGGCATCGCGTGGCGGTGCGGATGCGGTCGCGGACGCGGCGACTGAAGCGTGCGCGCGCCGAAAGCAGCACGGATATCGGTTCCGGCATGTGAGGATCGGCGCCGCGCCCTGCCTGGGAGTGGTTGCCGGTGACGACCGTCACTGCACGCCCGCCATACCAAGATACGTCATGAAGCAGGGACCCCGCCTTCCTTAACATCAGCATCGCGCCGGCCCGCTCGGAAGCCAAACTGAGCCGGTCCCGCGAAAGTGTGCGCCCCATAGACGACCCACTCGGCGTTTCGAGGGGGCCAGATAGGGCCGGAAGACGTCGCGCTCGCTCAGGTCCTGCAAGCCGGAGAAGAACTTCAGCTGGCCGGCCGCGAAGGCTTTCTCCAGATGCTCTAGAAACAATGGTCGGAACAGGGGTGAGCGCACCGGACCGGCAGGAAGAACCGGGCTTGTAGGCGATCCATCGATTGCCGTCGGCAGAAAGGCCGCCACCGGCGACGACGCAATGCAGGTGCGGATGATGGAGCAGGTTCTGGCCAGGTGTGCAGTACGGCGAAGAAGCCGATCTCGGCCCCCAGGTGCTTGGGGTCGGCGGCGATGGTGCGCAAGGTCCACAGGCGAAGGGTAACTCGCGCGGCTCGACCTATGACTACCAACGTCGGGATCTGCGGCATCAGGATGAACATCGCCCGAATGGCCGAGGAGAGTTACGAGTGCGTTGTGGTGTCCTGGCGCCAAAGCAAGGGCGCGCAGCGCACCAATCCCGGAAAGGGAGAATAGGCCGCCCGGCGGCGCTTGCAGCCGATGCACCGCGCTTCGCCACGTGGTCGCACGCGCGCTAGAAGAATACCAATGCGGAGCACAGCGCTTGTCGATCTCATCCGTCGAGTGGAGCTTGGCGCGATGCTTCTTCGGGAAGGTCACCCAGGCGGGCACATCAGTCGCGGCATCGTCCATGATCTGCGACCAAATGTGTGCCGACAAGTGGTCGGGTCGGCTGGGTGCGGAGCGGGTAAGGCTCGCCACTCAGATTTGCCGTTTCCGAGCAAGGCATCGCCACCTCGTCGGGATCACATGGATCAAGCGTGCGCAAGGGAGGCCACCCGCGCAAACGACTCGTCGAAAATCGCCAAGGCTTCGTCGATGATCTCGTTCGATGCTGTAAGCGGCGCAAGGACGCGGATGACGTTATGCGCGCGTCCGGCCGAGGCGAGCAGAAGACCGTGCATCGCGGCGTCTTCCACGAGCCTCGCCGTCAGCGCTGTCGCCGGGCGCTGGGACATCGCATCGTCGACGAGTTCAATGCCGATCATCGCGCCCAAACCACGCACCTCGCCAATAATTGGGCAATTGGTCCCCAGGTTGAGGGAGCGGAAGCCGGTGGTGAGGCGCTCGCCGATTTCCATGCTACGGGCAGTCAGGTTTGCCTCCTCAAGCACGTTCAGGGCGGCAAGTGCCGCTGCGCATGCAAGGGGATTTCCCGCGTAGGTGCCTCCGAGTCCGCCCGGCGGCACCGCGTCCATGATCACGGCCTTGCCGATGACAGCTGCGATTGGGAGCCCGCCACCGAAACTCTTTCCCAGCGCTACAAGATCCGGCTCCACTCCTGAATGCTCGATGGCGAAAACCCGGCCGGTGCGAGCGAAGCCAGACTGGACTTCATCCGCGATCAGGACGATGCCCTGGGCGTCGCACAAAGCGCGCAGACCGCGCATGAACTCGGGCGGCGCCGGCAGGAAACCAGCTTCACCCTGGACCGGCTCGATCACCATGGCTGCAACTTGGTCGGGTTCGATCTGCGTCTCGAACAGGTCTCGAAGTGCTTGAAGGGCCTCGTCTGCAGTGGGGCCTCGGTAGGCCGAAGGAAAGGGCGCGTGGTAAATATCGGTGGGGAACGGGCCGAAACCGCGTTTATATGGATCGAGCTGTGAGGTCATCGCAAGGGTCAGTAACGTGCGTCCGTGAAAACCGCCGCTGAAGACGACGACACCCCTTCGACCCGAGTGGAAACGAGCGATCTTCACCGCGTTCTCCACCGCTTCTGCGCCAGTAGTGACAAGCAGGGTTTTCGCCGGCGTGGGGAACGGAGCTATCGCGTTGAGGCGTTCCGCGAGCCGCACGTAGCCGTCATAAGGAATGCTGCCGAAGAAGGTATGGATGAAGCGCTCCAGTTGCGTTCTGACCGCATCAACCACCTGCGGATGCGAATGTCCGACCGCAAGCGCGCCCATGCCCCCGATGAAATCGATATATCGGCGGCCCTCCGTGTCCCAAATCTCCGCGCCTCGGGCGCGTTCCGCGCATACCGGAAACGCACATGCAACGCCGCGCGGCAGCGCGCGCTCACGTCTCGCCTGGAGTTCTGCGCTCGATCGTGCCATCATGCTGCAATACACTCCCCTGTACAAACATGCGTTGCATCGGCTGCCAGCTTCGCCAGCGAGATTTGCGGTATCGTGGTCATGGCCGCTCCTCCCTTGGTGCGTTGGCCTTCTCGGGCACCTGGAAAACCCAGTAATGCGCATCCTCCTCGGCGACGTA
>NZ_JAMYRH010000019.1:0-88236 GCF_040321305.1 Mesorhizobium sp. M0478
AGGAGTTTCCCGCCGATACGGTCCTCAAGCTCTACCGCATGCGCTGGCGCATCGAGCTCGCCTTCAAGCGCCTGAAGAGCCTGATCGGGCTGCGCTCTCCTCCCGCCAAAGACCCAAGGATCGCAAAGCCTTGGATCCTTGCACACTTCCTCATCGCGCTCGTGACCGAACCCCTCTCGCAGGAGTTGGGTGTCTCTCCCCCTTGAGCGACGGGCGCCCGCTGCTGTGGCGCGCCACCCGCCAGATCGTCGCCTCTCTGATCGCAGCGATCTTCGCTCAACCTCCCTTGGCAACCCTGCGCCACAATCTCCGTGCCTTGCGATATCGCTGGCGTGAGCCACCACGAAAGCGCAAGTTTCAGTCCATGCCAAAGCTATCTTAGCGCCTATGCCAAAGTGGGGGAGATGTCCGGCAGGACAGAGGGGGGCGCCGTAGAGCGCCAACCTCAACCGACCGGCAAGCGCAATTTTGATCAAGCGCCGATGATCTCCGAATGCTGAACTTGGTTTTAAACCGCGATACGTTTGGCAGCAGCCGGAGCAATCATGGACCTCGCCTTTTCCTCTACCATCGATCTCGCCGCCGCAATCGCGGCGCGAAAGATCTCCGCCGTCGAAGCTCTGGACGCCCATCTGGTCCAAATCGACCGACACAACGAGGCCGTCAACGCCATCGTCAATCTCGACCGCGAAGGCGCCCGTGAGCGCGCTGAAAACGCCGACGTGGCATTGGCGCATGGCGATGCGCTCGGCTCGCTGCATGGCGTGCCCTTCACCCTGAAGGATACGCACGAAACGGCCGACATGAAGACCACGGTTGGTTTCGCACCATTCGCCGACTATGTGGCAAAGGCAGACAGCCCGGTCGTCGCCCGATTGAAAGCCGCAGGCGGCATCCTGATTGGAAAGACCAATGTCGCGACGATGCTGGGCGACTGGCAATCGGACAATCCGCTGTTCGGTCGCACCAGCAATCCGTGGAACCGATCGCGCACGTCAGGCGGGTCCAGCGGTGGCGCAGCGGCAGCGGTGGCGACCGGCATGACGCCGTTCGATGTCGGCACCGACATGCAGGATTCGATCCGCCTGCCGTCGGCTTTTTGCGGCGTCTACGGGTTGAAACCGACCGAGCACCGCGTGTCCCTGGCCGGCGCCTTCCCCGATCCGAACGGCGCGGCGCGTAGCGTGCGGCTGATGTCCTGCCTCGGCCCGCTGGCGCGCAGCGTGGAGGATCTTGCGCTGATCTACAAAATCATCGCCGGCCCGGACGGAGCAGACACCGACCTCGCGCCGGTGCCCGTAGAGGCCATGCCCAGGCTCGACCTCAAGACATTGCGCATCGCCGTCGCGCCGTCCTTCCCCGGCTTTCCGGTGGCTGGTAAAATCGCTGCCGCGGTCGAAAGCCTGGCCAAGCGGTTGCAATCAGCAGGGGTGATTGTGGAAGAAGCGAACTTGCCTGAGATCGATCTGCATGACGATCTGGAGCAGGGCGGCGATCTGATCGGCATGATGCTGGAGGCAGCGCAGCCCGAACCGCCGGAGCAGCCAACGCCGATCACCAATTGGTTCGAGGCGCTCGCTCGCCGCGACCGCTCGATCCTGGCCTGGGACAGGTTCTTCGAAACCTGCGATGCCTTGCTGTGCCCGGTCGCCATGACCACGGCCTTCGCGCATTGTGAGCCCGGCACGCCGATCGAAGTCGACGGCAAGGAGCAAAGCTATTGGATGCTACCGGCCTATGGCGCGGTCTTCAATTATTCCGGCCATCCGGCACTCTCGCTGCCCTGCGGGCAAGACCGCGACGGCCTGCCTATCGGCCTGCAACTGGTCGGCAAGCGCTGGTCGGAATCGCGGCTGCTCGGCATCGCCAAGGCGATCGAAGCGCTGACCGGCGGCTTCAAGCGTCCGCCGGGCTACTGAGCAAACCGACCCAACCCATAAGGCGTCAGCAGCGGATCACGCTCGCCGTCGAGAATTTCGCGCGTGGCGAACAGCCCGACCGCGGGCGCCAGCGTTATGCCGGAATGCATGACGGCGACATAGAGACCTTCCGTGCCCTCGGCGCGGCCGATGATCGGAAAGCCGTCGATCGGCGTCGGCCGGTAGCCAACCGTGTGGAAATCGAATTCCAGTTCGTCGGCGCCGCGCAAAGCCGCCTTCATTGCTGCAAACAGCTCGCGCGCCGTGGCGTCGGGATTCTCACCGGGATCGCTCCCCGCGAAATCCGAGCCGGCGATGATGCGGCCCTCCGCCGTCTGGCGCATATGCAGCTTTTCGGCATGCACCAGCCCGTTGAGGAGCTTCTTGTAGGGCTGCGAGTGGACGATCAGACCGGGCGGCGTCTCGATTGGCAGCTTGATGCCGGCGGTAGCGGCAATATCGGGCGCCCCGACACCGGCTGCGATCACCACCTCTTCGGCTGGCATCAGCCCATGCGATGTATCGACACCGGCAATCCTGCCATCGGTCTGGACAAGTGCGGTTACAGAACTGGAGAGAACGCGCGCACCTTGCCGTTCTGCGTGGGCCAGCAGCGCCTTGGCCGCTGCGACCGGTTCGGCCACGCCTTCCTCCGCGACATAGACAGCGAATTCCGGCGGCTCGACGAGATTGGGCTCGATTTGCGCTGCCCGCCCGGCGTCGACGCGTTCGATGCCGTAACCCCAGCAAGCGTGCTCAGCCGCGTAGGCTTCGAGCCTGTCGGCCGGCAGATCCCAGCACAGCCCGCCGCACCAGGCGAGCGGCAGGCCGGGCAGCTCGTTTGCCAGCCGCTTCCATTCGGCCATCGCACGGATGCGCAGCCGGAAATAGATTTCGGGATTGCCCCAGCTGGCGTTGATCCAGGCAAAGGAGTTTGGCGTGGCGACGCCGCCGGCACCACTATCGGAAATCACAGTCACCCGCGCCCCGGCCTTGGTCAGGTGCCAGGCGATGGACGCCCCGATAATGCCGGCGCCAATGACGATGACTTCTTTAGCGCTGCTCATACCGGACCTCTCAGAATGGGCTCCTCTGATGCCACCGTAACGATTCAAGCTCAAGTGTGGTCGGCCTGCCGGCCCGAAACTGTCGACAGGCCAGCAATGCGCTGCTAGAAGCCCGCGCCACAGACAGGATTCCAGAAATTGGCTGAAGACATCGAACAGGCGGTATCGCGCCGCCGCACTTTCGCGATCATCGCCCACCCAGACGCCGGCAAGACGACGCTCACCGAAAAGCTGCTGCTGTTCGGCGGCGCCATCCAGCTTGCGGGCGAGGTCAAGGCCAAGAAGGACCGCATCCAGACGCGGTCCGACTGGATGAAGATCGAGCGCGAGCGCGGCATTTCGGTCGTCACCTCGGTGATGACCTTCGAATACGAGGACAATGTCTTCAACCTGCTCGATACGCCCGGCCACGAGGATTTTGCCGACGACACCTACCGCACGCTGTCGGCGGTGGACTCGGCCGTCATGGTCATCGACGCCGCCAAGGGCATCGAGCCGCGCACGCTGAAGCTGTTCGAGGTCTGCCGGCTGCGCGATATCCCCATCATCACCTTCATCAACAAGATGGACCGCGAAAGCCGCGACCCCTTCGAGATTTTGGACGAGATCGAGCAGAAGCTGGCGCTGGACACTGCCCCCATCACCTGGCCGATCGGCCGCGGCAAGACTTTTGCCGGCACCTACCACCTGGCGCTCAACGCTGTGCGCAGGGGCGATGCAGAGAAAGACCGCACGCCGGTCAACGGCCCCGACTCCAACCGCGTCGCCGGCCTGCTGCCGGAAAACGAGCGCGAAGCCTTCATCGAGGAGCTGGAACTCGCGCGCGAAGCCTGCCGCCCGCTCGACATCGACGCCTTCCGCGAAGGCCATCTGACGCCGGTCTATTTCGGCTCGGCGCTGCGCAATTACGGCGTGCGCGACCTGATCGAGGCGCTCGGCGCCTTCGGCCCGCCGCCGCGCGCGCAGGAGGCAGACACCCGCAAGGTCGAGGCGACGGAGGAGAAGATGACGTCCTTCGTGTTCAAGATCCAGGCCAATATGGACCCCAACCATCGCGACCGCATCGCCTTCGTGCGCGTCTGTTCGGGCAAGCTCGAGCGCGGCATGAAGGCCAAGCTGGTGCGCACCGGCAAGCCGATGAGCCTGTCGGCACCGCAGTTCTTCTTCGCTCGCACCCGCGTCACCGCCGACGAAGCGTTTGCCGGCGATGTCGTCGGCATTCCCAACCACGGCACGCTGCGTATCGGCGATACGCTGACCGAAGGCGAGGAGATACTGTTCCGCGGCGTACCTAACTTCGCGCCGGAAATCCTGCGCCGTGTGCGCCTCGGCGACGCGATGAAGGCGAAAAAACTCAAGGAAGCGCTGCACCAGATGGCCGAGGAAGGCGTCGTGCAGCTGTTTTCGCCGGAAGACGGCTCGCCGGCCATCGTCGGCGTTGTCGGCGCGCTGCAGCTCGACGTCTTGAAGGAAAGGCTGAATTTCGAATACACGCTGCCGGTCGAATTCGAAATGTCGCGCTTCTCGGTCTGCCGCTGGATCTCTGCCGACGACAAGGCCGAAACGCTTCGCTTCATTGAGGCGCATCGCGGCGACATCGCCCGCGACCTCGACAACGACCCGGTGTTTCTGGCCCAGCACGCCTTCTCGCTGAACTACGAAGCCGAACGCTGGAAGGCGATCCGCTTCGCAACCGTCAAGGACTACCAGGTCCGCGACAAGGCGGCCTAAGGCGCCCCTTTTCCTTCTGCCCGCTTACGCGGAGAAGGTGCCCGAAGGGCGGATGAGGGGCAGCGCCGACGTTGAAGGGTCAATTGGCTCCAACGCGCGCCGGCCCTTCGCATGGCTCAGGGCGTTCGAAGCTCGAAAAGCCAAGCAATTGGCTTTTCGTCCGCTACGCGGACCCCTTCTCACCCCTCCGCAGCTTCCTCGATCTTCGCAATATCGATCTTGCTCATCTGCATCATCGCCGACATCACCCGCCCGGCCTTGGCCCGGTCCGGATCCAGAAGCAGGCGCGGCAGTTGCTCCGGCACGACTTGCCAGGAGACGCCGAACTTGTCCTTCAGCCAGCTGCATTGCGACGGTTCGCCGCCGCCTTCGATGAGCTTGTCCCAGAAATAATCGACCTCTTCCTGGGTCTTGCAGTCGATCGACTGTGACATCGCCTCGTTGAACTTGAATTGCGGTCCGCCGTTCAGTGCCTGGAACTGCACGCCGTCGAGTTCGAACGTGGTCACCAGCGCCTTGCCGGCATCGGCATGGCCTTCGGGCCAACGCAGCACGCTCAGCACCTTCGAATTCTTGAAGATGGAGACGTAGAAATTCATCGCCTCTTCGGCCTGGCCATCGAACCACAGGCAGGTGGTGATCTTTTGCATGTCATGCTCCTCGGGGTGTTTTGTTGCGGTTACAGGTGAAGCGGCTGACTTATAGAAATGGTGCCATTCCCTTGCCGTCGTCCCAAGGACGAATGCCGGGCTAGCGATCCGACACTGGCCGGCAATCTTTTTCGAACCCTGATTTTCAGCGAGACTCTGGCGCATTGCAAAAATGTGGTCAGACCATACTTGCCGGTCTATAAACCCTGCGATCCAAGTTCCGCGCCGCCACGCTCCGCACCGGGCGCAGCCAGCCAGCCAAGGAAAATTCATGCCTGCCTATCGCTCCCGCACCACCACCCACGGCCGCAACATGGCCGGCGCCCGCGGCCTGTGGCGCGCCACAGGCATGAAGGACTCGGATTTCGGCAAGCCGATCATTGCGGTGGTCAACTCCTTCACCCAGTTCGTGCCCGGCCATGTGCATCTGAAGGACCTTGGCCAGCTGGTGGCGCGCGAGATCGAGAAGGCGGGCGGCGTCGCCAAGGAATTCAACACCATCGCCGTCGATGACGGCATCGCCATGGGCCATGACGGCATGCTCTATTCGCTACCATCGCGCGAGCTGATCGCGGACTCGGTCGAATATATGGTCAACGCGCATTGCGCCGATGCCATGGTCTGCATCTCCAATTGCGACAAGATCACGCCCGGCATGCTGATGGCCTCCTTGCGCCTCAATATCCCAAGCGTCTTCGTCTCCGGGGGGCCGATGGAAGCCGGCAAGGTGGTGCTCGCCGGCAAGACACAAGCGCTCGACCTGGTCGACGCCATGGTTGCCGCCGCCGACGACAAGATCTCCGACGAGGACGTCAAGGTCATCGAACGCTCGGCCTGCCCGACCTGCGGCTCGTGCTCCGGCATGTTCACCGCCAATTCGATGAATTGCCTGACCGAGGCGCTCGGCCTGTCGCTACCCGGCAATGGCTCGACCCTCGCAACCCACGCCGACCGCAAGCGGCTGTTCGTCGAGGCCGGCCATCTCATCGTCGATCTCGCCCAGCGCTACTACGAGCAGGATGATGAGTCGGCACTGCCGCGCAGCATCGCCTCCAAAGGCGCCTTCGAGAACGCCATGACGCTCGATATCGCCATGGGCGGCTCGACCAACACCGTGCTGCATATCCTGGCCGCCGCCCATGAGGGCGAGGTCGATTTCACCATGGAAGACATCGACCGGCTGTCACGCCGCGTTCCGGTGCTGTGCAAGGTCGCACCAGCCAAGTCCGACGTGCATATGGAAGACGTCCACCGCGCCGGCGGCATCATGGCGATCCTCGGCCAGCTCGACAATGCCGGGCTGCTCAACCGCAACCTGCCCACGGTGCATACGGCAAGCCTCGGCGAAGCGCTTGACCATTGGGACATCTCCCGCACCTCGAGCCAGAGCGTCCGCGACTTCTTTCTCGCCGCTCCGGGTGGCGTGCCGACACAGGTCGCCTTCAGCCAGGACCGCCGCTGGGACGAGCTCGACCTCGACCGCGAGAAGGGCGTCATCCGTTCGGCCGAAACGCCGTTCTCCAGAGACGGCGGGCTTGCGGTTCTGAAAGGCAATCTCGCGCTCGACGGCTGCATCGTGAAGACCGCCGGGGTCGACGAGTCGATCCTGAAGTTCACCGGCCCGGCCCGCGTGTTCGAAAGCCAGGACGCTTCCGTCAAAGCGATCCTGTCCAACGAGATCAAGGCCGGCGATGTCGTCGTCATCCGCTATGAAGGGCCGCGTGGCGGCCCCGGCATGCAGGAAATGCTCTACCCCACCAGCTATCTGAAGTCGAAAGGCCTCGGCAAAGCCTGCGCGCTGGTCACCGACGGCCGCTTCTCGGGCGGCACATCAGGCCTGTCGATCGGCCATGCCTCACCGGAGGCGGCCGAAGGCGGATTGATCGGGCTGGTGCAAGAGGGCGACACGATCGAGATCGACATCCCCAACCGCACCATACGTCTGGCGGTCAGTGACGCCGAGCTAGATGCGCGCCGCGCGGCCATGGAGGCAAAGGGCGCCATGGCCTGGAAGCCCGAGGAAAAGCGCAAGCGCAAGGTGACGACCGCGCTGCGCGCTTACGCAGCCTTCGCCACCAGCGCAGACAAGGGCGCGGTGAGGCACGTGCCGCAGTGAGGGGGTGCGGCGCCGACCCCCACCCCGCTGCTGCGCAGCGACCCTCCCCACAAGGGGGAGGGTAAAGCTCACGGCATCAGCTGATATTCGTAAAGCTTCTGATACAGCCCGCCCTGGTTGAGCAGCGTGCGATGCGCGCCGCTTTCCACCACCTTGCCGGCCTCCAGCACCACGATCGTGTCGGCCTGGTGCACGGTCGACAGGCGGTGGGCAATGACGATGGTGGTGCGCCCGACCGTCAGCTGCTGCAGCGCGTCGCGGAACAGCGCCTCGGATTCGGCGTCGAGTGCGCTGGTCGCCTCGTCCAGAAGCAGGATTTCGGCATTGCGCAGCATGGCGCGTGCGATCGAGATGCGCTGGCGCTGGCCGCCTGACAGCAGCGCGCCATTCTCGCCGACATCCGTGTCGTAGCCTTTCGCCTGGGCGCTGATGAAGTCATGTGCATTGGCGGCCCTTGCGGCGGCCATTACTTCCTCGTCCGTGGCGCCCTCGCGCCCGAGCCTGATGTTGTGCATGATCGTGCCGGCAAACAGGAACGTGTCCTGGCTGACATAGGCGATCTTTTCCCTGACCGAGGTGAGCGTGGCACAAGAAATGTCCTGCCCGTCGAACATCACCCTGCCGCTCTGCGGGTCGTACATGCGCATGATCAGGTTGAGGATGGTCGACTTGCCACTGCCCGAGGGTCCGACGAGCGCCGTCATTTTGCCTGCGGCAAGCGTCAGGTCCAGTCCCTCGAACACCGGCGCGCTTTCGGGGTAGGCGAAGCTGACATTGTCGAAATGGATCTCGCCCGGCCCGGCCCGCAGCGGCTTTGCATCCGGCTTTTCGGCCAGCGTCAGCGGCCGGTCGGCGAGCTGGAACATCATGCGCACGCCGACAATGCCGGTTTCAAGCGAGATGCGTACGCGGGCCAGGCGCTTGGCCGGCTCATAGGCCAACAGCAGCGCCGCGATGAAGGCCATGATGTTGCCCGGCATCTGACCGCCGCCGCCCAGAACCAGGAAGCCGCTGACAAAAACGGCGCCAGCGATGGCCAGCCCCGCAAGCGTTTCCATAACCGGGCTGGTGGCGGCCTCCAGCGTGGCGATGTTGTTGGCGCGGCTCTCCACGTCCGACACGGCCTTGTACATGCGCTTGCGCATGGCGCCTTCGAGACCGAAGGATTTGACGACGCGCACGCCGATCGCCGTTTCCTGCATCACCTGCACGATCTGGCCGAGCGAACGGAATTCTTGCGAGGCAATTTTTCGGACGCGCTTCAGGATACGATTGACGCCGTAAATGGCGATCGGCCCGATCACCAGACAGATCAGGGACAGCGCCGGCTGCTGCCAGACCATCACACCCACCAGCGCAGCCAGCGTCACCAGGTCGCGAACATAGGACGTGACGATTTGGTCGAGCACGCTGCGCGCGGCCTGGGCATTGTTCGTCATGCGCGAAATCAGTTCGGACGAAGAGGTCGAATGATAGAATTCGATGCCTTGCGCAAGAATGCTGTCATAGATCTTGCGCTGCCGGTCGGCGATGATGGCATTGCCGACCCTGCTCATGAAGTAGGCCTGGATGAAGTTTGCGAAGCCCTTGAGAATGAAAATCGCTCCGGTCGCCGCCGCGATCAGATTGACCTGCCCAATCCTCTTGTAAACCACGAATTCATTGGTGATTTCGCGCAGCATATAGGCGCTGGCTGCTGTCGTTGCCGCCACCACCAGCATCGACAGAATGGCCGCAGCGTAGCCAAATCTATGTGCGTGAAAGGATTCCCGCAAAAGCCTTGCGATAAGGCGCTGGTTTTCCGTCGAACGGAAGAAGCGAAACAAATGGCCGATCCCATGCCTGACTGACGAATTTCGGATTCGCCACCGGGGCGAAAGGCGGCTTATAGAGCGAGTTGTGGCCGGATGGAACCTTTCGCTGTCGCGGAGACAATCGGCTGCGGCACGGTGTCTTTTGCGCCACGATTGCGGCGACTGATCTGCGGGGAGATGACGACAGATGGATTTCGACCTTGTTGTGCGCGGCGGAACGCTGCCCGACGGCACCGTCGCCGATCTCGGCATCATCGGCGAGACGATCGTCGCCATCGAGCCCGAACTGCATGTCAGCGCCGGCACGTCGATCGACGCCCGTGGCAATCTGATCTCGCCGCCCTTCGTCGATCCGCATTTCCATATGGATGCGACGCTGTCCTACGGCATTCCACGCATCAACGCTTCGGGTACGCTGCTGGAGGGCATTTCGCTATGGGGCGAGCTGAAGCCGCTCCTGACGCATGACGCGGTTCGCGAGCGGGCGCTCGCCTATTGCGACTGGGCGGTCTCGATGGGCCTGCTCGCCATCCGTACCCATGTCGATGTCTGCGACGACCGGCTGCTGGCGGTCGAGGCGCTGCTCGACGTCAAGAAGATTGTCGCGCCCTATATCGATCTGCAACTGGTCGCTTTCCCGCAGGATGGCTTCTACCGTTCGCCGACGGCGCGCCAGAACACGCTGCGCGCGCTCGACATGGGCGTCGACATCGTCGGCGGCATCCCGCATTTCGAACGCACCATGGCCGACGGCACGCGCTCGGTGACCGAATTGTGCGAAATCGCGGCTAAGCGCGGGCTGATGGTCGACCTGCATTGCGACGAGACCGACGATCCGCTGTCGCGCCACATCGAGCAGCTTGCCTATGAGACGCAGCGCCTTGGCCTGCAGGGCAAGGTGGCCGGCTCGCACCTCACCTCGATGCACTCGATGGACAATTATTACGTCTCCAAGCTGCTGCCGCTGATCGCCGAGGCCGGTGTGTCGGCGATCCCCAATCCGCTGATCAACATCATGCTGCAGGGCCGCCACGACACGTTTCCCAAACGGCGCGGAATGACCCGGGTGAAGGAGATGCTGGCGCTCGGCATCCGCGTCGGTTGGGGCCAGGATTGCGTTCTCGACCCCTGGTATTCGCTGGGCACCGCCGACATGCTCGACGTCGCCTTCATGGGGCTTCACGTCGCTCAGATGTCGAGCCCTGCCGACATGGCACGCTGCTTCGACATGGTCACCAATGTCAACGCCGCCATCATGGGCCTCGATCATCTCGGCCTTGCCGTGGGCAAGCGCGCCAGCTTCGTCATCCTCGATGCCGGCAACCCGATCGAGGCCTTGAGGTTACGTGCCGAACGGCTGTGCGTCGTCGCCAGGGGCAAGGTGGTGGCCGAGCGCACGAAGCAGGAGACACGGCTGTCGATCGCCGGCCGTCCCGGACAGGTGAACCGGCGGCACAAAACTGCGTAGAAACAGCCGATTTCCGCCGCTGGTCTTACCGATTTGCCTCGTCAAAGCGGCCGCTTGCAGCTAGGGAGCCGCATGGCCCAGTCGCTCGTCCGCACCTTTACCATCAGGAACGTGCTTTTGGCCGGCATCCTTTTGATGCTGGCCGGCGACTTCATGTTCGCGCTGAACGACGCGATGGGCAAATGGCTGGTCGCCAGCTTCTCGGTCGGCCAGGTGGTGCTGATCCGATCGATCGGGGCCTTCATCGTGCTCGGCCCGATGATCGCCAACCAGGGCGCCGGCAGACTGTTCCGGATGGAGCGGCCGGTCCTCCAGATTCTGCGCGTGCTGGCGACCACGGTGGACACGGCGCTGTTCTATGCCGCCGTCGTCTATCTGCCGCTTGCCGACGTGATGAGCTTCTACATGGCCGGGCCGATCTATGTGGCGGCGCTGTCGCATTTCCTGCTCGGCGAAAAGGTCGGCTGGCGCCGCTGGGCCGCCATCCTGGTCGGCTTCTGCGGCGTGCTGATCATCTTGAAGCCCTCTTCGGCGGCGTTCTCGCAGTCCTCGCTGTTCGCACTGGTCGGCAGCATCGCCTTCGCCTTCGCCATCATCCTCAGCCGCCGCCTGCGCGGCACCAGCGACACCACGTTGGTCACATGGCAGACGATCGGCACGCTGCTGGTTGGCGCCGTGATGACCATCGGCGCCTGGAAGGCGCCGTCGGCACTCGATTTCGGCGCCATGCTCCTGCTCGGCATCGTCTCCTGCAGCGCGCATCTGATGATTACCAGGGCGCTGAAACTGGCCCCTGCCTCGACGCTGGCGCCGCTGCACTACAGCCTACTTCTATGGGCGGTGATCTTCGGCCTGGCCTTCTTCGGCGACGTGCCGGGACCGCGCATCCTGATCGGCTCGGCCATCGTCGTGCTCGCCGGCCTGTTCATCTTCCACCGCCAGAAGGTGGTCGAAACAGTCGTGCCGCCGGAGAACGTGCCGAAAGGCGTGAATTGACCTAACCTTGCCGCACCGCCGCCAGATGCCGTGAAAACTCAGGCGTTTCCATCAGCGCCTTGCAACGGGCGAAGCGGCCGTCGGCATAGGCGCGGAAATCCTCGACCGGGTTGTTGTTGGCAAGCTGGATCAGCCCCCACAGCGTCCACAACACATCGCCTTGTAGATAACGACGCGGCCGCGGTCGGCCGGTTTTGCCTCGCCGCCGAAATAGGCCCGCATCATCTCTTCCTCTTGCGCGATGTCGAATCGGCCTTCGACCGAGAGGTCGCCGAGATCCCAGAGCGGGTCGTTCATCCCCGAATATTCCCAGTCGACGATCCACATCCGCTCGCCCGTATCGAGAAAATTCTCGCACAGCGGATCGCAATGGCAGGCGGCAAGCGGCAGTCTATGCGCGGCAAGGGACGCACGCACGGTGTCGGATTCGCGCACCACGTCGTGGTAGCCCGGCGGCAAGGCAACGTCCTTGGTCGACAAGACCTTGAGATAGTCGTCGATCATCGCAAACAGCTCGAAGCGGAACGGAAACACCGCGCCGGACGCGTGCAGCTTGCGGAAGGCTTCGCCGGCGCGGGCCGGGCTGCCGGCGCGCAGCTTGAACTTTTGCGGCGACATCGTCACTGCGCCGGCAACGAAGCGGCTCGCCAGCACGCCTGTCGCGGGGTCGACATGCAGCACCTCGGGACTGACGCCGGCTTTGGCCGCCTCACGCGCCGCCACCGCTTCATTGGCGCGGTTGATGTACTCCTCCGTGCCTTTGCCGGGGATACGCAGGCAGATATCACCGGCCCGGAAGACGAGATTGGTCATTCCGCCCAGCCGTTCCAGCGGCCCATCATAGCCCGCCAACGCCGGAATCGCCGCAAGTGTTGCGCGTGCCTCGTCCGTCCCCATGCCTGTTGCCCCTGGCGTGCTATTTCTTGCGACAACGGTTCCACAGTTTTCGCCGTTTGGCTATCATCGGTTCCAGGGTGAGCAGCGAGCTGGCGGAGAAACAGCCATGGCGGACGACAAGGATCATGGCGGGCTTGGCGCCGCCTATGCGGCGCAACGGCCCGAGGACGTCGCCGCGATCTATGACAATTGGTCGGAAACCTACGATGCCGATATGTCGGCCGCCGGCTACCGCCATCCGACGATCTGCCTGGCCCTGCTCGCACGGCATCTGCCGCGCGGCGCGGCCCCGCTTCTCGATGCCGGGGCCGGCACCGGGCTGATCGGCGAGTGGCTGGCCATCACCGGCTATCCCCAGGTCGAAGCGCTCGATATTTCGCAAGGCATGCTGGCCAAGGCGGCGGCAAAGGGCGTCTATTCGGCGCTGCATTGCCTGGCGCTCGGCGGCCCGCTCCCCTTTGCCGACAATGCCTATGCCGGCATCGTCTCGGCCGGCGTTTTCACCTCCGGCCACGTCGGCGCCGAGGGGCTGGACGAACTGATCCGCGTCTGCCGTCCCGGTGGCGTCATCGTGCTGACCATCAAGAACACGCTGTGGAACGCCGGCTTTGCCGATCGCATCGCTGCGCTCGAGGCTGAGGGCAGGGTCGTTCGTGCCGAGGAGACTGCGCCTTATGTTTCGATGCCGGGCGAGGCTGACACCGTGCCCAGCCGCGGCCTTGTGCTGCGCGTGATCTGAGTCTGGCGCAGCCTATGCCTTGATCCTGCTCATCGAAGGATCGTACATCGGTTCGAGATGGATCTTCGCCGGCGTCCGTTCCATCGCCACCACCAGCTCATAGTCGCCTGAGCTGAGAAAATCGTCGCTGACGCCATCGGCGTTGCGGACATAGCCATAGCCGATGTTCTTAGCCAGCGTGTAGCCATATCCGCCGCTGGTGAGATAGCCGACCGGTTCGCCATTGCGCAAAATCGTCTCGCGCCCGACCAGCACGATATCGGGATCGTCGACCGTGAAGCCGGCAAAGCGTTTCTTCAGGTCGGCGCCGCTGATCTTTTCGAGCGCCCGCCGGCCGACGAAATCGGTGTTCTTCCTCAGCTTCACCGCCCAGCCGAGGCCGGCCTCCTGAGGCGTGTCGTTGGGGGTGATGTCGGAGCCCCAGGCGCGGTAGCCTTTCTCCAGCCGAAGTGATTCCAGCGCCCGGTAGCCGATCGGCCGGATGCCGTGCGGCTTGCCTGCCGCCATCAGCGTGTCGAAAATCTCGCCGGTGGCGGCGATCGGCACATGCAATTCCCAACCAAGCTCGCCGACATAGGTGACGCGCAGCGCCCGAACCGTATGGCCGGCAGTCGTGATCTCGCGGATATGGCCGAACGGGAAGGCGGCGTTCGAGACATCGGCATCGGTCACGGCAGCCAGAACGTCGCGGGCCCGCGGTCCCATCAGTGACAGCGTGCCGAAATCCTCAGTGACATCTTTCAGCGTCACGTCGAGACCCTTGCCGACATGGTCGCCGATCCAGGAGAGATCATGCGTGCGGAAGCCGGTGCCGGTCACGATGTAGAATTTGTCTTCGGCGAGCCTGGCCACCGTCAAATCGGCCTCGATGCCGCCGCGCGTGTTGAGAAGCTGCGTGTAGGTCAGCCGTCCCACCGGCTTGGCGACATCGTTGGCGCAGATCCAGTCCAGCGCCTTGGCCGCATCCGAACCCGTCATTTCGTATTTGGCGAAGGACGACTGGTCGAAGATGCCGACTTTCTCGCGCACATGGCGATGCTCCTCGCCGACCGGGCCAAACCAGTTCTGCCGGCCCATGGAATAAATGTCTTCGGGTCTGGCGCCCTGCGGCGCGAACCAGTTCGGCCGTTCCCAGCCGAGCTTGGAGCCGAACACCGCGCGGTGCGCTTTCAGCCGGTCATAGAGCGGCGAGACGATGCGCGGCCGGCCCGAGACGTACTCCTCATGCGGAAAGCCGATCGTGTAATGCTTGCCATAGGCTTCCAGCGTGCGATCGCTGACCCATTGCCGGTCGCGGTGCAAATTGGAAAAGCGCCTGATGTCGACCACCCAAAGGTCGAGCGGCGCTTCACCATCGACAACCCATTGCGCCAGCACCCAGCCGGCGCCGCCGCCGGAAGCGATGCCGAAGGCGTTGAAGCCGGCGCCGACGAACATGTTGGCGCATTCGGGCGCGACACCGAGGATGAAATTGCCGTCCGGCGTAAAACTCTCCGGCCCGTTGATCATCTGCTTGACGCCGACCGTCTCCAGCGCCGGCACGCGCGCGATCGCCTGGCTCATATGCTGTTCGAAATGATCGTAGTCGTCGTCGAACAGGCGGAACTCCCAGTCATCGGGGACATCGCCGCCGGGCAGGCCGGTCGCCCAGGCCTGCGGGTTCGGCTCATAGCCGCCCATCACCAACCCGCCGACCTCTTCCTTGAAATAGGTGCGGCGGTCGGGATCGCGGATTGTCGGCGCGTCGGTCGCCAGCCCGTCGATCTTCTCGGTGATGATGTACTGGTGCTTGACCGGTTGCAGCGGCACGCAAATGCCGGCCATCGCGCCGACCTGGCGTGACCATTGCCCGGCGCAGTTCACCACCTTGTCGCAAGCAATGTCGCCCTTGTTGGTCTTCACCGCGGTGATGTGCCCGTCCGTCATGTCAAAGCCGGTAACGCGGACGTCCTCGAACAGCTTGGCGCCATGCATGCGCGCGCCCTTGGCCAGCGACTGCGTGATGTCGGAGGGGCTGGCCTGCCCATCGGTCGGCAGCCAGGAGGCGCCGACGAGGTCGCCGGTCTCCAGCAGCGGCCACATCTTTTTGACCTCCCCCGGCGACAGCAACTGCATGTCCATGCCGAAGCTCCTGGCCGTCGTCGCCAGCCGTTTATATTCGGTCCAGCGGTCGGCATTGGTCGCAAGCCTGAGGCACCCGGTCATCTTCCAGCCGGTAGCGAGCCCGGTTTCGGCTTCCAGTCCCTTGTAGAGCTCGACCGAATATTTGAGCACGCGGGTGATCGAGGCCGACGAGCGCAACTGGCCGACCAGCCCGGCCGCATGCCAGGTCGAACCCGAGGTCAGCTTGCCCTGTTCCAGCAGCACGACATCGGCCTTGTGGTCGCGCGCCAGGTGATAGGCCGTCGAACAGCCGATAATGCCGCCGCCGATGACGACGATGCCGGCATGTGTAGGCAATGTCATGACTGTGTCCCGTACTTCGTGCGGTAATTGTCCAGCGCCGCGTCGAGCCGCGTCAGGTTCTCCGCGGTGTAGGCGACGTAGTCGATGCCGGGCGCGTCGAGGTAAAGTTCGGAAACCATGCTCCACATCGCCTCGCGCAGCAGCGAGGCGCATTGCATGGCGGCGTGCGAGCGGCGGATCGCCTCATCCGGCTCGCGCATGAAATACGCCGTGAGGAAAGTGAAGGACTCTGCGTCGCTCATCTCGGCGTTGGAGGCAACGCCGGCAAGATCGAACATCGCGGTGTTGAAACCGGCATATTCGAAATCGATGAGCCACAACCTGTCGCCATCGTCGAGAATATTTGCCGGCAAAAGATCATTGTGGCCGAACACGATCGGCAGCAGCTTCTGCGCCCGTTCCAACTCGTCGGCCAGAGCCAGCAGCCTGGGCAGCTCGTCGCGCTTGCGGCTGCCGCCTTCGCTCAGCGTTCGCGCATAGTCGCGGATGACATGGAAGACCCAGAACATGAAGCCGGCGCCGGAGATGTGATTGGGCATCTCGCGATGGAACCCGCGCATAAGGGCTGCGACGCGGCCGATATTGGCGCGCACGTCCTCGGCAACATAGGTTTTCGCGCCGAGAAATTCCGTGACCATGATGCCGGGTTCGGAATGGCGGACCGCCGGCGCGAAGCCTGCGGCGTGCGCCGCGCGGGCCGTCATCACCTCGCGGTCGCGAAAGACGTGGTGAAATGGATAGTCCTGGCCGAAGCGCACGACATGCCGCCCGGCCGCGTCCTTGACCAGATAGTTGGCGTTGCTGAGGCCGCCCGGCAGCGGCGCAATGTCGATGCTGCCATTCCAGCAAGGCAAGGCCCGGATGCGGTCTTCAGCAGTCACGGGGCCATCCCTGACTTTTGCGGAGCTTTCCTGGGCGCCATGCGCCGCGCAACGGGCGTTGGGAAACGCAAAAAATCTCGTCGGTGCGGGACGCCGGAACTCCTATCCCGCGCCGCACCGACGAGCCCCTCTGGCCAGGTTTTGATACCCGGTCTCCGCCCCCGCGGATTTGAGAAACTTTTGTGCCAGTTCAAACCCAGACGGTCTGGCCAGACGGTCCGGTCCGTGAATTGCGGCTCTGCCATCACCTTCCCGTGGCAGTTCCGAAGCTGTCACGCCGTCAATGTCACGCCAGTGCTACCTAACTGTCAATGAAATGTTGTGACTTTTTTTGGGTGTTTTGCCCGAAACCACGAGCAATTCCTTTAAAAACGGCGGCATTGCCCTAAAACCGGGCAGGCCGCAAATTCAGGAAGCCAGATGATCCATTCGAAACGGCATGGCGAAATCCTCCGCCTCCTCAAGGAAGAGGGCACCGTCACCATTGCCAGCCTCGCCGACCGGCTGGGGGTTTCGCTTGAAACGGTGCGCCGGGATGTCAAGCCACTGACCGGCAATGGCTCGGTGCTCAAGATGCATGGCGCCATCGGCCTGCCGTCGATGGCCGGCGAAGCGCCCTTCGAGCGGCGCATGCGCGACAATGCCGAGGCCAAGCGGCTGATCGCCCGCATGGTCGCTGCCACCATTCGCGACGGTGAATCGGTCATGCTGGACACCGGCACCACGACCTCGTTCCTGGCCCGCGAACTGCTCGGCCACCGGCGGCTGACCGTGGTCACCAATTCATCCGACATCGCCCGCACGCTGGCCACCGTCAACGGCAACAAGGTCTATATGGCCGGCGGCGAATTGCGCAGCGATTCCGGAGCCGCCTTCGGCGCCTCGGCGATCGATTTCGTCAGCCGCTTCTCGGTCAGCCATGCGGTGATTTCGATCGGCGCCGTCGATGCCGCCGCAGGCCTTGCCGACTACGATCTGGAAGAGGCGGAGTTCGCCCGCATGGTGCTGTCGCGCGGCCAGCGCTCGCTGGTCATCACCGACCACACCAAGTTCGGTCGCCAGGGTCTGGTCCAGGTCTGCGGCTTCGACGGTTTTTCCGAACTCGCCACCGACCAGCCGCCGCCGCGCGACATTGCCTCGGCACTTGCCGAGGCTGGAGCGCGCCTTAGCATTGCTGCGGCCTAGCCAAACACCAGCGACTGGCGCGCCGCGATCCCGGCCATGCCGCCACCCGATACCACGAAGGCGATGTTGTGCATCATGCGCGCCGCGTCGCCGGCCGCGTAAGATGTCGTTCTGGTGAAAAATTGTTTTTCAATCATCCCGCTCTTCGCAATGTCCATGCAACTTGGCAGCCGCAAACAGCGCCTCGTCGAAATGCGGGCCGGGCGAATCGCCCGCATCAGCAATGAGGCCACCATGCTGCAAACGATGCCTTGTCTTTCCTCATGGCCTGGACGCTTGCGCGCTCCGACCTGGAAGCCGACCCGGCTTGGCCGGACATTCCGCAACTTTCCGCCGGCGACGGTGTATGACGGTGTATAAGGTGTCCAGGATCAAGAACCTCAAAACCTATGACTGGCGCTTCGCATGACTGATCCACTGTCGGCGATCCTGGGCTTCGGCCTGCTCGGCGTCGCCTGCCTCGCCTTCACAGAAAAGATCCTGCCGCTGCCGCCCTCGCATGTGCTGCTGCTGTTCCTCGGCATGACGGCAGCCCCCGATCTCCCGGCGCTGGCGATCCTGCTTCTGGTAACGACGCTGTCCGCCATCACAGGCTGCCTTGTCTGGTATAGTTTGGGTCGTCGGATTGGCTTGGATCGTGCCGACAGGCTGGTCCAGCGTTTCGGCAAATATGTCTGCTTGCGCTATGCGACCTACAGCAAGCTTGGTCAGGCCTATCGCCGCCATCATGTCCGGGTCTCCTTGCTGGCGCAGTTCATCCCGACGGTTCGCAACTATCTGCCGATCGCGGCCGGCGCGCTCCGTCTTCCACTCTTGCCCTTCGCGGCGGCGACGCTGCTCGGCGCCACGCTATGGAACACCGGCTTCCTCGTCACCGGCTACCTTATGCGCGGCAGCGGCAGGGATTCCTATGCCATCGGTTTTCGCATCATCATCATCGTTTTGGCGCTGGAGACGGCGTTTATGCTCGCGCTTCGCTACGGTCCTGCCTGCCGGCGGCGCCTCGGGTTCGGCTGACCAGGAGGCGCCTCAAGCAGTATGGGTATAAGCTCCGCCTTCGGCTTTCCTTCCCCGGCGCGCCGGTGTTTAGTCCGGCCATGGCTTTCACCATCCGCCAGCTGCAGTTCTTCATTGCCGTCGCCGAGCAAGGCACGGTGTCGGGCGCCGCACAAAACCTCTCCATCTCGCAATCCTCGGTCACCGAGGCGATCAAGGAGCTGGAGAGCGATCTCGGCGTCGAATTGTTCGAGCGCCATCCGCGTGGCCTCAACATTACCCACAAAGGCCACCAGTTCCTGCGCCATGCGACCAAGATCCTGGCCGACGTCTCCGACGCGCGCCGCGCTTTTTCCGACGACCAGGTGGTGGCCGGCGGGCGGCTGCAGCTCGGCGTCACCTCGCTGGTCGCGGGCTATGTGCTGTCCGATCTGCTGGCGCGCTACCGCCGCGCCTATCCCGGCGTCGATGTCTCGGCCATCGAGGACAATGGCGACTATCTCGAACATCTGCTGATCGGCGGCAAGCTCGACATTGCCGTCATGGTCACCTCCAATTTGCGCGACCGCACCGCGCTGCAGTCGGAAATCCTCGAGGTCTCGGCCTACCGGCTGTGGGTCCCGCTCGGCCACAAGCTGGCCAGCGCCGACATTATCGGCATAGGCGACATTGCCGGCGAGCCGCTGATCATGCTGACCGTCGACGAGATCGAGGAGAACACCGGCAAGCTTCTGGCGGCGATCGGCGCCAGGCCGCATGTCGCCTTTCGCACCCGCTCGGTCGAAGCCGTTCGCAGCCTCGTCGCCACAGGTGCGGGCGTGGCGTTGCTGCCCGACCTAGTCTACCGGCCGTGGTCGCTGGAAGGCGACCGCATCGAATCGCGCGACATTTCGGGTTCCCTGCCGGTCGTCCAGGTCGGCATGGTCTGGCGCCGCGGCTCCGGTCTGCCGCAGGCGTCGCGCGACTTCATCGGCCTTGCCCAGTCGCAGCGTATGGTACGCCAGCAGCGTTGATAGGGTGCGTGGTTATCTATCGGAAAAACCGATATCGCGTTTCTGATAAATGAATTTGCGAAACCGGAATTTTCCGAGCACTTTTCATGTCAGGGACGAAAGCCGCCATCAGAGCGGCAACGTGCCATCGGATGAACTGACGCTTTTCAGCCTGCGGCTGACCGCGGCGGCGACTCGCTTCGCAGTCAGGCGCCAAATGGGAGATTGACGATGAATTCATTCCTGAAGACGTGCACCGCCTTGATGGTCGCGCTGACCTTTTCCGGTCAGGCTGTCGCCCAGGTCAAGGAACTTGGCAAGGGCGAAGGGGAGGTCAGCATCGTTGCCTGGCCGGGGTACATCGAGCGCGGCGAAACCGACAAGGGCTATGACTGGGTGACCTCCTTCGAGAAGGAGAGCGGCTGCAAGGTCAACGTCAAGACCGCGAACACCTCCGACGAGATGGTCTCGCTGATGAATGAGGGTGGGTTCGATCTAGTCACCGCTTCGGGTGACGCATCGCTGCGCCTCGTTGCCGGCAAGCGCGTGCAGCCGATCAACACCGATCTCATCCCGAGCTGGAAGGCGGTAGACGACCGTCTGAAGGATGCGCCCTGGTTCACCGTCGACAAGGTGCATTACGGCGTTCCCTATCAGTGGGGCCCGAACATCCTGATGTACAACACCGATGTCTTCAAGGAAGCGCCCAAGAGCTGGAACGTCGTCTTCGAGGAAATGAACCTGCCGGACGGCAAGTCCAACAAGGGCCGCGTCCAGGCCTATGACGGCCCGATCCACATCGCCGACGCCGCCAACTATTTGATGTTCCACAAGCCGGAACTCGGCATTAAGGACCCGTACGAATTGAACGAAGACCAGTACAAGGCAGCGCTCGAGCTGCTGCGTGTTCAGCGGACGCTGGTCGGCCGCTACTGGCATGACGCCGCCATCCAGGTCGACGATTTCCAGAACGAAGGCGTCGTCGCTTCCGGTTCGTGGCCTTACCAGGTCAACACGCTGGTTGCCGCCAAGAAGCCGGTCGCCTCGACCGTGCCGGAAGAAGGCGTCACCGGCTGGGCCGACACCACCATGATGGAGGCCGACGCCGCGCATCCCAACTGCGCCTATATGTGGCTTGAGCATTCGCTGTCGCCCAAGGTCCAGGGCGATGTCTCGGCCTGGTTCGGCTCGCTCCCCGTGGTGCCCGCTGCCTGCAAGGGCAACGAGCTGCTCGGCGAGGAAGGCTGCAAGACCAACGGCTACGAGAACTTCGACAAGATCAAGTTCTGGAAGACCCCGGTCTCCAAGTGCGCAACCCAGAACGACCAGTGCGTGCCTTACTACCGCTGGGTGTCCGACTATATCGGCGTCATCGGCGGGCGTTGAGCTCCCTTTAACCCACCCCCTTGTGGGGAGGGTCGACGCGCAGCGTCGGGGTGGGGGCAGCGCTGACGTCCGGTGCTAGTCACCCCCACCCGCGGCTTCGCCGCGACCTCCCCATCGAGGGGGAGGTGAAGTGCCGTGCCCGCTGGCCTGATTGGTGGCGGCAAGAGCTATTTCGACGAACCACAAACCGGCAACAGATCAGGACAGCCCATGACCTCGGCCGTTTCCTTCCAGAAAGTCTCTCGCCATTTCGGCAGCGTGCGCGCCGTCGATGCGGTCGATCTCGACATCGTGCCGGGCGAGTTCTTCGCCATGCTTGGTCCGTCGGGGTCCGGCAAGACTACCTGCCTGCGCCTCATCGCCGGCTTCGAGCAGCCGACATCGGGCTCGATCTCGATCTTCGGCGACCGCGCCGAGGGCGTGCCGCCCTATCGCCGCAACGTCAACACGGTGTTCCAGGACTACGCGCTGTTCCCGCATTTGAACGTGCTGGACAATGTCGCCTACGGGCTGATGGTCAAGGGCATCGCCAAGCCGCAGCGGCAGAAGGCGGCGGAAGAGGCATTGTCACTGGTGCGGCTTCCCGGCTATGGCGCCCGCCGTCCCGGCCAGCTCTCCGGCGGCCAACGCCAGCGCGTCGCGCTGGCCCGTGCGCTGGTCAACCAGCCCAAGGTGCTTTTGCTCGACGAGCCGCTCGGCGCGCTCGACCTCAAGCTGCGCGAGAACATGCAGGAAGAGCTGAAGTCGCTGCAGAAGGCGCTCGGCATCACCTTCGTCTTCGTCACCCATGATCAGGGCGAAGCGCTGTCGATGGCCGACCGCGTTGCCGTCTTCAATGACGGCAAGATCATGCAGATCGGCACGCCGGAAGACATCTACCAGCGGCCCAGGACACGCTTCGTCGCCGATTTCGTCGGCTCCTCCAATGTGTTGCCGCCGGATTTCGTCCAGCGTTATTCCGGCCAGGACCGCTGGGGCAGCCTGCGCCCCGAATCGATCCGCATCGGCAGCATTGCGAAAGGCGAAGGGGTTGCCGCGCGCCTGGTCGGAACCAACTATCTCGGCGCCACGACCAGGCTGGCGCTCGACGCCGACGGCTTGAGGCTGCACGCCATCGTGCCGGCCGGGACAAAGCTGCCGGCGGAAGGCGAAGCGGTGGTGCTGACGTTCAACCGCGAGCATTTGCATTTGATGGACGAGCCGGCATGATTGAGGTTTGCGCCAAGCACCCCCCTCTGTCCTGCCGGACATCTCCCCCTCAAGCGGGGAGATTGGCTGTTCCTCCCGGTTTCGCCAATCTTCAACGTTGGGGATTTGGCGAGGCAGCGAAACTGCTGATCTCCCCCCTTGAGGGGGAGATGTCCGGCAGGACAGAGGGGGGTGTGAAAGAACCCGGCTTCTCAGGGTTCCTTCAGCACGCGGTCTCCCCATGACCATCGCCGCGCTCAACTCAACCTCCGCCCCCGCCATCCTGCCCGGCAGCGGCGGCGTGCGCGGTGCGCTGTCCGACCTGTTCTGGCGCAAGCCGCAACTGCTGCTGTTCCTCATGTTGGCGCCGCCGGTGCTGTGGCTCGGCGTCGTCTATATCGGTTCGCTGTTCGCGCTCTTGGCACAGAGTTTCTTCTCGATCGACGAATTTTCCGGCCTCATCAACCATGAGTTCACGCTGAAGACCTATGGCGACCTGTTCCAGCCCGCCAATCTCGACATCATCCTGCGCACGGTGACGATGGCGGTGCTGGTCACGCTGGCCTCCGCCGCCATCGCCTTCCCGATCGCCTATTATGCGGCGCGCTATGCCCGGGGCCGCTGGAAGGCGCTGTTTTATCTCGGAATCATGCTGCCGCTGTGGTCGAGTTATCTGGTGAAAATCTACGCCTGGAAGTTGATCCTCGCCAAGGAAGGCATTCTGACCTGGCTGCTGGCCAAATTGCATCTGCTCTGGGCGCTCGACGGCTGGCTGTCGCTGCCGGTCGTCGGCGGCAACTCGCTGTCGGTCTCCGCCACCGGCACCTTCATCGCCTTCGTCTATGTCTGGCTGCCGTTCATGATCCTGCCGGTGCAGGCGGCATTGGAGCGCGTGCCCGGCAATCTGGTCGAGGCGTCCTCCGATCTCGGCGCATCGCCGGGCCAGACCTTCCGCAACGTGCTGTTCCCGCTGGCGCTGCCCGGCATCGTCGCCGGCTCGATCTTCACCTTCTCGCTGACGCTGGGCGACTACATCATCCCGCAGATCATCGGCACGTCGCGGCTGTTTATCGGCCAGGCCGTCTATTCGCAGCAGGGCACCGCCGGCAACATCCCGCTCGCCGCCGCCTTCACCGTCGTGCCCATCGTCATCATGGGTTTCTATCTCTGGGGCGCCAAGCGCATGGGGGCCTTCGATGCGCTCTGACGGTTCGCAATCCGCCCCGCTCGGCCTCAAGATCGCAGCCGCTTGCGGCCTGCTCTTCCTGCACCTGCCGATCCTGCTGATCTTCGTCTATGCCTTCACCACGGAAGAGAAGAGCTTCGTCTGGCCGCCGCCGGGGCTGACCACACAATGGTTCGCCGTCACCTGGAACCGGCCGGATGTCTGGCAGGCGCTGTCGCTTTCGGTCCGCGTCGCCGCAATCTCGACCGCGATTGCCTTGATACTGGGCACGCTGTGCGCCGCCGCCGTGTCACGGACGAAATTCTTCGGCCGCGAGACGATCTCGCTGCTCGTCATCCTGCCGATCGCGCTGCCCGGCATCATCACCGGCATCGCGTTGCGCTCGGCCTTCTCGCTAGCCGACATCCCGTTCTCGTTCTGGACGATCGTGCTCGGCCACGCCACCTTCTGCGTTGTCGTCGTCTACAACAATGCGGTCGCCCGTTTCCGCCGCACTTCCGGCTCAATGATCGAGGCCTCGATGGATCTCGGCGCCGACGGCTTCCAGACCTTCCGGCACGTCGTGCTGCCCAACATCGCCACCGCTCTGCTTGCCGGGGGGATGCTCGCCTTCGCGCTCTCCTTCGACGAGGTCATCGTCACCACCTTCACCGCCGGCCAGCAGCAGACCGTGCCGATCTGGATGCTGGAAGAGCTGATCCGCCCACGCCAGCGTCCGGTCACCAATGTCGTCGCCATGGTCGTGGTGCTGGTGACGCTGCTGCCCATCCTTGCCGCCTATTACCTGACCCGCGACGGCGACCAGATCGCCGGTTCGGGCAAATGAAGAACAGCGAATAGGGAGTAGCGAATAGCGAATAGGGAGATTGCACGACCAGCCCTATTCGCTACTCGCTATTCGCTACTCGCTCCTGACCAAGGAGAACCCGCATGGACACCCAGATGCTGATCGGCTCGAAGTTCGAGAACGGCACCGACACCGAGGAGCCGATTCTGAATCCAAAGACCGGGGCGACCATTCTCAACCTGCCTGAAGCCAGCCAGGCGCAGATCGAGGCGGCTGTTACTGCCGCCGGGCGAGCGTTCGTCTTGTGGTCACGCACAACGCCGGCGCAGCGCTCCGGCTATCTCCTCAAGATCGCCGACCGCATCGAGGCCAACGCGCGGGAGTTCGCGGCGCTCGAGGCGCTGAATTGCGGCAAGCCGATCAACGCCGTGCTCAATGACGAAATCCCGGCGATCGTCGACTGCTATCGCTTCTTTGCCGGCGCGGTACGTTCGATGCCGGGCGTGGTCGCCGGCGAATATCTGCCCGGCCACACCTCGATGGTGCGGCGCGACCCGATCGGCATCGTCGCTTCCATCGCGCCGTGGAACTATCCACTGATGATGATGGCCTGGAAGCTGGCGCCGGCCATTGCCGGCGGCAACACCGTCGTCTTCAAGCCGTCGGAGCAGACGCCGCTGACGGCGCTGAAGCTGGCCAGGATCCTGGCCGAGGTTCTGCCCGAGGGCGTCGTCAATGTCGTGCTCGGCCGCGGCGACAGCGTCGGCAACACGCTGATCAATCACGCCAAGGTCAACATGATTTCGATCACCGGCGACGTCGCCACGGGCAAGAAGGTGCTGCAGGCCGCCGCCAAGTCGGTCAAGCGCACGCATCTGGAACTCGGCGGCAAGGCGCCGGTCATCGTTTTCGACGACGCCGACCTCGGCGCCGTGGTCAACGGCCTGCGCGCTTTCGGCTACTACAATGCCGGGCAGGATTGTACAGCCGCCTGCCGCATCTATGCCGGCAAGAAGATCTACGACAAGCTCGTCGCCGATCTCTCATCTGCCGTCTCGACCATCAAATACAACCAGCCCGATGACACCGAAAACGAGATCGGGCCGCTGATCTCGCGCCGCCAGCGCGATCGCGTGTCGAGCTTCGTCGAGCGCGCTTCGGAACTGAAGCACATCGAGATCACCACCGGCGGCAAGCCGGGCGCAGGCTCCGGCTTCTACTACCAGCCGACGGTGGTTGCCGGCGCGCTGCAGGAAGACGAGATCGTGCGCCGCGAAGTGTTCGGCCCGGTCGTTTCCATCACCCGCTTCTCCGAAGTCGATGAAGCCGTGAACTGGGCCAATGACAGCGACTACGGCCTGGCATCCTCGGTGTGGACCAAGAACGTCTCGCGCGCCATGGCGACGGCCGCCCGTCTGCAATATGGCTGCACCTGGATCAACACCCATTTCATGCTGACCAACGAGATGCCGCATGGCGGGCTGAAGCAGTCCGGCTACGGCAAGGACATGTCTCTCTATGCGCTGGAGGATTATACCGCCGTTCGTCATGTGATGGTGGCGCATGGGTAGAGGCCGCCACTATCTCTAAAATATTCGCCACCGCGTTTTCTGTATATTAAGCGTGAGTAACCTTTGCGGTACGGCGGGAGTTCACGATTTACTGAATATTCAACCTGAACGAGCAGCCTCTTGCCGGGAAACCGCGCGGCGAGGGGTTTGCGCATGAACACGACCAAGATCAAGCTGGTACTCATTGGCGGCTTCTGTCTGCTGATCGCTGTGTTCGGCGGCAAGGACATGATCAAGAAGAGCGGCTGGCCCGAGGCGCCTGCTGAAATCCTCGCGGTCAATGTCGAATGCGACATGGAATCGACCGCCCACAAGATTGTCTACAAGACCGTCAGCACCGCCACGATCCCGTGCGAACTGGTGGATGCGTTCAAGACGGTCCATGCTGACAAAGAGTGGAAGGTGACCCAGAAATTCACCGGCACCTTGCGCGTCGGCACCGGCGCCGACGCCGTCGAGGCCACGATGGAGCTGAACAAGAACGGTGCCCGCGAACCGCAGGTCGGCGACAAGCTCACCGTCGTCCAGAACCCCGCCAACCCTACCCAGATCGAACACACCGGCATGACCGGCACGCGTTTGACGATCGTCATTGGGGCTGGACTGCTCGGCGCGTTGCTTCTCTATCTTGCTTTCAAACCCCGCCGGCGGATGTCGAGCTCCGCCGTGGCGGGCAACCCTGCCGGAGATGCCGGCGCGGACCAGCGCGCGCGCCAGGCCGACGCCTTGATAGCGGCGGCCCTGGCCAAGCAGGCCACATTGCCCAATCAGCCGGCACGTGTCGCGGCTGCCGGATTGGCCAGGGAAGGGCGGTTTCCCGGGCAGCGGACGAGTTTCGGCCGCCGCAACTGATGGCCGAAAACTGCTGCACCTGCCACGGCTACTCCACGATGCGATAGATGTTCCAAAGGCTGGTGCCCGACACGACGTAGGGCTCCATCTCCTTGCCCCATTTTGCGTGCGCGTCGATCTTGCCGATCTTGGCGAAGAATCCCTCCAACTGGGCAAGGCTTTCGACCTGATGATGCGATTCGACCGTCGCTTCCCGGGCGCCGATCGAACCGGTCATGATCTGGAATTTGAGGTCGGCGATGCCGACCTGAGAGCCGATCTCGCGTTCCCATTTCTTGAGCAGTTCGAGCACGGTCTGCTTGTGTCCGAACTTGGCGTCGATCTGCCATCTGGCGCTGAACATTTTTGTCTCCTCCAGTTTTGCGGCCCAAACCGCGGTTGATCTTTCCGCGGTGGAACTACTCGTCCCAGGCCTGCACGACGGTCTGTCGTGCAATCCGCCCATTCTTCAGCTCCAGCATCGCCGCGCAGAACACTTTCGTTCCGTCCGGATAGGCGCAGGCCTGGGTGAAGGCGAGATTGTCGCCATCGGCGATGGTGGTGTCGACCTTGTGGGTCATCGCCCGGCTGCAGATGTCGTCCCAGAAGGTGCTGATCGCCGCCCGGCCGCGGATCTCGCGCGGCTTGCTCGGCGGATTGTTGCGGTCGATCACCCGCACCAGTGCGTCGTCGGCATAGAAGCTAGCGAGCATCCTGCCGTCCCGTCCTTCGATCGCTTTCTTGATCGCCGCGCCGTCCACGCTCTGCGTCTTGGTCAGCATCTTCTCCTCCATGGCCCGTTGATCGGGCGGTTGAATGATCACAAGCAATGCCCGGCGCACCGCCCGGCATTTTCTTTCACTGCGACTTGGCTTTGACGGCTGCGAACACCCCGTCGGTCTGTTGTTTGAAGGTCGCGAAATCGACCTGGCTGCCGTTGAGCATCGTCGACCAGTGGCGCACGATGGCCGCCATCGCGATCGCCTCCTTGATCTCCTCATCGGTCGCGCCATTGAGCTTGGCGGCCTCGGTGTGGAAATAGATGCAGTACTGGCAGGGGATCTGCGAGGCGACGGCCAGCCCCAGCAGTTCTTTGGTCTTGCCGTCGAGCGCGGTCTTGGGGTTGAGCTGCACACCCTTGATCTCGGCCCAGGCGCCGGCAACCGCGACATCGGGCAGCGTCTTGAACATGTCCGGCACTGAGCCGAGCGTCGCCTCGATGTCCTTGTAGGCGGCGGCCGCCGAGGCATCCTCGGCTCTGGCGGGAGCGATCGTGAACAGCGCGCCAACGCCTGCCGCTATCACCAGCGATTTGATCGACCTGTTTGACTTCAGCATTGCATCCTCCATCCGCAGTGCCTTTCCCGGCGACATCCGCCTGGCCTGCATGGAGAGATTGGTACGCCTCGACCCACCTGGCCGCTTCGCCCGAAAGCGCCATGGTCCCTATGGCCCGTCCGGGCCAGCCTGCCTGGCGGAAAATGCCGCTGCCGCCGCCCGTGACGGCAAATCGAGCTTCAGCAATATGTTGGCGACATGACGCTTGACCGTATGCTCGCTGAGCCTCAGCTCGGCGGCGATCGCGGCATTGCTCTTGCCGTCGGCGATCAGGATCACCACCTCGCTTTCGCGCGCCGTCAGTTGAGCCGGCTCGGCGGGTTTCGCCTTGGGGCGGCAGGCCGGCTCCAGGTGCTGTTCCGACGTTGCCTGGACCAGCGCCAGCGGCTCGTCCAGCTCATCCACCGTGACACGCCCGGCATCGATGAAATGCAGGCCGGACCCCGCCGCCAGATCGGCGGCCAGCCGCGACGCCAGAATATCGCCGCGCCCGGCATGGGCGGCGATCTGCATCGTCACCCGTGCCATCAGCCCCACCGGCGGCCCGCGCATTTCGACCTCACCGACATGGGCGCCCTGGGCGCTTGCAATGCCCATATGTTGCGCCGCATCGCGCAGTGCCGCCGCGCAGCGTATGGCCCGCGCCGGCCCGTCGAAGCGCGAGATCATCAATTCGCCATGGATGCCGGCGACGCGTCCGCCATGACGGCCGACCAGCTGCTGCCAGCTCTCCTGGAAGCGCTCGCTACGTTCGCTCCACATGCGGTCGCCAACCCGCGCCGTGTCGTAGATGCGTGTCGCCAGAAGAGCGGCAAGCACGCGCTCCGCTTCGGCCACGGCACGCTCGCCGGTCAGGAATTCCTCGATCAGGTCGGCCACCCGGTCGACATCGCCGGTCCAGATCGGGTGGTCGCGCCCGGGGACCTCGACCAATCGCGCATTGGCGATCTCTTTCGCCAGGAAGCGGCTGGCGTCCGGGTCGACCCGCGCGTCGTTGCGGCGATGAATGAGCAGTGTCGGTGCGCCGATCGCCGACAGCACGCCGCGCACATCGATTCCGGCATTCATCCGGGCAAGGGCTGCCGCTGCCGTCGGACTGGCCGACAGCCGCTCGAAGCGGGCCCACCACTGGGTGAAATGCGCATCATCTACCCGGCCGGGAGCGAAGTTGGGCAGTGTGGCGCCCGTGCCCCATTCCGTGCCGGCCGTCGCGATGAAGGCCTCGAGGCGCTCCGGCGACATCACCCATTTGTGGAAATGCGCATAACCGCCATAGAGCGCCAGCGCTCGTGTCCGTTCCGGATAGGTGGCGGCAAACAACATTGCCATCGGCGCGCCTTCCGAAGCGCCGAGCAAGGCCGCGCGGCCGCTGCCGGTGGCATCCATCACCGCGCGCACATCGTCCATGCGGGTTTCGAGGCTGGGCAGGTGGCGTGGGTCGACGCGGTCGGACAGGCCGGTGCCGCGCTTGTCGAACAGGATCAGCCGCGAGAACGCCGAGAGCCGTTTCAAGAGCCTGGCGTAGCCCTCGTCTTCCCAATGCAGGTCGAGATTGGAGATGAAGCCGGGCACGAAAACCAGGTCGAACGATCCCTGGCCGACCACCTGATAGGCGATCCGCACGTCGCCGCTGAGGGCATATCGCGTCTCGATCGGCCTCACGTTGCTATCCCGCCCGGCCAGACGATTTCTGATCGCCGACCATAGCAGACGCCTGGCGGATGCGGCAGCCAAACTTTAGAAGACAGGAATATAGCCCGCGGCGAACCGTGTTCGCCCGCCATTTCTGGGGGAGGCTATTTCTGGGGAGCGGCGCTCTCTGCACCCGTGGGTTGGACGTAGCCGATGCTCACATCGGCCTGCTCCTCGGTCTTCGGCCGCTTGATCCTGGCCGAGGCCACGACGACGAGTTCGTCAAAACCTTCGCCGCCACTGTCCAGCATCTCGAAGAACTGCCGGCGCATCCTGGGCTCCCAGAACTTGTTGATGTGCTCGGCCACGCCCGCCACACCTTCCTCGCGGGGCCTTGAATGGAAGAAGGCGGCGATCTGGTTGGCCATGCGCACCAGCTTTTCCCCGGTGCTCGTGATGTGTTCTTCGTCATGCGACATGCTGGGCAACTCCCAAGACCACCCGTTCCGGGTGGGTGAAAACATCGAAATCGTCGCCGCGCACCAGCGCCACCAGCGTCATGCCGGCCTCTTCGGCGGTGCGGATGGCAAGGGCTGTCGGCGCCGACACGGCGATGATGAAGGCGGAGCCGATCGCCGCCGTTTTCTGCACCATCTCCACTGAGACGCGTGATGTCACCACCACCGCGCCCGATGCACCGTCAATGCCGGCCTTGGCCAGCGCGCCGGCCAGTTTGTCCAGCGCATTGTGCCGGCCGACATCCTCGCGCGCCATGACGATGCCTTTGCCGGGAATGTAGAAGCCCGCTGCATGCACGGCGCCGGTTTCTGAATGCAGAGGCTGCACCTTGGACAAAAGCTTTACCGAACGGGTGATGTCGTCGGCTTCAAGCGTAAGCTTGGACGCACCAACCTTATCGACCGAGCGCATCGCTTCCTCGATGGATTCGATGCCGCACAGCCCACAGCCGACCGGGCCGGCGAGCCGCCGCCGCCGCGCCTCGAAGCGCGTATTGGCCTGGTCCTTCAGCCGGATCTGGATATCGATGCCGGCGCCATGGTCCTCGACCTCGATCGCCTCGATCTCGTCAGGCAAACCGATGATGCCTTCGGTCAGCGAGAAGCCGAGCGCGAAATCCTCGAAGTCGGCCGGGCTCGCCATCATCACCGCATGGGTGGTGCCGGCAAACGAGAACGCCACCGGCGTCTCCTCCGGCACCATGCGGTTGGCCGCCGCGGTGCCACTTGCACGGTGGGCGAGGCGAGAGATCTGGCTGATTGGCTGGCGGGAGCGCATCAGGGTCCCTTCATCCAATCCGGTGTCAGTTCCGGAACATCGCGCGCGATGGATTCATAGGCCTTATGATGCCCGTAGCCCATTATGTACGCGACAATGCGGCGAAGGTTGTTGAAATCCTCCTCGGAAGCATGTCCCTGGATATCGAACAAAAACTGGTTCAGGTCGGCGCCTTGCTTCTCACATAGGCGCAGAAGCGTTTCGTAGGCTTCCTTTTGAGTCACTCTTGTTTCCTCCGGCGGCGAGTCTACCCAGACTACTCCGCCGCCTGTAGCGGAGCGATGCGGCGGCTCTGCTCGGCCTGCTCGTTATAGTCGCGCTGCCAGTCCGAAGGTCCGTTCGACGCGCCGACCTGCACTGCGGTCACCTTGTACTCCGGACAATTGGTCGCCCAGTCGGAGAAGTCGGTGGTGATGACGTTGGCCTGCGTGTCCGGATGGTGGAAGGTGGTGTAGACCACGCCCGGCGACACCCGGTCGGTGATCAGCGCACGCAGCGTCGTCTCGCCCGAACGGCTGGTCAGCCGCACCCAGTCGCCATCGCGCAGGCCGCGGTTCTCGGCGTCGTGCGGATGGATCTCCAACCGATCTTCCGAGTGCCACATGACGTTTTCGGTGCGCCTTGTCTGTGCACCGACATTGTACTGGCTGAGAATGCGGCCGGTGGTCAGCAGCAACGGGAAACGCGGCCCGGTCCGCTCGTCGGTCGCGACATATTCAGTGCGGATGAACTTGCCCTTGCCACGCACGAAGCCATCCATATGCATGATCGGTGTGCCGAGCGGCGCCTTCTCGTTGCAGGGCCATTGCACGGATCCGACACGGTCGAGCAGCTCGAAGGACACGCCGGCGAAGCTCGGCGTCGTTTTTGCAACCTCGTCCATGATCTCGGAGGGATGCTGATAGTTCCAGTCCAGCCCGATCGCACGGGCAAGCTCCTGTGTCGCTTCCCAGTCGGCGTAGCGCGCCTTCGGCTCCAGAACCTTGCGCACCATGTTGATGCGGCGCTCGGCATTGGTGAAAGTGCCGTCCTTCTCCAGGAAGGTCGAGCCCGGCAGGAAGACATGCGCGTAGTTGGCGGTCTCGTTGAGGAACAGGTCGTGCACGACCACGCATTCCATCGCCGCCAGGCCGGCCGCGACATGCTTGGTATCAGGGTCCGACTGCAGGATGTCCTCGCCCTGGATGTAGATGCCCTTGAAGGAGCCGTCGACGGCGGCATCCAGCATGTTGGGGATGCGCAGGCCCGGTTCGTCGTCGAGCTTCACCCCCCACAACGTCTCATAGATGTCGCGCACCGCCTCGCCGGAGATGTGGCGGTAGCCCGGCAGTTCATGCGGGAACGAGCCCATGTCGCAGGAACCCTGCACGTTGTTCTGGCCGCGCAGCGGGTTCACGCCGACGCCGGGACGGCCGATATTGCCCGTCGCCATGGCAAGGTTGGCGATAGCCATAACCGTGGTCGAACCCTGGCTGTGTTCGGTGACGCCAAGGCCATAATAAATCGCGCCATTGCCGCCCTTGGCATAGAGCCGCGCAGCACCTCGGATCAGTTCGGGATCGACGCCGGACAGCTTGCCCACGATTTCGGGGTTGTTTTCCGGCAAGGCGACGAAAGAAGCCCAATCCTGGAACTCCGCCCAGTCGCAGCGATCGCGGATGAAGGCTTCGTCGAAAAGCCCTTCGGTAACGATGACATGCGCCAGCGCCGTCAGCACCGCCACGTTGGTGCCCGGCTTCAGCGGCAGGTGATAGTCGGCCTCAATATGCGCCGACTTGACCATTTCGGTTCGGCGCGGATCGAGCACGATCAGCTTGGCGCCCTGGCGCAGCCGCTTCTTCAGCCGCGAGGCGAACACCGGGTGCGCGGAAGCCGGATTGGCGCCGATGATGACGGCGACGTCGGTGAAATCGACGGAATCGAAATCCTGCGTGCCGGCCGAGGTGCCATAGGTCTGGCCGAGGCCGTAGCCGGTCGGCGAGTGGCAGACGCGCGCGCAAGTGTCGACATTGTTGTTGCGGAAGCCTTGGCGCACCAGCTTCTGGACGAGATAGGTCTCTTCATTCGTGCAGCGCGAGGACGTGATACCGCCGATCGAGGTGCGGCCGTATTGATACTGGATACGGCGGAATTCCTTGGCCGTATGGGCGATGGCCTCTTCCCAGCTCACCTCGCGCCAGGGATCGCTGACCTTTTCCCGGATCATAGGCGACAGGATGCGGTCCTTGTGGGTGGCATATCCATAGGCGAAACGGCCCTTCACGCAGGAGTGGCCGTGGTTCGCCTTGCCGTCCTTGTAGGGCATCATGCGAATGACTTCGTCGTCCTTCACTTCGGCCTTGAACGAGCAGCCGACGCCGCAATAGGCGCAGGTGGTGACGGCGGAGCGCTCGGGCATGCCTTTCTCAAGCACGGTCTTTTCACGCAGCGCATCGGTCGGACAGGCCTGCACGCAGGCGCCGCAGGACACGCATTCGGAGGCGATGAAATCCTCGTGCATGCCGGCGACCATGCGCGATTCGAAACCGCGGCCCTCGATCGTCAGCGCGAAGGTGCCCTGCACCTCCTCGCAGGCCCGCACGCAGCGCGAGCAGACGATACATTGCGCCGGATCGTAGGTGAAATATGGGTTGGACTCGTCGCGGGCGATGTAGTCGACCGCCAGCGAGCCATGGCCGGGCGCGACGCCGTTTTCCTGCTTGACGTGGTTGCGGCCCTCAATGCCGAAGCGGTTCTCGGTCAGGCCGACCGATTTCGCCACAACGTCGAACTCGCTGGCGCCGGTGCCGGCCTTCTCGTTCCAGCCGGTCGGGTGGTCGGAGACGTAAAGCTCCATGACACCGCGGCGGATGGCGTCGAGCCGCTCGGATTGCGTGCGCACCACCATGCCTTCGCCGACGGGCGTCGTGCAGGATGCCGGCGTGCCGCCGCGCCCGTCGATCTCGACCAGGCAGACGCGGCAGGAGCCGAACGAGTCCAGCATGTCGGTAGCGCAGAGTTTTGGGATCTCGACCCCGCCTTCCATCGCCGCGCGCATGATCGACGTACCCTCCGGCACGCTGATGCTGCGGCCGTCGACGATCAGCGCAACCTGCTTTTGCGCCTTCGATTCCGGGGTTCCGTAATCGAGTTCTTCGATGAGTGTCGGGAAGTCGGCCTTGATATTCATCTGCCAGCTCCTATTCAGCAGCCACGCGCGCCGGCGCGGGCTTGAAATCTTCGGGGAAATGGGTGATCGAGCTCATCACCGGATAGGGCGTGAAGCCGCCCAGCGCGCAGAGCGATCCGAACTTCATCGTGTTGCAGAGATCGGTGACCAGTGCCAGGTTCTTCTCCGGCTCGATGCCGGCGGCAAGCCGGTCGATGGTCTCCACCCCGCGTATCGAGCCGATGCGGCAGGGCGTGCACTTGCCGCAGCTTTCGATGGCGCAGAACTCCATGGCAAAGCGCGCCTGCTTCAGCATGTCGGCCGTGTCGTCGAACACGGTGATGCCGGCATGGCCGATCAGTCCGTCGCGCTTCGCGAACTCTTCGTAGTCGAACGGCGTGTCGAACAGGCCGCGCGGGAAATAGGCGCCGAGCGGGCCGCCGACCTGCACCGCCTTCACCGGGCGACCAGTGGCCGTACCGCCGCCGATATCGTCGACGATCTCGCCCAGCGTCATGCCGAACGCCGCCTCGAACAGGCCGCCGAACTTGACGTTGCCGGCGATCTGTATCGGGATCGTGCCGCGCGAGCGGCCCATGCCGAAATCCTTGTAGAAGGCGGCACCCTTGTCCATGATGATGGGCACGGAGGCCAGGCTGATGACGTTGTTGATCACCGTCGGCTTGCCGAACAGACCCTGGATTGCCGGCAGCGGTGGCTTGGCTCGCACCACGCCGCGCTTGCCTTCAAGGCTGTTCAGCAGCGAAGTTTCCTCGCCGCAGACATAGGCGCCGGCGCCGACGCGGATTTCCATGTCGAAGGCGTTGGGCGAACCCAGCACGCTGACGCCGAGCACGCCTGCCTTGCGGGCGACCTCGACAGCCTTGTTCATGACAGCCACCGCATGCGGATATTCCGAGCGGATATAGACGAACCCCTTGGTCGCGCCGGTGGCGATGCCGGCAATCGTCATGCCTTCGATGAGCACGAAGGGGTCGCCCTCCATAATCATGCGGTCGGCAAAGGTGGCGCTGTCGCCCTCGTCGGCATTGCAGACGATGTATTTGCGGTCAGATGTCGTATCGAGCACCGTCTTCCACTTGATGCCGGTCGGGAAGCCGGCGCCGCCTCGGCCGCGCAAGCCCGATTCCGTGACCTGTTTGACGATGTCGAGCGGCGCCATGGCCACCGCGTTCTGCAGGCCCTTGAGCCCGCCCAGTGACTTGTAGGCATCGAGCGATAGCGGGTCGTTGATGCCGCAACGCGCAAAGGTCAGGCGCGTCTGCTTGGCCAGGAACGGGATTTTGTCGGGCGCGCCCAGCCAGCGCTTGTGATGCCCGCCGGTGAGAAAGCCGCTGTCGAACAGGCTCTTGACGTCCGATGGCTTGACCGGCCCGTAAGCGACGCGGCCCTTTTCGGTCGCGACCTCGACCATCGGTTCGAGGAAATAGGCGCCGCGCGAGCCGTTGCGGACGATCTTGGCCTCGACACCCCGTTCGGCCAGTTCCGCACGAACAGCCTTGGCGACTTTTTCGGCGCCGAGCGCCAGCGCGCCGGAGTCACCTGGAATGTAGATGCGCGGGATCATGAGCGTACCTCCGCGACGATCTCTTCGATCTTCTCGTCATCGAGCCGCCCGATCACCTCACCATCCAGCATCGCCGACGGTGAACAGGCGCACAGCCCGAGGCAATAGACAGGCTCAAGCGTAACCGATCCGTCGCGGGTGGTCTCATGGAAATCGATGCCGAGCAACTGCTTGACCTTTGCGGCGATCGCATCCGAACCCATCGACTGGCAGGCTTCCGCCTGGCAAAGCTTGAGCACATGCCGGCCAGCCGGCCGGGCACGGAAATCATGATAGAAGGTCACGACGCCATGCACTTCGGCCCTCGACAGGTTCAGCCCATCGGCGATGACGGGCACGGCGTCCTGCGGCACGTGGCCAAATTCTTCCTGGATCTCGTGCAGGATCGGCAGCAGGGGGCCTTCGAGGCCCTTCAACTCCTGGATGATCGCCGCCGTGCGCGACTGTATCTCGGTACTTGCAGGCTGCATCGTCACGCAGCGCCCTCCCTATCGTAGCGACCGATGCATATAATCGTCCAAAAGCATGAAGCAGTTTTGGAACAACGACATGCCTACGCCGCTTAATCGCTAAGTGCTTAAGAAATCAGAGAAAACCTCTGAAATCAATAAAGCGGTTTCGTTGCACGATAGAAAATTTCTATCGCGCTGATTGACCAGTTATGACTAGCTCAGCGATTGGCGCGGAAATCGTCTGCCAGCGCCATCGCCTCGTCCAGCAGCGCCTGCACCAGCGGCGTGTGCGGTTCGCGCGGCGCGGCGACCAGCCCGACAGTGTGGCTGGCATCCGGTTCGACGATCGGAATGGCCCGGATCGGTTCGGAAAAACCGAATGTTTCCGCCAGGTTGAGCGGCATGATCGACGACCATTTGCCTGTCCGTATGTGGGAGAACAGCACGATCATCGAGTTGGATTCCAGTGTCGGCCGCACCTGCACGCCGGCCTCGGCCAGATGCTGGTCGATGATGCGGCGGTTCTGCATGTCCGGCGTCAACAAGCAGAGCGGCAGCTGGCTGATTTCGGCCCATGTCACTTTGTCGCGATCCGAATAGGGATTTCCGACCGCCGTGATCAGCTGGTAGCGCTCGTCATAGAGCGGCACGCTGGTCACCCGTCCGAGAGGCTCGTTGTCGAGATAGGTGATGCCGGCATCGACGTCGAAATTGCCGAGCAGCGACAACACCTCGATCGAGGTGCGCGACAGGATAGAGAAGGTGACGCCCGGATGCTTCTCGCGAAATGGCGTCGTAAGCCGCGCCACCATGGCGAGGGCGGTTGGGATGGCGGCAATACGGATACGCCCGGACAGGCCATGTCGCGCCGCCCGCATCTCTTCGCGCATGGTCCTGGAATCGCCGACGATGCGACGCGCCCACACCAGCACCTGCTTGCCTTCCGGCGTCAGCCCCTGAAAGCGCGAACCGCGATTGACCAGCATGACGCCGAGCTGGCCCTCCAGCTGCTTGATCCCGGCCGACAAGGTCGGCTGCGTGACGCCGCACGCTTCCGCCGCCCGGCCGAAATGCTCCTCCTTGGCCAGCGCGATGAAGAATTCGAGCTTGTCGATCATACCATCCGTCCGTTCGTTGCGCGCAAGGTCGGGGAAATTGCCTTTCGCCGCAAGCTCTACCCGCAATTGGCCATGCATCCACATCTTTGGGCCGGCTGGCTGTTTCCCCCGGCCGAACACGGCGCTATGTGGTTGGATGGAATACGAGGAGATCGGACATGCTGGGCTGGTTCCGCAAGCTTTTGCCGCGCGAAGATCGCTTCTTCGACCTCTTTGAACGGCATTCCCGCACCGTGGTCGGCGGCGCCGAGGCGCTGGAGCAGCTCCTGCAGGGCAAGGACATCGATCGTTGGTGCCAGAAGATCATCGATCTCGAGGACGAGGCCGATCATATCACGGCCGAAGTGCTGCTGGCGGTGCGGCGTTCCTTCATCACGCCCTTCGATCGCGGCGACATCAAGGACCTGATCCAGTCGATGGATGACGCCATCGACATGATGCACAAGACCGTCAAGACGGTGAAGCTGTTCGAAAAGAAGGAATTCGACCCGCTGATGCAGGAGATGGGCGGCGTCATCGTTGCCGCCTCCAGGCTGGTTGCCGAAGCAATCCCGCTGCTCAGCAAGGTCGGCACGCACACGGTACGCCTCAACGCCATCGCCGAAGAGGTGATGCGCGTCGAAAGCCGCGCCGACGATCTGCATGAGCAGGGATTGAAGGACCTGTTCAAGCGGCATGGCCGCAGCGATCCGATGGCCTACCTGATCGGCTCGGAGATCTACGGCCAGCTGGAGAAGGTGGTCGACCGCTTTGAGGACGTCGCCAACGAGATCAGCGGCATCGTCATCGAGAACGTTTAGGCAATGGAAGCCACCATCGCCTTTCCCGTGCTGATCGGCCTTGTCGCCGTCGCGCTGTTTTTCGATTTTCTCAACGGCCTGCACGATGCAGCGAACTCCATCGCCACCATCGTCTCCACCCGCGTGCTGAGACCGCAATATGCGGTCCTGTGGGCGGCTTTCTTCAATTTCATCGCCTTCATGTTCTTCGGCCTTCACGTGGCTGAAACTGTGGGAAAAGGTATCGTCGACGTCAGCATCGTCACGCCGGCGGTGATCTTCTCGGCGCTCGTTGGCGCCATCGTCTGGAACATCGTCACCTGGATTGCCGGCATCCCGTCCAGCAGTTCGCATGCCCTGATCGGCGGGCTCGTCGGCGCCGGCGTTGCAAAGGCTGGGCCCGGCGCCATCGTCTGGACCGGGCTTGGCAAGACGGTCGCCGCAATCGTCGTGTCGCCGGCGACAGGGTTTGTTCTGGCGCTGGTCCTGATCCTGGCCGTTTCCTGGCTGTTCGTGCGCCAGACACCGTTCGCCGTCGACAGCACCTTCCGCGTCATGCAGTTCTTTTCGGCCTCGCTTTATTCGCTAGGGCACGGCGGCAACGACGCCCAGAAAACCATGGGCATCATCGCCGTGCTGCTCTATTCGCAAGGTATGCTCGGCGGGACGTTCTACGTGCCGCTGTGGGTCGTCCTCACCTGTCAGACAGCACTGGCGCTCGGCACTTTGTTCGGCGGCTGGCGCATCGTTCACACGATGGGCTCGAAGATCACCCGGCTGAATCCGATGCAGGGCTTCTGCGCCGAGACCGGCGGCGCCATCACCCTGTTTGCCGCCACCTGGCTCGGCGTCCCCGTGTCGACCACCCATACCATCACCGGGGCCATCATCGGTGTCGGCGCCGCCCGCCGCGTCTCGGCCGTGCGCTGGGGCATTGCCGGCAACATCGTCATCGCCTGGATCGTCACCTTGCCGGCCACGGCTGCAATTTCGGCGCTCACCTACCTAGCGGTTGGCCTGGCAGGGTGAGGCGGACACCGGTGGTGCTTGGAGTCGCTGCCAATCTGCACTATCTGAGCCGCAGCCAAACGCCTTAGGGAATAATGCATGTCCGTCACCAAGGAAATCGTCACCGAGCGTCTGAAGACGGTCAACGGGCCGGACTTCACCGGCAACATCGTCGACCTCGGCATGGTTTCGGAGATTTTCATCGCCGATTCGAAAGTGTTTTTCTCGATCACCGTTCCCGCCGCCCGCGCACAGGAGATGGAGCCGCTGCGCGCTGCAGCCGAGCGTGTCGTCAAGGCGATCCCTGGTGTCGCCGGCGCCGTCGTCGCGCTGACGGCGGAGAAGAAGGGCGGCGGCATGGAGGCTCCGGTTGCGTCGCGTCCCGCGCCCAGGCCCGCACCGCCGGCTGCGCCAGGCGGGCCGCGCCCAGCTCCACACACTCCAGCCCCGCACGCCCCGGCCTCGCAAAGCTCGGGCAAGCGCGGCGTGCCCGGCATCGAGGCGATCATCGCGGTGGCGTCCGGCAAGGGCGGCGTCGGCAAGTCGACCACCGCTGTCAACATCGCGCTTGGCCTCGCCGCCAACGGTTTGCGTGTCGGCGTGCTCGATGCCGATATTTATGGCCCGTCCATGCCCAGGCTGCTCAACATCCATGGCCGGCCGCAGACCGTCGACGGCAAGATCCTGAAACCGATGGAGAATTACGGCCTTAAGGTGATGTCGATGGGCTTCCTCGTCGACGAGGAGACGCCGATGATCTGGCGCGGTCCGATGGTGATGTCGGCGCTGACGCAGATGCTGCGCGAGGTCGAATGGGGCCGCCTCGACGTGCTCGTCGTCGACATGCCGCCCGGCACCGGCGACGCCCAGCTGACCATGGCCCAGCAGGTGCCGCTGGCCGGCGCCGTCATCGTCTCGACGCCGCAGGACCTGGCGCTGATCGACGCCCGCAAAGGATTGAATATGTTCAAGAAGGTCGACGTGCCGCTGCTCGGCATCGTGGAGAACATGAGCTATTTCATAGCCCCCGATACCGGCAAGCGCTACGACATCTTTGGCCATGGCGGGGCGCGGCGCGAGGCCGAGCGACTCGGCGTGACCTTCCTCGGCGAAGTGCCGCTGGAAATGGGCATTCGCGAAAGTTCTGATGAAGGTGCTCCGGTGGTGGCGTCGAAGCCAGACAGCGCCGAGGCGAAGATCTATCGCGGCATTGCTTCGAAGGTCTGGGACCGGGTCAACGAAGAACGCGGCGCGGCCGAAGCGGCGGTGCCGAACATCGTGTTCGAGTAGCTCGGATATCCCTTCCCCTTGAGGGGAGGGTGGCCCGAAGGGCCGGGTGGGGTCTGCGGTGACACGCTCGACGCTATTTCTTTACAAGTCGAGGCAGCTCAACTCACGTTGAGGCAGCTGAGGCGACCCCACCCGCCTCGCTTCACGAGGCACCCTCCCCTCAAGGGGGAGGGGAGCCCACCTTCTCGCCAAAGCTTGAAAAGAACTGCCCGGCCAGCTTCTTCGAAGTCGATTCGATCAGCCGGCTGCCGAGTTGGGCGATCTTGCCGCCGACTTCGGCCTTGGCCGCGTATTTGAGGACCGTCGCATCCGGCCCGTCCGCCGTCAGCGTCACGTCGGCGCCACCCTTCGCGAAGCCGGCAATACCGCCCTTGCCCTCGCCCTGGATGGTGTAGGAGTGCGGCGGCTTCAGGTTCTTCAACGTCACCTCGCCGTTGAATGCCGCCTTGATCGGTCCGATCTTCAACACCACCGTCGCCGCCATTTCGGTCGGCGATTTCATCTCCAGGTGTTGGCAGCCGGGAATGGTCGCCTGCAAAACCTTCGGATCGTTCAGCGCGTCCCACACTTTCTGCAGGGGGGCGGCAATGCGTTCCTCGCCTTCGATCACCAAAGCCATCGACACCTCCCGGACAGACTTCGAAGGCCTAACGCACGGTCTGGTCTGTGTCTATCGCACCAAAGTCCGGTTGCGACGGTGCGCCCTCTTGCCTGCTTCCGCGCGTTGCCATATCGATTTGTCTTACAAATACGGAGACCATGATGGCAGGCGCCCCCACCGGAAAGAAGAAATTTCGCTCGCAGGAGTGGTTCGACAATCCCGACAATCCAGGCATGACCGCGCTCTACCTCGAGCGCTACCTGAACTACGGCCTGACGCGGGCCGAGTTGATGTCGGGCAAGCCGCTGATCGGCATCGCCCAGACCGGCTCGGATCTGTCGCCATGCAACCGCCATCATATCGAACTCGCCAAGCGCGTGCGCGAAGGCATCGTCTCGATGGGCGGCATCCCCTTCGAATTCCCGTGCCATCCGATCCAGGAGACCGGCAAGCGCCCGACCGCGGCACTGGACCGCAACCTTGCCTATCTCGGCCTGGTCGAAGTGCTTTACGGCTATCCGCTCGACGGCGTCGTACTGACCATCGGCTGCGACAAAACCACGCCGGCGCTGCTGATGGCGGCGGCCACCGTCAATATTCCGGCCATAGCACTTTCGGTCGGACCGATGCTCAATGGCTGGCACAAAGGCAAGCGCACGGGATCCGGCACCATCGTCTGGGAATCGCGCCAGCGGCTCTCCGCCGGCGAGATCGACTATGACGAGTTCATGGACATCGTCGCCTCATCGGCGCCGTCGACCGGCTATTGCAACACCATGGGCACCGCCACCACGATGAACTCGCTGGCCGAGGCGCTCGGCATGCAATTGCCGGGTTCGGCCGCCATTCCCGCACCCTACCGCGAGCGCGGCCAGATCTCCTATGAGACCGGCAAGCGCATCGTCGAGATGGTGCATGAGGATCTGAAGCCGTCCGACATCATGACGCGCAAGGCCTTCGAGAACGCCATTGTCGTCAATTCGGCGATTGGTGGCTCGACCAATGCGCCGATCCACCTCAACGCGATTGCCCGTCATCTCGGCGTGCCGCTCACCAATGACGACTGGCAGACGGTCGGCCTCCATGTGCCGCTCATCGTCAATCTGCAGCCATCGGGCGAATATCTCGGCGAAGACTATCACCATGCCGGCGGCGTGCCGGCTGTGGTGGCCGAGTTGATGAAGGCCAAGCTGCTGCCTTATCCCGAAGCGATGACCGTCAATGGCAAGACTATCGGTGACAATTGCAAGGGTGTCGCCAACGAGAACACCGACGTCATCCGCACCGTCGCCGAGCCGCTGAAGGCCAATGCCGGCTTTATCAATCTCAGCGGCAATCTGTTCGATTCCGCAATCATGAAGATGAGCGGCATCTCGCCGGAATTCCGCGAGCGCTATCTCTCCAACCCGAACGACCCGGAAGCCTTCGAAGGCAACGCCATGGTCTTTGACGGGCCGGAGGACTACCACGCCCGCATCGACGATCCGGCGCAAGGCATCGACGAGCACACCATCCTGTTCATGCGCGGCGCCGGCCCGATCGGCTATCCCGGTGGCGCCGAGGTGGTCAACATGCAGCCGCCCGCTTATCTCATCAAGAAGGGCATTCACGCGCTGGCCTGCATCGGCGATGGCCGCCAGTCGGGCACATCGGGCTCGCCCTCTATCCTCAACGCTTCCCCGGAAGCCGCCATTGGCGGCGGCCTGGCGCTGCTCAAGACCGGCGACCGTGTGCGCATCGACTTACGCAAAGGCACTGCCAACATCCTCGTCACCGACGAGGAAATCACGCGCCGCCGTGCCGAACTGCAGGACGATGGCGGCTACCACTATCCCAAGCACCAGACGCCATGGCAGGAAATCCAGCGCTCCATGGTCGACCAGTTCTCGGAGGGCATGGTGCTGAAGCCGGCGGTGAAATACCAGGACGTCGCGCACACCAGCGGCGTGCCGAGGGACAATCACTAAGCACCCGCTTGATATGAAAATGCCGGCCTGATCGGGCCGGCATGAAAGCCTTGGCGTAAGCTTGTTTGGATGGCGGCCTCAGGGTGGAGGCGGGCCGGACGAAGCGGCGATGGCTGTGATGCCGGAGAGTCGTCCTGCCTTGCGGATGACTGGTGTGTGATACTGTTTCTTCATAGGACCCGTTGCCCGTTTTAGATCACTGCTCGCACGCCAACTGATCCCACCTGTCAGTATGACATTGCAGTCCTCGTCAGTTTCGGGTTTTTTGACACGAAATCAAGAGGGGTCCAGAGAGTCGTCCATGATGATGGTTTTCCGCCACGGGCGTATCCTTGCCGCCTAGCCCGATCGACATTGCCCCGGTCGACATTGCTATTGTCGGCGCGGGCATGGCCGGTCTCTTCCTGGCGTGGCGCTTGTCCCAAAGTGAAAAGCCCGCAAGGATCGCTGTTTTCGAATCCGCCGGTCGCGTCGGCGGTCGGGCCTCCACGGTCTCATTTCCCGGAGAGCCGAACTTCGGCATCGATCTCGGCGCGATGATGCTGATGCCGCAACATCGGCTACTCAAAAAACTCATGGCGACGCTGGATGTAAAGCTGTCGGGTATGGACGTCGTCACCGGCGCCAACCGGCTCCATCTGCGCGGTAGGAGCCTGCCCTACGCCGCTATATCGCGCTTTGCGCCGCGCCGCCTGTTTGCCTATGACGTGACGCGTCGGCTGCAGGAAAAAGGCCCGTCCCGCCTGCTGCGAAAGGCGGCAGCACTGATCCTGCCGGGTTCGGAGGCCTTCGGCAGCGCCGAATGGAACGGCGCCGCAGGCTTCGTTTATGGCGGCCGCAAGCTGGCGGATTGGGCGACTTGGGATGTGCTGGCGACGGTCTTGACCCCGGAGGAAATGGCTTTTGCCGAGGACGCGGTGGGCTATTCGTTGCTCCTGCGTGGACCCAACGCCGCCGAGACGTTCAGGCTTGCGCTCGGCGAGCTGAGCGGCGGCCGCTCCTATTGTTCCCCCGATGGCGGGTTCCAGCCGGTTGCGGAGCGAATGGCCGGGCGGATCGCTGTCAGCGGCGGCGCCGTCCATCTCGATCACACCGTGACCGCCATCGCCCGCTCGGCGCAAGGGATGGTCTTGTCTGTCGAGGGGCAGGGCGGGACGGTCGAGGCGCGCAAGGTCGTGCTGGCGTTACCGGTCCGCCCCCTGCGGACCCTGCTGGAAAAGTCCGGCATCGAGCAGCCCAGCGATCTGCCGGCACCGGAACCCTGGCCGATGCTCACGCTGGCCGCCTGCTATGCCAGCCCGTGGTGGGCTCGAAACGGCATCGCGGCCGGCCACAGCGTGACCGATCTGCCGGCTCGCCAGATATGGCAGTTCACAAAAGCGGACGCTCGCGACGCGACGATTCGTCGGAGCGTCGCCATGGCCTATTGCGATGGCAAGCACATGGTATTCTGGCGCTCACTGCTGCCTGAGCTCGCTCGGCGCCACGGCTTTGCGGTTTTGGCCGAGGGACATTCCGCGCTGGAGGCCTTTCACGGCCAGATGGTCGAAGTCCATGGCAAACACGGCGCCATCTCGAAACCCATCGGCGGGTTTGCGCAGGATTGGGGTGCGCCGGCCTATGGCGGCGCGTCGCATGTCTGGGACCGTGGCATAGATATCTCCGGTATAAAACTGGCGAGCCATACGCTCGCTCCGGGCATTCATGTCTGTGGCGAAGCGTGGTCCAACAATCACGGCTGGATCGAGGGCGCGCTGGAAAGTGCGGAAGACCTGTTGCAGCGGGAATTCGGGCTCGACGCCTGGTTTGCCTGAGACTCCCGAAAGGCGATGAAAAACGATCCTACATTCCCATATGAGTGGTCGGCTATCGGACGGAAAGTATCAACGTGACTAAACGGCGCTCTTCCCTCGGTTTCCTCGGCATGTTCGGCCGCTCGGGTGACTTGCGGGAACTGGACAACGCGCTGCGCGGCGCCGACCTTCACCCGGCACTGGTGCCAGAGGGAGTAAAGCTCACCATCGTCAATCTGATGAAGGATCACTGGCCGGACGAGCCCCCGCCAGAGGCTTATCGGTCCGTGGCGCAGCTGTTTGGCTATTGCATCGCGGGCCCACAAACCTTCGAGCAGGCCAATGGGCCGGAGCGGCGGCTGGACGCTGAGCGCCGCATCGAGGCTGCGCTTGAAACCGGCGACAGCCTGGATGCCCAGATCGTGTTGATGGCGCTGCATGGCAAGCTGATTAGCGCCGAAGTGGTCGAGCGCTTTGGGTTAAGTGCGGACTGACCTACGTAAGGTGAAGCTTACCCGCCCATGCCGCTGCGTGGCAGCTTGATCATCTCGCCGAAGCGGGCGCGCAATTTGTCGTCGAGCAGCTTCGGCACATGGCGCGGGAAGCGCTCGGCAAGCACGCGCTTCTTTTCGATGATCGCCCGCTGCAAGATGTCGGGCCGGCCCTTCTCGTTCCATTCCTTGGGCGAAAAGCGGTCGCCGACGGCCGGATAAAAATACTCGGTCTGCATCAGGCGCAGCGTCTGCTCGTTGCCGAGATAGTGGCCCGGGCCATTCATGCAGACTTCGGTGATGGTGTCGATCGACAGCGCTTCGTCGGTCACTTCGATGCCCCGCACGCAGCGCAGGCAGTGGCCCAGCATGTCATTGTCTATGATCAGGCTCTCCAGGCAAAAGCCGAGCAGCGAGGCATGCATACCGGCCGATTCATAGACCAGATTGAGGCCGGCAAGGCCGGCCATCACGTCGGTGATGCCCTTTTCATAGCCGGACTGGATGTCGGGCAGTTTCGAATCCGTCATGCCGGCGGCCGAACCGCCCGGCAGATCGTAGAACTGCGCCATCTGCGCACAGGCCGAAGTCAACACTGCCTGCTCGGCCGAGCCGCCCGACATGGCGCCGGTCCTGAGGTCGGAGACGAACGGCCAGGTGCCGAAGATCGCCGGATGCCCGGGCTTGATGGCGTTGACGTAGATGAGGCCGACAAGCACTTCGGCCACCGCTTGCACCACAGCGCCGGCAATCGCCGCGGGAGCGGTGGCGCCGGCCTGGCCGGCCGATAAAAGCAGGATCGGGATGCCGCCGTCGACACAGGCTTCGAGCACGCCGCAGGCGTCCTCGGCAAACTTCATCGGCGGCACGACGAAGCAATTGGAGTTCGACACGAACGGCCGGGCGCGGAAATTCTCCTCGCCGCCGGCGATCGCATAAAGCATTTCCAGCGCCGGCTGCACGTTCTCGCGCACCGTGAACGAGGTGCCGACATGCTTCGACGTCCCCATCACGCAGGCATAGAGCGTGTTGAAGTCCATTTCGAGCGGATCGGGAATGTCGCGCGGCACCATGGGCCGCTGGAAGAAATGGATGTTGTCGAGCCCTTCGACGAGGCGGGCGGCGTCGTAAATGTCCTGCACCAGCGACTCGCGGTATTCGCGCTTTTCGACATCGACCAGATGCACCGCCGCACCCGCCGTGCCGTAATGCACGCGCTTGCCCTGGATCAGCATGTCATGCCTGGGGTCCTGGCCGTGCAGCGTAAAATTCCGCGCGGCTCGTCTGATCGTGTCCATCACAAGCCCGCGTGGGAAGCGGACGCGGCCGTCATCGCCATAGACGGCGCCGACCCCGGTCAGCGCCTCGATGCAGGAGGGAATGGCATTGGCGAAGCCGACGGTCTCCAGCAGCGTCAGCACCGCTTCATGGATGCGCTCCTGGTCGTTCTGGTTGAGCGGCCCGTAGCTGCCGCCTTCGAGGCCGGCGCGCACCGGCCGGATATCGTCGGCAAGCGGTGCGGCCCGCATGGCGCGGCGCGCTTCGCGCCCGCCGGATCGGCGCGAACGCTGGTCGGCTGATGCATCTTTAGGAGCCGCATCCTGCTTTTCAACAGCCACTGACATGGGGGCACTCCACCTTTAGCTCGCGAAACACGGCGCGGTGATTGGTCCACCGTCGGCTTGCTTCGTCCCTCTGTCAGCCGACTATGCCGTTGCCATTGGCCCAGCCTATGGGCCAGTCAACGCAGCCGAGTATGCCAGAGAGCTAATGCAGAATGTTGGTGATCATGCCAAGGGCCGGGACTGTTCAAAGCCCCGGCACAGGCAAATCAGGCTGCAGCGGGCCTGCGTCCGGCTGCGGTCGCGAGCTCGCGAATACCCGGCTCGATGTGCTGCAATGCGATCGAGGAAATGCCCAAGCGCATGAAACGCGACGGCTTTTCGGTGCGATCGAAGAAGCGATCGCCCGGCTCGATGATGACGCTGCGCGAGGCCGCGGCCTCGGCCAGTCCACGTGAATCGGTGCCGCGCGGGCCTTCCAGCCAGAGCGATGTGCCGCCGGCCGAATCGGTCGAGCGCCATTCCGGCAGGAATGCGGAAATCGCATGGACCAGACGCTTGCGCCGCTCGTCGAAGGCCGACGACAGCCGCCGCACCAGGGCTTCGTGATGGCCGAGCGACAGGAACAGCGCGACCGCGCGCTGGTTGTTGGCCGGCGGGTGCCTGAGCATGAAGCGACGCAGCGCCCTGAGCTCGGAGATTAGTCCAGCCGAAGCGACGATGTAGCCAAGCCGCAGGCCCGGAGCCAGCGTCTTCGACATCGAGCCGACATAGACGACGCGACCCGAGCGATCGAGGCTCTTCAGCGCCTGCTGCGGCGCCTCGTCGAGAAGCTGGCTGTCATAGCCGTCCTCGATGATGATCTGGTTGTGGCGGTTGGCGCGCGCCAGAAGGTCCTGCCGCCGCTCCGCCGACAGCGGCACCATGGTCGGGCAGTGGTGGCTGGGGGTGACGAAGACAAAGCCGGAATCGTTGGGAATGGACGAGGTGACGATGCCGGACTGATCGACCGGAACCGGCTGGATTTCGGCGCCTGCCAAGCGGAAGATCGAGCGCGCGTCGGGGTATCCCGGGTCTTCCATCGCGACCTTGGAGCCCTTTGTCATCAGCAGTGTCGCCAGCATATAGAGCGCGTTCTGGGCGCCCAGCGTGACGATGATCTCGTCCGGATTGGCGAAGATGCCGCGCCGCGGCAACAGCCGCGCCTGGATCTGCTCGATCAAGAGCGGATCGTCACGATCGACCATGTCGGAGGCCCAGTTGCGGATTTCGAGCACGGCCAGCGCCATGCGGTTGCACTCACGCCATTCGGCTGTCGGGAACAGCGCCGGGTCGAACTGGCCGTAGACGAAGGGGTAGGAGGACTTGATCCAGTTGTCGTGCTTGGCCGGTGGCGGCATGTCGCTGGCGGCGATCTGCCGGCGTGCCTTCCAGTCGATCTCGTTCTGCTGGTCGGGCGCCTTCTGGTGCGGCTTGGCGGGGGTGGCCAGCACATCCGGATTGACGAAATGGCCGCGCCGTTCGCGCGCCACCAGGAAACCTTGGTCGACCAATTGCTGGAACGCCAGCACCACAGTGCCGCGCGCGACGCCGAGTTTTTCAGCCAGGATGCGGCAGGACGGAAGCGGCATCGAAGCGGCGATCTGCCGGTCGAGAATGGCGGCGACGATCGCCTGACGGATCTGCGCCTGCAGGGTCTGGCCCGATTCCGCCGAAATCCGGAACAGGCCGGACCATATGGCCGTGTCGTTACGCTGTGGCATGGAAGGTGTTCCTCGATGGCCAGTCTTTTTTGCTTGGCTGGACCAGCGGAAGGTAACCGTGGCACAAGGGGTTGCGCCAATCAATTTTTCTGATCGCTGGGATTTATGCCAGTGATCTATGCGCGACGCGCAGCGTCGTCGCATCCCCGGGTGACGCTTGCGTCATCCCGCAGCGCGGACGCCCGCGCGATGCGAAGCGTCGTCGCGCCTCATTATCCCCAGCGCGACGCGCAGCGTCGTCGCTACTCCCATCAAATCATCCAGCGCGGCGCGCAGCGTCATAGCTCCATCACATCGCACTATGCTGCACTGCGTCATCCCCACGCATTGAAACATGCGGAATTCGGCTCAATAAGATCAGCGCGACGACACGCGCCGGAAACATCCGGTCTGATAAGATGTCGTGAAAAACGATCAGGAGCCGAAAGTGGATCATTCCTCCTTCGACAAACAGCTTGTCGCCTTGCGTGCTGCGCGCGCGGCGGCATCGGGTACGATGCGCGAGGCTTTTGCCGCCGACCCCAAGCGCTTCGAGACGTTCTCGGCCAGCGACGGCGACCTTTTGCTCGACTGGTCGAAATGCGCGGTCGACCAGGGCACGATGGAACTGCTCGAGAAGCTCGCCGCCGCCGCCGATCTCGAAGGTCGCCGCGCCGCAATGTTTTCCGGCAAGAAAATCAACATCACCGAAGACCGCGCCGTGCTGCACACGGCGCTGCGCAACCTCTCGGGCAAGGGCGTCACCGTCGATGGCCAGGACGTCAAGGCGGATGTGCTGTCCGTGCTCGACGCCATGGGCGCTTTCGCCGACGCCATTCGCTCCGGCAAGGCCGCCGGCGCCACCGGCAAGAAAATCACCGACATTGTCAACATCGGCATTGGCGGCTCCGATCTCGGCCCGGCCATGGCGACGCTGGCGCTGGCGCCCTATCACGACGGCCCGCGCGCGCACTACGTCTCCAACATCGACGGCGCCCATATCCACGACACGCTGAAGGGCCTGTCGGCCGAAACCACCCTGTTCATCATCGCCTCGAAGACCTTCACCACGGTCGAGACGATGACCAATGCCGAGACGGCGCGCGAATGGGTGCAGAAGGCGCTCGGCAAGGAAGCTGTCGGCAAGCATTTCGCCGCCGTCTCGACCGCGCTCGACCTGGTTTCCAAGTTCGGCATCGAAGCGGATCGCGTGTTCGGCTTCTGGGACTGGGTCGGCGGCCGCTATTCGCTGTGGGGCGCCATCGGCCTGCCGGTGATGATCGCCATCGGCCCGCGCAACTTCCGCGCCTTCCTCGATGGCGCGCATGAGATGGACGAGCACTTCCGCACCGCACCCCTGCAGAAGAACCTGCCGGCGCTGCTGGGGCTGGTCGGCTGGTGGCATCGCGTGATCTGCGGTTATCCGGCGCGTGCGGTCATCCCTTATGACCAGCGCCTTTCCAGGCTGCCGGCCTATCTGCAGCAGCTCGACATGGAATCGAACGGCAAGGGCGTCACCCTCGACGGCACGCCGGTGACGACGCCGACCGGACCGCTGGTCTGGGGCGAGCCCGGCACCAATGGCCAGCACGCCTTCTTCCAGCTGCTGCACCAGGGCACCGATTTCATCCCGGTCGAGTTCCTTGCCGCTGCCGTCGGCCATGAGCCGGATCTGAAGCACCAGCACGATCTACTGCTTGCCAATTGCCTGGCCCAATCGGAAGCGTTGATGAAGGGCCGCACGCTGGACGAGGCTCGCGCGCAGATGCTGGCCAAGGGCATGAAGCCGGCCGATGTCGACAGAATAGCCCCGCACCGCGTCTTCTCCGGCAACCGCCCCTCGGTGACGATCCTCTACCGCAAGCTCGACCCGCGCACCTTCGGCCGGCTGATCGCGCTTTACGAGCACCGCGTCTTCGTCGAAGGCACTCTGTTCAACATCAATTCCTTCGACCAATGGGGCGTCGAGCTCGGCAAGGAGCTGGCGACCGGCCTGTTGCCAGTCGTGGAAGGCAAGGAGAGCGCCGCCAAGCGCGACGCATCGACGGCCGGGCTGGTGGCGCGCATCCAGCAACTGCGGGGGGCTCAATGAAAAATCCGGCCGACATCAAGGGCATCTTGTTCGACAAGGACGGCACGCTTGTCGATTTCAACGCGACCTGGCTCGGCATCGCCGATTTCATGGCCATGGATGCCGCCGAGGGCGATCGCTGGAAAGCCGACAGGCTGCTTTCAGCGGCGGGCTTCGATTTTGTCGCCAAGCGCTTCAAGCCGGATTCCATCTTCGCCTCGGGCACCAACATGGATGTCGTCGAACTATGGTTCCCGCGCCTGTCCGACGAGGACCAGATGCTGGCCGTCGCCCGCTTCAACGAGATCACCTCGGTGCAAGGCTCATCGATGGCGGTGGCCCTGCCCGGCATCGTCGCGGCGCTGACGGCTCTGCACAAGGGATCCTACCGGCTCGGCGTCGCCACCAATGATTCGACTGCCGGTGCGGAAAAGACCATGGTCACGCTTGGCGTCGCGCAGCTGATCACCGCCGCCTATGGCTATGACGCGGTCGCCAATCCGAAACCGGCGCCGGACACGATCGTCGCCTTTTGCGACCTGACCGGGTTGAAGGCGTCCGAGATCGCCATGGTCGGCGACAACCGCCACGACCTGGAGATGGCGCGTGCCGGCGGCTGCGGTCTGGCGGTCGGCGTGCTCTCCGGCACCGGCACGCGTGAATCGCTGTCGGCGATCGCCGATGTCGTTTTGGATTCGGTCGCCGATTTGCCAGACTTTCTCTCGGCGCGGGTCAAGGAGACGGTCTGAAGGGGGCCTGGGGCAAACTCAATTCGACTCGAGATTTCCCGCCAATGGCCGAGTTGGGCGAAGCAGCCCATGAAAACTATGGAGCTTCTGGTTTGTTTTCGGACATAGTGGGCCACTCATCAGCAGAGCAAACGTACCCGCATTTGCCGCACCTGATCTTGGCGCTTGCGTTATCGATGTCTTCGCCCGGCTGAAGGTCGAAGCCGCGATTTTCGCACTTTGGGCAAACTGTGAAACCGATACGTTGAACAACTTTAATCCACGCCATTCGACTTCTCCTATCAACGGCTAATCGAATCTATTTTCTGCCCCTTGAGGTTTGTCCACAATGAGTAGAATCCGGCCATTCAGAGCGACTGGGCTTTGCCGCGTCGCGCTAGCAAATCTTCCGGCTCGAACCAAAACACACCGCTCAGCCTGCCCGCAGCGCCCTTCGCGTCACCGAAGTCCGGCACTTGATATTCCGCAACCAATCGTAGCCGCGACAGCGGCAGATCGGCGCGGCGGGGATCGCCGACCAGCACCTCGATGCCGGCTGCCAGGCAGCGGTCGAGGAACGGGATCATCCGCAGAGCAACCTCGCGGCCGTAGAACACGTCGCCGGCAAGCACGAGGTCGACCGCTGGCGGCGGGCCCGTCGTGATATCCTGGTCGACAATGGTGATCTCGACGCCGTTGGCCAACGCGTTGAGGCCGATCGCGGCGACGCCGTTGCGATCGATCTCCGCCGCGATCACCGCGCTGGCGCCGGCCTTGGCGGCGGCGATGCCGACGAGGCCCGAGCCGGCGCCGAGGTCGAGCACGCGGTGACCGGCCACGATTTGCGGATGGTCGAGTATATAGCGCGCCAGCACGGCGCCGCCGGCCCAGGCATAGGCCCAGTAGGGCGGCTGCGGCTCAGCTTCGTGCTCCTCGGTCTGGCTGCCGTCTTCCGGTCCATGAGCTCGCCACTCGACAAGCCGCCTCAGGCCGCTGCCGGAATGAGCCGTATAGAGCTGGATTTCACGAAGGGCGGGAACGGGCGCAAGCCGCAGGTTCGCCTTGATGAACACTACTGCATCGGGACGCCGACTATCGTCCGCCATCCCGCCGTCGCCAGGCTCGCCGTTCAAATTATTCCCGCAGCGCCCGGCGCAAAATCTTGCCCACCGGCGTCTTCGGCAGCTCGGTCCTGAACTCGATGTATTTCGGCCGCTTGTAGCCGGTCAGGTTCTCGCGACAATACGCAGTGATTGCCTCAACGGTCAGCGCCGGATCCTTCTTGACGATGAACAGCTTCGGCACTTCGCCCGAATGCTCGTCCGGCACGCCGACCGCCGCCACTTCGAGCACGCCCGGATGCTGGGCGACGACTTCCTCGAGTTCGTTGGGGTAGACGTTGAAGCCGGAGACCAGGATCATGTCCTTCTTGCGGTCGACGATCTTGGTGTAGCCGCGCTCGTCCATGAAGCCCATGTCGCCGGATTTGAAAAACCCGTCCTTGGTCATCACCTTGGCGGTCTCGTCCGGCCGGTTCCAGTAACCGGCCATGACCTGCGGCCCGCGAATGCAGATCTCGCCGACCTCGCCGAGCGGCAGGTTGTTGCCGTCATCGTCGCGGATGACGATCTCGGTCGACGGCAGCGGCAGGCCGATCGTGCCGGTGAAATTGCTGTCGCTGAACTTGTTGGCGGTCGCCACCGGCGAGGTCTCCGACAGCCCGTAGCCCTCGGTGATCGAATTGCCGGTCAGCGCCTTCCAGCGCTCGGCAACCCCCTTCTGCACCGCCATGCCACCACCCAGCGTCATGATCAGCGGCTTGAAGTCGAGCTTGCGGAAATCCTCGTTGTTGAGCAGCGCGTTGAACAGCGTGTTGAGGCCGGGGAAAATGTGCATCGGGTATTTCTGCAGCTCCTTGACGAAGCCGGGAATATCGCGCGGGTTGGGAACGAGCACGTTCTGGGCGCCCTGCTGCATGCCCATCAGCGCGTTCACCGTCAGCGCGAAGATATGGTAGAGCGGCAGTGCGCAAATGAAATTGAGATGCGCCGGTTTCGGCTTGATCGCATAGGCGTCCTGCAGCCACAGCGTGTTCTGCGCGACATTGGACAGCACATTGGAGTGCAGCAGCACAGCACCTTTGGAAATCCCCGTGGTGCCGCCTGTATATTGCAGGAAGGCGACGTCGCTGGCTTCCATCTTGGCCGGCTTGAAGGCGATGCCGGCGCCGGCCTTCACCGCCGCATTGAACTTGACATGGCCGGGCAGCGACCAGGCCGGCACCATCTTTTTCACCCGGCGCACGACCAGGTTGACGATCGTGCCCTTGAGGCCGCCGAGCATGTCGCCCATCGCCGCGACCACCACATGCTTGACCGCCGTCCTGGCAATCACCGCGTCCAGGGTGCTGGCGAAATTCTCCAGAATGACGATCGCCTGCGCGCCGGAATCCTTGAGCTGATGTTCGAGCTCGCGCGGCGTGTAGAGCGGATTGATGTTCACCACGACATAGCCGGCGCGAAGCACGGCCATCATCGCCACCGGATATTGCAGCACATTCGGCATCATCAGCGCCACGCGTGCGCCTTTCTGCAGGCCCTTCGATTGCAGATAAGCGCCGAAGGCGGCCGATTGCCGCTCGAGTTCGGCATAGGAGATCGACTTGCCCATGCAGACGTATGCCGGCTGGCCGGAAAACTGCTTGCAGGCGCCGACGAGGAAGTCGCCGATCGAACTGTAGGGCAGGGCGCCGATCTCCGCCGGCACGACTTTCGAATAGCTTTTTAGCCATGGCTTTTCCGGCAAGCCCGCGGCAAGCGCCGTCAGCGTATTCGGCAGTTTTTTGGCCGCGCCCGGCGACGGCTTCGAGGCGGGCTTCGCCGCGGCTGTCTTCGCGGCTGGCGGCTGGGCGGGCTTTGCAGCGGGTGTTGTCTTCGCCGCGCGCTTGACCGCAGGTTTCGCTGCCGGGTTGGCGCTTGCCTTCGCCGGCGTCGAGGTTGCCGTTGGCTTGACGGCGGGAGTGGCTTTGGCCGGTGGCGCTTTCGACTTGGCGGCAGCGGCGGCCGGTTTTGAAGCTTTCGCCGCTTTTGCTTTCGCCGGGGCCGTTGTCTTTGTTGCTTTCGCCACCTCTAGCCTCCCTCGGTCGTTCTGTTGCCTGCTCCTGCTGCGCCGCCTCGATGTGGTGAGGCGTCCTCCGCTGCAGCGATGTCGCGGATTCCCGGAAAATCCAGCGTGTCATCTATCTATTGCGACTATCGGCGGCCGTGCAAGTCTTGCCCCAGCGGCAGGACGGCAAAGATTTGCCGTCGAAATCCTTCCCGCGATGCCAGCTCAGGCAATGCCGTCCGGTCATCTCGGTGGCGAAACCCAGGCTTGTGGATTTTTGGCTTACGATTGCTGCGATCAATGAAAAAATGCGGTCGTTAACAATCCCGTGATTAGCAGATTTTGCTATTTGTTTCTGCAGTTCGTCAAAGACCGAGAAATATTTTCTGCTTACGGTGGGGTAGGCAAACAGGGTGTTCCAAAGCCGGAAAAACGGTGCTTATATGCGCGCTTCGCGAGCCTATAGAGGGGCTTGGAAGAACATCAGGGAGTGCTCAATGAAAAAGAAACTGACTTTTGCAGCCGCGTTGCTGGCTGCAAGCGTCCTCGGCGGTGTGGCCAATGCCAAGACGCTGGTCTATTGCTCGGAGGCCTCGCCGGCCAACTTCGACCCGGGTACCACGACGGGCGGCAACGACTTCGACGCCTCGTCGCGCACCGTCTATTCGCGCCTGGTCGAGTTCAAGCATGGCGGCACCGAAGTTGTGCCCGGTCTCGCCGACAAATGGGAGATTTCGGACGACGGCCTGGTCTATACTTTCCACCTGCATCCGGGCGTGAAGTTCCAGACGACGGATTTCTTCAAGCCGACGCGTGATTTCAATGCCGACGACGTCGTCTTTTCGTTCGATCGCCAGTTCAACAAGGAAAACCCCTGGAACGGCGAGAAGTACCTGCCGAACCTGACCTGGGACTACTACACCGGCATGGACATGCCGAAATACGTCGCCAAGTGGGAAAAGGTCGATGACCTGACCGTGAAGCTGACGCTGACCGAGCCGAACGCGCCGATGCTGGCCAATCTCGGCATGGACTTCGCCTCGATCGTGTCGAAGGAATATGCCGACCAGCTGGAAAAAGACGGCAAGATGGCCGACTTCTCGACCAAGCCGGTCGGTACAGGTCCGTTCCAGTTCGTCGACTACCAGCTGGATTCGGTCATCCGCTATGCGGCCAACCCGGACTACTTCAAGGGCAAGGAAAAGATCGACGATCTCGTCTTCGCGATCACGCCTGACGCCACCGCCCGCATCCAGAAGGTGCTCGCCGGCGAATGCGATATCGCGCCCTATCCGAATCCTGCCGACATCGGCACGATCAAGGCCAACGCCGACGTGACCCTGATGGATCAGGCTGGCCTCAACATCGGCTATATGAGCTATAACACCACCATCCCGCCGCTCGACAAGCCTGAAGTGCGCCATGCGCTCAACCAGGCGATCGATCGGGAATCGCTCATCAAGTCGCTGTTCCAGGACGCCGGCGCCACGCCGGCCGTAAACCTGATCCCGCCGACCATGTGGTCGTGGAACAAGGACGTGAAGTCCGACGCCTATGATCCGGAAGCCGCCAAGAAGGTGCTGGCCGATGCCGGATTGAAGGAGATCCAGCTTTGGGCCTCCGACCGCGTCCGTCCCTACAACCCGAACTTCCAGCGCGCCGCCGAACTGATCCAGGCTGACTGGGCCAAGGTCGGCGTCAAGGCGGAGATCGTCAGCTACGAGTGGACGAAGTACCGCGAAGAAGGCAAGAAGAAGGAGCGTCCGGGCGCCTTCCAGATCGGCTGGACCGGTGACAATGGCGATCCGGACAATTTCTTCGCCACGCTGTTCGCCTGCTCGGCCATCGGCGTGTCGAACTACTCCAGCTGGTGCGACAAGGACTTCGAGGATCTGATCCAGAAGGCCAAGAAGACCAGCGACCAGGCCGAACGCACCAAGCTCTATGAAGAGGCGCAGGTTGTCTTCCAGAAGCAGGCTCCGGCCTTCCTCATGGCACACAGCCAGGTCTACGCAGTCGTGCGCAAGAATGTCAGCGGCTTCATGATGGACCCGCTCGGCATTCATCGCTTCGACGGCGTCGACAAGGCCGAATAGAACTGTTAGGCGGGCGGCGCGCAATCAGGCGCCGCCCGCTTTTCAAGATGCTCCGATATCTCCTAAACAAAATCGTCTTGGTGCTGCCGACGCTGATCGGCATCACCATCTGCGCCTTCGCTTTTGTCAGGCTGCTGCCCGGCGATCCCATTCTTGCCATGGCCGGCGAGCATGGCGTGTCGCCCGAGCGTTACGCGGAACTGAAGGAACAGTTCGGCTACAATTTGCCGATCTGGCAGCAATACGCGCATTATGTCCGCGATGCCGCGACCGGCAATTTCGGCGTGTCGATTTCGTCCAAGCGGCCGGTCATCGAAGATTTCATGACGCTCTTCCCGGCAACCATCGAGCTCTCAGTCTTCGCCATGATCTTCGCCATGGTGCTGGCCATCCCGGCCGGCATCATTGCTGCGGTCAAACGCGGCTCCTGGTTCGACCAGGGGCTGATGGGCACCGCCCTCGTCGGCTATTCCATGCCGATTTTCTGGTGGGGTCTGCTGCTGATCATCTTTTTCTCCGGCTATCTCGGCTGGACCCCGGTTTCAGGACGCATCGGCCTTCAGTTCTTTATCAAGCCGATCACCGGCTTCTTGACCCTCGACAGCCTGCTCTACGGCAAGTGGGATGCTTTCCGCTCGGCATTGAGTCACCTGGTGCTGCCGACAATTGTGCTCGGCACCATCCCGCTGGCGGTGATCGCGCGCCAGACGCGCTCGGCCATGCTCGAAGTGCTGGGCGAAGACTATGTGCGGACCGCCCGCGCCAAGGGCCTGTCGTCGTCCCGCGTCATCGGCGTGCATGCGCTACGCAATGCGCTGATCCCGGTGGTCACCACCATCGGCCTGCAGGTCAGTACCCTGCTCGCCGGCGCCATTCTCACAGAAACCATCTTCGCCTGGCCGGGCATCGGCAAGTGGATGGTCGAATCCATATCCAAGCGCGACTATGTCGTCGTGCAGTCAGGCTTGCTGCTGATCGCCCTTATCGTCATGGCGGTGAACCTGATCGTCGACGTGCTTTATGCCGTCATCAACCCGCGCATCAGGGCGGCGTGATGAGCCAGTCGACCGAAATCGCCCCGATGGCCGCCGGCAACCCTGACCGACTGACCGGCTTCAGGACTTTCTGGCACTATTTCTCGGTAAACCGCGGCGCCGTCATCGGCCTGTTCGTCTTCATCCTTTTGGTGCTGGCCGCGCTCTTTGCACCGCTGCTCGCGCCCTATGCGCCCGACATCCAGGACAAGACCGCTTTCTTGCGTCCGCCGGCCTGGCAGGCAGGCGGCAGCATGGAATATCTGCTTGGCACCGACGCGGTCGGCCGCGACATGCTCTCGCGCCTGCTCTATGGCGCGCGTTTCTCGCTGCTCATCGGCGCCGTCGTGGTCACGCTGGCGCTTGTCGGCGGCATCACGCTCGGCCTTTTGGCCGGCTATTTCCGGGGCTGGGTCGACGTGGCGATCATGCGGGTCATGGATCTGATCCTGTCCTTCCCGTCGCTGCTCTTGGCGCTGGTTCTGGTCACCATCCTCGGCCCCGGCCTGTTCAACGCCATGCTGGCCATCGCGCTTGTCCTGCAACCCCACTTTGCCCGTCTGGTGCGCGCTGCCGTCATGGCCGAAAAGAGCCGCGAATATGTGGTCGCCGCCAAGGTCGCCGGCGCCGGCCATATAAGGCTTATGCTGCGCACCATCCTGCCCAATTGCCTGGCGCCGCTGATCGTCCAGGGCACGCTGTCCTTCTCCAACGCCATCCTGGAGGCGGCCGCTCTCGGCTTTCTCGGCCTTGGCGCCCAGCCGCCGACACCGGAATGGGGAACCATGCTCGCCTCGGCGCGTGAATTCATCCTGCGCGCCTGGTGGGTGGTGACCTTCCCCGGTCTGGCCATCCTCATCACCGTGCTTGCCATCAACCTGATCGGCGACGGTCTGCGCGATGCGCTCGATCCGAAGCTGAGGAGGTCGTAATGGCGCTGCTCGACATCCGCAATCTCGTCGTTGAGTTCCAGACCGCATCCGGCCCGTTCCGCGCGGTCGATGGCGTCTCGCTCCATGTGAACGAACGTGAAGTGCTGGCCATCGTCGGCGAATCCGGCTCCGGCAAGTCGGTGTCGATGTTGGCTGTGATGGGGCTGTTGCCGTGGACGGCGACGGTCACTGCCGACGAGATGAGCTTCAACGGCCGCGATCTCCTGAAGATGAGCCCGGCCGACCGGCGCAAGATCGTCGGCAAGGACATGTCGATGATCTTCCAGGAGCCGATGGCCAGTCTCAATCCGTGCTTCACCGTCGGCTTTCAGATCGAGGAGGTGCTGCGCTTCCATATGGGCATGGACAAGGCCCAGCGTCGCGAGCGCGCCATCGAATTGCTGACGCAGGTCGGCATTGCCGAGCCGGCCGAACGGCTGAACTCGTTTCCGCACCAGATGTCGGGCGGCCAGTGCCAGCGCGTGATGATCGCCATCGCCATCGCCTGCAATCCGAAGCTTCTGATCGCCGACGAGCCGACCACCGCGCTCGACGTCACCATCCAGAAGCAGATCCTCGACCTGCTCGTGTCGCTGCAGGTCAAATACGGCATGGGCCTGATCATGATTACCCACAATATGGGCGTCGTGGCCGAGACGGCCGACCGCGTCATCGTCCAGTACAAGGGGCGCAAGATGGAAGAGGCCGACGTGCTGTCGCTGTTTGAATCGCCGAAGAGCAATTACACCCGCGCGCTGTTGTCGGCGCTGCCGGAAAATGCCGTCGGCGACCGGCTGCCGACCGTCTCGGACATGCTGTTCGAACCGGCTGCCGGGGGCGTCTGATGAGCATCAAGGTCGTCGAAGGCAAGGACATCGTGCGCGACTATCACGTCGGCGGCGGCCTGTTTCGCGGCGCGCGCACCGTGCATGCGGTCAAGGGCGTCTCGTTCAGCGTCGACAAGGGCAAGACGCTGGCCATCGTCGGTGAATCGGGCTGCGGCAAGTCAACGCTGGCGCGCATCATCACGCTGATCGATCCGGCAACGTCGGGCGAACTGTTCATCGACGGCAACAAGGTCGACATCGCAAGGAACGGCCTGACCAGGGAGATGCGCCGCAAGGTGCAGATCGTCTTCCAGAACCCTTACGGATCGCTCAATCCGCGCCAAAAGATCGGAGATGTGCTGGGCGAGCCGCTGCTCATCAACACCGACAAGCCGGCCGAAGAGCGGCGCGACCTCGCCATGAGGATGCTGAAGAAAGTCGGCCTCGGAACCGAGCACTACAATCGCTATCCTCACATGTTCTCGGGCGGCCAGCGCCAGCGCATCGCCATTGCCCGCGCGCTGATGCTGAACCCGAGCCTGCTGGTGCTTGACGAACCGGTCTCCGCGCTCGATCTTTCGGTGCAGGCGCAGGTGCTCAACCTGCTCGCCGATCTGCAGGACGAATTCCAGCTGACCTATGTCTTCATCAGCCACGATCTGTCGGTCGTGCGCTACATCGCCGACGATGTGATGGTGATGTATTTCGGCGAAGCCGTCGAATACGGCTCGCGCGAGGAGGTCTTCGCCGACCCCAAGCACAACTACACCAGGACGCTGTTCGCCGCGACGCCGCGCGCCGACGTCGCCTCGATCAAGGCGCGGCTGGCGAAGAAGAAGGCCGCCTGACCTCCCACCGAGAATTGTTTTTGAACAATCGGAAATGCGTCGCGGCGGTGGTTTGCCGGCAGGATTGATCGCGATCTGCGAGCTGCCGGGCGCAAGCCGCGTCGCAGGTTGGGGTGCGCCCCATCACTCACCCGCTCCGTGCTGGTAAAGCTCGTCCATGCTGAGCATTGCCAGGGTTGCGAAGGGGGCCTGTTTTTTCACCCGACCGCGGCTCAAGATCACCACGTCGTCGCAGAACGATATGGTGCTGTAATGATGACTGATGACAATGGTGGTGCGGCGGCCGGCCCGCGATTTCAGCGTCTCGACAATAGCGGCTTCTGACAACCCATCCACCGCACTGGTGGCTTCGTCGAGGATGAGAATATCGGGATCGCGCACCAGCGCCCGCGCCAGGGCGATCCTTTGCCTTTGTCCGGCTGACAGGTTGATGCCCCGGTATCCGACCAGTGTCGCGTAGCCCTGCGGCAGGTGCTCGATGAATTGATGTGCCTCGGCCAGCCTTGCGGCGCGCATGGCGTCGCTGGCCGACGCCGTGTCGTAGCCGTAGATAATGTTTTCAAAAATGGTGCCATCGACCAGTTCCAGCTCCTGACTGGCCAGGGCAATGTTCCGCCGCCACTGGCTTGGGTCCACTTCATCGAGCGGTGCCCCATCGACGAGGATCCTGCCGCTGTCGGGTTTGACGAAGCGGCACAGGAGATTGACGATCGTCGTCTTGCCGGCGCCCGAGCGGCCGATCAGCGCCGTCGAGCGGCCGCTGCGGATATCGAACACCGCCTTATGCAGCACCGCCTCGCGCGCGTCGGGGCCAGACAGGGGACCGGAATAGGCGAAGCTCACATCATCGAAGCTGATCCCTTGGCGCAAGCCGTCGAACGGCAGGCTGCCCTGCGGCGCCTCGGGCTTGTCGGAAGGATCGAGCAGCCATTGTACCTCCTCCAGCGAGCCGCTCATGCCTTGCAACTGACTCCAGGACATCTGCAAGGCCCGCATATGCGGCTGCAGTCGGTAGAGCAGGATGAGGAAGGCGACGGTCAGCGGGAAGCTTACATTCGCCAGCCAGGCTCCGATCACCACCGCCAGGAACAGCATTGCGTGCAATACCTCGGTCAGTGGCGGCAAGACGCCCTGGCGGATTGAAAGCACGAAAGCCGCCCGCCGCACCCCGTCGGACGCTTTGGCGAAGACCGCCTTTTCGCGGTTCTCCTGCCCGAAGATGCGAATCAGGCGCCCGGCATGCACCAGATGCAGCATCTGCGACGCCAGTGCGCTGTTGCGCGAGACGACGCTGCGGCTCGGCGCCTTCAGATTGGACGACAAAACCCCGTGCGCCAGCTGGACAAGCGCCAGCCCTAGAGTCACCAGCAGCGTCATCTGCCAAGAGAGGAGCAGGAGGAAGGCGAGCAGGATGACGGCGGCCGAGGCACTGACGATCGCGCCGAGCAGGGCCTGGATAGCGTCGGATGCTCGCCAGGATTCGTTGGAGATGATGTTGAGCAGCCGCCCGGGGCTTTGCTGCAGGAAAAAGGGGTAGCCGACCCTGAGCAACTGCTCCGACAGTGCGCTACGGATCGAATAACCTGCCTTGCCGTAGATGTAGCTGGTCAGCAGAGTGTTGGCGAAGGCAAAGACATTTTTCAGTACGATCGAACCGAGGATCGCGGCCGAAATGGCGATCAGCCGCTGGCGCTCGCCGAGGTCCGCTCCAACCTGCTGGAGGAGGGCGGAGAAACCGGCCATGCCTGATGTTTCGCCACGTCCCATAATGATGCCAAGCAGCGGAATGATGAGACCGATGCCGAGGCCTTCCAGCGCGGCGCCCGCAAGCCCGAGCCCCACCACGACGGGAACGAGCCGCAACAGCCTGCCACCAAGCGCGCGGCGCAGCATTGGCAGGGCTGACGGAATCAGTGACATTATCGCGCTCTGGCCTCCGCATTGGCTTCGCTGGCTTGTCGGTCGTGGCGCAGCGGCAGCCGTTTTGGCCATCCCATCATGACGAGCAGCGCAAATCTGGCGGCACCTGCCAGATTCATAACGACAATAGGCCAGTGCGACAGATCGAGGTCGCGGTCAAAGCGAGGACGGCCCGCCAGTTCCCTGAACGCGGCCCGCGCAGACCAATAGACATGGCGAAGCAGCCAAGGGGCGTGGCGGACATGTTTCAGGCACAGCGCACCATTACCGAGGCTATAGTCGCGGTGCAGCCTGTCGATCGATTTGCGGTCTCGCCGGCCGTGATGATGCAAGACCGTCATGTCGGGCACATACTCGACCGGCATGCCGAGCAGCATCGCCCGCACGAGATAATCAGTATCTTCAGCCGAGCGTAGCGGGCCGCCAGCGCCGAAGCGTTCGTCGAACGAGCCGATGCGGGCCGCGACGTCGCGGTGCATGGTCATGTTGCAGCCGAGCACGAAGCCGCCGGGGTGGACCGCCGGGGTCAGCCGCTCGCTTGCCTCGCGGAGCTTTATGGTGAAGGGCAGGTCCCGGGCATCACCGAGCTCGACCCGGCCGCCGCGGATCAGCCACTTCTCGCCACTCCGGTAGTGCCGCTCCAGGTCGCGGAGATAGTCGCGGTCGAGCTTGCAGTCGTCGTCGACGAAGACCAGCACGCGGCCTCGCGCTCGCGCCAATCCGGCATTGCGGGCAGCGGCTAGTCCGGGGCGAGTCTCCGAGACGGCTGTGACTGGGATGTCGGAAGTTTCGGCGATAGCGGCCAGCCGCTTTGACGTGCCGTCCCGTGAACCATTATCGACCACCACCAACTCTGCCGCGAAGGTGGCGTGCACCCGGCATGCGGTCTGGATCGAGGCTATGCAAGCCTCCAGCACAGCGGCGCGGTCGCGCGTGCAGACGATGAAACTGACCTCGAGCGACGGCCGCTCCGATCGGGGAGATGTCGGGACAGGTGCACTCGCAAACTGGTGATCGCGCAGGAGCGGGTGGGGCCTGTCGGTCATACCAGTCCCCGCTGATAACGCGCAAGCACCGCTTCGGCCGGCGTGGTTTTGAAGAAGTACGCCACCGCGTCCGCCCGCTTTCCGGCCCTTATCGAGAGCAGGCTGAGCCAAGGCGCCCAGACGCCGGGACGCAGCGCATATTGTTCGCGGCGCCGGATGAAATTCCATCTCGCCGTCCGCGTGAGCAATTCGTGGGTCAGCGGCGGTTCTCCTTCGTCGCCGACGAGTTGGTAGAGGAAATAGAACAGGTTCAGCGCGCCTGCCTCGAAGCTTGGCCGTGTGTCGGTCGGCAGCTCGGAAATCCGCTCTTCGAGCGCACGGATGAAATCGGCTGCGCGCGAAACCGTGTCGAAAGAGACGGCCTCGCCGATGTCGCGCAGATCCGCTGTGGTTTCAGCAAGCCCCTCACGCTCGAGATTTTCGGCCACGATCCGCAAATGCGTCCTGCGCATTTCCTTGGCATGCCGCATGGTCACGCTTCCCGCATGGATGCGATAGACGAGCAGGCTATCGGGCAATATGGTCGCCGGGAAACGGCCGGCAAGCCGTCTGAAGAGATCGAAATCCTCGGCATGCCTATATTTTGGATCGTAATAGAGATCGTTGTTCCCAATAACCTTCCTGTTATAGATCACCGTCGGATGTAAGAATATCGTAAAGAACATCGACAATATGTCGAGCCGGCCGAGCCGGAACACCGGGTCTAGCCTGCCTTTGGCGATACGGCCGTGAAGCAAGGTATCGACGCAGGCGCCGCAGAAGCCGAGATCGGGCCGCCGCTCGAACAGTGCGACCTGGCGCGAGAGGCGCCGGGGATAGGCGACATCGTCCGCATCCATTCGCGCAACAAGCTCGCCCTGGGCCAGTCGTAGCCCTTCATTGAGGGTGGCGACGAGGCCGCGGTTCTCACGCGAGATGACAGAAACGCGATTGTCTGCCCGGCGGTATCGTTCGAGAATCTCGAGCGAGTTGTCAGTCGATCCGTCATCGATAGCGATGACCTCCAGGCGATCGTAGTCTTGCCGCAGAATGCTCTCCAGCGCAGCGGTGAGATAAGGCCCGGCATTGTAGACCGGCAGCAGGACGGAGACGAGCGGCGCGGTGGTCATCTCTGCGCATCCGTTCGCCGGAGTTCGAGTGCGGCGCGGCCATCGGGGGATCCGCCGGGATAGGCGTCCGCCGCCCTGCCGAGCCAGCCGGCATCGCCAGAGCGTGCCTGGGAGCGGCGGCGCGCTACATAGGGGAAGCGGCGCTTGAGGCCGTTGAGCGGCTTTTCGAAAGCCGTCCACGAGATCGAAGCGACGGCGATCGTGGCGGTGCTCGCGACCAGGAAACGCCCTGGCCCCTGCTCCGAGACATTGAGCGGGATCCAGGGCTGTGACTTGACGGCGAGCGAAAGAAGGATCGGATGGTAAAGATAGACGCCGTAGCTGATGCGGCCCAGTGACAGCAGCGGTGGCAGTTCGAAAACCCTGCCGAGGACGCCGCCAAGGCCGGCTGAACAGGCGGCGACAACGGCCACCAGCGGCACTAGGGGCAGGATCTGCAGTAACGCCCAGCGGGCCCATTCCAGCATAGGATCGGCCGGCGCAGGGATAAGCCACTCAATCGCCAGGAAGACAGCCGCAAGGGCTGGCCAGCCTAGCCGCATCCATTGCGGCAGGCCGGCGCCTCTGGTCCGCCGGCAGGCAAGCAAAGCACCAAACGCCAGCGCGTCCATCGATGCTGGCGGCAGCAGGTCGCGCGCTAGCGCCGGGGTGGCGGTGATCGGCCAGTAGAAGCGATAGGCCAGCGACAACAGGATGACGCCGATAGTGATCGCTTCCACCCGCCGGCGGGGTGCGAGAAGCACGACCAGCGGCCAGGCGATATAGAACTGCTCCTCGATGCTCAGGCTCCAGAAATGGCAGAGTAGCCAGGGCGTCCATTCGTTGCGCAGCGCGTACCAAAAATTCGACAGGTAAAGCGCATGCCAGACGAGCGATCCACTGGACTGCTCCAGATCGGTCAGCCAGACGAACCCAAGCACGGCGAAATAGGGCGGGAATATGCGCAGCGCGCGCCTGATGTAGAAGGAACTCAATGCAGGGCCGGCTTTGAATTCGGCCGCGGCGCGCGCTTCGAGCAGCAGTCGTGTGATCAGGAAGCCGCTCAGCACAAAAAAAAGCCGCACCCCGATGTGGCCCCAAAAGGAGGACCCGTTGGGTGCAAGGAAATGGGAATAGAGAACCATCGTGACAGCGATGGCGCGCAGAGCGTCCAACTGATTGTCACGCGCGACCGCCATCAGCCATTTCCGCCGGTCTGAAATCTCCGATGAAGCCAGCGGCCCTGCATTCCGGGCCTCAGGTCGAGGCCTGCCAGCGTCGAGAGTGCGCCGACAACATCAAACCCGCGCCTTGTGCGCGGGGCAGCCTCGAAATCGGTGCTGGCCAGCGAAAAATTCAAGCTGATCAACTTGGCGGAATCCTCCACGGCGCACTTCCCAGTACCAAATCCCCCAAGAAATGGTGCAACCGGGCAATGGTGCAGTGCAACACAAAATATCTATCGAGCTGTAATATTTGTGTGAGTTAGTGCTAAAAATGGGTATGATTTGCGAGTGCGTTGCGTCGATCAGGGTTTTTCACGTCCGCAATGCTGCATGAGCAGTAGTACCGTGTCAGAAAAGGCACGGTTTAATTACACAACTATAATCCGGAGTGTCTGATATAGGTCAAAATTGACGAAGATTATTCCAAGATAGTGGTTTTGTATCTTATAAATTATGCTTGTATTGTCGGGTTCTCTAGGCTGTCGATCTTGCGCGATGCAGCATAGTCGATGGTCAAGCGTCTGACGACGCAATCCTGTGGCGGCGGCCATATGGCGCATGTCGACGAGGCAGACAGGAAGTGCCGGTGTTGGTGTAGGGAGTGACGTGCATTAGCCTTGCACCTGCCGTCACGCTTGCGTCGGATGGAGAACTGGTGCCGCTTAGGTGACTCGAACACCTGACCCCATCATTACGAATGATGTGCTCTACCAACTGAGCTAAAGCGGCCCGGGAAGCGCGAGGTTCCAGGATCGGCTGGGTGATAGACTCAACCGGCCGCTAATTCAAGATGGGCAACCGCGATTTCGAGCCGGCATCCGGCAATTCGTCCCGGCATTTTCCATTGGCGCGCAATGAGCCACCGCCTCATTTGCTTTTTCGGCTACGCGGAGACGTCGCGGTGGACTGCGCACAAACTGCCCGGCAAGGCGGCAAAACGGACTGATTTTATTGCCAAAACGCATCGAAATGGGCCTTGAACAGGCCTGTAAGGCAGAATGCGGGCGCTCGCCCGTTGATTGATTGGTCGCCTGCGGCTAACGATCATGGCAATGTAAGCGAACGGACAGGGGAATTCGCTTTTGGACGCGATCGAAAAAGCGATCCGCAACGCCTTCGAGAAAGGCAACGCCGAGGACCGGGCATTTCGCGAGCGGGTCTATCGGTCGGCTTTCGCGGCGCTCGACCGCGTGCTCCAGGCCAATCCCGGCGTGACGGTGGAAGCCGCCATCAAGCGCCGTAAGGCGGTGCAGGAAAAGATCGCCGAGATCGAATCCGAATTCCTGCCCGCAGTCCCCGATGTCGCCGCGCAGACGCAGAGCGCTGCGCAGACACAAGATACCGCGCTGACGCAACGCGTTGCGCAGCCGCAAGACGCCGTACAGGGCGCCGCCGAGGCGCCCGCGGTCGATGCCCCGACAGGTGTCGCGGCCGGACCGTCGCCGGCGATCGTCGTTGATGAACCGGTTCAGCCCGAGGCATCCGACGCGCCGCGTTCGCGCGTGCTGCCGGTCGTCCCCGACATCATGCCTGACGCCACGCTGCCCGGCGCCCCGGCGATCGATATGGCCGATTCCGCGCCGGCCGAGGCCGCGGCGGAAGTGGCGCCTGACCGTGATGAAAGGCGGATAAGGGGCCGCCGCCTGCCGCTGACGGCGATCTTCTTTGGCGTGACGTTGCTCGCCGCCGCCGGCATCGGCCTCTATTTCGCCGTGCAGACCGGGGTCTTCAAGACGCCGGCGCAGCTCGACACGGCGCCGCCCGAAGCGCCGCCGACCGTCGACGATGACGACTTCACGCCGCCTGCCGATACAACTGAGCCGCAGCAGCCTGGCGCGCCGCAGCAGCCTGGTGTCGCCGAACAGACGCGCGACTGGATCAACGTGTTTACACCCACCGATCCAACGCATGTGGCGACCCCGTCCGACGCCAAGGCCGATGTCGTGCAGGATGACACCGGCTCCTTCCTGCGCATCCGCTCCGGTGCTTCCGGCTCGGCCATCAGCTTCGATGTCGGGCAGGGCGTGCTGGAGAAGCTTGCCGGCAAACATGCCGTGTTCGACATCGTCGCCCGCGCCGAGGACGGCAAGGACACGCAGATCTCCGTCGACTGCAATTTCGGCGATCTCGGCGACTGCGGCCGCAAGCGCTATGCGGTCGGCCAGCAGCGTAACGAATATCTGTTCGACGTGAAATTCCCCGACAAGCCCCCGGGCGCGGCCGGCAGCATCGCCATCAACTCCGACTTCGACAAGCAGGGCAAGGCGGTCGACATCTACGAGATCCGCGTTTCGATCGAACCGTAAGCGCCGCCTAGCGATCAAGCAGCGCCTGCAGCGTCTCGATGCGGTCGGCTTCGGCGGTCGGCTTGTCCCAGCGCAGCCGTGAGATGCGGGGAAATCGCATCGCAACGCCGGATTTGTGGCGGGTCGAACGGTTGAGACCTTCGAACGCCACCTCCAGCACCAGGCCTTGGCTGCGGTCGGCGCGCACCGAGCGCACCGGGCCGAAACGCTCGACCGTGTTGTCGCGGACAAATTTGTCGATCTGCTTCAGCTCCTCGTCGGTGAAGCCGAAATAGGCCTTGCCGACCGGCACCAGTTCCTCTGCGCCTTCCGGCCCCGACCAGACGCCGAACGTATAATCGGAGTAGAAGCTGGACCGCTTGCCATGGCCGCGCTGCGCATACATCAGCACAGCATCGACCGTGTGCGGATCGCGCTTCCACTTGAACCACGGGCCTTTCGGCCGTCCCGCGAGATAGGGCGAATCCCAGCGCTTCAGCATCACGCCTTCGATGATCGGGTGCGGCGGCGCGCGGCGCAGTTCCTCCAGCGTTTGCCAATCCGGGAATTCGACGAACGGCGACAGATCGAAACGGTGCGGGTCCAGCGTTGTGATGAAGGCCTCAAGACGGGCCCGCCGCTCGCGGAAAGGTAGCGCGCGCAAATCTTCGCCGTTGATCTGCAGCGCATCGTAGCAGCGCATGAATGCCGGGTATTGCTGCTGTATCTTCGGGGCCACGCTCTTGCGATTGAGCCGCTGTTGCAGGTCCGAAAAGGTGCCGGTCGCCACCGGCTCGCCGACCAGCAATTCACCATCGAGCGCGGCGGAAAAATCCATTGCCTGGGCGAGATCGGGGAATGCGCCGGACACATCGTCGCCGGTGCGCGAATAGAGCCGGCGCACGCCGCCCTCGCACACCGCCTGAACGCGGATGCCGTCCCATTTCCATTCCGCGGCATAGTCGGCCGGATCGAGCTTTTCGAGGTCGCCGTCGCCGACCGGGTTCGACAGCATCACCGGACTGAACAGGGCAAGTGCGGTCCGCTTCGGCTTCTCGGCCTTGCCTTCCAGCCACGCGAACAGCGAGATATAGGGCGGTGTCAGCCCGTGCCACAGCTCCTCGATCTCGGCGACATCGACCTTGCCGAAATCGGCCAGCGCCTGTTTGGCCAGCCGCGCCGAAACGCCGATACGCAAGCCGCCGGTGACGAGCTTGATGATGGCAAAGCGCGCCGAAATGCCGGCGCTGTCGAGCAGCCCGGCCAGCACCTTGGGTCCGTCCGAGCGGCTCGCCGCCTGCAGCTTCGCCACGACATCGCCAAGCGTCGGCTCCCGGTTGGGGATATGTCCCGGCGTCTGCGGCCAAACCAGCGAGACGGTTTCGGCAAGGTCGCCGACATAGTCGTAGGAATAGCCGAACAGCACCGGATCCATGCGCTCGGTGACCAGCGTGCGCAGCATCGCCGGCTTCACCGCCGCAATGTTGAGGTCGCCAGTGATCGCCGCCAGTGCCAGCCCGCGGTCGGGGTCCTCGACGCTGCGGAAATAATCGACGAGCAGCGTCAGCTTGCCATTGCGCGACGGCGTCAGCACCAAGCGGTCGAGGAGTTCGGCAAAGCGGTTCATGGATGCAAGGACCGCGTTGACGGCAGAGGTTTGCGTTCTGGCGCACCCCCCTCTGTCCTGCTGGACATCTCCCCTGCAAGGGGGGAGATTGGCAGCCTTGATCTTGCCGCCCATCTTGCGAGGTTGGCGATTGGCGAAAGCGGAGGTGACATCTGATCTCCCCCCTTGCGGGGGAGATGGCCGGCAGGCCAGAGGGGGGTGGGAAGGATCGCCGCGCCGGCGATTTCTGGATCAAAAATCACCATCAATCGCCCTCGTCCTCATATCCCACCAGGTGCAGTGGCCTGGCGGCGATGCCTTCCAGCTCGCACCAGCGCACCAGCGCTTCCTCGCGGCCGTGCGTCACCCAGATTTCGCCGGCGCCCGTCTCCTTGACGGTAGCGGTCAGTTCATCCCAGTCGGCATGGTCGGAAATGATCAGCGGCAGTTCGACGCCGCCTTGCTTGGCGCGCTGGCGGATGCGCATCCAGCCCGAGGCGAAGCATGAGATCGGGTCGGGAAAGCGCCGCGCCCAGCGGTCGGCGAAGGCCGATGGAGGGCCGACAACGATGGCCCCGGTGAAATCCTGCTTGCCGCCGCTGTCGACGGTTGCCGGCTCCAGCGTGCCGAGGTCGATGCCCTGGCTCTGGTAATATTCGCTGAGCTTGGCCAGCGCGCCGTGGATATAGATCGGCCTGTCATAACCGGCATCGCGCAGCAGCCGCATCACCCGCTGTGCCTTGCCCAGCGCATAGGCGCCGACCAGATGCGATCGCTCGGGAAACTGCGCCGCCGATTTGAGCAGCCGGGCGATCTCCTCCGTGTCGGGCGGATGGTGAAACACCGGCAGGCCGAAGGTCGCCTCGGTGATGAAGACGTCGCATTGGACCGGTTCGAACGGTGCGCAGGTCGCGTCCTTCTGGCGCTTGTAGTCGCCGGAGGCGACGATGCGCCTGCCCTTGTGCTCGACCGCGATCTGCGCCGAGCCCAGCACATGGCCGGCCGGATGGAAGGTGACGCTGACATTGTTCAGCGCCATCGCTTCGCCAAGCACGGCCGCTTGCGTTGTCCCGGCAAAATCCTCGCCATAACGCAACCCCATAATGTCGAGCGTCTGCTGCGTCGCCAGCACCGAACGATGGCCGGATCGGGCATGGTCGGAATGGCCATGCGTGATCAACGCCCGGTCGACTGGCCGCACCGGGTCGATGAAGAAATCGCCGGATGGGCAATAAAGGCCTTCAGGCCGGGGATGGAGCAGGTCGCTGGCGCGCATCCAGTCAAGATAGTGGCTAATTCCAGCGCGGGAAGCCTGTTGCAAGAGACTGCTGACTCGGCCTACAGCCAGCCACCGGCCGCATCAGCCGGCGGGGCCATCGCCATGCAACCGCTGAAAATCTCGTCCGGCGACCTGACCGCCGACCGTCGCGCCGACTATGCCGAGATGCTTTTCGGCTCGGGCGAGCACGCGGCAGCGGCGGAGCTGCTGCTCGGCGCGCTGGAACTGGCGCCGCAATGGGCGGCGGGCTGGTTCCGTCTTGGCGAGATGCAGGAGACAGCCGAGCGGCTCGACGTGGCGGCTCAAGCCTGGGCGACGGCGCTGAAACTGGACCCGGCGGATCGCCTGGGTGCTGCGCTGAAGCTGCAACTCATCGGCAAGGCGCCGGCTGCCGCAGCGCCACCCAGCGCCTTCGTCGAGACGCTGTTCGACCACTATGCCGAGACTTTCGAGGACTCGCTGGTCGACAAGCTCGGCTACCGGCTGCCGGAGTTTCTCGATCGCGCCATTCGCGCGGCAAGACCGGGCCGCTTTTCGCTGGCGCTCGATCTCGGTTGCGGCACCGGTCTGATGGGCGAGAAACTGCGGCCGGTCGCCGAACGGCTGGAGGGCTACGATATCTCCGCCGCCATGCTGAAAAAGGCCCGCTCCAAGGGCGTCTACGACCTGCTCGCCAAGGCCGATCTGCAGCATTTTGCCTATGCCGGGCCGAAAGCCGATCTGGTGGTGGCGGCCGACGTGTTCATCTATGTCGGCGCGCTCGATCGCGTGGTGAAGACCGTCGCCGGCATTCTGGCCACCAATGGCCTGTTTGCCTTTTCCGTCGAAACGCCAGCCAAGGGCGGGGCGGGCGGCGACGCCGGTTTTGCGCTGCAGCCGTCTCGTCGCTACGCCCATTCTCAAGCCTATGTCGAGCGGGTGCTTGCCGCAAACGGCCTGTCGGTGCTGTCGATGCAGCCGACCGTCATCCGCTGGGATCGCCGCCAGCCGGTCGGCGGGCTTGCCGCGCTGGCGGTGCCCTCGTCCAAGGGTTGATGTCTCGTCTTGTTCGAAAACGTGAATAGGATTTTTGCGGCTCGCGCGGCATCAGGTAGGATACAAGCCGAGAAAAGCCCTCGGCAGGCATTGAGGAGGAACACATGCGCTGGAACATGATGGTCTTGGCGTCCTGCCTGGCGATGGCCGGCTGCAGCAGCTCGATGTCGGAGCGGCAGGACCAGGACGTACAATCGTCGCTGCAATATGACAACGTGCCTTGCGACCAGTTGCTGGCGCAGCGCAACGAACTGGCGCAGCAATACCATCTGTCGACGGACGCCAAGCCGAGCTTCTCCAATCCGGCGATGGGCTTCGGCCCGTTCACGCCGGATATGCGCTCCAAAAGCAAGCGCGATACTGATCTGGCAAGTGGCAAGATCGACGCCATGAACCGCTCGATCGTCCGCCGCGACTGCGGCAAGCCCAACAAACAGAAGAAGTTCACCCTGCCGAGCTGAACCTGAACTTCCTCAGTACCCCGCCTTGCGGTCGACCACGTTATCAAGCTTTTCGCCGCGCTCGAAGGCATCCATCTGCCGCAACATGCTCGGCGCCAGGTGGACAGGGTCGGAGGTCGCCGCCGCGTGCGGCGTCACGAACACTTTCGGGTGACTCCAAAGCGGACTGGTCTTCGGCAGCGGCTCGACCTCGAACACGTCGAGGCTCGCCTCCTTCAGCGTGCCGTCGTCCAGCGCTCGCAAGATGTCGGCGTCCTTCTGCAGCCGGCCGCGCCCGGCATTGATCAGCACCGAGCCGCCGAGGCCGTTTCGCTTGCGCAATTCCTTCAGCACGCCGTAATTGATGATGCCGTGCGTGTCCGGCGTCAGCGGCAACAGCACCACCAGTATGTCGGTGGCGTTGAGGAAGGGGATCAGCCCGGCCTCTCCGGCATAGGTCGCAACGCCTTTCATGGCCTTGTCGCTCCGCGACCAGCCATTGACGGCAAAGCCGAGCGACAACAGCACCGATGCCGCCGCGCGGCCGAGATTGCCGAGCCCCATAATGCCGACCGAGATGTCACCGGCCGGCCGCTGCGGCGGTTCGTGCCAGGTCTTCTTCGGCTGCTGCGCACGATAGAGCATGCCCTGGCGGTGATGGTCGAGCACGCGCCAGACGACATATTCGGTCATGTACTGCGTCAGGTTCTCGGCGACCACTTTGACGATCGGCACATCGGGCAGGCCGGGATCGGCGAAGATGTGGTCGACGCCGGCGCCGATCGAGAAGATTGCGCGCAGATTGGGCAGCGATTTCAGTAGGTTCGGCTTCTGCTTCCACACCACCGCATAGGTGATCGACGGATCCGAAGCGCCGTCCGGCTCCAGCACCACTTCGCGCTCGGCCGACAGCAGCTCGCGCCAGCGCTGCGGATGAAAGCCGGTGACGGCAAGCAGGATTTTGCCTTTTTCCATTTGCGGATTGTATTCCCTGTTATTCGCTGACGATACCGACCGGCGCCGTCTCGATCTTGAACGCGGCCGAGATCAGCGCCTTCGTATAGTCGGTCTGCGGCCGCTCGAAAATCTGTTCGGAAGGGCCGGCTTCGACGATCTTGCCATTGCGCATGACGATGACGTCATTGGCAAGGGCGCGAATGACTTTCAGATCGTGGCTGATGAACAGATAGGCAAGGTCGTGCCTGGCCTGCAGATTGCGTAAGAGGTCGACCACTTGCGCCTGCACGCTCATGTCGAGCGCCGAGGTCGGTTCGTCCAGCATGACGAAGCGTGGATTGAGCACCATGGCGCGCGCAATGGCGACGCGCTGGCGCTGGCCGCCGGAGAATTCATGCGGATAGCGGTTCCTGGTCGCCGGATCGAGCCCGACCTCCTTCAGCACGGCGACGACCTTGTCGTCGCGTTGATCGGGCGACAGCTTCGGCTCGTGGATCTTCAAGCCTTCCTCGATGATCTCCGAGACCGACATGCGCGGGCTGAGCGAGCCGAACGGGTCCTGGAAAACGATCTGCAACTCGCGGCGCAGCGGCCGCATGGCGTTGAAGGAAAGCTGGTTGATGTCGCTGCCATTGAACTGGATGGTGCCGGTCGATGAGATCATCCGCGCCAGCGCCAGCCCGAGCGTCGTCTTGCCGGAGCCGGATTCGCCGACGACGCCTAGCGTCTGGCCGGCGCGTACGGTGACGTCGATTCCGTCAACAGCCTTCACATTGTCGACGGTGGTGCGAAAGAAACCCTTTTTGATCGGGAACCAAACCTTGATGTCCTTGCCGGTCATAACCGGTTTGGCGGCGTCGTTGGCGGCCGGCGGCTTGCCCTTCGGCTCGGCGGCCAGGAGGTGCTTGGTATAAGCGTGCTGCGGGTTGGCGAAGATGTCCCTGGTCGGCCCGGTCTCGACGATCTTGCCTTTGGTCATCACGCAGACGCGGTCGGCGATCTTTCTGACAATGCCGAGATCATGGGTGATGAACAGCATTGACATGCCCTTGCGGCTCTTCAGCCCCGCCAGCAATTCGAGGATCTGCGCCTGGACAGTGACGTCGAGCGCCGTCGTCGGCTCGTCGGCGATCAGCAGTTCAGGCTCGTTGGCCAGCGCCATGGCGATCATGACGCGCTGGCGTTGGCCGCCGGACAGCTGGTGCGGATAGGCGTCGAGCCGCTTTTCCGGTTCGCGAATGCCGACCTCGTTGAGCAGCGCCAGCGTGCGCGCCTTGGCCTGGCGGTCGCCCATGCCCTGATGCAGCGCCAGGATCTCGACGATCTGCTGCTCGATCGTGTGCAGCGGATTGAGCGAGGTCATCGGCTCCTGGAAGATCATGGTGATCTTGTTGCCGCGCACGCTGCGCAACTGCTTTTCGTTCATCGCCAAAAGGTCGGCGCCCTGGAACAGGATCTTGCCCGAGGGATGGCTGGCCGTCGGGTAGGGCAGAAGCTTCAGCACCGACAGCGCCGAGACCGATTTGCCGGAACCGGATTCGCCCACAAGCGCCACCGTCTCGCCCTTGGCGAGATCGAAGGAGATGTGGTCGACGGCGGTCGACTCGTTGCCGCCTTGGGTGAAGGCAACGCTGAGATCGCGGACGGAGAGCAGGAGTTCGCTGCTCATCGGAACGCCTTGCGCGGGTCGAAAGCATCGCGCGTTGCTTCACCGATGAACACCAACAGCGACAGCATCAGCGAGATGACGATGAAGCCCGATATACCGAGCCAGGGGGCATTGAGGTTACTCTGCGCCTGTTTTAGCAGTTCGCCGAGCGACGCGGTGCCGGGCGGCAGGCCGAAGCCGAGATAGTCGAGCGAGGTCAGTGTCGAGATCGAGGCGCTGACCAGAAAAGGCATGAAGGTCAGCGTCGCCACCATGGCATTGGGCAGAAGATGGCGCAGCATGATGGTGCGGTTGGACACACCAAGCGCGCGGGCCGCGTTGACATATTCGAAGTTGCGCGCGCGCAGGAATTCGGCGCGCACCACGCTGACAAGCGACGTCCAGGAGAAGAGCAGCATCAGCCCGAGCAGGATGAAGAAGCCCGGCGGCAGGATGGCAGCGACGATCAGCAGCAGATACAGCAGCGGTATCGCCGACCAGATTTCTATGAAGCGTTGAAAGAGAAGGTCGGTCCAGCCGCCGAAATACCCTTGCAGCGCGCCGGCGGCGACGCCGATAACCGACGAACCCGCGGTCAGGATCAACCCGAACAGCACGGAAATCCTGAACCCGTAGATGATGCGCGCCAGCACGTCGCGCGCCTGGTCGTCGGTACCCAGCCAGTTCCAGTTGCCGACAATGCAGTCAGGATCGGCAGCGCCTTGCGGATATTGGCTGCATCGCCTCTGCGCGTCGTATTCCCATGACGGTTTTGCGGGAGCGGCGTCGGGGATCGCATTGTTGACGGTGCGGTAGGAATAGCGGATTGGCGGCCAGATCATCCAGCCATTGGCGTTGATCTCGTCGCGGATGACCGGGTCGCGATAGTCGGTGACGGCGTAGAAGCCGCCGAATTTTTCCTCGGGGTAGGCGACCGCCACCGGGAACAGGATCTCGCCTTTGTAGTAGGCGACGATCGGTCTGTCGTTGGCGATCAGTTCGGCAAACAGCGACAGCACGAACAGAGCGAGGAATATCCACAACGACCAGTAGCCGCGCCTGTTGGCCTTGAAGTTCTGCCAGCGCCGCTTGTTGAGCGGCGACAGCCAGGGGCGGGCGATCCTTGTCGGTGTGATCTCGGCTGCAGCCTGCGTCATCAGACGTCTCTCCGCTCGAAATCGATGCGCGGATCGACCCATGTGTAGATCAGGTCGGACAACAGCGTCACGAACAGGCCAAGTAGCGAAAATATATAGAGGTTGGCGAACACGACCGGATAGTCGCGCGCCAACACGGACCTGAAACCGAGCAGCCCGAGACCGTCGAGGGAAAAGATGTTCTCGATCAAAAGCGAGCCGGTGAAAAAGGCCGAGATGAAGGCCGCTGGAAAGCCGGCAATGACGATCAGCATTGCGTTGCGGAACACATGTCCGTAAAGCACCCGCCGCTCCGACAGGCCCTTGGCACGGGCCGTCACCACATACTGTTTGCGTATCTCTTCCAGGAAGGAGTTCTTGGTCAGCAGCGTCGTCGTCGCGAAGGCCGACAGCACCAGCGCCGTCAGCGGCAAGGTCATGTGCCAGAAATAATCGACGATCTTGTCAGGCCACGACAATTGGTCCCAATTGTCGGAGACGATGCCGCGCAGTGGGAACCAGTCCCAGAAGGAGCCGCCCGCGAACAGCACCATCAGCAATATGCCGAACAGGAAGGCCGGTATGGCATAGCCGACGATGATCACGCCGCTGGTCCAGACGTCGAAGGCGGAGCCGTCCTTGACCGCCTTGCGGATGCCAAGGGGAATCGAGATCAGATAGGACAACAGCGTGATCCACAGCCCAAGCGAGATCGACACCGGCATCTTTTCCAGGATCAGATCGAGCACCGAGATGTCACGGAAATAGCTGTCGCCGAAATCGAAGCGGACATAGTTCCACAGCATCATGCCGAAGCGTTCGAGCGGTGGTTTGTCGAAGCCGAACTGCTTTTCCAGCTTCTTGATGAATTCAGGATCGAGCCCTTGCGCGCCGCGGTACTTCGAACCGACATCGCCGGCCACATCGAAATTGCCGCCGCCTCCTGCATCGCCGCCGCCGCTGCCGAGGCGGTCGCTGCCGCCCTGGTTGGTCAGGCTGGCGATGACCTGCTCGACCGGTCCACCCGGTGCGAATTGAGTGACGACGAAAGCAACAGCCATGATGCCGAACAGGGTCGGTATCATCAGCAGGATACGGCGCAGTATGTAGGCGCCCATCAGCTTTCACCCTCCCCCTTGTGGGGAGGGTCGATCCGCGAAGCGGAGCGGGGTGGGGGTAGTCTCGATCCGGCGTACGCCGTCACACCCCCACCCCGGTTCGCCATTCGCGCTGCGCACGAAGTGCTCACCGACCCTCCCCACGAGGGGGAGGGTAAAGTGCCGCGCAACAGCCTACCCTTTGCCAATTTTTGCCGCCTTGCCCTTGTCGACCCACCACAGCGCTTCGACCGGGAAGTCGAAATCGGGTTTCCGCTCGGGAAAACCGAACATGTCCCAATAGGCGCTTCGATGATTCGCCAGGAACCAACTTGGAATCCAATCCCTCCGTGCACGCAAGACCCGGTCGAGCGCGCGCATGGCAATTGTCAGGCTTTCGCGACCCTCGGCGGCACCTGCGGCGTCAACCAGGGCGTCGATGGCCGGGCTCGACGTTCCCGGCAGATTGCGAGAGCCCGATACGGTAGCTGCTCGCGAATGGAAAATGGTTTCGAGGTCATCACGGGTTGGCGTCGCCGGAAACGAGGCCGCGACCGAGACGAGGTCGTAGTCGAACGAATTCTGCCGCAGCTGATATTGCGCGGCATCCACCAGCCGGATCGAGGCATCGATGCCGACCGCCTTCATGTTTTCGACCCAGGGCGAGTAGACCTGTTCGAAGACTTCGTCGTCGACAAGAAACTCTGCGGACAACCGACCACCCTTGTCGTTCACGACGAAATTGCCGGACCGTTTCCAGCCGGCCTCGGCCAGAAGCTTGGCCGCCTTGCCAAGCAACTGCCGGTCGCGGCCGGAGCCGTTCGACGCGTCCTGGATCACGGCTTCGCCAAAAGCCTCGGCGGGAATCTGCTCACGCAGCGGCTCAAGAAGAGCCAATTCTTGTGGCGACGGTCTGCCCTCGGCGCGAAATTCGGATTTCTCGAAGCAGGATTGCGAGCGCTCATAGGAACCGTAGAAGAAATTGCGCCGCGTCCATTCGAAGTCGAAGCACAGCCCGATCGCCTGCCGCACGCGCGAGTCGCGAAACTGCTCGCGCCGCTGGTTGACGGCGGTGCCCTGCATCGAAGGCACCGTTTCGGCCGGGAATTCGTGCTTCACCACCTTGCCGGCAGTGAAGGCTGGGAAGTCGTAGCCGGTCGCCCAGACGCGCGAGGTGAATTCCTCCCTGTAGAGGATTTCTCCCTTCTTGAACGCTTCGAAGGCAACGCTACGGTCCTGATAGAACTCAACGCGAATCCGCTGAAAATTGTTCTGGCCGCGATTGACCGGCAGGTCGTTGCCCCAATAATCAGCCACACGCTCATATTCGATCCAGGCCCCTGCCGACCAGCGACCGACCTTGTAGGCGGCTGACCCCAACGGCGGGTTCATCTGCGAGGAATCGAACGGGTTGGTCGTGTAGAACGCCTTCGACAGGACCGGGAACTCGACGACGTTGAGGATGGTGCGGCTTGTCTGCTTGCCGGAAAACCTAAGCTGCAGCGTGTGGGCATCCACGGCAATCCCGTCATCCAGATGCGTTAGCGGCAGGGAATAGTACGGGTGCCCCTTGTCCTTGAGCAGCTTGAAGGTGAAGGCGGCATCCTCTGCGGTCAATGGCGTGCTGTCATGGAAGCGGGCCTGCGGGCGCAGCGAGAAGGTGAAGTCGTTGCGGTCGTCGGAAATCGTCACGCCGTCAGCGATCAGCCCGTAAACGGCGTCAGGTTCGTCGTACGCTCTCACCATCAGTGAATCGAAGCACATCTCCGTGCGCTGGGGCGAATCGCCTTTGGGGACGAACGAATTCAGCGTGTTGAAGGTCAGCGGCGTCTGGTTGGCAAGCCAGTTGCGCGGCAGGAAGTTGAAGACGCCACCTTGCGGCGCATCGACATTGACATAGTCGAAATGAGTGAAGTCCGGCTTGTATTTGAGGTCGCCGAAAGCCGACAGTCCATGCAGTTTCACGCCGGTTGGGCTGGCGGCGAAAGCCTTGCCCGGCAGCAGCGCAGCAACGGCCGCGGCGCCACTGAGGGCCAGGAAATCGCGGCGAGGGAGCCCCGCCATCAATTGCTGCCCTTGTACTTGGCGGCCAGGGCCTTTTCCTTGTCCGCATCGATCCACCAGGAATCGATATCGGCGCCACGGTAGCCGGGCTGCTTTTCCGGGATGCCGAACTTGTTCCAGTAAGCCAGCCACACAACGGCGCGATAGTATTGCGGCACCACATAGTAATTCCACAGCAGCACGCGATCGAGCGCATGGGTGGTGGCGACGAGGTCATCGCGATCCGTGGCAAAAATGATGCGGTCGACAAGGGCGTCAACGACCGGGTTCTTGATGCCGGAATAATTGCGCGATGCCGGTGTGTCGGCGGCCTTGGAGCTCCAAAAATCGCGCTGCTCGTTGCCGGGCGATTCCGACTGTTGGAGCTGTCCTGTGATGACGTCGTAATCGAAATTTCTGACGCGGTTGGTGTACTGGCTCGGGTCGACGATGCGCAGTGTCGCATCGACGCCGATCTTGCGCAGATTGGCGATCCAGGGGCTGGAAATGACCTGGTCGGTTTCATTCGAGCCCAGGATTTCAAACTTGAATGGCTCGCCGGTCTTGGCGTTGACCATCTTGCCGCCCTTGATCACCCAGCCGGCCTGGGCGAACAGGTCGACCGCCTGCTTCAGATATTTGCGCTCCGCCTGCGGCGAATCGTAGACCGGCAGCTTGAATTCCTGCGTGAATACTTCCGGCGGCAGCTTGTCGCGGTACTTCTCCAGGATCTCCAGCTCCTTGCCTTGCGGCAGGCCGCTCGAGGCCAGTTCCGTGCCCTGGAAATAACTGTGGGTGCGGGTGTTGAAACCGAAGAACAGCGTGCGGTTCATCGATTCAAAATCGAAGGGATAGGTGAGCGCGGCCCTGACCAGACGATCGGCAAAGAGCTTGTGTCTCTGGTTGAGCATGAAAGCCTGCATCGGCTCGGGCGAGGTGGTCTTGAACTCCTGCTTGATCACATCGCCGGCCTTGATCGCCGCGAAATCATAAAATGTCGCCCAGCGCTTCGAGCTGTTTTCCGGCTTGATATCGTCGAGGCCACCTTTCTTGAACGCCTCCCAGGAGGCGTTGTCGTCAAGAATGTAGGTGAAGTGCTGCGTGTCGAAATTCTCCCGACCGATCTTCACAGCCAGCTTGGCGCCCCAATAGTCGGGGACGCGCTGCCAGACGATTTCCGACCCCGCCTTGAAGCTGGCGATCTTGTATGCAGCCGAGCCCAGCGGCGGCTCCAGCGTCCCCTTGGTGATGTCGCGCTTCTTGCCATTGGCGTCGGTGCCTTCCCACCAATGCTTGGGCAGCACGACAAGGTCGCCGAGGATCTTGGGCAGTTCGCGATTGCCCTTCTGGTCGAAGTGGAACTCGACCTCACGGTCCGAGACAGCGACGGCGTCGGTGACGTTTTCGAAATAGCGGCTGTACATCGGGCTGTTGGCCTTCAGCACCTGGAACGACCAGATCACGTCGTCGACTGTGATCGGCTGTCCGTCATGCCATTTCGCCCGCGGGTCGAGCCGGTAGGTGGCCGAGGAATAGTCGGTCGAGTACTTGTAGGCATCGGCGACGAGCGGGTGGCTGACGCTACCTTCGTCAGTCGCCTGGTCCATCAGCGTGTCGTAGAGCAGGCCGCCGCCAAATGGCTGCAGGCCGGCCGCCGGCGATCCCTGAACGATATAGGGATTGAAGCTGTCGAACGTGCCGGAAACGACCGAATTGTAGGTACCGCCCTTCGGTGCATCCGGATTCACATAATCGTAGCGCTGGAAGTTCTCGCCATATTTGGAGGGGCCGATCAGCGAAGAGGTGGTGTGCCATTCCTGGGGGAAGGATGCCTGCAGGCCGCCTGCGAGGGCGCCCACAACCAGAAAGGACCTCAGAAGCGTTCGGCCAACCGTCATGCGTTCTCCTCGTCGCGATGCCCGGCAATCCTAAATGATTTGACGCCGGTGAAAACCGCCATGCGGCGGCTTTGTCGCCGCATACGCGATTTTCCTAACAAAAAGCCGGGCTGAACCCGGCTTTTTTGAGGTCATGGAGATGACAATTCGGTTATTTGGCGGGCGCCGGTGCCGGCGTCGCAGGGGCTGGAGCTGCACCTTCAGCCGGCTTGGCCGGAGCGGCACCCTCGGCCGGCTTGGCCGGCGCCGTTGCATCGGCGGCGGCACCTGGCGTCGGCAGCGGCTTCGGGCTATCCGACAGCGTGCGCAGATAGGCAATGACGTTGGCGCGGTCCTCGTCCTTCGGCAGGCCGGCAAAGCCCATCGCCGTGCCCTTCACGAATTTCTTCGGCGAGGTGATGAAGTGGTTGAGATTGTCATAGGTCCACTTCTCGGCGCCGCCCTTGGAAAACTCCTTCATGCCGGCCGAATAGGCAAAGCCCTCATGCTCGGCGACGGGGCGGTCGACGATGTCCCAGAGATCCGGGCCGACCTTGTTGGGGCCGCCTTTTTCGCCGGAATGGCAGGCCTGGCATTTCTTAAAGACGGCCGCACCTTGCTCGACATTGGCGGTGGCCAAAAGGTCGGCGATCGGCTTCGCCTCTGTTGCGGGTCCGGCGGCGCCGCCTTCGGCAGGCTCCGTCGCCTCGATGGCAAAGCCGGGTTTTTCCGGCGCCGGCGAGGCAAACAGGGCGTCGGACACCAAACCGACCGAGAAGACGACGAAACAGGTTCCAAGCAACCCGGCGAGCAGTTTGTTGACTTCGTTGGAATCCATACGCCCCAGGGCTCCCTTTTCCGGCGGACCTCTCCGTCCACTCCGTCCGTCGGTATCGTGACCCACCCCGTCGAGCCGGTCAAATCGGGCGGAAACTAGGTCTTTTGCTTGGGCGTTGCAACACCTATAAGGGCGCTTCCAGTGAGACCTTTTGCCACTTTCCCCATCCTCTTTCGAACGTCTTGCAACCTCGATGTCCACGCTCATCCTGATCCCGGCCCGCATGGCCTCGACGCGCCTGCCGGGCAAGCCGCTGGCCGACATAGCCGGCGCGCCGATGATCGTCCATGTCGCCCGCCGCGCCGCTGAGGCTGGGCTTGGCCGGGTAGTGGTGGCAACCGACACGCGCAACGTGGCCGAAGCGGTGCGCGCGCACGGTTTCGAGGCGGTGATGACGCGCACCGACCACGAATCCGGTTCCGACCGTATCTTCGAGGCGCTGACCGCCCTCGACCCCGATCGCAAGGTCGAAACCATCGTCAATGTGCAGGGCGACCTGCCGACCATCGATCCCAAGATCATCGGTGCGGCGCTGAAACCGTTCGAGGACGCTGCGGTCGACATCGCCACGCTCGGCGTCGAGATCGTCCGCGACGAGGAAAAGGCCAACCCCAACGTCGTCAAGATCGTCGGTTCGCCGTTGTCGGCGACGCGGCTGAAGGCGCTCTATTTCACCCGCGCCACCGCGCCCTGGGGCGAGGGGCCGCTCTATCACCATGTCGGCCTCTACGCCTATCGGCGCTCAGCCCTCGAACGCTTCGTCGCGCTAAAACCTTCGCCGCTCGAACGGCGCGAGCGGCTGGAGCAGTTGCGGGCGGTGGAGGCCGGTATGCGCATCGATGCCGAGATCGTGCAATCGCTGCCGCTGGGCGTCGACACGCCGGAAGACCTCGAACGCGCCCGACAAATTCTTTCCTGAGACCTTCAACCTGAGATATCGGCATGCCTGACAAGACCAACAGAATAGCCTTCCAAGGCGAACCGGGCGCCAATTCCGACACCGCCAGCCGCAACATGTTCCCTTCGATGGAGCCGTTGCCGTGCCCCACCTTCGAGGATGCCTTCAACGCGGTCGAGACCAACAAGGCCGACCTCGCCATGATCCCGATCGAAAACACCATCGCCGGCCGCGTCGCCGACATTCATCATCTCTTGCCGGAATCGAAACTCCACATCGTCGGCGAGTATTTTCTGCCGATCCACTTCCAGCTGATGGTGCTGCCAGGCGTCAAACGCGAAGAGATCAAGACCGTGCACAGCCATATCCATGCGCTGGGACAGTGCCGCAAATACATCCGCAAGAACGGTTGGAAGCCGGTGATCGCCGGCGACACGGCGGGCTCTGCGAAGCTGGTCTCGGAGCTCAAGGACCGCACCATGGCCTCGCTCGCCCCGGCGCTAGCCGCAGAACTCTACGGCCTCGACATCATCGAGAAGAACGTCGAGGACACGGATTCGAATGTCACCCGCTTTGTCGTGCTGACCAAGGACAAGCGATTGGCCGAACGGCCCTCGGCCGACACCAAGATGATGACGACCTTCATGTTCCGTGTCCGCAACGTGCCGGCTGCGCTCTACAAGGCAATGGGCGGTTTCGCCACCAACGGCGTCAACATGACGAAGCTGGAGAGCTATCAGTTGGGCGCCTTCACCGCGACGCTGTTCTACGCCGATATCGAGGGCCATCCCGACGATCCACTGGTCAAGCTGGCGCTGGACGAACTGCGCTTCTTCTCGCGCGAAGTGCGCATTCTGGGTGTCTATCCCGCCAGCGAGTCGCGCGAGCAGTGGAAGGTCGCGGACTAAGGTTCCCCTAAACCAGCAGGGTCAGCGGCACATAGTCGATTTCCATGAAGGTTTCGACTTCCGGGATCCAGCGGTCGCGCACGAAGGCAACGTGGTCGGGATGCTCGTTATATCTGGTGTAGGCGGCCTGATCGACGAACTCCATCGAGAAGCCGAAGTGATAGTCGTTCTTCGGGCTGACTTGCCGCAGCGGCTCGAAATGGGTGACGCCCTTGATTGCGCTGAGAATGCGCTTGGCATCGGAGAGGAACCGCTTTTCCTCCAGCGAGTACTGCGGGTGCTTCAGGGTGAAAACCACGGTGTGACGGATCATTTTTTGCTCCCGTTAAGCAATTCCAGGAAAAGTGTGAAGCGGTTTTCCGTCCGGAATTGCGTAAAATAATAAGTCTTATTCGCTGTCGACCCAGGCGCGGATCAGATGATGCGCGATCGCGCCTTTCGGCGGCGTGACCAGATTGTCCTTGTGCGTCCTCTCCAGCATGGAACGCACCTCGTCGCGAAAAAACCAGCGGCAATCTTCCAACTCGTTGAGATCGGCCTGGATGTCGTCACTGAGCGGTTCGCCGAAACAGCCGATCATCAGCGAATAGGGGAACGGCCAGGGTTGGCTGGCATGGTAGACAACGCGGCCGAGCCGGATGCCGGCTTCCTCCAGCGTTTCGCGGCGCACCGCCGCCTCGATCGTCTCGCCCGGCTCGATGAAGCCGGCAAGCGCCGAGTACATGCCGGGCCCGAAATGCCGGCCGCGGCCGAGCAGGCATTTTTCCCGCGTCGCCGTCAGCATAATCGCCACCGGATCGGTGCGTGGAAAGTGCTCGGTGCCGCAATTTGGGCAATGGCGCTTGTAGCCGCCGGCCCGCATTTGCGATTCATGGCCGCATTTGCTGCAGAAGCGATGGGTGGCATGCCAGGCAAGCAGGGCGGCGCCTTGCGCCAGCGCGCCCGCTGCCGCCTCGTCGATCAGCCCCTGCATATAGACCGAGCGATAATCGATCGCCTTCATGGTCTCCGGCAGCTGTTCGGGATCGAGGCCGACCGGCACGGCAAGTACCGGGCCGCTCTCGGCAAAGCCAAGCAGCACGCCTTGTGCGAGTGATGGCTGCAGCTTCTGGCTCTCAGCCAGATCGAACCAAGGGTCGAAGCTGCCATCGTGCAATTTCAGATACAGCCGTCCGCCATGCATCGGCAGAAGACGTGCCGAGGGATCGGCCAACGCCCTTTCGACGGAATCGTCGGCGCGGTTCTCGGATTGCCGATCAATCGTGTTTCCGGCGAAGCCGACGAACTGGCTCGGTTCGCGCAAGGGCGCGTCAAAAAGGCGAAGGGTCATGGAAGCTCGAACGTCTAGGGATGGACACAGGCGGCTTATAGCGCCGCCTTGATCTGTTGCGCAAACTGGCGGATGCCTGAACGCTCATAGGGCTCGCGCATGCCGTGCCCCCACACCGGCCCCGGCCAGCCCGGATCGCCTTCCGAGCGGGCGATGACGTGGACATGCAATTGCCGAACGATGTTGCCGAGCGCGCCGGTGTTGATCTTGGTGCAGCTCGTGGTTCTTTTCAGCGCCTGCGCCACCATGTTGGTTTCGAAGGTCAACATCGCCTGGTCGAGCGGCGTCATGTCGTGGATTTCTTCGGCCCCCGGCCGCTGCGGCACCAGGACCAGCCATGGCCAGCGGCTATCGTTCATCACCCTGAGCTCGCACAGGCCGAGCCACATCAGCTGCTCGCTATCCGCCTCCAGCCTGGAGTCGAGCGTGAATCCGGCCTTGAGGCCCGGTAGCATTGGCGTTTCCCTTGCGCTTCTCGCATTATTCCCAAACTCATCACGCTAGAGCGGCTGCACGGGGGCTGCAAGCGATTCATTGAGCGGCGGAGTTCACGGGCATCCGATTCTCAATGCACCCTTGCATTTGATCGCTGAATTGCCGATATGGAACGCGGGAGGTTGGTGGTGGACGATCCACTCGCCAACCGGGTCAGGTCCGGAAGGAAGCAGCCCTAACGAGCCCGGAACGGGTCATTGTTCCAGCCTCCCACCTCATCGGCCCCTCTCGCGACATTGACGACGCATTGCAGCGCGGGCGAGACTATTGGAGCAATTCCAGGGAAAGTGTGAGCGGTTTCCCGTCCGGAATTGCGTTAAAGCAAAGGGTAGAGCGGTTTGCCGTTTCAGAAAACGGTGAAACGATCTAGCAGGAATCGGCTACGCTGAGACGCGGCCTTTTGGAGCTTTACGGGCGAATGAGCGAAGCCGGAAATTCGGACCCCGAAAACCTGGAGAAGCAAAAGGCCGTCGCCTATCGCGTGCTGGCGCGCAAATATCGTCCGTCGAATTTCTCCGAACTGATCGGCCAGGAGCCGATGGTCCGCACTTTGACCAACGCTTTCTCCACAGGCCGCATCGCCCAGGCCTGGATGCTGACCGGCGTGCGCGGCGTCGGTAAGACCACGACGGCGCGCATCCTGGCGCGGGCGCTCAACTACAAGACGCCGACGGTCGACCATCCCTCGGTCGACCTCGCCCTCCTGGGCGAGCACTGCCAGGCGATCATGGAAGGCCGCCATGTCGACGTCATCGAGATGGACGCCGCGTCGCATACCGGCATCGACGACATCAGGGACATTATCGAGCGCGTGCGCTATGCCCCGGTGTCGGCGCGCTACAAAGTCTACATCATCGACGAAGTGCACATGCTCTCCACCCAGGCCTTCAACGGCCTGTTGAAGACGCTGGAAGAGCCGCCGCCGCACGTCAAATTCATCTTTGCCACCACCGAAATCCGCAAAGTGCCGATCACCGTGCTGTCGCGCTGCCAGCGTTTCGACCTGAGACGCATCGATGCTGGCGCACTGGTCGCGCACCTCTCCTCGATTGCCGGCAAGGAAGGCATATCGGTCGACGACGACGCGCTGGCGATGATCGCGCGCGCCGCCGAAGGCTCGGCCCGCGATTCGCTCTCCATCCTCGACCAGGCGATCGCCCATGGCGGCGGCGCCGTCAGCGCCGAAGCGGTGCGCGCCATGCTGGGTCTCGCCGACCGCGCCCGCATCGTCGACCTGTTCGAACATGTCATGAAGGGCGATGTGGCGGCCGCCCTTGCCGAATTCCGCAACCAGTACGACACCGGCGCCGATCCGGCTGCCGTGCTGACCGATCTGGCCGAATTCAACCACCTCGTCACCCGGCTGCGCTTCGTGCCGACGGCTGCCGACGACGCTTCCCTGTCCGAGGATGAGCGCCGCCGCGGCGCCGACTTCGCCAGCACGCTGTCGGTCAAGGTTCTGTCGCGAACCTGGCAGATGCTCTTGAAAGGCATTCCCGAGGTGCAGTCGTCCAACCGACCGGTCAGCGCCGGCGAGATGGTGCTGATCCGGCTGGCGCATGCCGCCGACCTGCCGACGCTGGACGAGGCGCTGAAATCTCTGGAGAGCGGCGCTCCGGCGTCCGGTGGTGCGTCACGCCCGAATGGTGCGCCGGTAAATGCCGGCAATGGCGGCGGCGCCAGCGCGGTAGCGCAGACCCGGATGCCGTCCGGGCCAGCCGGTGCGCAAACCATGCGATTGGTCGACGCGCCCCCGGTCGCCTTTGTCGCGCCTCCGCAGCCGGTCGTCGAGCCGCAATCGCCGCCGCTGAAATCGCTGGCCGATATTGTCGCTCTTGCCGACGCGCAGCGTGACATCGCCTTCAAGGTGCTGGTCAAGAGCTGTATTCGCCTGGTGCGCATCGAGCCCGGCCGTATCGACGTCGGCCTGACCGCCGATGCGCCCAAGATGCTGCTCAACGACTTGACGACGAAGCTGCGCGCCTGGACCGGCCGCAACTGGCTGGTGTCATTGTCGAAGGAAGAGGGCGGCCAAACGCTGGCCGAGATGGAATCGACCAGGCGCGAGACTGCTTTCTCCGACGCGAAAAGCGATCCGGCTGTGGCCGCCATCCTGGCGCGCTTTCCCGGCGCCAAGATCATCGACGTGCGCATTCCCGACGCGCCGGAAGTCGACACCGACAAGGCCGAAGTGCCGGTCGAGCCGCCGCCGGACGACGACGAAACCTGACCATAGCCACGAATCCGCAAAGGACCCGACCATGAAAGATCTTCTCGGCCTGATGGGCAAGGCGAAGGAAATGCAGGCCAGGTTCCAGGCCATGCAGGACGAGATCGCCACGATAGAAGCAAGCGGGCAGGCCGGAGGCGGGCTGGTCAATGTCACGCTGACCGGCAAGTTCGAGATGAAGTCGCTGAAGATCGATCCGTCGCTGTTCAAGGAGGACGAGGTCGAGATCCTCGAAGACCTGCTGCTTGCCGCTCACAATGACGCCAAAAATAAGGTCGAGCAGATTATGCAGGAGAAGACCAAGGCGCTGACGGCAGGCTTGCCGATCCCGCCCGGAATGAAATTGCCGTTCTGAGCCGGCTCCAACCAGTTAATTGATTATGAAGGGAAATCGGCTGCGGAGGCTGTTGTTAAGACTTTCTCCGGCTTTGCTCACGCGGACATATCCGGCCATTTATAAAGTTTTACCTATGCTGCACGAAAGCTAATCCTTTAGCCATCTTTTTGCCTTTAAGAGTCTCATTCTTGCCACATCTCGGGGC
>NZ_JAMYRH010000020.1:0-76665 GCF_040321305.1 Mesorhizobium sp. M0478
GATGATGAGACATGCAGGCTCGAACCACTCCAAAACCCCTTCGGGCCAAAAGTGTTACCCATGTCTCCGATATAAACCGTAACCTATGTGTCCGGAATGGACCGAGCGAAGGGTGGTGCCCCCGGACGGAATCGAACCGCCGACCTTCGGTTTACAAAACCGCTGCTCTACCAGCTGAGCTACAAGGGCACGGCGCTCCGGTTAGCATATTTCGTGCGCCAGTAAAGACAAAACTCCGTTTTCGATCGCTAATGGACCCCGCCGAGGTGGGCGGGCCGCCATGCTGAAAACCGCCAATGCGATCCCTACATATCTCTCAGGTGCAAACGCATCGAACGGGGTGTCGCATGATCAGACTTGTCATCATCCTGCCGCTTGTCGTCATTGCCTGGCTGCTTGCGGTAAAGCTCATCAGGGACGTGAAGAGCGCCAATGTCGACTGGACCGGCATCGCCGCCATCGTCGGTTTTATCGCGATGGCGTTTTGGCTGCGGCATGTGACTGGGATGGGGATGAATGGTGAATGGTGAATGGGCGAACGCCTTTCGGACCATTGACTACTCACTACTCGCTCAAAACCTCGAACCTTTCACCACGTCACCCCGACTGATCTCCAGAGGCGAATGGTCGCCTCGATCAAGGAGATCATCATGTTGAAGCGCAGTCTTACTTCGGGCCTGGTCGCCATCTTCGTCGCCACCGGCGCGCTCGCCGGTACCGTGCAGTCGTCCTCCGCTCACAGCCATCATCACCACCATCACAAGCACCACGACAAGCCCTCTTGGTGGTGGAACCATCAACACAAGCACCATCACCACAAGCATCATCATCACCACGGCAAGGTGATCATCTTCCTTTGAGCGAGACGACCTGCCTCGCGGAAGGGCGGCTTCGGCCGCCCTTTTTTGCGTTGAGCGCTCGATCGATCAGATCTTGGTTTCCATCGGCTGATTTCCGGCCTTCAAGAAAATCCCAAATTCTTTCGAACCTTTTTCCGCGCCGAAACGACAGATGATCAAGAGGCGGATGGATCGCCTCTCGCAACGAAACAAGGAGATCGTCATGTTCACGCGCAAAATCGCTTCTGCCCTCATCGCCAGCACCGTCGCCGCCACCTCGCTGGTCGGCACCGTCCAGCCCTCGGCCGCCCACAGCCATCACCACAACCGCGAAATCGGCATCGGCATCGCCGCCGGCGTCGGCGGCTTCGTGCTCGGCAGCCTGCTCAACCAGCAGCCCCGCACCGTCTATGTCGACGACGAGGGTGGTTCCTGGCACGTCCGCCGCTGCGCCAATCGCTACGCCAGCTACGATCCGTACTCCGACACCTATGTCGGCTATGACGGCTACCGCCACTATTGCCGCCTCTAAGAGGAGGCTCCCCACAAGAAGGAGGGGCTGTACGCAGCCCCTCTTTCCTACATTTGAGCGCGTGGCAGTGTCAGCTACGGTTTGGAGATCGGTAATCCGGCTGCATGGCAGGTGCCGACAACACCACCGCTCGCATTCAGCGATTGATCGCCCATGGCGATGAGTTCGAAGCTGCTTCCTTCATCCGGATAGATCTTGGCGGCGAACGGTTGGTCTGTTGTATGACCACCGGACGATGACTTCGCGGCGACATGGCCGCAGACCACGATTTCCCGGCGGCCGTTGAGCGTCCGCTCGCCGGCGCGCATCGTCCCGAATTTGGCGGATACAGGATCCTGCAAATGCTGGCGAATGCCGATCGTGATTGTCTCCTCCAAAGCGAGCGAGATCGGAATCTCGCTGACTTGCTGGGAGACAGGGGCGGGTTCGGGCGCCGTCGCCACGCATCCGCACAGTGAAGCGGCGAGCAAAAGCTGAAGCGTTCTCCGCATTATAATCGGAACCCGCCGATCATCCTCGTCACCTCAGCGGCGGCGTCGCGCACCAGCGGCCCGATCTCGTCCAGCCGCTCCATCGTCACCCGCACCGTCGGTCCGGAAACCGAGACACCGCCGATCGGCTCGCCGAACTCGTTGAAAATGGCGGCGGCCACGCAGCGCATGCCGGGATGCCGCTCCTCGTCGTCGACCGACCAGCCACGGTGCTTGATGACAGCCAGGTCATGGGCCAGCGCCGAAATGTCGGACAGCGTCTTGTCGGTGAAGCGCTGCAGGCCCGACTTGCGCAGGATGGCGGCGACGCGTTCCGGCTCGAGCTGCGCCAGCACCGCCTTGCCGATGCCCGAGGCATGGAAAGAGCTGCGCGTGCCCGGGCGGAAGAAGGCGCGGATCGCCTGATGGGTCTCGACCTGGCTGACGAAAACGACGCAATCGTCCTCGGCGACGCCGAGATTGGCGGTTTCACCGGTCTTCTCCATCAATTCCTGCATGACCACGCGGGCCCGGTCGACAAGCTTGCGGCGGCGCAGGAAGGCGGCACCCATGCGGTAGGTCTCGACGCCGATCGACCACAGCTGGTCCGATGTATCGAACTCGACCATGCCGTGGTTCTGCAGCGTCGTCAGCATGCGGTAGGCGGTGGACGCCGCGAGCTCGCTACGCGCCGAAATCTCGCTCAGCGACAGGCCACTGCCTTCAGCGACGATGGCCAGGATGCGCAAGGCCCGGTCCAGCGACTGTACAGAACCGGCCTCGGACGGACCGTTGAAAGCGCGCGGCCGGCCGCGCTGGCGTTTTTCGCTGGTTTCCATGGCGGCATTGTCGCCGGTTTCGCCGAAATCGCAATGAAAAACTTTTTCACAGATTCTGGTGCCCGGATTCATGAAAAACGGAAAAGCCAGCGAAATCAGTGGACAGGAGCCGTTTTCTAGAAATGAAAAATTATTCTGAAAAAATTGAAAAATGAAAACCATACTGGCATTGTCGGTCGACCAACAATTTGCGGAGGCTGGACATGGCCAGGATGCGCGCTGTAGATGCAGCGGTTCTCGTTCTCGAAAAGGAAGGCGTTTCCTGCGGCTTCGGCGTGCCGGGCGCGGCGATCAATCCGTTCTATTCGGCGCTGAAGGCGAGGGGCTCGATCCGCCACATCCTGGCGCGCCATGTCGAGGCGGCCTCGCATATGGCCGAGGGCTACACGAGAGCTAAATCAGGCAATATCGGGCTGTGCATCGGCACGTCGGGCCCGGCCGGCACCGACATGGTCACCGGGCTCTATTCGGCGGCGGCGGACTCCATCCCGATCCTGTGCATCACTGGTCAGGCGCCGCGGGCACGGCTCAACAAGGAGGATTTCCAGGCTGTCGATATCGCCGCCATAGCCGCACCCGTCGCCAAATGGGCGGTCACGGTCATGGAGCCCTATCTCGTGCCGATGGCGCTGCAGAAGGCATTTCACCTGATGCGCTCGTCGCGACCGGGCCCGGTGCTCATCGACCTGCCGGTCGACGTGCAATTGGCCGAGATCGAATTCGATATCGATGCCTATGAACCGCTGGTCCCGTTCAAGCCGGCAATGTCGCGCGCCCAGGCCGAAAAGGCCTTGGCGATGCTCAATGCCGCGGAAAAGCCGCTGATCGTCGCCGGCGGCGGCATCATCAACGCCGATGCGTCGGATCTGTTGATCGAATTTGCCGAGATAACGGGCGTGCCGGTCATCCCGACGCTAATGGGCTGGGGCGCGATCCCCGACGACCACCGGCTGATGGCCGGCATGTGCGGGCTGCAGACCTCGCATCGCTACGGCAATGCGACGATGTTGGAAGCCGATTTCGTCTTTGGCATCGGCAATCGCTGGGCCAACCGCCACACCGGTTCGGTCGATGTCTACACCAAGGGCAAGAAATTCATCCATGTCGACATCGAACCGACCCAGATCGGCCGGGTGTTCGCGCCGGATCTCGGCGTCGTCTCGGACGCCGGTGCGGCACTAAAGATGCTGCTCGACGTCGCCACCGAATGGAAGACGGCAGGAAAGCTGCGCGACTGGTCGGGCTGGGCGAAGGAATGCCAGACCCGCAAGAAGACGATGAAGCGCAAGACGCATTTCGAGCAGGTGCCGCTGAAGCCGCAGCGCGTCTATGAGGAGATGAACAAGTCGTTCGGCCGTGACACCACCTACGTCACCACGATCGGCCTCTCGCAGATCGCCGGGGCGCAGTTCCTGCATGTCTACAAGCCGCGCAACTGGATCAATTGCGGCCAGGCCGGCCCGCTCGGCTGGACGCTGCCGGCAGCGCTTGGCGTGCGCGCCGCCGATCCGGATCGCACCATCGTGGCGCTGTCGGGCGACTACGACTTCCAGTTCATGATCGAGGAACTGGCGGCCGGCGCACAGCACAAACTGCCGTATATCCATGTCGTCGTGAACAATGCCTATCTCGGCCTGATCCGCCAGGCGCAGCGCGGTTTTGCGATGGATTTCGAGGTGAGCCTGGCCTTCGAGAACGTCAACCGCGCCAACGATCCGGAGGCCGGCTACGGCGTCGATCATGTCGCGGTCGCAGAAGCGATGGGCTGCAAGGCGGTCCGGGTGCGCAAACCGGAAGAGTTCGCCGGCGCGTTCAAGGAAGCGCAGCGGCTGATGAAGGAATACCAGGTGCCGGTGGTGCTCGAATTCATCCTCGAGCGCGTCACCAACATTTCCATGGGCACGGAAATCGACAAGATCACCGAATTCGAGGACCTTGCCGAAAGCCATGAGGATGCGCCAACGGCGATTGTGTTGCTCGATTAGGCGCGCCGATATTCAGGTGAGACAGGCCTGCAAACGGCGCCTTCCTGCGCTTCCGGTGCTCACGTACAGAAAGTACGTTCCGCTCCGGTTTTCGAAAGTCACCGTTTTCGACTCTGCCCGACCTGAATCTCAACACGCCTAGGGCCAAGCAGAAGAAGGAGAAAAAGAATGCCGCGTTTTTCAGCCAATCTGTCGATGCTCTTTGGCGAGCATGAGTTCCTCGATCGCTTCGATGCCGCAGCCCGCGCCGGCTTCAAGGGCGTCGAATATATCGGCCCCTATGATCATACGCCTGACGTGGTCGCGGCCCGGCTGAAGAAGAACGGCCTGACACAGGTGCTGTTCAACCTCCCGGCCGGCGACTGGGGCAACGGCGAGCGCGGCATCGCGGTTTTGCCCGACCGCGCGCCGGAATTCCGGCAAGGCATCGCCAAGGCGATCAGCTATGCCCATGCGCTCGGCTGCGAGCAGGTCAATTGCCTCGCCGGCATCGCGCCGCAGGGCGTGGATCGTTCGGTGCTGGAAAATACTTTAGCCGAGAACCTCGCGTTTGCAGCCGAGAAACTGGAGCAGGCCGGCATCCGGCTTTTGATCGAGCCGATCAACACGCGCGACATACCGGGTTTTTTCCTGAACTATTCGGAGCAGGCGCTGGCGCTGATCGAGCGCGTCGGTTCGAAGAACCTGTTCCTGCAATACGACATCTATCACATGCAGATCATGGAGGGGGATCTCGCCCGTACCATCGAGGCCAACCTCGGCCGCATCGCGCATATCCAGCTTGCGGACAATCCCGGCCGTCACGAGCCGGGGACGGGCGAGATCAATTATCCCTTCCTCTACGAGCATATCGACAGGATCGGCTATTCCGGCTGGGTCGGAGCGGAATACAAACCGAAGGCGGGGACGGAGGCTGGGCTGGGGTGGTTTCGGGAGCTTAACGGGCAGGGGAGTGCCGCGGCTTAGCTGTTACGATTGAAGTCGCGTTCCTTCGCGCCCCCCTCTGGCCTGCCGGCCATCTCCCCCACAGGTGGGGAGATCGGACGTCATCCCGGCTTTCGCTCCCCAACATTGCAGGGTGAGCGAGGCGCCGAAACTGCCAATCTCCCCACAAGTGGGGGAGATGGCCGGCAGGCCAGAGGGGGCGCGAAGGAACTCAGCCTCAACAAAGGAGAAAACAATGGAAACCATCGGCTTCATCGGCCTTGGCATCATGGGCGCGCCGATGGCGGGGCATCTCCTGGATGCCGGCTACGCCGTCATTGCCAGCGACCACCGCTCGAAGCCGCCGGCCGATCTCGTCGCCAAGGGCTTGAGAAGCATCACCGGCCACGCGGCAGTGGCGAAGGCCGCGGATATCATCATCACCATGGTTCCCGACACCCCGCAGGTAGCCGAGGTGCTGTTCGGCGAGAACGGTGTCGCTTCCGGCCTGAGCAAGGGCAAGCTGGTCATCGACATGAGCTCGATCTCGCCGATCGAGACCAAGGTTTTCGCCAAGAAAATCAACGATCTCGGCTGCGACTATCTTGACGCGCCGGTGTCGGGCGGCGAGGTCGGCGCAAAGGCGGCGTCCCTGACCATCATGGTCGGCGGCGAGGACAAGGCGTTCGAGCGCGCCAAGCCCGTGTTCGAAAAGATGGGCAAGAACGTCACGCTTGTCGGCCCGAACGGCGTCGGCCAGACCACCAAGGTTGCCAACCAGATCGTCGTAGCCCTGACCATCGAGGCGGTCGCCGAGGCGCTGGTCTTTGCCGCAAAAGCCGGCGCCGACCCCGCCAAGGTCCGGCAGGCGCTGATGGGCGGGCTGGCGGCATCGCGCATCCTCGAGGTGCATGGCGAGCGCATGATAAAGCGCACCTTCGCGCCGGGCTTCCGCATCGAACTGCACCAGAAGGATCTCAGCCTGGCCCTGGAAGGCGCCAAGGCGCTCGGCGTCTCATTGCCCAACACCTCGACGACGCAGCAGCTGTTCAACTCGTGCGCGGCGAATGGCGGGGCGAAAGAGGATCATTCGGCGCTGGTGCGGGCGCTGGAGCGGATGGCGGGGCATGAAGTGGGTGAATAGTGAACGGTGACGGTAAGAACGCTTTCCATTCAGCATTCACTATTCACTTTCCAAGGAACTTCCGTGCCGCATAAAGGCTCACCGCCGCGGCGTTCGACACGTTGAGCGAGCGGATGGCGCCGGGCATGTCGAGGCGGGCGAGTGTCGTCACCGTCTCGCGCGTCTTCTGGCGCAGGCCCTTGCCTTCGGCGCCGAGCACCAGGGCTATCTTTTCGCCTGAAAAACTCGTTTCGAGTTCGGCCGGCCCGTCCGAATCGAGGCCGATGGTCTGGAAGCCGGCTTCGTGCAGCTGTTCCAGCGCGTCGGCGAGGTTCTTCACCTCGACCTGGTCGATATGTTCCAGCGCGCCGGAGGCGGATTTGGCCAGCACGCCGGATTCCTGCGGGCTGTGGCGGGCCGTGGTGATCAGCGCACCGGCGCCGAAGGCGACCGCCGAGCGCAGGATGGCGCCGACATTGTGCGGGTCGGTGACCTGGTCGAGCACCAGCACCAGTTTGGTATCGCCGAGCGCGTCAAGGCGCTTGGGCTTCAGCGGCTCGGCCTCGATCAGCACGCCCTGGTGGACGGCGTCCGAACCGGTGATCTTGTCGATGTCCTTCGGCTCGACCAGTTCGGCCTTGAACGGCAAAGCGGCGAGGTCGGCGATCGCCAGCCGCTCGGCGGCATTGCGCGTCACCAACATCTTTCTGATCCGCCGGCGCGGATTGTCGAGCGCGGCGCGCACCGTGTGCAGGCCATAAAGCCGCACCAGCCCGTCGGCGGCGTTCTCGCCCGGCGGCACCGGCTGGCGCGGCCGGAAGGCAGGCGCGCCGCCGGCCTTCTCGTCGCGATGAGCGCGACGCAGCTTGGCGTAGTGGGTGTCTTTGGCGGTCTTGGACGTGTTGTCATTGCTCATGGCCGGCTTCTATAGCCGCGTCGCCGGGCCATGGATACAGGCAGAAAGCCGGCTTGCCGGGTGAGCTGTCAAAATCAGCGCATTTTGCCTTGCGGTGCGGTTGACACCCACTGGCCTTGCCGCCATAAGGCGCTTCGCTGATTTCGGACAAAACCCTGGTTTCGACCTGATCGGCGAGAATGCCTCGTTGCAAGGCTTCGACGGCAGGCTGGAGAGGTGCCCGAGTGGTTAAAGGGGACGGACTGTAAATCCGTTAGCTTAGCTTACGTTGGTTCGAATCCAACCCTCTCCACCACTGCCAGCCCGCGAACCTTGAGGACGATGCGGGTATAGCTCAGTGGTAGAGCAGCAGCCTTCCAAGCTGAATATGCGGGTTCGATTCCCGCTACCCGCTCCAAACTCCCCACTCCGCATCAGATCTCAGCGAATATCTCGACAACGTTGCCGTCCGGATCGCGGAAGAACACTGTCCTGTGGCCCCATTCCTGGTCGGTGAGCGGCAGGACCGGCTGCACGCCCTTGGCCTGAAGCGCCTCGGCGCAAGCAGCGACCATCTCCGGCGCCACCCGGAATGCCAGCTGAAGCGACAGCGCATCCCGCTGCTGCGGCGTGTCGTTGAACATCATGCCGAGGCTGGTCAAGGCCAGCGTGTTCGGGCCGACCCGATATTCGATCCACCTGTCGCCGAGTTCGCGCTGCAGATCAAATTCCATCACATCCCCGTAGAAGTGCCGCATGGCGGCCATGTCGCGGGCGAAGATGACGGTGTAGTCGATCTGACGGATTTCATTGAGCGCATTCATTGTCGAAGTCCCGTGGGCTGATGTTCGATCGCCCGCAACCTAGCTTTCCTTTAAAGTAGTACAAGACTATAGCTTATACTGGTATCGGAGGTGACTGCATGCCATACGACGGCCCACGGCGCGACGAGCTTGCCCGCTTCCTGCGCGAGCGGCGGGACCGCTTGCCGCGGATCGATGGCGCCAATGGCCGCCGCCGGGCACCGGGCCTCAGGCGCGAAGAGGTCGCCGCCGAGGCGGGGATCAGCACCACCTGGTACACCTGGCTCGAGCAGGGGCGGGAGGTGAACGCGTCGCCGCAGGTGCTTCGCTCGCTAGCGCGGGTGCTGAAGCTGAGCCGGTCCGAGCAGGCCTATCTGTTCCAATTGGCGCGGCCCGATCTCGATTGGCGAAACCGGCTCGGCGCGCAAGGCCTGCCCAGCGCGCCGTTGCTCAGCCTGCTCGACGGGCTGGCGCCGCACCCGGCATATGTCGTCAATCGCTACTGGCAGGTCGTCGCCTGTAACCATCCGGCGGCGGTGCTGCTTGGGGATTTCGAGACGGATGATGAGTGGTCCGGCAGCCTGCTCGCCCGGCTGTTTCTCGACCTGGAATGGCGGCAGCGCTTTGTCGACTGGCCGGAGGTTTTGCGCTCGGCGGCGGCGCAGTTCCGGCTTGCCACTGTCGCCATGACTCGCGATCCGGTGCTGGCTGCGCTGGTTTCGTCACTGGAAGCGGCAAGCGAAGCGTTCGCCACGTGCTGGAACAGCCGCGACATCGCCGAGCCACCGATCTGGCGGAAATCCATCCGGCACCCTGTCGCCGGCGCGATGTCGTTCGATTTCGCCACGTGCAGCCGGGCGGCCGCGACAGTGATTTCTCGGTTTCCGTCTACACGCCGGTCGATGCGTCGACTGCCAGGCGGTTCGCCGCGCTGGTCGGAGCAACGCCCGACAGCCGCAAGGCGGTGCCGGGCGTGTTTGCGCGTGATGCAGGCGCAGAAGTCTAGCTGTTGAAGGCGGACGCGACCTGGTGTTGCTGCGGCACCTGTCCGTTCGGCGTCAGTCTGTCGACAATGCCTGGCAGGGCTGTGGACAATTGCTTGAGCAACTCCTGCTCGTCCAGTCCGGTCCTTTGCGCGATCTCTCGAATGACCTGCGGGCCGATCGCCTTGCCGAGATCATTGGCGTTGATCGGCTGGTTCTGCCCGGTGCCGACCCAGGAGTCAGCGACATTGCCTTGGCCGGCATTCTTGAGCTTGTCGAGCAGTCCGCCCAGTCCGCCGAGCAGGCCGCCATCCCCTGAGGCCGTGGTTCCGGTGGGGGCTGGCGTTTGAGGCTGGGCGGGCTCGCCCGTCTCTTCGGCACTCGTCTGTTCGGCGCTTCTGCCGCTCAGCATCTTTCCCACCAGCAGCGCGCCGAGCGCGATCATCAGCGGTTTGGTGATGTTGCCGCCAGGTACGGCGTTGTCAAAAAGTCCCATAGGTCAATCCTCCATAACGACCAAGCCCGTCCCGCCGGCTACAATGGAGCATGCGGGCGGAAATTCAAGTTGGCTTGAGCTTTTGACAATCATGTGACCATGATCGGCCGGCGGGGGAATGGAGAGGAAAAATGGGCATTATCAGTTGGATCATCCTCGGCGTCATCGCCGGCTTTATCGGCAGCAAGATCGTCAACAAGACCGGCCAGGGCCTGATCATGGATATCGTGCTCGGCATTGTCGGCGCCATCGTCGGCGGGCTGATCTTCAGCGCCTTTGGCGCCACGGGCGTGACCGGCCTCAACATCTGGAGCCTGATCGTCGCCGTCATCGGCGCGGTGGTCGTGCTGTGGGCCTATCACCAGTTCTCCGGCAAGCGAACGCTTTAGGCACCAGTCTGCCGACTGGCTGACCGCAGGACGGCCAAACCTGCTTCGACGCGTTGACTTGAAGGTCAGGCGACGACGGTCAGCCTGCGTTTGCGTTCATCAAGCGAGACGATGGTCAGCCCGCTCGCGACCACCAGCAGGATGCCGCAGACCGCCAGGGCATTCGGGAACTGCCCGAATACCAGCACGCCTGAGATGACCGCCCAGACGGTAAAGCAGTAGTAGAACGGCGCCACCACGCCGGTCGGACCGACGCGATAGGCCATGAAGATGAAGAAATGGCCGAAGATCAGGAAGAATCCGGCGCCGGCCATGAGCAGCAGGTGCCGGGCTTCCGGCATCACCCAGCGCTCGGAAACGAGATGCGCGGCGCCCGCGCCGATCAGCACCACCACGACGGCGGAAATGGCGACGATCATGCCCGGCACTTCGGCCGCGACCCGCCTGCCGGCAAGATCGCGCGCCGCCGCCAATGCCGCGTTGCCGAGCGCCAGCAACGCATAGACCGAGATGCCCTGCATGGTCGGCTGGGCCACCATAAGCGCACCGATGAAGCCGAGCCCGATCAGCGCCATGCGCACGCCGCCGATCCGTTCGCCGAACAGGATGGAGGAGCCGACCAGCATCAAAAGCGGGGTGATCTGCCCGAGCGCGGTCGAATCGGCGATCTGCATGTTGGCCAGCGCCACGACGTAGCAAAGGATGGCCGCCAGCTCGAGCAGGTTGCGGCGCAGCACGCGTTTGTCGAAGATCAAAGGGATCTGCCTGCCATAGCCCAGCAGGAACAGCAGCGGCATGCCCCATAGCGTGGCCGCGACCCCGCGCAGGAACAGCACTTCATAGGACGGCAATCCCGCTGTGGCGAGCTTCATCATCGTGTCGTTGACGAGGTACGACCCCGTCGAAACGATCATGAACAGCGGGCCGCGTATGGAGGTCGGTATGAATTGCATGGGGCAACCAAATCAGACCGCCGCCGCAGCGGCAATGGGCCAGGCGCCGGCTGCACATCCGGCAGGCAAAGGCCAGGACATGGGCGGGACAGGACATGGGCGGGAATAGCAAACAGGTGCTGGAGCCCGCAGCCCCCATTTCATTTCCGTTCGCGCGTTCCTATATCAGCGCCACATCCCCGCAATCGGATCATCGGTTCGCACCGAGTGGACAGCGCACCCGGCCACAAGGCACTTGTGTTTTTCGGCCGTAGTCGCTAATCGCCCCGCATTCGACTGAACTGAAGGTCAAGGCCGTCCAAGGAAAGAGACTATGGCAAAAGGTAAATTCGAGCGTAACAAGCCTCATGTGAACATTGGCACGATTGGCCACGTCGATCATGGCAAGACGTCGCTGACGGCGGCGATCACGAAGTATTTTGGCGAATACAAGCGCTACGACCAGATCGATGCGGCGCCCGAAGAGAAGGCCCGCGGCATCACGATTTCGACGGCGCACGTCGAATACGAGACGGCTGCGCGCCACTACGCCCATGTCGACTGCCCCGGCCACGCCGACTATGTGAAGAACATGATCACGGGCGCTGCGCAGATGGACGGCGCGATCCTGGTCGTGTCGGCCGCCGACGGCCCGATGCCGCAGACCCGCGAGCACATCCTGCTTGCCCGTCAGGTCGGCGTGCCGTCGATCGTGGTGTTCCTGAACAAGGTCGACCAGGTCGACGATGCCGAGCTGCTCGAACTGGTCGAGCTCGAGGTTCGCGAGCTTCTGTCGAAGAACGAGTTCCCCGGCGACGACATTCCGATCGTCAAGGGTTCGGCGCTGGCTGCTCTGGAAGATTCCAACAAGACCATCGGCGAAGACGCGATCCGCGAGCTGATGGCTGCGGTCGATGCCTATATCCCGACGCCGGTTCGTCCGCTGGACAAGCCGTTCCTCATGCCGATCGAAGACGTGTTCTCGATCTCGGGCCGTGGCACGGTCGTGACCGGCCGCGTCGAGCGCGGCATCGTCAAGGTCGGCGAGGAACTGGAAATCATCGGCATCCGTCCGACGACCAAGACGACCTGCACGGGCGTCGAGATGTTCCGCAAGCTGCTCGATCAGGGCCAGGCCGGCGACAACATCGGCGCGCTGCTGCGCGGCGTTGATCGTGAAGGCGTCGAGCGCGGCCAGGTTCTGGCCAAGCCCGGTACGGTGAAGCCGCACAAGAAGTTCGTGGCCGAAGCCTACATCCTGACCAAGGACGAAGGTGGCCGTCACACGCCGTTCTTCACCAACTACCGTCCGCAGTTCTACTTCCGCACGACCGACGTGACCGGCATCGTGTCGCTGCCGGAAGGCACGGAAATGGTTATGCCCGGCGACAACATCACGGTCGATGTCGAGCTGATCGTGCCGATCGCCATGGAAGAGAAGCTGCGCTTCGCCATCCGTGAAGGCGGCCGCACCGTCGGTGCCGGCATCGTCGTCACCATCAAAGAGTAATCGAGCCCGGCATCGCCGGATCGAAACGGATAGGGGCGGCCCTCGGGCCGCCCTTTTTCGTTGGCCAGATGTGCCTGTTTTGGGGTCCCAATCTCTGTTGCAAGTCTGTGAGCCTCTACAGTATAGATTGCATTGAGGGCTTGGTCGGATGGTTCCACAGCACCGTTTGCATAGTCGGTCATGGTGGGCACTGGGGCTGATCTGCCTGGTGTCGATGTTTGCCATGGGCACTGCCGCCTTGGCGGCCGAGACAAAAAATTCAGAGCCGGATCCGGATCCGCCGATGCGGTTCGTCGTCGTGCGCAGCGACGCGGCGGGCTGTGAGCCGAGCTGTCCGGAATGGATATCGGCCGAGGGTGCGATATCGGCCAAGTCGCCGGCGCTGCTCAAGGCTGCCCTGAAAACGCTCGGCGGCCGCAAATTGCCGATCGTCATCAACTCTCCCGGCGGCGATGTCGATGCAGCCATCGCCATGGGCCGGATGATACGCAAGAACAAGCTCGACATCGCGGTCGGCAGGACCTGGTTCGTCGGCTGCGAGCCAGGGGTGAAAAACTGCAAGGAGAACGACGCCAGAGGCGCGCACTATATCGGCAGCCCCTATGTGCTCGGCAGCTATTGCGCATCCGCTTGTCCAATGATGCTGGCCGGCGGCACCAGGCGCCTGGTCGGGCCGCTGGCCTATCTCGGCGTCCACCAGATCACCACCACGATCGTGCAGATGAACGTGCAATATCAGGTCCGCTACCGGATCGTGAAAGGCAAGAAGCGGGTCATCAGCAAGAAGGTCGTCAGCCGCAAGAACACCGGCAGCTACAAGACCTACGAGATGAGCAAGGGGGTGGAGCGCAAGCTGTCCGCCTATTTCAAGGAGATGGGTGTCGACCTCAGCATCATCGAGACGATGAAGAGCACGCCGGCCAGCGACATCCAGCAGATCGACCTCAGCGACATGCTGACAATGAAGCTGGTCACCAGCGAAGACGCTGCAGATCTGCTGACCAGCGCAAGCCTGTGCAGGCTGGACCTTCCGGCTCCGAATTGCCGGGAAATACCGGCGAACAAGCCAGCCGGCGGCCTGCCGGATGTGGCAAAGGCTGCGCCGCTGCAGGTGAAGCCGGAGAGCGCGCCGCACGATGACGGCATGCGCTTTGTCGTGGTTCGCGGCAGCAACCCGCTCTGCAATCCCGACTGCCCGGAATGGATTGCAGCGCAAGGCGCGATTACGCCCCAGACGCCGCAGAAACTCAGCCAATTGCTCGCCACGCTTGGCAACCGGCGGCTGCCGGTGGTGATCAGCTCGCGAGGCGGCGACCTCTCCGGCGCCCTGGCGGCGGGCCGGATCATCCATGAAAAGAAGCTCGACGTTGCCGTTGCCCGCACCGATTTCGTCGGCTGCGACCCGGCAGAGTGGAATTGCCTGGCCAGGGAAGGCGCCTATGCCGGGCTGAGCGTCGATGGCGACGGCGACTGCGATTCGGCCTGCGCGCTCATGCTGGCCGGTGGCGCCAGGCGGCTTGTCGGTACCCAGGCGCGGCTCAGCCTCTATCTGATGGGGCAGAAGCAGGCGGTCAAGTCCTACCTCGACGAGATGGCGATCAGCCCCGCTTTGTTCAGGGCGCTCCAGGGCAGTTCGGTCGAGCGCCAGCTCGAACCCGACATGATGCTGAAGGTTGGCCTGACGACCGGGCGCCAGTCGGTGGATGCGCTGACGGGTTCCAGCATCTGCAAGTCGGCGCCGAAACCTGAGAATTGCCGCGTGGTGCCGTCGTCCAATGGCTGATCGCGCCTATCGTCATGGAAGAGAAGCCTTGCTTCGCCTTCCGTGAAGGCGGCCGCACCGTCGTGCCGGCGTCGTCATCACCATCGAGAAATAGTCGAGCCGGTGTCAGCCGGATCGACCAGGAGAGGGCGGTCTTTTGGGCTGCCTTTTTGTTTCCGGCGTTGCGCGGCACAAGTATTGCACGGTTGGTCAAAGCTATTGCAAGCACCGTCGCCGCAACTATTATGGATTGCATTGAGGGGTTTGCCGGGCGTGGTTTGGGGACACCGTTCAGACAATGCTGCAAGGTGGCGGCGCGGGCTGGTTCGGCTGGCGACGGTGGCCGCGATGGCGATGGCTGCCTTCGCCGCGAAGGCCGAGGATGCCGCCCCCGGGACATGGCAGACATTGCTCCCTCTGCAGGGAGTGCCCTATCCGACGAATGATCCGACGATATGGTCCGAGGATCGCTCGGAGATGAAGTTTGTCGTCGCGCGCAGCAACGCACCGGGCTGCGAGCCCAATTGTCCGGAGTGGATCTCCGCCGAAGGCGACATCGCAGCCGGCACGCCAGCCCTGCTCAAGCGCACCTTGAAGAAGCTAGGCGGTCGCAAACTGCCGATTATCGTCAATTCCTTTGGCGGCAACGTCAATGCAGCGCTCGAACTTGGCCGGATAATCCGCAAGAACAAGCTCGATATCGCCGTAGGCAAGACCGAGTTTCCCGATTGTTGGCCCGGGACAGAGGGTTGTGGCGCCGACTACGGCAAGGGCACGGCTTTTTTCGGCAGAGCGTCTGACGGTGCCAGCTGCAATTCCGCCTGTCCGCTAATGTTTGCCGGAGGCGTCCGGCGCGTGGCCGGCGGCTGGAACTATCTGGGTGTTCACCAGATCACGACCACCTGGTTCCCCTCCACAACGCACTACCGGACCACCTATCGCGTCAAACGGGGCAAAAAATATCGGGTCACCACGCAAACCGTCACTCCCGGTGAAAGCTACAAGACCTATGAGATGAGTAAGGGGTACGCGAGAAAGATCTCGGCCTATCTCCGAGAGATGGGTATCGGGCAGGGCGTGCTGGACTTGATGAAGGCGACGCCGGCCAGCGACATCAGGCAGATCGGCCTCCACGATATGCTGACGATGAAACTGGCCACCAGCACGGACACTCTGGACCTGTTTACCAGAGCAAGTCTGTGCATGTTCGATCCGCCGGCTCCCAATTGCCGGGAAGTGCCTGGACCGGCAGGCAAGCCGACGCCGCCGGTCGCTGCCACGACGGTCGCAGTCAAGCTCGCGAATGTGGCAGCCAAGCCCGCCGCTGTCACAAAGCCTTTGCCGGACCCCGCAGCGGCTCGTGTGGATATGAGCTTTGTCGTGGTCCGCGGCAGCGACCAGCATTGCACGCCGCAGTGTCCGCAATGGATTTCTGCGCAAGGCGCGATCACGCCTCAGACACCGCAAAAATTGCGCCAATTACTCGACACGCTTGGCAACCGGCGGCTGCCCGTGGTGATCAGCTCACGAGGCGGAGACTTGTTCAGCGCTCTGGCGACCGGACGGATCATCCATGAAAAGAAGCTCGACGTCGCCGTTGGCCGCACCGATATCGGTGACCCGGTCGAGGACGGCATCTATGCCGGGCTGAGCTTCGACGCCGGAGCCGACTGCGATTCGGCCTGCGCGCTCATGCTGGCCGGTGGCGCCAGACGGTTTGTCGGCCCCCAGGCGCGACTCAGCTTCTACCTGATGGGACAGAAGCAATTGGTGAAGACGTATCTGAATGAGATGGCGATCAGCCCCCGTCTGTTCACAGCGCTTCAGGACCGTTTCGCCGAGCGTGAGCTCGACCCTGATATGATGCTGGAGGTCGGGCTGACGACCGGGCCCCAGTCGGTGGATGCGCTGACGGGTCCCGGCATCTGCAAGTCGGTGCCGAAAGCTGAGAACTGCCGCGTGGCGCCGTCGCCCAACGCCCAGGCCGAAGCGCCGGCCAAATTGTAGCGCGGCGGGTTCACACTCGCCGTCGAGGCAGGTTGAGCAGGGCGCGATTTCCGCTATCGTCGTGCCGGCGCCGGGCTGGCGGAGGATCGACAATGAGCCAGGACATCCCGACACTCTACGAATGGGCCGGCGGCATCGAAGCCCTCAACCGGCTGACGGAAACCTTTTACGACAAGGTGTCGCGCGACCCGGTGGTCGGCCCAGTGTTCAAACACATGTCGCCGGATCATCCCGCGCATGTCGCGGCCTTCATCGGCGAGGTTTTTGGCGGACCCAAGACCTACAGCGAACAGCATGGCGGCCATCGCGAGATGGTCATGCATCACTTGGGCAAGCATCTGACGGAGGAACAGCGCCGCCGCTGGATCAGCCTGCTTGCCGATGCCGCCGATGCGGTCGGGCTGCCGGACGATCCCGAATTCCGTTCCGCCTTCATGGGCTATGTCGAATGGGGGTCACGGCTTGCCAAGATGAATTCCACCCTCGGCGAGACCTGCGACCCGCAGACCGAACCGATGCCGGCCTGGGGCTGGGGCGTGCCGGGCGGGCCGTACAAGCCGCCGGCCGGGGGCTGAGCGCCGGCATGCGGCTTCAGGCAGGCGAAAAATCGAGATAGGCAGGGACAGGCTGGTCATCACCTATTCGGATTTTGGCAAAGGATCTGAAAGCGCGTCAGACAACTCTTTACAGCGCGCCCGGAAGCTTTTAGGAAGCGCCTGCGCTGAAACGCGCGTACGGGCATAGCTCAGTTGGTAGAGCGGCGGTCTCCAAAACCGCAGGTCGTAGGTTCGAGCCCTGCTGCCCGTGCCATTTTCCTCGTTGGAATCCGGCATTTTAGAAACGCCTTGTTTTGGCTCCTCGTTTGGTTGGGCTGAAGCCGCGTACTCGACGAGCGACGTTCCGAAGGCATGCGCAGAGCGAGAGCGCTGATGCGCAATGCCGAAGTCGGCGTATTTCCACGAACCGATTTCCTTGATCCAACTGCCATTGGCGAGCCAATTGCCATTTGCGTTCACAATTCAGAATAGGCATATTTTGCTGCCGCCGGCTGCTTTTCAGCGGCTGCGAATTATTGGAAGCGGGATGCTGGCCTGGCTTCTGAAATTTTCTGAACAGGGCTCTTGAACCCGTTTTCGGCCCTTCCTAATTCGTTTCGCGCCGAGGCCGATTGGCTTGGCAAAAGACGGCGCTGCTGGGCGGCGCCCTTGTACCCATGTTGCTTCAAGGAGGATGTGGCTATGAGAACCTTTGATACTCTCTATCGGACCACCGTCGGTTTCGACCGGCTTTTCGACATGCTCGACAGCGGCACGCGTCCAGACTGGCCGCCCTATAACATCGAGAAGGTCGACGAGAACGATTACCGTATCTCGATGGCCATCGCAGGCTTCAGCCAGGATGAGGTTGAGCTGACCCAGCATGGACCCGAACTGGTCGTGGTAGGCCAGAAGGCTGATGATCAGAGCGGACGCCAGCTGCTGCACCAGGGCATCGCCTACCGCAGTTTCAGGCAGACGTTCAAGCTTGCCGACCACATGAAGATCAAGGCAGCAAACCTTGAGAAGGGTCTCCTGACCATCGACATCGTCCGTGAGATTCCCGAAGAGCTGAAGCCGCGCCGCATCAGCATCGGGGCCGGCGACGCTCAGGTGGGCGGCAAGCAGATCGCCCAGGATACGGAACGCACCCGCAAAGCGGCCTGATCGTATCGATTCAGTTATCCCTGCGGTCCGCCTCCCGGCTTCGGCCGGGAGGCCCAGATTGCGGAGAATGGAGATGGACAACTTCTACGAGACACCGACACTTTCTGCGGCACGCTCGGGCAAAATTGAAACTTCTTTGTGCCTGCTCGACAATCCAGACGACGTCATCAACCATCCACGCCTCAGCCGTGGAGAAAAGCGGGCACTGCTTTCCTCGTGGGCGTCCGATGCCTGCGCGGTGGAAAACCAGCCTGCCTTGCGCCGCCTGGACAACGGCACGGTAATCCCTGTCGACCAGATTCTGAGGGCGTTGAAGGCTCTGGATGAGAAACCCACGCTGGGGAAAGAGACTTCAGGCCGGGTGCTGCCTTGGCGACCCTCCTCGCGCCGCAGCGGTCTCAAAGCTTCGCGGCGTCGTGGCCGTTCTTTCGGCCCGACGATGACGACGACCCGCCCCCGTGCCCGGCAGTGATCGCGCCGCGCCCACGCCCACCATGCGGAATGGGCGCAGTGGCCGGGGTCGAACTCGCCTGTGCCTAACTAACCCTGGGTTGATCCAGCTGCCTCGGCATGGGCAGCTGGATTCCAATCTTGCGTGCGCTTCATTTGGTTTCCAAAACAGCAGGTCGCAGGTTCGTCCGCAACGCCATTTCCTCGAACTTGTAATAGCGTGCCTGATTTCCGGATCCACCTCCTGGAATTGGGGTCCGGCATTGAAAAAGGGCAGGTGGCTTGCCATATTGGGCGAACTGAGGCATAAGGCCCCGATAGCCGGGACGGGACGACTGGATGGTTCCGAGGCGGCGTTTGGTCATAAAGCGGACACTTGCCACTTGCGTGGATCAAGAATCGGTTTTATGTAGACACAACAGACACGCGACGCGTGGAGCTGGGAAGCCGGCTTTACGCGTCCGATTTGCATGGGCGAAATGGCGCTGATTCGGCGCCGACTTGAACCCAGGCGGCACGTCCCGGCCAGCGGGATCATCCAGGAGACCCGGCCAACGGGTCTTGAAGACAGAGCGGCATATGGCTTCGAAAACCACAAATCCTTTCGTCTTTCTCCAGCAGGTTCGCGCGGAAACCGCCAAGGTGACTTGGCCGTCGCGCCGGGAGACGATGATCTCGACGGTGATGGTGCTCGTATTCGCGGTCATCGCGATGATCTTTTTCTTCACCGCCGACGTGGCCATGGGCTACGCGATCGAGCGGTTACTGAGCCTCGGCCATTAAGTCCGGCGATTACGGAGAAGTCTTGAAATGACCGCGCGCTGGTACATCGTCCACGCCTATTCGAACTTCGAAAAGAAGGTCGCTGAGGACATTGAGAACAAGGCCAAGCAGAAGGGCCTGTCCGCCGATATCGAACAGATCGTGGTGCCGACCGAGAAGGTCGTCGAGATCCGCCGCGGCCGCAAGGTCGATGCCGAGCGCAAGTTCTTTCCGGGCTATGTGTTGCTCAAGGCCAATCTGACCGATGCGGTGTTCTCGCTGGTCAAGAACACGCCGAAGGTCACCGGCTTCCTCGGTGACTCCAAGCCGGTGCCGATCACCGAAGCCGAGGCGCAGCGCATCCTGAACCAGGTTCAGGAAGGCGTCGAGCGGCCGAAGCCCTCGGTCACTTTCGAGATCGGCGAGGCGATCCGCGTTTCGGATGGCCCGTTCGCCTCGTTCAACGGTTTCGTCCAGGAAGTGGACGAGGAGCGGGCGCGGCTCAAGGTGGAAGTATCGATCTTCGGGCGCGCCGTGCCGGTCGATCTGGAATTCGGACAGGTCGAAAAGGGCTGATCCGAAAACCCTGCGCCGGTTCGCCGGCAAGGGGAGGCGGCGCGGAAAGCGCGCGGCCATGAACGGGTGGGAGGCGAATGCGGCTTTAGCCGGCCGCGCGGACCGCACCACCAGACTGCAACCGCCGGTGTTCCCGATACTGGGGCCGGCATGAGATAAAGGCAGGAAAGAGATGGCTAAGAAAATTGCAGGCCAGCTCAAGCTCCAGGTCAAAGCGGGATCGGCTACGCCGTCTCCGCCGATCGGCCCGGCACTTGGCCAGCGCGGCATCAACATCATGGAATTCTGCAAGGCGTTCAACGCGCAGACCCAGGAAATGGAAAAGGGATCGCCGATCCCGGTCGTCATCACCTATTACCAGGACAAGTCCTTCACCTTCGTCATGAAGACGCCGCCGGTGAGCTACTTCCTGAAAAAGGCGGCGAACTTGACGTCAGGTTCGAAAGAGCCGGGCAAGATCAAGGCCGGCACGATCGGCCGCGACAAGGTGCGCGCCATCGCCGAACAGAAGATGAAGGATCTGAACGCAAACGACGTCGAGGCGGCCATGCGCATGGTCGAGGGCTCCGCCCGCTCGATGGGTCTGGAAGTGGTGGGCTGAGATCATGGCAAAGATTGCAAAGCGTGTATCGAAGTCCCGTGACGGCATCGACCCCAACAAGGCCTATGCCCTTGGTGAGGCGCTGAAGCTGCTCAAGGACCGTTCGACGGTGAAGTTCGACGAGACCATCGAAGTGGCGATGAACCTCGGCGTCGACCCGCGCCATGCCGACCAGATGGTCCGCGGCGTGGTCAACCTGCCGAACGGCACCGGCCGCTCGGTCCGCGTCGCCGTGTTCGCACGTGGCGGCAAGGCCGATGAGGCTCGCGCCGCCGGCGCCGACATCGTCGGTGCCGAGGATCTGGTCGACATCGTCCAGAAGGGCACGATCGACTTCGATCGCTGCATCGCCACGCCGGACATGATGCCGCTGGTCGGCCGTCTGGGCAAGGTGCTGGGCCCGCGCGGCATGATGCCGAACCCGAAGGTCGGCACCGTCACCACCGACGTCGCCGCCGCCGTCAAGGCATCGAAGGGCGGCGCTGTCGAGTTCCGCGTCGAGAAGGCCGGCATCGTTCATGCCGGCGTCGGCAAGGTCTCGTTCGACGTCAAGGCGCTGGAAGAAAACGTCCGCGCCTTCGCCGATGCCGTGACCAAGGCAAAGCCGGCTGGCGCCAAGGGCAACTACGTCAAGAAGGTGTCGGTCACCTCGACGATGGGCCCGGGCCTCAAGCTCGACGTCTCGACGCTCGCAGCGTCTTGATACGAACATCTGGATCGGCTGCCAAGGCGCTGATCCGCAAGTGAATTCCGGGCCTCCGACTTGTCGGCGGCCCGGTACCGGAAGTCGAGAGGCTTCCGGACATCCTGTCCGAGATTGCAGGCGGCCCAGAAGCCTTAATTGAATTGGGCCTGCATGAGACGGGTGAAAACCGGACAACGGAGCGACAAGCTCCAATGAAAGGTTCGAACCGTGTTTGCCTTTTGTCTGCGCATCTCCGGCTTGCCGTCGATGTGGCGAAAGGGGGCAGGATCCTCGAGCGTCGTTCGGGAGATCTGTAATGGATGGCCCGGCCGGCAAAAAGGCAACCCGACGCCTGTCCCACTAGCGGGGCAGGGGTCAACTGGAGATAGGCAGTGGACAGAGCGGAAAAACGCGAACTCGTCACGGGCCTGAATGGTGCTTTTGCAGGCGCTGGTTCAGTCGTCGTGGCCCACTACGCCGGTATCACCGTCGCGCAAATGAACGACCTTCGGTCGAAAATGCGCGCTGCCGGTGGCACCGTCAAAGTCGCGAAGAACCGTCTCGCCAAAATCGCTCTTCAGGGCACGGACTCCGCATCGATCATCGACCTGTTCAAGGGACAGACGCTGATCGCTTATTCGGAGGATCCGATTGCGGCGCCGAAGGTCGCGTCCGATTTCGCCAAGGGAAATGACAAGTTGGTCATTCTCGGCGGCGCAATGGGCACCACCTCGCTCAACGCCGACGGTGTGAAGGCACTCGCCACACTTCCGTCGCTCGATGAGCTGCGCGCCAGGCTGGTTGGCATGATCGCCACGCCGGCAACCCGGATCGCCCAGATCGTCAATGCGCCAGCGGCTTCGGTCGCGCGCGTAATCGGCGCTTACGCCCGGAAGGACGAGGCGGCATGAGGCCGTTCCTCGCTATCACAAACACACGTTCGAACCTGATGAAGGAATACAACAATGGCTGATCTGGCAAAGATCGTAGACGACCTTTCGAAGCTGACCGTCCTCGAGGCGGCCGAGTTGTCGAAGCTTCTGGAAGAAAAGTGGGGCGTTTCGGCTGCTGCTCCGGTGGCGGTTGCCGCTGCCGGCGGCGCTGCCGCTGCTGCTGCTCCGGCTGAGGAAAAGACGGAATTCGACGTCGTCCTCACCGAGGCAGGCGCTCAGAAGATCAACGTCATCAAGGAAGTCCGCGCCATCACCGGCCTGGGCCTCAAGGAAGCCAAGGATCTGGTCGAAGCAGCTCCGAAGCCGGTCAAGGAAGCCGTTTCCAAGGCTGACGCTGAGAAGTTCAAGGCCCAGCTGGAAGCAGCCGGCGCCAAGGTCGACCTGAAGTAAGCGTAAAAGCGGCGGGCGGCCTCGCGCCGTCCGCCACTCCCTTCATCAGAGGGGAGGATGCGTAGCGCGAGATGTACGAGAACCTCTTTCCTGAGGGCCGAAACCGGCCTTCAGGAAACGGGTTTTCTCCCGTTTTAGCCGTCGCCGCCAGGCGGCGGGAAACAGATCAGGGGCCGCCGCCGAGGTGGCCGCGCATGCAAGGTGAGCCGCGGCGAGGCTCGCCCCGAGTTTATAGCTAAGGAGCGACGATGGCCCAGACCCAGACTTTCAATGGCCGCAGACGCGTACGCAAGTTCTTCGGAAAGATTCCGGAAGTTGCGGAGATGCCGAACCTGATCGAGGTTCAAAAAGCATCCTATGACCAGTTCCTGATGGTGGCGGAGCCCAAGGGTGGGCGTCCGGACGAGGGACTGCAGGCCGTTTTCAAGTCGGTTTTCCCGATCTCCGATTTCTCCGGCTCCTCGATGCTGGAGTTCGTGAAGTACGAGTTCGAAGGACCGAAATTCGACGTTGACGAATGCCGTCAGCGCGACCTGACCTATGCCGCGCCACTCAAGGTGACGCTGCGCCTCATCGTGTTCGATATCGACGAGGATACCGGCGCAAAGTCGATCAAGGACATCAAGGAGCAGGACGTCTATATGGGCGACATGCCGCTCATGACGCTCAACGGCACCTTCATCGTCAATGGCACGGAGCGCGTCATCGTCTCGCAGATGCACCGTTCGCCGGGCGTCTTCTTCGACCATGACAAGGGCAAGTCGCACTCCTCGGGCAAGCTTTTGTTTGCGGCGCGCGTCATTCCCTATCGCGGTTCGTGGCTCGACATCGAGTTCGATTCCAAGGACGTCGTGCATGCCCGCATCGACCGCCGCCGCAAGATTCCGGTGACGTCGCTCTTGATGGCGCTCGGCATGGACGGCGAAGAGATCCTGTCGACCTTCTACAACAAGATCACCTACAAGCGCGCCGGCGACCACTGGCGCATCCCGTTCAACGTCGAGCGTTTCCGCGGCCTCAAGGCCGTTGGCGACCTCGTCGATGCCGACACAGGCGAAGTTGTCGTCGAGGCCGGCAAGAAGATCACCGCCCGCCAGGCAAGGGCGCTTGGCGAAAAGGGTTTGAAGGCGATCAAGGCGACCGACGAGGATCTGCTCGGCAATTACCTGGCCGAGGACATCGTCAACTACGGCACCGGCGAGATTTTCCTCGAAGCCGGCGACGAGATCGATGAAAAGACGCTGAAGGTGCTGCTCGGCACGGGCGAAAGCGAGATCAAGGTTCTCGACATCGACCACGTCAATGTCGGCGCCTACATCCGCAATACGCTCAACGTCGACAAGAACGAGAGCCGCCAGGACGCACTGTTCGACATCTACCGTGTCATGCGCCCGGGCGAGCCGCCGACGCTTGAAACCGCCGAAGCCATGTTCAACTCGCTGTTCTTCGACTCGGAGCGCTACGACCTGTCGGCCGTCGGCCGCGTCAAGATGAACATGCGCCTCGAGCTCAAGGCTGAGGATACCGTGCGCGTGCTGCGCAAGGACGACATCCTGGCCGTGGTCAAGACGCTGGTCGAGCTGCGCGACGGCAAGGGCGAGATCGACGACATCGACAATCTCGGCAACCGCCGCGTGCGTTCTGTCGGCGAGCTGATGGAGAACCAATACCGCGTCGGCCTGCTGCGCATGGAGCGCGCGATCAAGGAACGTATGTCCTCGATCGAGATCGATACGGTGATGCCGCAGGACCTGATCAACGCCAAGCCGGCGGCTGCCGCCGTGCGCGAGTTCTTCGGTTCCTCGCAGCTGTCGCAGTTCATGGATCAGACCAACCCGCTGTCGGAGATCACCCACAAGCGCCGCCTGTCGGCACTTGGCCCGGGCGGTCTGACCCGCGAGCGCGCCGGCTTCGAAGTGCGCGACGTGCACCCGACGCATTACGGCCGCATCTGCCCGATCGAGACGCCGGAAGGCCCGAACATCGGTCTGATCAACTCGCTGGCGACCTTCGCGCGCGTCAACAAGTACGGCTTCATCGAAAGCCCGTACCGCAAGATCGTCAACGGCAAGCTGACCAATGAGGTCGTTTATCTCTCCGCTATGGAAGAGTCCAAGCACCACGTCGCGCAGGCCAATGCCGAGCTCGACAAGAATGGTGGTTTCGTCGACGAATTCGTCATTTGCCGCAGCGCCGGCGAAGTGATGATGGCGCCGCGCGAAAACGTCGATCTGATGGACGTGTCGCCCAAGCAGATGGTGTCCGTGGCCGCGGCGCTGATCCCGTTCCTCGAGAACGACGACGCCAACCGCGCGCTGATGGGCTCCAACATGCAGCGTCAGGCCGTGCCGCTGGTGCGCGCCGAAGCGCCGTTCGTAGGCACCGGCATGGAGCCGATCGTTGCCCGTGACTCGGGCGCCGCCATCGGCGCCCGCCGCGGCGGCATCGTCGACCAGGTGGACGCGACGCGTATCGTCATCCGCGCCACGGAAGATCTCGATCCCGGCAAGTCGGGCGTCGACATCTACCGGCTGATGAAGTTCCAGCGTTCGAACCAGAACACCTGCATCAACCAGCGTCCGCTGGTGCGCATGGGCGACCGCGTCAACAAGGGCGACATCATCGCCGACGGTCCGTCGACCGAGCTCGGCGATCTGGCGCTCGGCCGCAACGTGCTGGTCGCGTTCATGCCGTGGAACGGCTACAACTACGAGGACTCGATCCTGCTCTCCGAGCGCATCGTGGCCGACGACGTCTTCACCTCGATCCACATCGAGGAATTCGAGGTCATGGCCCGCGACACCAAGCTTGGACCGGAGGAAATCACACGCGACATTCCGAACGTTTCGGAAGAAGCGCTGAAGAACCTCGACGAAGCCGGCATCGTCTATATCGGCGCGGAAGTGCAGCCGGGCGACATCCTGGTCGGCAAGATCACGCCGAAGGGCGAAAGCCCGATGACGCCGGAAGAAAAGCTCCTGCGCGCCATCTTCGGTGAAAAGGCGTCCGACGTTCGCGACACCTCGATGCGCATGCCTCCGGGCACCTTCGGCACAGTCGTCGAAGTGCGCGTGTTCAACCGCCACGGCGTCGAGAAGGACGAGCGCGCCATGGCGATCGAACGCGAGGAGATCGAACGCCTCGCCAAGGACCGCGACGACGAGCAGGCGATCCTCGACCGCAACGTCTATTCGCGCCTTTCCGACGTTCTCGTCGGCAAGGAAGCGATTGCCGGGCCGAAGGGCTTCAAGAAGGGCTCGAAGCTGTCGAAGGACACGCTGGACGAGTATCCGCGTTCGCAGTGGTGGCAGTTTGCGGTGGAGAACGAAAAGCTCCAGAGCCAACTGGAAGCCCTGCGTGGCCAGTACGACGATTCCAAGAAGGCGCTCGAGCAGCGCTTCATGGACAAGGTCGAGAAGGTCCAGCGCGGCGACGAAATGCCTCCGGGCGTCATGAAGATGGTCAAGGTCTTCGTGGCCGTGAAGCGCAAGATGCAGCCGGGCGACAAGATGGCCGGACGTCACGGCAACAAGGGTGTCGTGTCGCGCATCGTTCCGGTCGAGGACATGCCTTTCCTCGAGGACGGCACGCATGCCGATATCGTGCTCAACCCGCTGGGTGTGCCGAGCCGCATGAATGTCGGCCAGATCCTGGAAACGCATCTGGGCTGGGCATGCGCGGGCATGGGCAAGAAGATCGGCGAGCTGATCGACGCGTACAAGACGGTTGGAGACATCAAGCCGTTGCGCAAGACGCTCGAGAGCTTCATCCCGGCCAACGACCGCAACGAGCCGGTCCGCGAATATGACGACGAGAGCATCGTTCGCCTCAGCGAGCAGATGCGCCGCGGCGTCTCTATCGCGACACCGGTGTTCGACGGCGCGCATGAAGTCGACATCAACATCATGCTGGAGCAGGCGGGCCTGCACACCAGCGGTCAGTCGCAGCTCTATGACGGACGCACCGGCGAGCCGTTCGATCGCAAGGTGACGATGGGCTATATCTATATGCTCAAGCTTCACCACCTGGTGGACGACAAGATCCACGCGCGTTCGATCGGTCCGTACTCGCTCGTTACCCAGCAGCCGCTGGGCGGCAAGGCGCAGTTCGGTGGCCAGCGCTTCGGCGAAATGGAGGTCTGGGCGCTGGAAGCCTATGGCGCCGCCTACACGCTGCAGGAAATGCTGACGGTGAAGTCGGACGATGTCGCCGGCCGCACCAAGGTCTACGAGGCGATCGTGCGCGGCGACGACACGTTCGAGGCCGGCATTCCCGAGAGCTTCAACGTGCTCGTCAAGGAAATGCGGTCTCTCGGCCTCAATGTCGAGCTGGAGAATACCAAGCTCGACGACAACCCTGTCCGGCTGCCAGATGCTGCCGAATAGGGGCGCGGCCGAGTAAGCAAGACATCCGGTCGCGGAACGCCGCGACCGGATGCGACAAATTCTACGGCCAGTGGGCCGACCACTCAGCGGGCATTTGGCCCGCGTTAGATGCAAGGGGTTTTCGAGGACCCCGAAAAGGAGAACGGCATGAACCAAGAGGTCATGAATCTCTTCAATCCGCAGGCGCCGGCGCAGGTGTTCGATTCCATCCGGATATCGCTCGCCAGCCCTGAGAAGATTCTGTCCTGGTCGTTCGGCGAGATCAAGAAGCCGGAGACCATCAACTACCGCACCTTCAAGCCGGAGCGTGACGGTCTGTTCTGCGCGCGCATTTTTGGCCCGATCAAGGACTATGAATGCCTGTGCGGCAAGTACAAGCGCATGAAGTACAAGGGCGTCATCTGCGAAAAGTGCGGCGTCGAAGTCACGCTGTCGCGCGTTCGCCGCGAGCGCATGGGCCACATCGAGCTGGCGGCACCTGTCGCTCACATCTGGTTCCTGAAGTCGCTGCCGTCGCGCATCGGCACGCTGCTCGACATGACCCTGAAGGACATCGAGCGCGTCCTCTACTTCGAGAACTACATCGTCACCGAGCCTGGCCTAACCGCGCTGAAGGAGCACCAGCTGCTCAGCGAGGAAGAGTACATGATCGCCGTCGACGAGTATGGCGAGGATTCGTTCACCGCCATGATCGGCGCCGAGGCCATTCATGACCTTCTGGCCGGCATGGACCTGGAGAAGATCGCCGGCGACCTGCGTTCGGAACTGGCTTCGACCACGTCCGAGCTGAAGCAGAAGAAGTATCTGAAGCGACTCAAGGTCGTCGAGAACTTCATGGAGTCCGGCAACCGTCCGGAATGGATGATCATGAAGGTGGTTCCGGTGATCCCGCCGGACCTGCGCCCGCTGGTTCCTCTGGATGGTGGACGTTTCGCGACGTCCGACCTGAACGATCTCTATCGCCGCGTCATCAACCGCAACAACCGTCTGAAGCGGCTGATCGAGCTGCGCGCCCCCGGCATCATCGTGCGCAATGAAAAGCGCATGCTGCAGGAAGCCGTCGATGCGCTGTTCGACAACGGCCGTCGCGGCCGCGTCATCACCGGCGCCAACAAGCGTCCGCTGAAGTCGCTGTCCGACATGTTGAAGGGCAAGCAGGGCCGGTTCCGCCAGAACCTGCTCGGCAAGCGCGTCGACTATTCGGGCCGTTCGGTCATCGTCACCGGTCCGGAGCTCAAGCTGCACCAATGCGGCCTGCCGAAGAAGATGGCGCTCGAACTGTTCAAGCCGTTCATCTACGCCCGCCTCGACGCCAAGGGGTTCTCCTCGACCGTCAAGCAGGCCAAGAAGCTGGTCGAGAAGGAGCGTCCGGAAGTCTGGGATATCCTCGACGAGGTCATCCGCGAGCATCCGGTGCTGTTGAACCGTGCACCGACGCTGCACCGCCTCGGCATCCAGGCGTTCGAGCCGATCCTGATCGAAGGCAAGGCGATCCAGCTGCATCCGCTGGTCTGCACGGCCTTCAACGCCGACTTCGACGGCGACCAGATGGCCGTTCACGTGCCGCTCTCGTTGGAAGCGCAGCTTGAAGCCCGCGTGCTGATGATGTCGACCAACAACATCCTGCACCCGGCTTCCGGCGCGCCGATCATCGTGCCTTCGCAGGACATGGTCCTGGGTCTCTACTATCTCTCGATCGTCAATCAGAACGAGCCGGGCGAAGGCATGGTGTTTGCCGACATGGGCGAACTCCAGCACGCGCTCGAGACCAAGGCGGTGACGCTGCACTCCAAGATCAAGGGTCGTTTCCGCACGGTCGACGCCGAAGGCAAGGTCGTGTCGAAAATCTACGACACCACGCCTGGCCGCATGATCATCGGCGAGCTGCTGCCGAAGAACGTCAATGTGCCTTACGAGACGGCCAACCAGGAGATGACCAAGAAGAACATCTCCAAGATGATCGACACCGTCTACCGCCACTGCGGTCAGAAGGAGACGGTCATTTTCTGCGACCGCATCATGGCCCTCGGCTTCAGCCACGCCTGCCGCGCCGGCATTTCGTTCGGCAAGGACGACATGCTGATCCCGGACGCCAAGATCAAGCTGGTTTCCGACACCGAGGCTTTGGCCAAGGAATACGAGCAGCAGTACAATGACGGCCTGATCACGCAGGGCGAGAAGTACAACAAGGTCGTCGACGCCTGGGCCAAGTGCTCGGAAAAGGTCGCCGACGAGATGATGGCCCGCATCAAGGCCGTCGAGTTCGAGGACAGTGGCCGTCAAAAGCCGATGAACTCGATCTACATGATGTCGCATTCGGGTGCGCGTGGTTCGCCCACCCAGATGCGTCAGCTCGCCGGCATGCGCGGCCTGATGGCAAAGCCCTCGGGTGAAATCATCGAGACGCCGATCATCTCGAACTTCAAGGAAGGCCTGACCGTGCTCGAGTACTTCAACTCGACCCACGGCGCCCGCAAGGGTCTGGCCGACACCGCCTTGAAGACGGCGAACTCGGGCTACCTCACCCGTCGTCTGGTCGACGTGGCGCAGGACTGCATCGTCAACTCCGTGGATTGCGGCACCGACAAGGGCCTCACCATGCAGCCGATCGTCGATGCCGGTCAGGTCGTCGCTTCGGTCGGCCAGCGCGTGCTGGGCCGCACCTCGCTCGACGACATCACGCATCCGGTTTCGGGTGAGGTTCTGGTCAAGGCCGGAACGCTGATGGACGAACGTGACGTGGAAAAGATCGAAAAGGCCGGCGTGCAGTCGGTCCGCATTCGCTCGGCACTGACCTGCGAGGTCAGGATCGGCGTCTGTGCGGTCTGCTACGGACGCGATCTTGCCCGCGGCACCCCGGTCAACCAGGGCGAAGCCGTCGGCGTTATCGCGGCGCAGTCGATCGGCGAGCCGGGGACCCAGCTCACCATGCGTACCTTCCACATGGGCGGTACGGCGCAGGTGGTGGACAGCTCGTTCCTTGAAGCCTCGTATGAGGGCAAGGTCGAGATCCGCAACCGCAACGTGGTGCGCAACTCGGACGGCCAGCAGATGGTCATGGGCCGCAACATGGCGGTGCTGATCCTCGACGAAGCCGGCAAGGAGCGTGCCTCGCATCGCCTTACCTATGGTTCGCGCATCTTCGTGGACGATGGCGACAAGGTGAAGCGCGGCCAGCGTATCGCCGAATGGGATCCCTATACCCGCCCCGTCCTCACCGAAATCGAGGGCAAGGTGTCGTACGAGGATCTGGTCGACGGCATTTCCGTTCAGGAAACGGCCGACGAATCGACCGGCATCACCAAGCGCGAGGTTATCGACTGGCGCTCGACGCCACGCGGCAACGACCTCAAGCCGGCGATCGCCATCCTTGACCCGAAGGGCAAGGTCGGCAAGCTGTCGAAGGGCGGCGACGCCCGCTTCCTGCTCTCGGTCGAGGCCATTCTTTCGGTCGAGCCGGGTTCGCAGGTTCGTCCCGGCGACGTTTTGGCGCGTATCCCGATGGAAAGCGCCAAGACCAAGGACATCACCGGCGGTCTGCCGCGTGTTGCCGAACTGTTCGAGGCACGTCGTCCGAAGGATCACGCCATCATCGCCGAGATCGATGGCACGATCCGCTTCGGCCGCGACTACAAGAACAAGCGCCGCATCATCATCGAGCCGCATGACTCGACGCTTGAGCCGGTCGAATACCTGATCCCGAAGGGCAAGCCGTTCCATCTCCAGGACGGCGACGTCATCGAGAAGGGCGACTACATCCTCGACGGCAATCCGGCGCCGCACGACATCCTGGCGATCAAGGGCGTGGAAGCACTTGCTTCCTACCTCGTGAACGAAATCCAGGAAGTCTACCGTCTGCAGGGCGTGTCGATCAATGACAAGCACATCGAGGTGATCGTTCGCCAGATGCTGCAGAAGGTCGAGATCACGGTGCAGGGCGACTCGACCTACATTCCGGGCGACCACGTCGACGTGATCGAACTGGAAGAGGTCAACGAGCGCCTGGTTGAGGACGGCAAGAAGCCGGCCGAAGGCCAGCCGGTGCTGCTGGGCATCACCAAGGCCTCGCTGCAGACGCCGTCCTTCATCTCGGCCGCCTCCTTCCAGGAGACGACCAGGGTGCTGACCGAAGCTGCGGTTGCCGGCAAGACCGACATGCTGCAGGGCCTGAAGGAAAACGTCATCGTCGGCCGGCTGATCCCGGCCGGTACCGGCGGCACGATGAGCCAGATCCGGCGCATCGCCACCTCGCGCGACGAACTGATCATCGACGAGCGCCGCAAGGCCTCCGGTGTCGAGGTCGCTGAGCCGATGCTGACCGACATGGTCAACGCCGCGCAGTAAGCGCGGTAGGACGAGAAGAAGGAAGGGGGCCCCAGTGGCCCCTTTTCGCGTTTTGACCCCCAATCGAATCGAGGAAAACATGAGCAAGAAGGTTTGGACTGACGTCGACGACTACATCGTTTCCTCTCTCTTCGAGGCAGATCCCATCCTCGAAGCGGTGCTTGCGGCCAACCGCGACCAGGGCCTGCCGGCCATCGACGTATCGCCGGCGCAGGGCAAGCTGCTGTCGCTGCTGGTCCGCATCAGCGGCGCCAGGAAGGTGCTGGAGATCGGCACGCTTGGCGGCTACTCGACCATCTGGATGGCAAGGGGATTGCCCGTCGGCGGCAAGATCGTGACGCTCGAACTCGAGCCGCATCATGCAAAAGTCGCGCACTCGAATCTCGAGCGGGCAGGGGTGTCGGACAAGGTCGAGCTCAGGATCGGCCCCGCGCTTCAGTCGCTTGAGACGCTGGTTGCCGAAAATGCCGCTCCGTTCGATCTGATCTTCATCGACGCCGACAAGCCGAACAATCCGAATTATCTGTCATGGGCCATGCGCCTGTCGCGGCCGGGGACGGTCATCATCTGCGACAACGTCATCCGCGACGGCACCGTGCTCAACGACGATGGCCGTGACGCGTATGTCGAAGGCGCACGCGGTGCGTTTTCCTTCATCGGCGGCGACAATGGCCTGGACGGCACCGCCATCCAGACCGTCGGCGCCAAAGGCTATGACGGGTTTGCGATTGCGATCGTCGAGTAAGGCTGCATGGTGAGTGTCCGGACTGCGGTCCGGCAGAACTCATCGCTCAATCGAAGAACGCTTCCACCACATTGCGCTTGCCGAGCATGAACGCGTCGGCGACGTGCTGCAGGGGTGCCAAATCGACATCGGAGACGCCGTCGCGTACGACTTCGGCGAAGCGCCGGTAAAGCTGGGGGTATTCGGCCTCCGGCTCGTCGTGAACCAACTTGCCGTCGATGGCAAGCTTGGTGCCGCCGCCGGACAGCACCATCTTGCCCTTGTCGGTGTCCGCCCGGATGTCCCAGCTCTGTGGTCCCGTCTGCAGCCAGTCAAGCTCCATGGTCACCGGCAACCCATCCGAGGTGCGGAAGGTCACGTGGGCCGCCACAGGCGAGGCGCGGTTTTCCGGGAAGTCGAGGACGGCCGAGGTGATGAACATCGCCGGCAGGATGTGGGTTGCGATCGACAGTGCGTTTATGCCGGGATCGAAGACGCCGAAACCGCCCGGCGCCCAGATCCAATCCTGGTTCGGATGCCAGCGGCGGACATCTTCCTTCCAGACGATGGCGGCCGAGTTGACCTTGGCCGACGCCAGGAAGGCACGCGCGGCTTCCACCGCCGGCGCGTAGCGCGAATGCCAGCTGGCGAACAGTGAGACGCCACTGGCTGCCGCCAGCCGCTTCAGGTCCTCGACCTCGCTGACGGTGGCGCCCGGCGGCTTCTCCAGGAAAACATGCTTCTTCGCCATCAGCGCGGTGCGTGCCGCGTCGTAGCGGAACTGCGGCGGCATGCACAGCGAGACGGCCTCGAGGTCGGGCACCGCGTCGAGCATCGCCTCAATGGTCGGAAAATTCGGGATGCCGTCCACCTTGCCGTGCCGGCTGGCAGCGGCGATGAGGCGGTAGTCCGCATCCTTGGCCACTGCCGGCAGATGCTGGTCGCGCACGATCTTGCCGACGCCGACGATGCCGAGCTTGATGGGACCATTGTTCGAGGGCATGGGGACTCCGCGGATTCGAATTTGGCTTGTTAAGTCGCTTGGTTCTTAGCAGAGAACCGGTGCCGGGCAAGCCGGCGCGGTACAGGCGCAAGCAGCCTGTGACGCTCAGAGCGGCACGTCAAACGTGACGATCGACACCTCACCTTCGAGGGCACCCTGAAAGGCTGACAGATGCGGCTCCTCGTCGGGTTCGCCGTCCATATCGCCGATCTGGTCGAGCTCGACTTCGGCATAGCCTTCGGCCGCAAGCGATTCGAGCACCCGGCGCACGGCCGAATCGTCGTCGGGCGCAACCAGCATCACATGGACGCCTTCCGGCTTGCCGCCCTTCTTTTTCCAGACCCGGCCGGTGACGATGGTGACCGGGCGTTCCTCATTGTCGTTCACGGGCTGATTCCTCTTGAGGCGGGGGCGGGCGAGGGGTTTCGGGCTGTCCATGGCGCCTTTTGCCATGAAGAACCCGCGCATGACAGCCAAAAGCCGGTCACTTTCTTGTCTGCCCCGGTCACTTTCTTCCTCTGCCTTGCAAAACGAAGAAAGAAAATTACATGCGTTTTTCGCATGGCTGCCAAGCCGTCGTCAGCGCGCAATATTTGGCGTGCCGGGGTTGACGGTTCACGGTCTTGCGAGTAGAAGCCGCCCAGTCAGAACCGATGTGAGGCTCTCCCTTCCGAAGCGACACGCTTTGGAGTTTGCCTCAAACAGGGTTCGTTTTACGAGCGAAAAGACATTTCCGGCGCGCATGAAGCGGTTCCCGCTTCCTCTGCATTTTGTTCGGGCAGGACCGCGAGGCGCGGTTTATGGCCCGAATTTGCGTATGGAATTGGCGCTTTGAGCGGCCCTGACCGGGCGAGACACGGAATTGAGAGACAAGAGGGTTTAATGCCTACCGTCAACCAGCTGATCCGCAAGCCGCGCATTGCGCCGGTGAAGCGCAACAAGGTCCCGGCCATGCAGCAGAACCCGCAGAAGCGGGGCGTCTGCACGCGCGTCTATACAACGACGCCGAAGAAGCCGAACTCGGCACTGCGCAAGGTGGCCAAGATCCGCCTGACCAACGGCTTTGAAGTGATCGGCTACATCCCCGGCGAAGGCCACAACCTTCAGGAACACTCCGTGGTCATGATCCGCGGCGGCCGCGTCAAGGATCTTCCGGGCGTGCGCTACCACATCATCCGCGGCGTGCTCGACACGCAGGGCGTGAAGAACCGCAAGCAGCGCCGTTCGAAGTACGGCGCCAAGCGTCCGAAGTAAGGGGCGTCCGAAGTAAGATTTTCCGGCCCTGGCGCTGCTTGAATGCGTCGGGCTACGAGATTGAGAGACAAAAGCCATGTCGCGTCGTCACAGTGCAGAAAAGCGTGAGATCAATCCGGACCCGAAGTTCGGCGATCTGATCGTTACCAAGTTCATGAACGCCGTTATGTATGACGGCAAGAAGTCGGTTGCCGAGACCATCGTCTACGGTGCGCTCGACCAGGTTCAGTCGAAGACCAAGCAGGAGCCGGTCACCGTCTTCCATCAGGCGCTCGACAATGTCGCGCCGCATGTGGAAGTCCGGTCGCGCCGCGTCGGCGGCGCTACCTACCAGGTTCCGGTCGATGTGCGCCCCGAGCGCCGTCAGGCCCTGGCGATCCGCTGGCTGATCGCCGCGGCCCGCAACCGCAACGAGACCACCATGGTCGACCGCCTCTCCGGCGAGCTGATGGACGCGGCCAATAACCGCGGCACCGCCGTGAAGAAGCGTGAAGACACCCACAAGATGGCAGAAGCCAACCGCGCTTTCGCACACTACCGCTGGTAAAGCGCGAACGAGACTGAGAAGGCATCCAAGATGGCCCGCGAATATAAAATCGAAGACTACCGCAATTTCGGTATCATGGCGCATATTGACGCCGGCAAGACGACGACCACCGAGCGCGTCCTCTATTACACGGGCAAGTCGCACAAGATCGGCGAAGTCCACGACGGCGCTGCCACCATGGATTGGATGGAGCAGGAGCAGGAACGCGGCATCACGATCACGTCCGCCGCCACCACGACCTTCTGGAAGGGTCGCAGCGGCAAGATGTACCGCTTCAACATCATCGACACTCCCGGACACGTCGACTTCACCATCGAAGTCGAGCGTTCGCTGCGCGTGCTCGACGGCGCCATTGCGCTGCTCGATGCCAATGCCGGTGTCGAGCCGCAGACCGAGACTGTCTGGCGCCAGGCCGACAAGTATAAAGTTCCGCGCATGATCTTCTGCAACAAGATGGACAAGATCGGCGCCGACTTCTACCGCTCGGTCGAGATGATCGGCTCGCGTCTTGGTGCGCATGCCGTCGTCATGCAGCTGCCGATCGGCGCCGAGACCGAGTTCAAGGGTGTCGTCGATCTCGTCGAGATGAACGCGCTGGTCTGGCGCGACGAGACGTTGGGCGCTGCCTGGGACGTCGTCGAGATCCCTGCCGACCTTCAGGCCCGGGCCGAAGAATACCGCGAGAAGATGATCGAAGCCGCCGTCGAAATGGACGAGACGGCCCTCGAGAATTACCTCGAAGGCAAGATGCCGTCGAATGACGAGATCCGCGCGCTGATCCGCAAGGGCACCATCGCGGTCAAGTTCTACCCGATGTTCTGTGGCTCGGCCTTCAAGAACAAGGGCGTGCAGCCGCTGCTCGACGCCGTCGTCGAATACCTGCCGTCGCCGGCCGATGTTCCCGCCATCAAGGGCGTCGACGCCAAGACCGATGCCGAGATCGAGCGTCATGCCGACGACAACGAGCCGCTGTCGATGCTGGCCTTCAAGATTATGAACGACCCGTTCGTCGGTTCGCTGACCTTTGCCCGCATCTATTCGGGCAAACTGACCAAGGGCATCTCGGTCGATAACACCGTCAAGGGCAAGAAAGAGCGCATCGGCCGCATGCTGCAGATGCATGCGAATTCGCGCGCCGACGTCGAAGAAGCCTTTGCCGGCGACATCGTTGCTCTGGCCGGCCTCAAGGACACGACCACCGGCGATACGCTCAGCGATCCGCTGCACCCGGTCATCCTCGAGCGCATGGAATTCCCGGATCCGGTCATCCAGATCGCCATCGAGCCGAAGACCAAGAACGACCAGGAAAAGATGGGCCTCGCCCTTCACCGCCTGGCCGCCGAGGATCCGTCATTCCGCGTCAAGACCGACGAGGAAAGCGGCCAGACCATCATTTCGGGCATGGGCGAACTTCACCTCGACATCATCGTCGACCGCATGCGTCGCGAGTTCAAGGTTGAGGCCAATGTCGGCGCGCCGCAGGTGGCTTACCGCGAGACCATCACCCGCAGGCACGAGCAGGACTACACCCACAAGAAGCAGACCGGCGGTACCGGTCAGTTCGCTCGCGTCAAGATCGTGTTCGAACCGAACCCGGAAAGCTCGGAGTTCGAGTTCGAGACCAAGATCGTCGGCGGTGCGGTTCCCAAGGAATACATCCCGGGTGTCGAAAAGGGCATCAACAGTGTCATGTCGTCGGGTCCGTTCGCGGGCTTCCCGATGATCGGCGTCAAGGCGACGCTTATCGACGGCGCTTACCACGATGTGGACTCCAGCGTCCTGGCGTTCGAAATCGCCGGCCGCGCCTGCTTCCGTGAAGCCGCACCCAAGCTTGGCGTGCAGCTGCTCGAGCCGATCATGAAGGTCGAAGTCGTGACCCCGGAAGACTACGTCGGCAGCGTCATCGGCGACCTGAACGGCCGTCGTGGCCAGATCCAGGGCCAGGAAGCTCGCGGCGTGGCTGTCGTCATTAACGCGATGGTGCCGCTGGCCAACATGTTCAAGTACGTCGACAACCTGCGCTCGATGAGCCAGGGCCGCGCGGCCTACACGATGCAGTTCGATCACTATGAGCCTGTGCCGACCGCGGTCGCCCAGGAAGTCCAGAAGAAATACGCGTAACCTGAACGGGTTGCATCGGTAACTTAATTCAAGGCCCGTACGGGCGAGCAGATTGGAGACATCACATGGCAAAAGGTAAATTCGAGCGTAACAAGCCTCATGTGAACATTGGCACGATTGGCCATGTCGATCATGGCAAGACGTCGCTGACGGCGGCGATCACGAAGTATTTTGGCGAATACAAGCGCTACGACCAGATCGATGCGGCGCCCGAAGAGAAGGCCCGCGGCATCACCATTTCGACGGCGCACGTCGAATACGAGACGGCTGCGCGCCACTACGCCCATGTCGACTGCCCCGGCCACGCCGACTATGTGAAGAACATGATCACGGGCGCTGCGCAGATGGACGGCGCGATCCTGGTGGTGTCGGCCGCCGACGGCCCGATGCCGCAGACCCGCGAGCACATCCTGCTTGCCCGTCAGGTCGGCGTGCCGTCGATCGTGGTGTTCCTGAACAAGGTCGACCAGGTCGACGATGCCGAGCTGCTCGAACTGGTCGAGCTCGAGGTTCGCGAGCTTCTGTCGAAGAACGAGTTCCCCGGCGACGACATTCCGATCGTCAAGGGTTCGGCGCTGGCTGCTCTGGAAGACTCCAACAAGACCATCGGCGAAGACGCGATCCGCGAGCTGATGGCTGCGGTCGATGCTTACATCCCGACGCCGGTTCGTCCGCTGGACAAGCCGTTCCTCATGCCGATCGAAGACGTGTTCTCGATCTCGGGCCGTGGCACGGTCGTGACCGGCCGCGTCGAGCGCGGCATCGTCAAGGTCGGCGAGGAACTGGAAATCATCGGCATCCGTCCGACGACCAAGACGACCTGCACGGGCGTCGAGATGTTCCGCAAGCTGCTCGATCAGGGCCAGGCTGGCGACAACATCGGCGCGCTGCTGCGCGGCGTTGATCGTGAAGGCGTCGAGCGCGGCCAGGTTCTGGCCAAGCCCGGTACGGTGAAGCCGCACAAGAAGTTCGTGGCCGAAGCCTACATCCTGACCAAGGACGAAGGTGGCCGTCACACGCCGTTCTTCACCAACTACCGTCCGCAGTTCTACTTCCGCACGACCGACGTGACCGGCATCGTGTCGCTGCCGGAAGGCACGGAAATGGTTATGCCCGGCGACAACATCACGGTCGATGTCGAGCTGATCGTGCCGATCGCCATGGAAGAGAAGCTGCGCTTCGCCATCCGTGAAGGCGGCCGCACCGTCGGTGCCGGCATCGTCGTCACCATCAAAGAGTAATTTAGACTTAAACCGATCTGTCGCGGGCGCAGGATTTGCCCGCGCCGCGCCAGAACAAGGAAGTGACGCATGAACGGACAGAATATCCGCATCCGCCTGAAGGCGTTTGATCACCGCGTGCTCGACGCCTCGACGAAAGAAATCGTGTCGACGGCCAAGCGCACCGGAGCAAACGTCCGCGGCCCCATTCCGCTGCCGACGCGGATCGAAAAGTTCACGGTCAACCGGTCGCCTCACGTCGACAAGAAGAGCCGCGAGCAGTTCGAGATGCGCACGCACAAGCGTCTGCTCGACATCGTCGATCCGACCCCGCAGACGGTCGATGCTTTGATGAAGCTCGATCTGGCCGCCGGTGTCGACGTCGAGATCAAGCTCTAAGGGAATGAGAGCGCGGTAAGGGGCGGTGCCCCTGGCCCGGAACTCTAAAGGAATTGAACCGATGCGTTCAGGTGTGATTGCAAAGAAGGTGGGAATGACCCGCATCTATAATGATGCCGGGGAACATGTTCCCGTCACCGTTCTCCAGATGGAGAACTGCCAGGTCGTGGCTCAGCGCACGCAGGAGAAGAACGGCTATACCGCCGTCCAGCTCGGCGTTGGCCTTGCCAAGGTGAAGAACACGTCGAAGGCGATGCGCGGCCATTTCGCGACCGCTTCCGTCGAGCCGAAGGCGAAGGTCGCCGAGTTCCGCGTCTCCGCCGACAACATGATCGATGTCGGCGCCGAGATCACCGTCGAGCACTTCGTCGCCGGCCAGAAGGTCGATGTGACGGGCACGACGATCGGCAAGGGTTTCCAGGGCGTCATCAAGCGCCACCACATGGGTGGTGGCCGCGCGACGCACGGTAACTCGGTTTCGCACCGTACGCACGGTTCGACCGGCCAGCGTCAGGATCCGGGCAAAGTGTTCAAGGGCAAGCATATGGCTGGCCACATGGGCGACACCCGCGTCACCACACAGAATGTCGAGATCGTTTCGACCGACGCCGATCGCGGCCTGATCCTGATCCGCGGTGCGGTTCCCGGATCGAAGGGCGCCTGGATCCTGGTCCGCGATGCGGCCAAGGTGGCACTGCCGGCCAATGCGCCGAAGCCTGCCGCGATCCGCGCCGTTGCCGCCGAGAGTGGCGCCAAGAACGAGGCTCCGGCCGCAGAGGGAGCAGAATAATGGATCTCAAGATCACAACGCTTGGCGGCAAGGACGCCGGCAAGGTGAAACTCTCCGAGGAGATTTTCGGCCTTGATCCGCGCGAGGACATCCTGCAGCGCGTCGTGCGCTGGCAGCTGGCCAAACGGCAGCAGGGCACGCACAAGGCCAAGGGCCGCGCCGAAATCGCGCGCACCGGCGCCAAGATGTACAAGCAGAAGGGTACGGGCCGCGCCCGTCACCATTCGGCACGCGCTCCGCAGTTCCGCGGCGGCGGCAAGGCCCACGGCCCGGTCGTTCGCAGCCACGAGCACGATCTGCCGAAGAAGGTGCGCGCTCTGGGCTTGCGGCATGCTCTCTCGGCCAAGGCCAAGAGCGCGTCGATCATCATCATCGACGAGCTGAAGCTGACCGAGGCCAAGACGAAGGCGCTGATCGCGAATTTCGCGACGCTGGGCCTGACCAATGCCTTGGTGATTGGCGGTGCCGAGCTTGACCAGAACTTCAAGCTGGCGGCGACCAACATCCCGAACATCGACGTGCTGCCCATCCAGGGCATCAACGTCTACGACATTCTGCGCCGCGGCACGCTGGTCCTTTCGAAGGCCGCCGTCGAGGCTCTCGAGGAGCGCTTTAAATGACCGACCTCCGTCATTACGACGTGATCGTCTCGCCGGCGATCACCGAAAAGTCGACCATGGCTTCCGAGAACAACCAGGTTGTTTTCAACGTCGCCAAGAAGGCGTCGAAGCCGGAAATCAAGGCCGCTGTCGAAGCGCTGTTTGGCGTCAAGGTTACGGCCGTGAACACGCTTGTCCGCAAGGGCAAGATCAAGCGCTTCCGCGGCACGATCGGCCGCCAGAGCGACGTCAAGAAGGCGATCGTGACGCTGGCCGACGGCCAGTCGATCGACGTCGCGACGGGTCTCTGAGCTAGGCCGCGAGGACAGGACAATGGCACTTAAAAAATTCAACCCGGTAACGCCGAGCACCCGCCAGTTGGTCATCGTCGACCGCTCGGGCCTCTACAAGGGCAAGCCCGTCAAGGGCCTGACCGAAGGCCTGACGAAGTCGGGCGGCCGCAACAATCACGGCCGCATCACGGCCCGCTTCATCGGCGGCGGTCACAAGCGTTCGTACCGCATCATCGACTTCAAGCGCCGCAAGTTCGACGTCGTCGGCACGGTCGAGCGCATTGAATACGATCCGAACCGCACCGCCTTCATCGCGCTGATCAAGTATGACGATGGCGAGCTGTCCTACATCATCGCTCCGCAGCGCCTTGCCGCCGGCGACAAGATCGTGGCCGGTGAATCGGTCGACGTGAAGCCGGGCAATGCGATGCCGCTGGCCTCGATGCCGGTCGGCACGATCGTCCACAACATCGAGCTGAAGCCGGGCAAGGGCGCCCAGGTTGCCCGCTCGGCAGGTGGCTACGGCCAGCTGGTCGGTCGCGATCAGGGCATGGCGATCCTGCGCCTCAACTCGGGCGAGCAGCGTGTCGTTCACGGCTCCTGCATGGCCACCGTCGGCGCCGTGTCGAACCCCGACCACGGCAACATCAACGACGGCAAGGCCGGCCGCACGGTCTGGCGCGGCAAGCGCCCGCACAATCGCGGCGTGACCATGAACCCGGTCGACCATCCGCATGGCGGTGGTGAAGGCCGCACCTCCGGTGGCCGTCATCCGGTCAGCCCGTGGGGCAAGCCGACCAAGGGCAAGAAGACGCGGTCCAACAAGGCGACCGACAAGTTCATCCTGCGCTCGCGCCATCAGCGCAAGAGCTAAGAAGAGGTAACGCCAAGTGACTCGTTCTATTTGGAAAGGCCCCTTCATCGACGGCTACCTTCTCAAGAAGGTGGACAAGGTTCGTGAAGGTGGTCGCAATGAGGTGATCAAGATGTGGAGCCGTCGCTCCACCATCCTGCCGCAGTTCGTCGGCTTCACCTTCGGTGTCTATAACGGCCAGAAGCATGTTCCCGTCTCGGTGAACGAGGACATGGTCGGTCACAAGTTCGGTGAATTCGCTCCGACCCGGACCTATTACGGTCACGGCGCGGATAAGAAGGCGAAGAGGAAATAATCATGGGCAAGGCCAAAGCTCCGCGCAGGCTTGCTGACAACGAAGCGCGCGCCGTTCTGCGCACGATCCGTATCAGCCCGCAGAAGCTGAACCTGGTTGCCGCGCTGATCCGCGGCAAGAAGGTCGCGACAGCGCTTTCCGACCTCGAATTCTCGGCCAAGCGGATTTCCGGCACGGTCAAGAAGACGCTGGAATCGGCGATCGCCAACGCGGAAAACAACCACGACCTCGACGTCGATGCGCTGATCGTGGCGGAAGCCTATGTCGGCAAGTCGATCGTCATGAAGCGGTTCCATGCTCGTGGCCGCGGTCGCGCCAGCCGTATCGAGAAGCCGTTCTCGCACCTCACGATCGTCGTTCGTGAAGTCGAAGAAAAAGGGGAGGCCGCATAATGGGTCAGAAAGTCAATCCGATCGGTCTGCGCCTCGGCATCAACCGCACCTGGGATTCGCGCTGGTTCGCGAACACCGGCGAGTACGGCAAGCTGCTGCATGAGGACATCAAGATCCGCAAGTATCTTGAGAAGGAACTCAAGCAGGCTGCGATCTCCAAGGTCGTGATCGAGCGTCCGCACAAGAAGTGCCGCGTCACCATCCATGCGGCGCGTCCGGGTCTGATCATCGGCAAGAAGGGCGCCGACATCGAGAAGCTTCGCAAGAAGCTGATGGAGATGACGAAGTCCGAGACGCACTTGAACATCGTTGAAGTGCGCAAGCCGGAAATCGACGCGACCCTGGTCGCCCAGTCGATCGCCCAGCAGCTCGAGCGTCGTATCGCGTTCCGCCGCGCCATGAAGCGCGCCGTTCAGTCGGCCATGCGCCTGGGCGCCGAAGGCATCCGCATCAACTGCGCCGGCCGTCTCGGCGGCGCCGAGATTGCACGCATGGAATGGTACCGCGAAGGCCGCGTGCCGCTGCATACGCTGCGCGCCGATGTCGACTATGGCACGGCCGAAGCGCATACGGCTTACGGCATCTGCGGCGTCAAGGTCTGGGTGTTCAAGGGCGAAATCCTCGAGCACGATCCGATGGCTTCGGAGCGTCGCGCGACCGAGGGTGATGCTGCGCATGGCGGTGGTGGTGATCGCGAACGCGGTCGTCGTCGCGAAAACGCCTGATTATTTAGGAATTTGGAGTTAGAACGATGCTGCAGCCAAAGCGCACAAAGTTCCGCAAGCAGTTCAAGGGCCGTATCCATGGTACCGCAAAGGGCGGCACCAACCTGGATTTCGGTGGTTTCGGGCTGAAGGCGCTGGAGCCGAACCGCGTCACCGCGCGTGAGATCGAGGCGGCCCGCCGCGCGATCACTCGTGAGATGAAGCGTGCCGGCCGCGTGTGGATCCGTATTTTCCCTGATGTGCCGGTGACGTCGAAGCCGACCGAAGTGCGCATGGGCAAGGGCAAGGGCGCTGTCGATTACTGGGCGGCGCGCGTCAAGCCGGGCCGCATCATGTTCGAGATCGACGGCGTCAACGAAGAAACCGCCCGTGAGGCGCTGCGTCTCGGCGCGGCCAAGCTCTCGGTCAGGACGCGCTTCGTACAGCGCATCGCAGAATAAGGACGGGCTGATCATGAAAGCCGAAGACATCCGGACGAAGACCCAGGACCAGCTGACCGACGATCTGGCCAGCCTGAAGAAGGAGCAGTTCAACCTGCGCTTCCAGAAGGCCACCGGCCAGCTCGAGAAGACCGCGCGCGTGCGGCAGGTTCGCAAGGACATTGCGCGTATCAAGACCATCGCTGCGGAAAAGTCCGCGGCCAAGAAGGCTTAAGGACGAAAATCATGCCAAAGCGCATTCTGCAGGGCACTGTCGTCAGCGACAAGAACGAGAAGACGGTAGTCGTCAAGGTCGAACGGCGCTTCACGCATCCCGTGATGAAGAAGACCGTGCGCATGACCAAGAAGTACAAGGCGCACGACGAGAACAACGCCCACAAGGTCGGCGATCAGGTGTTCATCCAGGAATCGAAGCCGATTTCCAAGGACAAGCGCTGGATCGTCGTGTCTTCGGACCAGGCGTAACAAACCGAATTTTGGACAGACCGGGGAGGGGCTTTGAGCCCGTCCCGTTAGAAGAGAAGAAGGCGGCCAGTCATGATTCAGATGCAAACAAACCTCGACGTCGCGGATAATTCCGGCGCCCGTCGTGTCATGTGCATCAAGGTGCTGGGCGGCTCGAAGCGGAAATACGCTTCCGTAGGCGACATCATCGTGGTGTCGATCAAGGAAGCCATTCCGCGCGGCCGCGTTAAGAAGGGCGATGTGATGAAGGCGGTCGTGGTTCGCACGGCCAAGGACATCCGCCGCCCGGACGGCAGCGTGATCCGTTTCGACAAGAACGCGGCCGTTCTCGTCGACAACAAGAAAGAGCCGATCGGCACGCGTATCTTCGGACCGGTTCCGCGCGAACTCCGCGCCAAGAACCACATGAAGATCATCTCGCTCGCGCCTGAAGTGCTGTAAGGAGCCGGACCAATGCAAAAGATTAGAAAAGGCGACAAGGTCGTCGTGCTGGCCGGCAAGGACAAGGGCCGTTCGGGCGAAGTCCTCTCGGTTCAGCCGAAGGAAGACACCGCGCTGGTGCGCGGCGTCAACATGATCCGTCGTCACCAGAAGCAGTCCCAGTCCCAAGAGGGCGGGATCATCACCAAGGAAGCGCCGATCCAGCTGTCGAACATCGCGCTCGCCGACCCCAAGGATGGCAAGCCGACCCGCGTCGGCTTCATCTTCCAGAAGGACGGCAAGAAGGTGCGCGTCGCCAAGCGCTCGGGAGAAGTCATCAATGGCTAAGGCTCAAACCACGAAGCCCAAGGCTGAAAGCAAACAGTCCAAGGCCCAGAACACGCCGCGCCTCAAGCAGGTCTACAACGAGACCATCCGCAAGGCGCTGCAGGAGCAGTTCGGCTACGAGAACGAGATGCAGGTTCCGCGCATCGACAAGATCGTGCTGAACATGGGCGTCGGCGAAGCGACCGCGGATTCGAAGAAGCCTTCGATCGCGGCCGAAGACCTGGCGATGATCGCCGGCCAGAAGGCCGTCGTCACCCGCGCCCGTAATTCGATCGCCGGCTTCAAGGTCCGCGAGAAGATGCCGATCGGCGCCAAGGTCACGCTGCGCAAGGAACGCATGTACGAGTTCCTCGACCGTCTCGTGAACATCGCACTGCCGCGCGTCCGCGACTTTCGCGGACTGAATCCGAAGAGCTTCGATGGCCGTGGCAACTACGCCATGGGCATCAAGGAACACATCGTGTTCCCGGAGATCAACTACGACAAGGTTGATCAGATCTGGGGCATGGACGTCATCGTTTGTACGACTGCGAAGACGGACGACGAAGCCAGGGCATTGCTCAAGGCCTTCAACTTCCCCTTCCGCCAGTAACGGCAGCGAGAAAAGGAAAAATCTGAAATGGCAAAGACCAGCTCAGTCGAGAAGAACAACAGGCGCCGCAAGCTTGCCGACCAGTACGGTCCCAAGCGCGCAGCGCTCAAGGCGATCATCATGGACCAGTCCAAGCCGATGGAAGAGCGTTTCCGCGCTCAGCTGAAGCTTGCTGCCCTGCCGCGCAACTCGGCCAAGATCCGCATCCGCAACCGCTGCGAAGTTACCGGCCGTCCGCGCGCCTATTATCGCAAGCTCAAAGTATCGCGCATCGCGCTTCGTGATCTCGGCAATAACGGCCAGATCCCGGGCCTGGTCAAGTCGAGCTGGTAAGGAGGACATAACATGTCATTGAGCGATCCTCTCGGCGATATGCTGACCCGCATCCGCAACGCGTATGGCCGTAAGAAGTCGAGCGTTTCGACGCCGGCGTCGCGCCTGCGTACCCGCGTCCTCGACGTGCTGAAGGCTGAAGGCTATATCCGCGACTACAGCCAGACCGACTTCGACAACGGCAAGTCCGAAATCGAAATCGAGCTGAAGTATTTCGACGGTGCTCCGGTCGTGCGCGAAATCGCCCGCGTCTCGAAGCCTGGCCGCCGCGTTTACGTCTCGGCCAAGTCGATCCCGCACGTCGCCAACGGCCTCGGCATCGCCATTCTTTCGACGCCGAAGGGCGTGATGGCCGATCACGAAGCACGCGAACAGAATGTCGGCGGCGAAATCCTCTGCCAGATTTTCTAAATCGGCAGACCTGAAACAAGAGAAGTGACGAGGACAACCAAATGTCTCGTATTGGAAAGAAACCCGTTTCGCTGCCGCAGGGCGTGACCGCGACCGTCAACGGCCAGACCGTGACGGCGAAGGGCCCCAAGGGCGAGCTGAAGTTCGTGGTGAACGACGAAGTGCTGGTCAAGATGGAAGGCAGCGAAATCGCTGTCCAGCCGCGCGACCAGACCAAGGCCGCCCGCTCCAAGTGGGGCATGTCGCGCACGCAGATCGTCAACATCCTGCAGGGCGTCAAGGACGGTTTCGAGAAGAAGCTCGAGATCACCGGCGTCGGCTATCGCGCGGCACTCCAGGGCAAGAACCTGCAGCTGGCGCTTGGCTTCAGCCACGACGTCGTTTACGAGACGCCGGCCGGCATCACGATCACTGTGCCGAAGCCGACGGAAATCACCGTGACCGGCATCGACAAGCAGCAGGTCGGCCAGGTTGCAGCCGAGATCCGCGAGTATCGCGGTCCCGAGCCCTACAAGGGCAAGGGTGTCCGCTATGCCGGCGAGAAGATCGTCCGCAAGGAAGGCAAGAAGAAGTAGTAGGCCTGGTCCCGAAAAGTTGCAGACTTTTCGGAAAAGGCCAAGCCAAAGAAGTGCAACGCCGCGGGGAGCGGTCGCGGGAGGCGCTTTCGCCTACCGCACATGGCGGCCCCCGTTTTTTGAAGGCAAGGAAGATTATCATGGCTACCAAGGAATCCATCCAGCGCCGCGCGCAGCGCGTCCGCCGCCAGATCAAGAAGGTCGCCGGCGAACGTCCGCGTCTCTCGGTCCACCGCACGTCGAAGAACATTTACGTGCAGGTCATCGACGACGCCAAGGGCCACACCATCGCGGCTGCATCGACGCTCGAGAAGGACATCAAGGGTTCGCTCAAGACCGGCGCCGACACCGAGGCAGCAGCCGCTGTTGGCAAGCTGATCGCCGAGCGTGCTTCGAAGGCCGGCGTCAAGGAAGTCGTCTTCGACCGCGGCGCCTACATCTATCACGGCCGCGTCAAGGCGCTGGCCGAGGCTGCCCGTGAAGGCGGTCTGAGCTTCTAATTGCCTGTTCCCGAACCGAAGGTCAGCGCAGCAAAAAGTTGCAGACTTTCGGACAAGATCATGCAAGGAAAAATAATTCGCCCCCGGTGACCCAAAGAGGCGCACCGGATCTTATCAGCAACCGTGCTTCCGGAAAAAAACAAGGAACAGGATATGGCACAGGAACGTAGGGATGGCGGCCGCGGCCGCGATCGTGAAGAACGCGATGACGGCATGGTGGACAAGCTCGTCCACATCAACCGTGTCGCCAAGGTCGTCAAGGGCGGCCGTCGCTTCGGTTTTGCAGCACTCGTCGTCGTCGGCGACCAGAAGGGCCGCGTCGGCTTCGGTCACGGCAAGGCGCGCGAAGTGCCGGAAGCGATCCGCAAGGCAACCGAGTCGGCCAAGCGCGACATGATTTTCGTGCCGCTGCGCTCGGGCCGCACGCTGCACCACGACGTCGAAGGACGCTGGGGCGCCGGACGCGTGCTGCTGCGCGCTGCCAAGCAGGGTACCGGCATCATCGCCGGCGGCCCGATGCGCGCTGTCTTCGAGACGCTCGGCATGCATGACGTGGTCGCCAAGTCGATGGGTTCGTCGAACCCCTACAACATGGTTCGTGCCACGTTCGACGCGCTGAAGAGCCAGATGCATCCCAAGGATGTGGCTGCTGCGCGCGGCATCAAGTATTCGACCCTTCAGGCCCGCCGCGGCACCGCCGTTGCGGCTGAAGAATAGTCGATCTGACCAGGGATTTTGACCATGGCCAAGAAAGCAACCAAGACCATTACCGTTGAGCAGATCGGTTCGCCGATCCGCCGCCCGAAGGAACAGCGCGCAACGCTGGTCGGCCTCGGCCTCAACAAGATGCACAAGCAGCGCACGCTGGAGGACACTCCCTCGGTGCGCGGCATGATCGCTGCCGTCCAGCATCTCGTCCGCGTCGTGGACGAGGGCTGAGCAAAAGCGCAGGAGAACCCAGATGAAACTCAACGATCTGCGTGACAAGGACGGCGCGACGCACTCCAAGAAGCGTCTCGGCCGTGGCATCGGCTCCGGCTCCGGCAAGACCGGCGGTCGCGGCGTCAAGGGCCAGAAGGCGCGCTCCGGCGTTGCCATCAACGGCTTCGAGGGCGGCCAGATGCCGCTCTATCGTCGCCTGCCGAAGCGTGGCTTCAATAACATCTTCGCCAAGAGCTTTGTCGTCGTGTCGCTGGCTCGTATCCAGACGGCGCTCGATGCCAAGAAGCTCGACGCCAAGGCGACCGTGACGGCCGAGGCACTCGTTGCCGCCGGCGTCATCCGCCGCGTCAAGGACGGCGTGCGCATCCTCTCGGACGGCGAGCTCAAGGCAAAGCTTGCCTTCGACGTCGCCGGCGCCTCCAAGGCCGCGATCGAGAAGATCGAAAAGGCCGGCGGTTCGGTCAAGCTGCCGGAAGCGGCAGCGGAGTAACGGCAATTTGAAGCGCGGTCGGCAGGAACGGTATCCGTTTTTGTTCACGATTGCGCTTTGATCCGATCAATTAGGCGGCCGCGTCAACGCGGCCGCTTGCATGTTTGGAGCCCGGAGCTTATCTCGTGAGCTTCGGTGCCACGCGCCGCCTGAGCTGCGGGCATCGAGCGTGACATACAAATCAAAGAAGTAGCGCATGACGTTGTCCGAAAACCGCTTCACACTTTTCGGCATCATGCTCTAGCGGAGAATCAGGCATGGCTTCGGCTGCTGAACAACTAGCCTCGAATCTGAATTTTGCGGCTTTCGCCAAGGCGGAGGACCTGAAGAAGCGAATCTGGTTCACCGTCGGCGCGCTGCTCGTCTATCGCCTCGGCACCTATATCCCGCTGCCCGGCATCAATCCGGATGCATTCGCGCAGGCCTTCTCTTCGCAGGCCAAGGGCGTGCTCGGCATGTTCAACATGTTCGCCGGCGGCGCCGTGCAGCGCATGGCGATCTTCGCGCTCGGCATCATGCCTTACATCTCAGCCTCCATCATCATGCAGCTGATGACCTCCGTCATTCCGTCGCTGGAAGCGCTGAAAAAGGAAGGCGAGCAGGGCCGCAAGGTCATCAACCAGTACACGCGCTACGGCACGGTACTCCTTGCGCTGGTGCAGGCCTACGGCATTTCGGTGGGCCTGGAAGGCGGCAACGGCATCGTCAACGATCCCGGCATGTTCTTCCGCATCTCGACCGTCGTCACGCTGGTTGGCGGCACCATGTTCCTGATGTGGCTGGGCGAGCAGATCACCGCCCGCGGCATCGGCAACGGCATTTCGCTGATCATCTTTTCCGGCATCGTCGCCGGCCTGCCGCGCGCCATCTCCGGCACGCTGGAGCTCGGCCGCACCGGCGCCCTATCGACCGGGCTGATACTCGCGATCATCGTGCTGGCCATCATCGTCATCGCGCTGATCGTGTTCTTCGAGCGCGCGCAGCGCCGCCTGCTGATCCAGTATCCGAAGCGCCAGGTCGGCAACCGCATGTTCCAGGGCGATACCTCGCATCTGCCGCTGAAGCTCAACACGTCGGGCGTCATTCCGCCGATCTTCGCGTCGTCGCTGCTTTTGCTGCCGGCAACGGTCGCTGGCTTCTCGCAGACGACAAACCTGCCGGCATGGGCAAGCACCGTGCTCGCTTCGCTCGGCCACGGCCAGCCGCTCTACATGCTGTTCTATGCGGCAATGATCGTGTTCTTCGCCTTCTTCTACACGGCCATCGTGTTCAATCCGAAGGACACCGCCGACCAGCTCAAGAAGCATTCCGGCTTCATTCCGGGCTACCGTCCGGGTGAGCGCACCGCCGATTACATCGACTATGTCCTGACGCGCATCACCGTCGTCGGCGCCATCTATCTGGTGCTGGTGTGCCTGCTGCCCGAGTTCCTGATTTCGGCGACTGGCGTACCATTCTACCTCGGTGGCACATCGCTTCTGATCGTGGTCAGTGTAACCCTCGATACGGTGGCGCAGATCCAGGGTCACCTGATCGCGCACCAGTATGAGGGCCTGATCAAGAAGTCGAAGCTGCGCGGGGGGAAGAAGGCCAGATGAGATTGATATTGCTTGGGCCGCCAGGAGCGGGCAAGGGGACGCAAGCACAAAGACTGGTAGAAAAATACGGCATACCGCAGCTGTCGACGGGCGACATGCTGCGGGCGGCCGTGCAGGCCGGCACCGAAGTCGGCAAGCGCGCCAAGGCGGTGATGGATGCCGGCGAGCTGGTTTCCGACGCAATCGTCAACGCCATCGTGGCCGAGCGCATCGATCAGCCCGATTGCACCAACGGTTTCATCCTCGACGGATATCCGCGCACGCTGGTGCAAGCCGATGCGGTTGAATCGATGCTCGCCGAGCGCGGCATTGGCCTCGATGCCGTGATCGAGTTCGTCGTCGACGACAAAGCGCTGGTCGGCCGCATCGTCAAGCGCGCCGACGACGCCAAGGCCGCCGGACAGCCGGTGCGCAAGGACGACAATCCGGTGGTGTTCGAAGAGCGCCTGCGGGAATATTACAAGAAGACGGCGCCGCTGATCGGCTATTATTACGCCAAACGCTCGCTTAGGAGTGTCGACGGCATGGCTCCTGTCGACACCGTGACGGCGGAGATTGAAGCGCTGCTCGCGGCGGTGACGCGGGAGACCGTTACGGTAAAGTAAAGATTGCGCTTGACCGGAACGGTTCGCTGGGTTATGGCGGCCCGTCTTCCTATCAGGCATGAGGCTTGCTTGTCCGCAAGGGCAAGGCAGCCGCATTGAAACCAGGGAACTCCCGCAAGGGCCGGCCTCCACCGGACGCGGGGTAATTTGAACAGCGCCGCGCATGCCTTGTTTTGAAGGCCGGCCGGTCCCACATGGAGAAGAGAAGAATATGGCTCGTATAGCCGGCGTCAACATTCCGACCAACAAGCGCGTCGTCATTGCGCTTCAGTACATTCACGGCATCGGCAAGAAGTTCGCCCAGGAGATCGTCGACAAGGTCGGCATCCCGGCCGAGCGCCGCGTCAACCAGTTGACCGACGCGGAAGTGCTGCAGATCCGCGAGACCATCGACCGCGACTACCAGGTCGAAGGCGACCTGCGCCGCGAAGTGTCGATGAACATCAAGCGTCTCATGGACCTCGGCTGCTACCGCGGCCTGCGTCACCGCCGTTCGCTACCGGTTCGCGGTCAGCGCACGCACACCAATGCACGCACCCGCAAGGGCCCGGCCAAGTCGATCGCCGGCAAGAAAAAGTAAGTGAGCGAATAGCGAGTAGCCATTAGCGAGTAGGGTCCCTATTCGCTAATCCCTGCTCACTACTCGCTTTCAAAGGTGGAGCCGCTGGCATTACGGCGGTGTAGAGATCAACTGAAAGGACTATCATGGCCAAGGAAGCCGCTCGTGTTCGCCGTCGCGAACGCAAGAACATCTCGTCGGGCGTTGCCCACGTCAATTCGACCTTCAACAACACGATGATCACCATCACCGACGCGCAGGGCAATTCGATTGCCTGGTCGTCGGCCGGTGCCCAGGGCTTCAAGGGTTCGCGCAAGTCGACCCCGTTCGCCGCCCAGATGGCTGCCGAAGACGTCGCCAAGAAGGCCCAGGAACACGGCATGCGCATGCTCGAAGTCGAGGTCTGCGGACCCGGCTCCGGTCGTGAATCGGCGCTTCGCGCCCTGCAGGCTGCCGGCTTCACCATCACCTCGATCCGTGATGTGACGCCGATCCCGCACAATGGCTGCCGCCCGCGCAAGAAGCGCCGCGTCTAAGACATTACCGAACGCCGCGTGAGCGCCTCAAGGCGCTCCTCCACGGCACTCCAGGTCGCCCGCCACGATTGGATGGTGGCGGGTCAACGGAAGGAAAGCATCATGATCCAGAAAAATTGGCAGGAACTGATCAAGCCGAACAAGATCGAGTTCTCGTCGAAGAAGAAGACGCTGACCACGCTGGTCGCCGAGCCGCTCGAGCGTGGCTTCGGCCTGACGCTCGGCAACGCGCTGCGCCGCGTGCTTTTGTCTTCGCTGCGCGGTGCGGCTGTCACCGCCGTGCAGATCGACGGCGTTCTGCATGAATTCTCGTCGATTGCCGGCGTGCGTGAGGACGTGACCGACATCGTCCTCAACATCAAGGAAATCGCCATCCGCATGGAAGGCGATGGTCCCAAGCGCATGGTCGTTCGCAAGCAGGGCCCGGGTGCGGTTCTGGCTGGCGACATCCAGACGGTTGGCGACGTCGAGATCCTCAACCCCGACCACGTCATCTGCACGCTGGACGAGGGCGCTGAAATCCGCATGGAATTCACCGTCGACACCGGCAAGGGTTACGTGCCGGCCGACCGCAACCGCGCCGAAGACGCGCCGATCGGCCTGATCCCGGTCGACAGCCTGTATTCGCCGGTCAAGAAGGTCTCCTACAAGGTCGAGAACACCCGCGAGGGCCAGGTTCTCGACTATGACAAGCTGACCATGACCATCGAGACCGACGGTTCGATCTCGGGCGAGGACGCGGTGGCATTCGCTGCCCGCATCCTGCAGGACCAGCTTGGCCTGTTCGTCAATTTCGACGAGCCGCAGAAGGAAGTCGCCACCGAGGCAGTCACCGAGCTTGCCTTCAACCCGGCGCTGCTCAAGAAGGTCGACGAACTCGAGCTTTCGGTGCGTTCGGCCAACTGCCTGAAGAACGACAACATCGTCTACATCGGCGATCTCATCCAGAAGACCGAAGCCGAGATGCTGCGCACCCCGAACTTCGGCCGCAAGTCGCTGAACGAGATCAAGGAAGTGCTCGCGGCGATGGGCCTGCACCTCGGCATGGAAGTGCCGGACTGGCCGCCGGAAAACATCGAAGACCTCGCCAAGCGTTACGAAGACCAATATTGAGCATGAATTTCCAAGGATCGGCGGCGTGGGCCGCTCGATCCGACGGTCATGCGGAAAACCATCAGAGGCCGTGGCCTCTTGAACAACTGAAGAAGGAAAAGAGCCATGCGCCACGGTTTTAAAGGCCGCCGCTTCGCCCGAAGCATTAGCCATCGCAAGTCGATGTTCGCCAACCTCGCCGTGTCGCTGCTCGAACATGAGCAGATCGTCACCACCCTGCCGAAGGCGAAGGATTTGCGTCCAATCGTCGAGAAGCTGGTGACGCTCGGCAAGCGCGGCGACTTGCATGCGCGCCGCCAGGTCATTGCCCAGATCGGCAATGAAGGCGTCGTCAAGCGTTTGTTCGACACGATTGCGCCGCGCTACGCCGACCGCAACGGCGGCTATCTGCGCATCATGAAGGCGGGCTTCCGCCACGGCGACAATGCCGCCATGGCGGTCATCGAGTTCGTCGACCGCGACACCGACGCCAAGGGCGCCGGCGACCGCGCCCGCCTCGAAGCCGAAGGCGCCAACGAGGAAGCCACTGCCGCATAAGGCTCGGTTTTCGCAAATGACTTTCAAGGGGCCTTCGGGCCCCTTTTTTGCATTGTCGCAAGGGCATGCTTCGCCGGGCTTTTTTTGCCTGCCGGCCAAGTGCTTTTGCACGACAATCGCCGCATTTCAGTGCATTAGCCTTTCATTCTGCACAATCGTCGGGACAATGCCCCCGAACTTGCCTTGGAGGATTCGCGAATGCGCGCCAACCGACTGTCTCTTGTTCTGCTCTTCGCCATGATGGCGTTCGCAGCCGCGCCGACAGTCAGGCAGGCTCTGGCTGAGGACGCCGCCAAGCCAGCCGATCCAGGGCTCTCCGATGTGCTGACCGACCTCCTGCATGGCGTCGAAGGCGAGAACGGCACCTCCGGTCCCGACAAGCGCGTGCCGTTCGGCCGCGAAGAGGTGCAGCTGTCGTTTGCGCCCCTGGTCAAGCAGACGGCGCCGGCGGTGGTCAATGTCTATGCGTCGCAGACGGCCAAGGTCACGTCGCCCTTTGACGGCGATCCGTTCTTCGAGGAATTTTTCGGCCGCGCGCAGCCGCGCGCTCAATCCTCGCTCGGCTCGGGCGTGCTGGTCGACCCGAGCGGCGTCGTCGTCACCAATTTCCACGTGATCAAGGATGCCGACGAGGTCAAGGTCGCGACCGCCGACGGGCGCGAATTCACCTCGAAGGTCATGCTCAAGGACGAGACGCTCGACCTCGCCGTGCTCAAGATCACCTCCGACAAGCCGTTTCCGGTGATCGCCATCGGCGATTCCGACGCGCTCGAGGTCGGCGACCTGGTGCTGGCCATCGGCAATCCGTTCGGCGTCGGCCAGACCACCACCAGCGGCATCGTGTCGGCGCTTGCCCGCAGCCATATCGGCGTTTCGGATTCGGGCTACTTCATCCAGACCGACGCCGCCATCAATCCCGGCAATTCCGGCGGCGCGCTGATCAACATGGGCGGCCAGCTGGTCGGCATCAACACCGCCATCTACAGCCGCAGCGGCGGCTCGATCGGCATCGGCTTTGCCATCCCCGCCAACATGGTGCGCGCCTTCGCCGACGCGGCCAAGGCCGGGCTCGATTTCTTCGAGCGGCCCTATATAGGCGCCGAGTTCGAAGCGGTCACACCGCAGATCGCCGAATCGCTCGGCATGGAGAAGCCGACCGGCGCGCTGGTGTCGTCGGTTGAGGAAGCCGGACCGGCGGCCAAGGCAGGGCTGAAGCCCGGCGATGTCGTGCTGCAGCTCAATGGCACGACGGTCGAAGGCATCGAGGCGCTGGATTACCGCATGGCGACCCTGTCGATCGGCACCAAGGCGACCTTCGCCATCCTGAGCAAGGGCCAGCAGGCGACGATGGAGATTGCACTAGAGCGCGCGCCGGAAGGCGCCAAGGCGTCGGAAGTGACCCTGCATGGCCGCAGCCCGTTCTCCGGCGCCAAGGTCGCGGAACTGTCGCCCAGGCTCGCCCAGCGGCTCGGCCTGCGCACCGACCTCAAGGGGGTCACCGTGGTCGACATCAACCGCGATTCGCCGGCCGCCGATTTCGGCTTCCAGCCGGGCGACATCGTGCGCGAGGTGAACGGCACGACGGTCGATACGGCGGCGACACTGGCGCAGCTTGCCCAGCAGGATACACGCTGGTGGCGCTTTACCGTCGAGCGCGGCGGGCAGATACTGCGCCAGGTGTTGCGTTACTGAGGCGATCTTCCCATTTCTGAGGATCGTGCTCCAACCAGAAGACCTAGATGGCCGATCTGTTCAGCGTCGATGAACCGGAAAGAGCGCCGCCCGGCCGGCCTTTGGCCGATCGGCTGCGCCCGAAAAACCTTGGCGAGGTCGTCGGCCAGGAGCATCTGACCGGCCCCGACGGCGCACTGACGCGGCTCATCAACTCCGGTTCGCTCGGCTCGATGATTTTCTGGGGGCCACCCGGCACCGGCAAGACCACCGTGGCGCGGCTGCTGGCCGGCGAGACCAGCCTTGCCTTCGAGCAGATCTCAGCGGTGTTTTCCGGCGTTGCCGATTTGAAGAAAGTGTTCGAGGCGGCAAAGCTGCGTCGCACCAATGGCCGCCAGACGCTGCTGTTCGTCGACGAGATCCATCGCTTCAACCGCGCCCAGCAGGATTCGTTTCTCCCGGTCATGGAGGACGGCACCGTCGTGCTGGTTGGCGCCACGACCGAAAATCCGTCCTTCGAGCTGAACGCCGCGCTTTTGTCGCGCGCGCGGGTACTGGTGTTTCACTCGCTGGGCGAGGAGAGCATCGCCAAGCTGATGACGCGCGCGGAGGAGACGGAGGGCAGGGCGCTGCCGCTCGACGAAGAGGCGCGGGCGATGCTCATCCGCATGAGCGATGGTGACGGCCGGGCCTCGCTGACGCTGGCCGAGGAAGTCTGGCGCGCCGCCAAACCCGGCGAGGTTTTCGATCCCGAAGGGCTGCAGCGCATCGTCCAGCGCCGCGCGCCGATCTATGACAAGGGCCAGGACGGTCACTACAATCTGATCTCCGCGCTGCACAAATCGGTGCGTGGGTCCGACCCGGACGCGGCGCTTTATTATCTTGCCCGCATGTTCGACGCCGGCGAGGATCCACTCTATCTCGGCCGCCGGCTGGTGCGCATGGCGATGGAGGATATCGGGCTGGCCGACCCGCAGGCGCTGGTTATCGCCAACGCCGCCAAGGACGCCTACGACTATCTCGGCTCGCCCGAAGGCGAACTGGCCTTCGCCGAGGCCACCGTCTATCTCGCCACCGCGCCCAAATCCAACGCCGTCTATACCGCCTTCAAGGCAGCCACGCGGGCGGCGAAGGAGTTCGGTTCGCTGCTGCCGCCCAAGCACATCCTCAACGCGCCGACCAAGCTGATGAAAGAGGAGGATTACGGCGCCGGCTACCGCTACGATCACGACCAGCCCGATGCCTTTTCCGGCCAGGACTATTTCCCCGAAAAGATGGGCCGGCAGACCTTTTACGATCCGCCCGAACGCGGCTTCGAGCGCGATATCAAGAAACGGCTGGACTATTGGGCAAAGCTGCGCAGCGAGCGGGAAAAATAGGTGCGCGGGACAAACGTGACGAACTCGGCCTGCCCGCGATGAACTGAAATTCTGTCCCCGCCAGTCACAGCAGTGTGATTGTACCGCATGACAAAAAGCCCTATCACGTCGCATGACTCGGCCGGGAGGCTGCCAGGACGGGCGATAATTCGGAACGGGGACAGCGCGCCGCGCGAACAGAAAATGACAAAATCCCTTCGCAAAACGCTTCGCCAGGCTGTGATTGCTGTCCCGCTGCTCGCGCTCGGCTTCTATTTCATTCCGATCCTGACCACGATCTGGATCGTCTGCGGCCTGATCGATGTGCTGCGCAACGCCAACAAGGATCTGTCGCTGTTGCGCGGCTATTTCCTCGGCAATGGCATCTTCACCTGGCTGCTGTCGCCCTTCAATCTGCTGGTGGACCTCGTTTGCTACAGGAACCCGGGCGTGTGGAAGCTGGAGCAGTTTCCCGCCGATTATCAGCGCGAGGTCAACGAGGTTCTTGACGTCTTCAAGGCGCGCAAGGACGAGATCATCGCCGATATCGACGCCAATTTCGGCACCGGTCGTCGCGGCATGTATGTCTATCAGTGGTACGGCAAGCACCGGATCGACAATGTCGCGGAATTCAACAAGGATTTCAAATTCATCAAGACCATTGCCGTATCTGTCTTCAGAGGCAAGGAATCGACTTCCTGGCATTTCGGACCGCTGCGGCTCAGCCTGCGCATCCTCTACAATCTCTTGCCGGTGAAGGCAGAGGTTTTCGTCGAATGCAACGGCGCGAGGAATTACTGGCACGACAACCCGCTCTATATTTTCGACGACACGCTGCTGCACCGCTCGGTCAACGAGTATGACGGACGCCGCTACTGCGTGTTCATGGACATCATCCGCCCGTCGCCGTTCCCCGGCTTCATCGCCGGACTTCTGGCCATCGTTTCGGTAACCGTCGAGCGCATCAATTCCATGTTCTACAAGAACTGGAAGATGATCGGCTCGAGCAAGGCAAAGAAGGTCGAGACGACCTGAGGCGTTGGCCTGAAGGGATTGACCGCACTGCCTTGGCCGGGCAGTAAACGGGCATGTTCAATCTGCTTCTTGTTGTGGTCGGCGGCGGCATCGGCGCCGGCATCCGCCACCTGACCAACATCGGCGCCTTGCGCCTCGTCGGCCCCAACTACCCCTGGGGGACGATGGCGATCAACATCGTCGGCTCCTTTGCCATGGGGCTGTTCGTCGCCGCGCTGATGCGGCGCGGCGGTTCCAATGAGCTCCGGCTGTTCGTCGCCACGGGCGTCCTTGGCGGCTTCACCACCTTCTCCGCCTTTTCGCTCGATTTCGCGACCCTATGGGAGCGCGGAGCGACGCTGCCGGCGTTGGGATATGCGCTGGCCAGCGTCGTTGGCGCCATTATTGCCCTGTTTCTGGGACTTTGGCTCGCAAGAACCGTTTCATAGTGTTATTGCCCCGACCTGGAGCACGCCGCATCCTTTGGACGCGCTGCAGAAACTTTGATCTTGCGCATGATCCTTTCCGAAGGCCGGAGTAGATTTTCGGGGTCACGCGTTAGAAACGGATAAAGCGAAAATCATGGCAGGCGTAGAACAGATCACGGTGGAGGCCGGCGAGGCGGGCATGCGGCTCGATCGCTGGTTCAAGACCCATTTCCCCGGCCTCGGCTTTGGCCATCTGCAGAAGTTGCTGCGCTCGGGCCAGATCCGCGTCGATGGCAGCCGGGTCAAGGCCGACAGCCGTGTCGAGCCCGGCCAGGTGGTGCGTGTGCCGCCGCTCGAGGTCGACAAGAAGGGCGAGAGTGCGCTTACGGGTTACTCGATCCGCAACCAGGGCGACGCCGATGTGCTGGCCAAGATGCTGATCCACGAAGATCCAAAAGTCTTCGTCTTCAACAAGCCGGCGGGCCTGGCGGTGCAAGGCGGCTCGGGCGTCACCCGCAATGTCGACGACATGCTGGAGGCCTGGCGCAGCCAGAAGGGCGAGAAGCCGCGCCTGGTGCACCGGCTCGACCGCGACACGTCGGGCGTGCTGGTGGTTGCCCGCACCAGGCTTGCGGCGATGAAGCTTTCCGAGTCATTCCGGGCGCGCGAGACCAAGAAGACCTATTGGGCGCTGGTCAAGGGCGTCCCGCCCAAGCGTGAGGACAAGATCTCGACCTGGCTGATCAAGGAGCCGACCGAGGACGGCGACCGCGTGCGCGTGGCAGCCCATGGCGAAAAGGGCGCCGACCACGCCGTGTCCTACTACCGCATCATCGAGCAGGCGGCTCAGACGATGACCTGGCTGGAAATGGAGCCGTACACTGGCCGCACCCACCAGCTGCGCGTTCATGCCGCCTATATCGGCTGCCCGATCCTTGGCGACCCCAAATATTTCGAGGCCGACACCAACTGGGACTTTCCGGGCGGCATTCAGAACCGCCTGCATCTGCATGCGCGCCGCATCGTCATTCCGCACCCGGACAAGGGCGTCATCGACGTCACCGCGCCGATGCCGCCGCATATGCGCCAGAGCTGGAACCTGATCGGCTTCGACGACGCCAGCGCGGAGGACTGACATTGGCCGTTGCCTCGGCATTGGATCGCCGCGATGCGGTCGATCTGGCGGCTGCTTCCATCATGGTCGGGCTGACCTTTTCCTGGGGGCTGAACTATGTCGCCGCCAAGATCTACTATGACGGCTTCGATCCGGTTTTCGTCTCGATCGCACGTTCGATCATCGGCGGGCTCTGTGTGCTCGGCTGGTGCTGGCTGCGCGGCATCAGTCTGTTTAAGGCCGACGGGTCGCTTGTCGCCGGCATCATCGTCGGCGTGCTGTTCGGCGTCGAGTTCCTGTGCCTCTATATCGGGCTGGAATACACGACCGTTGCCCGCAACACGCTGCTGGTCAACACCATGCCGTTCTGGGTCCTGATCGGCGGCCATTTCCTGCTCGGTGAGCGTATCAACGCGCGCAAGCTTGGCGGGCTCGTTCTCGCCTTCTGCGGCCTGGTGGCGGTGTTTTCCGACGGGATTGCCGGCGGCACCGAGATGACCTTGATGGGCGATCTGCTCAGCCTCGGCTCCGGTATCCTGTGGGCGGCGACCAGCATCGTCATCAAGCGTTCGAAACTGGTCGAGACCAGTGCCGAGAAATTGCTGCTTTATCAGTTGGCCGGTGCGGCCATTGTCGGTGTCCTGGTGATGCCTTTCGCCGGCCCGCCGATCCGCGCGGTCAGTGCCTTGCCGGCATTGGCGCTGCTGTTCCAGTCGCTCTATATAGTTGCCTTCACCTATGTGCTGTGGTTCTGGCTGCTCAGGCGCTATCCGGCATCGGCCCTGTCGAGCTTCGCTTTCCTGTCGCCGGTGTTCGGCGTCCTCTGCGGCGCTATCATTCTGGGCGAGGCGCCTACGACCAGGATCTTTGTGGCGCTTGGGCTGATCGCTGTCGGCCTGATCATCGTCAACCGGCCGGCGCGCAAGCAGGTACCTGGATAGAAAGTTCGACCATGCGTGACATCCTCAACGACCTCGAAGCGGGAAAGCATCTGTCCGATCCGGATCCGGTCCGCCGCGCCCAGATCCAGATGAAGACGCACCTGCCGAAGCGCTTCTACAAGGACGTGTCGGTCGTAGCTGTGGAGGACGGTTTTGCCGTCCACCTCGATGGCAAGCCGGTGCGCACGCCGGGCAAGGCGCTGCTGGCGCTGCCGACCGAAAACGCCGCCGCCCTGGTCGCCAATGAGTTCGCTGCACAGGGCGAGACCATCGACCCGGTCACGATGCCGGTGCTGCGTCTGGTCAACACCGCCATCGACGGCGTCGCCAGCGGCCCGCAGGCGGTGCTGGAGGACGTCTTGCGCTTCGCCTCGTCCGATCTGACCTGCTACCGCGCCGACGCGCCACAGGGGCTGGTCGAGCGGCAGAACCAGCATTGGGATCCGGTGATCGACTGGGCGAGGGTGACATTAGGGGCTCGATTCAACCTCGCCGAGGGCATTATCCATGTCGAACAGCCGCGCGAGAGCATCGCAGTGCTCGGCGCTCATCTTGCCCAGCGTGCCGAGCCGCTGCGGCTGGCCGCAATCCATGTCATGACTTCGCTGACCGGGTCGGCGCTGCTGGCGCTGGCGGTCGATTACGGCGCGCTCGATGGCGACGCGGCTTGGGCCGCCGGCCATGTCGACGAGGACTGGCAGATCGAGCATTGGGGCCAGGATGCCGAGGCTGTCGCACGCCGCTCGGCCCGCAAACGCGACATGATGGCGGCCGTCGGCCTGCTCGATGCGCTGAAGACCTGATCCTCGGCCTTTGCCGCACTGCACCTAATACCAAAGTCATAAACCCAAGGTCTGTCTGCCTCCGGCGGTCGCTTTCTGTCATTTTTTACGCTGATGGCTGGTTTGAGTCGCGTTCAGAGGGAACGCCGACGATGACGCCCAGCGTCGAAGGCAGACGATTCACGGGAGGACAGTTCAATGGCATTGGCATCGACCGCCGGCGGAGCCAGCCGCGGCATGACACGAGAGGAGAAGAAGGTCATCTTCGCCTCCTCGCTGGGCGCGGTTTTCGAATGGTATGATTTCTATCTCTACGGAGCGTTGGCCGGCGCGATCGGCTTGACCTTCTTCAACTCGTTTCCCGAAAGCACCCGCTACATCTTCACGCTGCTGGTCTTCGCCGCCGGCTTCATCGTGCGCCCGTTCGGCGCGCTGGTGTTCGGCCGCATCGGCGATCTCGTCGGCCGCAAATACACATTCCTTGTCACCATCATGATCATGGGTCTGTCGACTTTCCTTGTCGGCCTGCTTCCGGGTTCAGAGACACTGGGCATTCTGGCGCCGATCCTGTTGATCGCGCTGCGCATGCTGCAGGGCCTGGCGCTTGGCGGTGAGTACGGCGGCGCCGCGACCTATGTCGCGGAACATGCGCCGGATGACCGTCGCGGCTTCTACACGTCATGGATCCAGACGACGGCGACGCTCGGCCTTTTCCTGTCGCTGATTGTCATCCTGCTAGTGCAGAATTCGGTAAGCAAGGACGCCTTCAACGCCTGGGGATGGCGCATTCCGTTCCTGGTCTCGGCTATCCTGCTCGGCATTTCGGTCTGGATCCGGCTGTCGCTTTCGGAATCGCCGACCTTCCTGCGCATGAAGGAGGAGGGCAAGAGTTCCAAGGCGCCGCTGTCGGAAGCCTTCGGCCAATGGAAAAACGCCAAGATCGCCATCCTGGCGCTGTTCGGCCTCACCGCCGGTCAGGCCGTGGTCTGGTACAATGGTCAGTTCTACGCACTGTTCTTCCTGGCCAATGTGCTCAAGGTCGACGCGCAGTCGGTGAACATCATGATCGCCATTGCGCTGGCACTCGGCACGGGCTTCTTCGTCTTCTTCGGCTGGCTGTCCGACAAGATCGGCCGCAAGCCGATCATCATGGCCGGCCTTGCGCTGGCGGTCGTCACCACCTTCCCGCTGTTCAAGGCGTTGACCTGGGCCGCCAATCCGGCGCTCGCCACCGCACAGCAGAACACGCGCGCCACGGTGACGGCGGCTCCGGGAGACTGCAACTTCCAGTTCAATCCGACCGGCACGCGCGTACCGGTCAGTTCGTGCGATATCGCGACCGATTTCCTTGCCAAGAACTCGGTGCCTTACGACATCGTCTCGACGGCGGCGGCGGGGACCCCGGCGAGTGTCATGATCGGCAGCGAAACCGTGGCGTCTTATGATGCCAAGGCCGCAGGCGACAAGAAGGCTGCCAGCGACGCTGCCTTCAAGAAGGGTATCAACCTCGCGCTTCAGGGTGGCGGTTATCCGCTGAAGCGTGCTGCCGCCAAGGTTGCCGACCAGAAGCTCGACGCCTTTGTCGCGGCCAATCCTGAACTGAAGCTCGACGCGGCAGCCATCCGCGCCGGCGAAAAGACCGCAGTCCCGACCGAACAGGCGATCAAGGACAAGGTGCTGACCAAGGACGAAGCCGCGGGCGCCACCGAGGTGACCGTCTACAGCGTTCCGGCAGCGGGCGCCTTCGCGATGTTTGCCGACCCCGCACAGGTCAACTGGGCAAAGGTCATCGGCATCCTGTTCATCCTGGTCCTCTACGTGACCATGGTCTACGGGCCGATCGCGGCGATCCTGGTCGAGATGTTCCCGACACGCATCCGCTACAGCGGCATGTCACTGCCCTATCACATCGGCAATGGCTGGTTCGGCGGCCTGCTGCCCGCGATCGTGTTCGCGTTCAGCGCCTACAAGGGCGATATCTATTACGGCCTTTGGTATCCGGTGGTGATCGCGGCGGTGACGCTGATCATCGGCATGATCTTCGTCAGGGATACGCTCGGCACCGACCTGCATACCAAGCAGTAGCCGACGGCTCTGTATCAAACAAAAAACCCGGCGCGAGCGATCGCGCCGGGTTTTGATTTGTGGGCCTGTTCGATCTATCAGCGCGGAAGACGCCTAGCTCTTGCGAGGCTGTTCGGCCTCCGCAATGGCGGCCTCATGATACCAGGCCTCGCCATGGGCAAGCGGGTGATCGCGCAGCGAAGCAAGCTCTGCCGCAAACTTGGCCTTTACGCCTAAATTTGAGGCACCCGCACGCGCTGCCACCGGGAATATCAGGATTTTGGCCGACGGACGGGCTGAGGTGATTTCCATGGTCGGTCTCCTTTCTTCTGGAGAGGCTCTTCGATTCATCTTTCCATCAAGGTAGGTCCTGCAATCCTTTTAGGCAAGATGCCTAAAGAAAGATCTGCATTTGCCTGTTATTTAAGCAAATTCTGCCTTTGATTGATCCGGGCGCATTGCTTAGGCGGCTTGCCATCACCGGCGGGATGAAAGGGCATTTTTGCCGCACCCTGACCAACTGAAGTGGCACACGATTTGCATTTTATCGACCGGCAGCTGGGCTGCTGGATGGCTCGGCGCGCCGGCGTCATCCAGGTTCGGTGATCAAGCAACGAGAGGCTCTAGAATGACGAAATACAAGCTCGAGTATATCTGGCTCGATGGTTACACCCCGGTCCCCAATCTTCGCGGCAAGACCCAGGTCAAGGAGTTCGCCGAGTTCCCGACGCTCGAGCAGCTGCCGCTGTGGGGCTTCGACGGTTCTTCGACGCAGCAGGCCGAAGGCCACAGCTCCGACTGCGTGCTGAAGCCGGTCGCCGTGTTCCCGGATCCGGCCCGCAGCAATGGCGTGCTGGTGATGTGCGAAGTGATGATGCCAGATGGCGTGACGCCGCATGTGTCCAACAAGCGCGCCACCATCCTCGACGACGAAGGCGCCTGGTTCGGCTTCGAGCAGGAGTATTTCTTCTACAAGGACGGCCGTCCGCTCGGCTTCCCCGAGAGCGGCTATCCGGCGCCGCAGGGCCCGTACTACACCGGCGTCGGCTATTCGAATGTCGGCCCGATCGCGCGCCAGATCGTCGAGGAGCATCTCGACCTTTGCCTCGCAGCAGGCATCAACCATGAAGGCATCAACGCCGAAGTGGCCAAGGGCCAGTGGGAATTCCAGATTTTCGGCAAAGGCTCCAAGAAGGCCGCCGACCAGATGTGGATGGCCCGCTATCTCTTGCAGCGCCTGACCGAAAAGTACGAGATCGACATCGAGTATCACTGCAAGCCGCTCGGCGACACCGACTGGAACGGCTCGGGCATGCACGCCAACTTCTCGACCGCCTATATGCGCGAAGTCGGCGGCAAGGCCTATTTTGAAGCGCTGATGGCTCAATTCGACAAGAACCTGATGGACCACATCGCCGTCTACGGCCCGGACAACGACAAGCGCCTGACCGGCAAGCATGAGACCGCTCCGTGGAACCGCTTCAGCTACGGCATCGCCGACCGAGGCGCCTCGATCCGCGTGCCGCATTCCTTCGTCAACAATGACTACAAGGGCTACCTGGAAGACCGCCGCCCGAATTCGCAAGGTGACCCCTACCAGATCGCTTCGCAGATCCTGAAGACCATCGCGGAGGTTTCGACCAGCGCCCAGGTTTCGGCGGCCGCCTAAGCATCTATAGCGGCGCAGGCTTCGTAAGCCTGCGCCGTAGCCTGCTGCTACCACGTCTACGGTCTGCTATTGGTCAGACAAAAACCCCGGCGTCTGAACTGACGCCGGGGTTTTTCCTTGTCGCTGAGGCTTATCGTTCAGACCGAATAGTACATGTCGTATTCGACCGGATGCGGGGTCATTTCGAAGCGCATCACTTCGGCCATCTTGAGCTCGATGTAGCTGTCGATCTGGTCGTCGTCGAAGACGCCGCCGGCTTTCAGGAAGCCGCGGTCCTTGTCCAAGCTTTGCAGCGCTTCGCGCAGCGAACCGCAGACGGTCGGGATCTTCTTCAGTTCCTTCGGCGGCAGGTCGTAGAGATCCTTGTCCATCGGCTGTCCCGGGTGGATCTTGTTCTTGATGCCGTCGAGGCCGGCCATGAGCATGGCGGCGAAAGCGAGGTAGGGGTTCGCGCCCGGATCGGGGAAGCGGACCTCGACGCGCTTGGCTTTCGGGGACGAGCCGAACGGAATGCGGCACGAGGCCGAACGGTTGCGCGCGGAGTAGGCGAGCAGCACCGGGGCTTCATAGCCAGGCACAAGGCGCTTGTAGGAGTTGGTCAGCGGGTTGGTGAAGGCGTTGATGGCCTTGGCGTGCTTGATGATGCCGCCGATGTAGAACAGGCACGACTCCGACAGGCCGGCATATTCATTGCCGGCGAAGGTCGGCTTGCCGTTCTTCCAGATCGACTGGTGGACGTGCATGCCCGAGCCGTTGTCGCCGAAAATCGGCTTCGGCATGAAGGTGGCCGTCTTGCCATAGGCGTTGGCGACCTGGTGCACGACATATTTGTAGATCAGCATCTTGTCGGCGTTGCGGACCAGCGTGTCGAACTTGATGCCGAGCTCGTGCTGGGCAGCGGCAACCTCGTGATGGTGCTTTTCGACGCGCACGCCCATTTCGGCGAGCACGGTCAGCATTTCGGAGCGCATGTCCTGCGCGCTGTCGATCGGCGGCACAGGGAAGTAGCCGCCCTTGACGCGCGGGCGGTGGCCGAGATTGCCGGTCTCGTAGTCGGTGTCGTCGTTGGACGGCAGTTCGGTCGAGTCCAGCTTGAACCCGGTGTTGTAGGGATCGGCCTTGTACTTGACGTCGTCGAAGACGAAGAACTCGGCTTCGGGGCCGACATAGATGGTGTCGCCGATGCCTTCGGCCTTCATGTAGGCCTCGGCCTTCTTGGCGGTGCCGCGCGGGTCGCGGTTGTAGGATTCGCCGGAGACCGGATCGAGAATGTCGCACAGGATGACCATGGTCGATTGGGCGAAGAACGGATCCATGTGGACGGTGTCCGCATCGGGCATCAGCACCATGTCGGACTCGTTGATCGCCTTCCAGCCGGCGATCGAGGAGCCGTCGAACATGACGCCGTCGGCGAACATGTCTTCCTCGACCTCGATGACATCCATCGTGACGTGCTGCAGCTTGCCCTTCGGATCGGTGAAGCGCAGGTCGACGAATTTCACGTCGTTGTCCTTGATCTGCTTCATGATGTCTTTGGCTGTCGTCATGTCGTTTCTTCCCTGTGTGATGACGTTTCGAGGAGACGTTAATCTGAAATCAGAAAGCTCAGACGGCGTCCATCCCCGTTTCGCCGGTACGGATGCGAACGACCTCCTCGATATTGGAGACGAAGATCTTGCCGTCGCCGATGCGGCCGGTCTGCGCCGCCTTGCGGATGGCTTCGATGGCGCCTTCGACGGCGTCGTCGCCCAGCACCACTTCGATCTTCACCTTGGGCAGGAAGTCGACGACATATTCGGCGCCGCGATAGAGTTCGGTATGGCCTTTCTGGCGGCCAAAGCCCTTGGCCTCGGTCACGGTAATGCCTTGCAGACCGGCCTCCTGAAGCGCTTCCTTCACTTCGTCTAGCTTGAACGGCTTGATGATCGCTTCGATCTTTTTCATGTAAAAAGTGGCCTCCACTGCCAAAAAAACGGGTTGTGCGCCCCGCTTGCGCCTCCATCAAGCACGAACTGTGCCAATTTCAGCCCACGCGAAGCGGTTTCGCGCAATTCCAATGCCGCGCCGCGCCGGGATGCACATTCGCGTCATCCTCTGCTTCGGCTGCGGCAAAGCTGCCCGAAGCCTACACATTGCCGCTTCGGGCGTCTGCACGATAATTAGGCAGATTGCGCATTTTGCAGGCCCGCGCGGATCCGTGGCACCAGTCTGCGAAAGGATTGGCCGCACGCCAACGCAGCACCTGGCCGTTTGCTTCGAATCCGAAACTGGACAATGCTCGATAGGGACAAAGGGGTCGGCCTTGAACGAAATGCGGATCGGCAATCCATGAGCAATGAAGTCCTGTCGCCGGCCGAGATGGGCGAGGCCGACCGGCTGGCGATCGCGGCCGGTCCGCTCGACGGCTATGGCCTGATGCAGCGCGCCGGCGAAGCGGTCGCTGCTGTGGTCCTGGCACGCTATCCCGCAGCAAGCCGCGTGCACGTGCTGTGCGGCCCCGGCAATAATGGTGGCGACGGCTATGTTGTAGCGCGGTTGCTGGCCGAGGCTGGTGTGAATGTGGCGCTCTGGGCCGAAGGCAAGCAGAAGCCCGGGAGTGATGCGGCGCGAGCTTCCGAGGCCTGCAATCTGCCGGTCGAGCACATCGGACACTGCTACCCGGAACCGGGTGAAGTCGTCGTGGACGCGCTCTATGGTGCGGGATTGTCGAAGAAGATATCCCTGCATGCCTCTGCCGTCTCAGGATTGGCCGCGGCGGAGCGCGTGCCTGTGGTGTCAATCGATCTGCCTTCTGGTGTGTCGGGCGAGACCGGCTTGAGCAACGCTTATTTCAAGGCCGACGTGACGGTGACGTTCGTGCGGAAAAAGCCCGGCCATCTGCTGATGCCGGGGCGCAGCCTCTGCGGCGAGATCATCATCGCCGATATCGGCATTCCGGATGCGATCGTCGATGAGTTCAAGATCAAGACGTTCGAGAACACGCCTGATTTCTGGCTATACAGTTTTCCGAAAACGGCGGTCGATACACATAAGTATAAGCGCGGCCACGTCAGCGTCTTTTCCGGCGGGCCGAGCGCGACAGGTGCGGCGCGGCTGTCGGCGATGGCTGCAGCCAGAGCCGGGGCAGGGGCGGTGACCGTGCTCTCGCCTGAAAATGCCATGCAGGTAAACGCCGCGCATCTGACATCGATCATGCTGCGCGAGGCCGGTTCGATGGAGGAAGTGCAGGAATTTTTGTCGGCGAGGCACCCCGAAGTACTTGTGTTCGGACCAGGGCTCGGGCCGAAACCCAAAGTGGGGGATTTCGCGTTGCAATTGATCGCGACGGTCGCTGACCTAAACCGCACGTCGACGAGTTCATTCGGAATTCAGCGCCCTGCCATTGTCTTGGATGCTGACGCCATCACGTCATTGGCGCATCAGCCTCAGGCCCTGTTCGACGCCGCGCTGCTCCCGTGGGCGCCGGTATTGGTGCTGACGCCGCATGAAGGCGAATTCGCCAGACTTTTTCCCGACATCGCGAAGGACAAGAAGCAGTCGAAACTCGCCAAGGCGCGCGCAGCCGCTGAACGAGCCAACGCCATCATGGTCTACAAGGGCGCCGACACCGTCATCGCGGCGCCGGACGGCCGCGCGGTGATCAACGCCAATGGTGCACCATGGCTCGCCACCGCCGGTTCCGGCGACGTGCTGGCGGGCATTGTCGCCGCGCTGCTGGCGCAGGGCATGCAGGCATTCGAGGCCGCCTGCGCAGCGGTCTGGATTCATGCCGAGGCCGGCAGCCGCTTCGGACCGGGTCTGATCGCCGAGGATCTGCCGCTGGCGCTGGTGCCGGTGCTGCGTGAACTTGTCGAGGCGCGGCAGAAGGTGCCGATCGGATGAAGCGTTTCGCGCTCGCCATTGCAGCCATCATCGCGCTGTTCGCCTCGCATGGCGTGCGCGCTGAGCAGCCGGTGACCATCGTCGACGATCCGGCGGTGCTCGCCGCCCTCGATGCCAAGGGGTTTGGCTTCGCCGGCATTTTCGCCGTCGACGGCGCGGACGATCTGAAGACGCTCTACAGTGAGGTGCCGGCCTATCGTGCTGTTGTCGACATGGTGGCGGCCGATATTGCCACGCTGCGGGCCGAGATAAAGGCCGGCGGGCGCACGCTCTACGAGGTGACCGACGGCAATGTCGGCCGCATCATGGATATGCGCTGGCTGAAGACCGAGGCCGCGCGCTTCCGCCTGGTCGGCGTCGTCAACCGGCTGGACCGGCGTGACTTCACCGCGCTGCAAGGTGACAAGAGCTGTGGCGAGGTGCGCTTTGTCTATCGCCTGGCCTACAGTTTCCGCAAGAACGGCAAGGTTCTGGCATCGCGGCTGCCATTCAATTTCAACGCCGTCTACAGCGTGGCGCCGGATGCCGATGGCGGCTGCGTCGGCGTTGCCGGGCGCTGGACACCGCAGATCGACGAAAACGTCGATGCCGGCTGGCTGGTCGGCGGGCCGCTGGCACCGGAGGAACTGACTTTCAAACAGCTCGAACTCAACGCGCAAGTGGTGCGCTTTCCCTCGGGCCAGGAGACCGAGTTCGGCGGGCAGGCGGCCTATCTGATGCGGATCTTCGGCATCGATGGCGCTACCGTCAGCGAGAATCCGCTGGAGAATACGCCAGACGTCGCGCGGCTCTCCGACGATGCTGCACTCAAGAAAGGGCTCGCCGACTACGTCAGCGCCAATGTCGCGGCGGTCGATCTCGGCGTCTACGAAATCCCCGACGAATTCCTGGCGAAGAAAATCATCTCGTGGTCGACCTTCGGCAGCGCGAGACGGGCCAACCATCCGTTCACGCCGCTGTTCCAGCCAGCGGATTTCGCCGGCTTGGACTATGCGGCGCTAAAGCTGGTGCGGACACCGGAGGCGCTGGTCGAGCGGCTGGACAATGGCGCCTGCCAGGGCTGCCACCAGGCGGGCTCGACGGCCGGCTTTCACTTCATCGGCCTCGACGACAAAACGACGTCGCCTCTCAACCGGATCGAGGTCGGCATCTCGCCGCATCTCCATGCCGAGATTCCGCGACGTGAGGCCTGGCTGCGCGCGACGGAAGAAGGCAAGGAGCCGAACCGCTACCGGCCGCTGTCCTTCGCGCCGCCAGCGACATGGACCGATGCCGGCGATGTCGACTACGCCCCGGCCGAGATGGCGATGCCGTGCCTGATGCCGGATGATGCAAAACGCTTCGGCGCGACCTGGCAATGCGGTGGCGGCACCGTCTGCACGCCGCTCGCGACGGCTTCAGGCGTGCATACCGCGTTGGCGCAATGTCTGTTGCCCACGGACAGTCCAAAGATGTTTTCGGGCCATCCCTGCCTGACCGGGTCGATCGCCAGCAACCCGTCTCAGCCGTTCAACGACCGCTACAAGATCACCGGCCAGTTCGCGGCTTTTGCGCCGACCTTTTCGCGGACTGCCTACACCTGCCGGCCACCGAAAATCGGCGTACCGGCAGGCATCGCTTATCGCGCCTGCGACGACAAGGACCGCAGCTTCGCCGCATTCAAGACGGGCAAGCCGATGCCATCGGAAATTTGCGGCATGGTCGGCGGCAAGAAATTCGACACCTGCGTCGCCACCAACAATTTCGACCAGTGCCTCGGCGGCGCGGTCAACCGCGGCAACCGTCCAGCCTGCTCGGCTGATCATTTCTGCCGCGAGGACTATATGTGCCAGTCGCTGCCGCCGGACACGCCGGGTGCTGCCAAGGTGAAAGGCATCGGCTACTGCTCGCCGACCTATTTCATCTTCCAGATGCGCATCGATAATCACGCGACGCCCTGGGCGAGCGCGACCAGCGCCCCCAGGGATGCGGGGTTCGGGGCGGCGGAAGAGGAGTGAGCCTGCGAGTTGGGCGACCACCAGTTCAGCGCTGGAGATAGTCTTCCATCCGCGCAGTCCATTTGGTGTCGAATTCCGAAATGTGGCGCTGTGCTACGCTCGAGTTCAGCAGCGTCGAGAGCGCGGTCACGGCGATCGGGTCCAGGTCGGGCGGCTCCGTGTAGCCAAGCGCCGCCAGCCGTTGAGCCAATGATGGATGGGTGGACTTTGCGTCATCCGGGCTTGCCCACGCCTTGCGGGCGCAAACATCGAGGCAAATGGGTTCTCGCAGCTGGCCGGCAGCTTCCAGCATGCGCTCGAGCGGCGGTCGCGGCGGACGCAAAGCACCTCGCAATTCATGCTGCAAAGGGTCATAGACCGTCTCCGTGAAATGCACGTCTGCCGTGGCAAGAAGCAACAGCGCGCGTGCGGCGTGCTCGGCGTCGCCGGAGGATGCCGCGTGTCGATCTGCCTTGATCTCCGCTTCGCGCGAAAGCCGGATTTCTTCCCGCTCGAACGATTGCGACAGCCAGCCGATAGCGGCGTGGAGCAGGCTGCCTGTGATCGTGGTTCCGGGCGGGGCATACTCGAAGACAAATCCGAAACCGTTTTCGAACTCAGCGAGATTGAGGCTGCCATTGGTATCCTTGTTGCGCACATGCGCGTCCTCATGGGCAAGGATCGCGGCAAGCGCTCTTTCATCGGTCACTGCGAGGAGAGGGATGCCAATGGTTAGAAACAGCCGATTGCCGAGAAGGCCGAGAAGCGTGCGCTCTTCGCGCACGCTGGCGTTCAGGTTGCCCTCTAGTATGACAACCGTGCGCGCAGCACGGTGCGGTCCGGCGACGCTCCGCCACAGCGCCCACAGGCCGGGCGCTTCTGCTTCACTGACGCCTTTGATCTTGCTGCGTCGGAAGCCCGCAAACAATGTGCCGAACAGAAATGCCAAGCCGTGGTGGCGATCGGCATGACGACGAAGCCGCTGGCGATAAACCAGATTGGATGGTTGTCGAGCAGGGACATCCAGACGCAGAAGATGATGAGAGCGGGAACAACGAAAAACAGGACCGTGAACCTGCCAAACCGCCGACCGGCGCTGATGATCAGTCGCGACATTGGATGTTACAACGGGATGTTGTCGTGCTTCTTCCAAGGGTTCTGCATGTCCTTGTTGCGCAGCATGCGCAGTGCCCGGGCAATGCGGCGGCGGGTCGAATGCGGCATGATCACCTCGTCGACATAGCCGCGTTCAGCGGCGACGAAGGGCGACAGGAAACGGTCCTCGTAAGCCTTTGTGTGAGCTGCGATCTTTTCGGCGTCGCCGATATCCTTGCGGTAGATGACCTCGACCGCGCCTCTCGCCCCCATCACCGCGATCTGCGCCGTCGGCCAGGCATAGTTCATATCGCCGCGCAGATGTTTTGAGGCCATCACGTCATAGGCGCCGCCATAGGCTTTGCGGGTGATGACCGTGATTTTCGGCACGGTCGCCTCGGCGTAGGCAAACAGGAGTTTCGCGCCATGCTTGATCAGGCCGCCATATTCCTGCGCGGTGCCGGGCAGGAAGCCGGGGACGTCGACGAAGGTGACGATGGGAATGGAAAAACAGTCGCAGAAGCGCACGAAGCGCGCCGCCTTGCGGCTTGCGTCGGAATCGAGCACGCCGGCCAGCACCATCGGCTGGTTGGCGACGAAGCCGACGGTGCGGCCTTCGACGCGGCCGAAACCGGTGACGATGTTCTTGGCAAAGTTCTGCTGGATCTCGAAGAAATCGCCTTCATCGGCAACTTTGAGGATCAGCTCCTTGATGTCGTAAGGCTTGTTGGCGTTGTCTGGGATCAGCCGGTCGAGCGACAGATCATGGTCGGTGACCGACTGGTAGCACTCGATCTCAGGAAGCTCCGACGTATTTGACGCGGGCAAAAGGTCTACCAGCCGGCGCATCTGCAACAGCGCCTCGACGTCATTGTCGTAGGCGCCGTCGGCAATCGACGATTTGGTCGTGTGGACGGACGCGCCGCCAAGGCTCTCGGCCGTCACCGTCTCGTTGGTGACCGTTTTGACCACATCCGGCCCGGTGACGAACATGTAAGAGGTGTCGCGCACCATGAAGATGAAGTCGGTCATCGCAGGCGAATAGACGTCGCCGCCGGCGCACGGGCCCATGATCACGGAAATCTGCGGAATGACGCCGGAGGCCAGCACATTGCGCTGAAAGATCTCGGCATAGCCGCCAAGCGCCGCCACGCCTTCCTGGATGCGGGCGCCGCCGGCGTCGTAGAGGCCGATGATCGGCGCGCGATTACGCAGCGCCATCTCCTGCACCTTGATGACCTTTTCGGCGTGCGCCTCCGACAGCGAGCCGCCGAAGACGGTAAAGTCCTTGGCGAAGAGATAGACCGGACGGCCATTGACGGTGCCCCAGCCGGTGACGACACCATCGCCGGCGATCTTGGTTTTCTCCATGCCGAAGTCGGTCGAGCGATGCTCGACATACATGTCGAACTCCTCGAACGAGCCTTCGTCGAGAAAGACCTCGATACGTTCGCGCGCCGTCAGCTTGCCCTTCTTGTGCTGGGCGTCGATGCGGGCCTGGCCGCCACCCATGCGGGCGATCTCGCGGCGGCGCTCGAGTTCCTTCAGCACGTCCTTCATCGCTCGGTCCCCAGAAATGGCAGCTGCCTTTGTGGTAATGATGCCTGCAGGCGTGTGCAAGCGCCGCTTTCGGCCTCGATTATTGCGCTGCAACATGTGGCCCCTTGCATTCCGGAGCGAACTCAGCCATATGCAGCCCATAGGCGCTTGGGCCGGAGATTCCGGCCTTCTCGACAAATGAGACTGGTTGCGTCTGTTTTCCCTCTTTCCGGTATATCGGCCTCTCTTTCCGATACATCACGAAGTGGCGAAAGAGCCCCGTGGCATGACGCCTGCGGGCACGACAGCGCAGCCGAGTGGACGTTACCGTCCGCCCGCCTTGTCGTTTCATATCAAATTTTTCGGCGGCAGGTTGCGCCCTGCCGCCATCGATGTTTGCGGCCAAGACCGCGTGAAAGAAGACTATTTTGACCAACGAAAACACCTCAGCCGGTAACTCTATCTCGACCGGCAACACTGCGGAGCTCACCGGTTTCGCAGCTCTTGGAATTGCCGGCGCGCTGCTCAAGGCGACGCATGGCGCCGGCTTCACCGAGCCGAAGCCGATCCAGACGCAGGCGATCCCGCCGCAGATGGAAGGCCGTGATATCTTCGGCATCGCCCAGACCGGCTCGGGCAAGACCGCGGCCTTCGCGCTGCCGATCCTGTCGAAGATCATCGCGCTCGGCACCAAGCGCCGGGCCAAGACCACCCGTGCGCTGATCCTGGCGCCGACGCGCGAACTCGCCGTCCAGATCGAGGACACCATCAAGATCCTCGCCAAGGGCGCGCATGTCTCGACCGCTCTCGTGCTTGGCGGCGTCTCGCGCTTCAGCCAGGTGAAGAAGGTCGCTCCCGGCGTCGACATCCTGATCGCCACGCCCGGCCGCCTGACCGACCTGGTGCGCGAGGGCGACCTCATTCTCTCCGACACCAAATGGCTGGTGCTCGACGAGGGTGACCGCATGCTCGACATGGGCTTCATCAACGACGTCAAGCGGATCGCCAAGGCGACCGCGCCCGACCGTCAGACGGTGCTGTTCTCGGCCACCATGCCCAATGAAATCGCCGAACTGGCGAAGGGCCTGTTGAAGAACCCGATCCGCGTCGAAGTCGCGCCGCAGAGCACCGCTGCTGCCGAAATCGTGCAGGGCGTTGTCTTTGCCCGCACCAAGCAGAAGCGCCAGGTGCTGTCGACGATGCTCGCCGACGAAGCGATGAAGTCCGTCATCATCTTTTCGCGCACCAAACATGGCGCCGACCGGGTGACCAAGGACCTCGAACGCGACGGCTTCAAGGCCGCCGTCATCCACGGCAACAAGTCGCAGAACGCCCGCCAGAAGGCGCTCAACGATTTCCGCGAGGGCTCGGTGCGCATTCTCGTGGCGACCGACATCGCGGCGCGCGGCATCGACGTTCCCGGCATCAGCCATGTGGTGAATTTCGACCTGCCGGATGAGGCCGAAAGCTATGTCCACCGCATCGGCCGTACCGGCCGTAACGGCATGGACGGCATCGCCATCACGCTTTGCGATCCTTCCGAAAACAGCAAGCTGCGTCAGGTCGAGCGCATCATCCGCAGCAAGCTGCCGATCGTTGCCGACCATCTCGGCAGCCCGGATCCGGTGCGCAATCCGGCCGAAAAGAACGAGCGCTTCGAGCCCGCCAATGATCGCAACGACCGCAATGGCCGTCGCGACGGCAGGCGGCCCGGTGGCCAGAACAACGGCTTCGCCAAGAAGCGTTTTGGTGACAAGCCGGCCTTTGCGGGTGCAAGCGAGCGCAAACCGGAAGGCGCCAAGGCCTTCAAGGGCAACAACAAGCGCCGCTTCGGCGGCAAGCGGCCCGCGGCGCGGGCTGCCTGATCAGACGAACCGGTCAGGCTCGTCGAGCCTGGCTTGATTGCTGACGATTGAATATGAGGACGGCCGGGGCAATGCTTCGGCCGTCCTTTTCGTTTAGGGCTGACCGGTAATTGCCTGAACCCACACGACGATCCGCTGCGCCAGGAATGCCGTGGTCGAGGGCGACAGCGCGTCGCCGGCAATGACGTGGTTGTCGGGATCGCCATTGTCGTCGACGGGCACCAGTTCATGCGGTGCGCCCCAGCGGCCGGCGATTTCGCGGGTGCGATCCTGGCGCACCACCTTGTCGGAATCCGAGAAGATGAACAGCGCCGGTATGGTTGCCTTCTCCACAGGCGCTGCGTAGGCAAGGTTGGTCAGCGCCGCCATCGGTAGCACGGCCGCCATTGGATAGGTGTGCGTCCAGAGTTTCTCGTGCAGCGCGTTGCGGGTCGTAAAGCTGCGCTCTTTGCCGCCGACGAACTCTGCGATCTGCCTGCCCCATGGCATGGTCAGCAGCTCGGCGCCTGAAGCCCTGATGCCGAAATTCGGCGAGATGAATGCGATTGCAGCGACGCCGTCCGATGCGCCAGGCTCAGTCGCCGCCCATGCCGCCAGCGATCCACCGGTCGAGGTGCCGATGACGATCACCTTGTCGCCGATGGCCCGGCCGATGGCGAGCGCCTCCTCATAGTCATTGATCCAGGCATTGACGCTGCCTTGCGCCATAGCGGCGCCGTCCTGCCCATGACCGGTGAGGCGGGTGTAGAAAAGGTTGGCGTCGAGTTGGTCGGCGACCTCGTCGGCCAGCGGGCGAACCTCGCCCTTCGATGCCGAAAGCCATGGATATAGACGATCGCCAATGGCGTCCTGGCGTGAACCATCGGATCGGCCCAGATGATTTCTTTCTCGAGCGCGTCGCGGACGTTGGGAACGGTAGCCTCTTCACGCGCGATATACGCTTGCGGATCGTCGCCGATCACCTTGGGGTCGAAGCTGATTGTTGTGTCGACGGGAACGCGCGGACCAAGCAGGAGGGCCAGGACAAGGATGATGATGACGCCCAGCACCGCAAGCACGATCCGTCGCCCCATCTCAGACACCACAACAATTCTAAAGCCTATGGCGGCCGGTGCAGTCAGGCAACAGCCGGGCTGTGGACAGCTATTCGTTCGGCGGCTTGCGGTCGAAATTCAGCGGCCGCCCTGTCCAGCGGGTCGCCGTGCTGATGAACCACCGGCAGACTGGCCTTGGCAGCAGTGCCAGCAGCTTCAGCCCCCAGCTCAGCCGGTGAGGGAAGGTAACCTCGAAGCCGCCATGCTCGATGCCGCGCAGCATGCGGCGCGAGGCGCGGTTGACCGGCATCAGTCCCGGCATTGGCAGCATGTTCTTTTCGGTCAGCGGCGTGTCGATGAAGCCCGGATTCATCACCTGGATCCGGACATTCATCTTGTCGAAATCGTATTTCAGCGACTCGGCCAGGATGTTGATCGCCGCCTTCGAGCCGCCATAGGCCGCGGTGGTCGGCCAGCCGAAATAGGCTGTGACCGACCCGACAAGCACGATATGGCCGCGCGCACGGATGCGCATGCGCTCCATGAGCGGGACGAGGCCATTGATGATACCGAAATAGTTGACCTCGAAGGTCTGGCGAAAGTCGCGGACCCTGAGGTCTTCGCCGGGCGTGGCGATGTAGTTGCCGGCGTTGAAGACGGCGAGCACGATCGGGCCGAGATTTTTTTCGATCGCCGCCACCGTTGCTGCCATGCGCGGCTCGTCGGTGACGTCGCAAGGGTGGGCGACGACACGTCCCGGCATCTGCGCAGTCTCGACGATGAGCGCGTCGAGTGGGTCGCCGTCGAGTGCGGTGACCGCGACGACAAAGCCCTTTGCCGCGAGGTCCTTGGCCAGCGCACGGCCGATGCCGCTGCTGCCGCCGGTTATCCAGGCGACGCCGTGCTTCGGGTTGGCCCGGTAAAGTGTCATTCTGCGCCCTGCCGATCTGTCATTAGTGCTCTAGCGGTGAAAAAATCGAATGAAAAGAGCGCTTTTCCGTACTGGTTGAAATTGATCGTCATCGCGCGTTGTCCGGCCGCGGGAGATTGCAGTGCCCGAAATGCGCCCAGAGTCGGGGGGGGGGGGGGGGGGGGCGGCCCCGCGCGGAAGGGCCGAGATGACAAGGAGGTATGAGAGAGGTAGTGGGGCGACCGCGGCCGCCAGGGGGGGAGAGGGGGCGAGGGCGCGCGCGGG
>NZ_JAMYRH010000021.1:0-75092 GCF_040321305.1 Mesorhizobium sp. M0478
ATAGCGTGCGGGCGTCTCCGCCTTTTTTTTATATCATCCGTTTTTTTCCCTTCCCCAAACCCGCCCCCGGCGCTTTTTTTGCCCTTCCACACCACCCTTCCAAAAATCCGACTCTGAATCAAGGGAATAGAGCATGATGTCGGCCGAAAACCGCTCACACTTTTCGGCATCATGCTCTGGACCAGGCGAATTCTTGCCTTGAAACGCACGCTTCGGGTTTCTAGGGTCTCGCCGCAGCTACATAAGGAATCCCGGATGCCCCGTTCTGTGATCGAAGCGATCGGCAACACGCCCCTGATCCGCCTCAACAAGGCCTCGGAGCAGACCGGCTGCGAGATCCTGGGCAAGGCCGAGTTCATGAACCCCGGCCAGTCGGTCAAGGATCGCGCCGGCCTGTTCATCATCCGCGACGCCGAACAGCGCGGGCTGTTGAAGCCGGGCGGGGTCATCGTCGAAGGCACGGCAGGCAATACCGGCATTGGCCTGACGCTGGTTGCCAAGGCGCTGGGCTATCGCACAGTGATCGTTATTCCCGACACCCAGAGCCAGGAAAAGAAGGACACGATCAAGCTGCTTGGTGCCGAGCTGATCGAAGTGCCGGCGGTGCCTTACAAGAACCCCAACAATTACGTGAAACTGTCGGGGCGGTTGGCCGAGCAGATGGCGAGGTCGGAGCCGAACGGCGCGATCTGGGCCAACCAGTTCGACAACGTTGCCAATCGCGACGGCCATATCCGCACCACGGCGGAAGAAATCTGGATGCAGACCGGCGGCAAGGTCGACGGTTTCGTCTCGGCGGTGGGTTCGGGCGGAACGCTGGCCGGCGTCGCCTTCGGGCTGAAGGCCAAGAGCAGCAACGTCAAGATCGCGCTCGCCGATCCGCTGGGTGCGGCGCTCTATTCCTTCTACACCAGTGGCGAATTGAAGTCCGACGGCAGCTCGATCACCGAAGGGATAGGGCAGGGGCGCATCACGGCAAATCTCGATGGGTTCACGCCGGACTTCTCGTTCCAGGTGCCGGACGAAGAGGCGCTGCCGATCGTCTTCGACCTGATCCAGGAAGAAGGCCTGTGCGTCGGCGGTTCGACCGGCATCAACATTGCCGGCGCGATCCGGCTGGCGCGCGAGCTTGGCCCCGGCCACACCATCGTGACCATCCTTGCCGACTATGGCACGCGCTACCAGTCGAAGCTGTTCAACCCGGAATTCCTGCGTGAGAAGAACCTGCCGGTGCCGGGCTGGATGGATGAGCGCAGCACAATTTCGGTGCCGTATGAGAAGGTCGCCTGATGGCGCACAGAACAGAAGCGCTGTTTCGCGACGACGCCTATCTCAGAGAGGCTGACGCCACCGTTGTCGCCATCAACGAGCGCGGCGGCATCATTCTCGACCGGACCATCTTCTATGCCACATCGGGCGGCCAGCCTGGCGATACCGGCACATTAGAGCGCGCGGACGGCAGCCGCATCGCCATTGCCGCCACCATCACCGGCGAGACCAAGGACGAGATCATCCATGTGCCGGCGCCGGAGCAGCCGGCACCCGAGGTGGGCGAGCGGGTGAAACTCGCCATCGACTGGGAGCGGCGGCATCTCCTGATGCGCATGCACGCAGCTTGCCATTTGCTCACCGTCGTCTGTCCGTTTCCGATTACCGGTGCTGCGGTTTCCGAAGATGACAGCCGCGTCGACTTCGACGCTCCCGATGCCGGCTTCACCAGGGAAGACGTCACCGCCGGGCTGATGGAGCTGGTGCGGGCCGATCATCCGATCTTCGTCAGGCTGATCACCGACGAGGAACTGGCAGCCAATCCTGGCCTGGTGAAATCCAAGACTGTCCGGCCGCCCGCCGGCACCGGCAAGATCCGCCTGGTCTGCATCGGCGACAACGCTTCGATCGACAGCCAGCCCTGCGGCGGCACCCATGTCAAAAGCACCGGCGAAGTCGGTGAAATCCATATCGGCAAGATCGAGAAGAAGGGCCGCGAAAACCGGCGTTTTCGCATTCGCTTCGGACCGATGCCGGTAGCTTGAACGAACCATGATCCCGAAAAGTGGAAGCGGGTTTTCGGGGAAGATCATGGTCAACAGGAAGCAATGCTTCGCCAAGGCGGAGCAGGAGAAGAACAATGGCCGATGACAGCCCTTTCACCGTCGATGCGGACTGGTTGCAGAGCCGTCTTGGCGAGCCCGGCCTGACGATCGTCGATGCATCCTGGTATCTGCCGGCGCAGAAGCGCGATGCGCGCGCCGAGTATGAGGCTGCGCATATTCCGGGTGCGCGATTCTTCGATCATGATGCGGCCTCCGATCCTGATGCCAAGCTGCCGCACACGCTGCCCTCGCCACAGCATTTCGCGCAATATGTCGGCGCCATGGGAATTTCGGCCGACGACACCATTGTCGTCTATGACGGTCCGGGTTTCTTCTCGGCGCCGCGCGCCTGGTGGATGTTCCGCGTCATGGGCGTGTTCCAGGTCTATGTGCTCGACGGCGGCTTCGACCGCTGGAAGGCGGCGGGCCGGCCGGTGACGGCGGAGCTGACCAAGATCGCGCCGAATGTGTTTCATGCCGATTTCGATGCCGCTCGCGTCGCCAGCCTTGCCGACATGCGCCGCATCGTCGAGACTGGCGAGAGCCAGATTGCGGACGCCCGAGGCGCGGGCCGCTTCACCGGCGCCGAGCCAGAGCCCCGCGCGGGTGTTCGCTCCGGCCACATGCCCGGCGCGCACAATTTGCCTTATTCGGCGCTGTCACAGGACGGCGCGCTGTTGTCGAAGGACCAGTTGCGCAAGGCCGTTGAGGATGCCGGTATCGATCTGTCGAAACCGGTCGTCACCTCTTGCGGTTCCGGCATCACGGCGGCTGTCGTCACTCTGGCGCTGGAGACGCTCGGCCACACCGACAACCGGCTCTACGACGGCTCATGGACGGAATGGGGCGGGCTGGCAGACACGCCCGTGGTGACGGGCAAGGAATGATGGCGATGGAAAATGGCGCGCTGGACGACATCGAGGTTACGGTCACGTTTCTGGAAATGCATGTGCCGCCGGCCTATTCGCCGCCGTTGCCCTACAACAGGCAGATCGCGCTGCTCAGGACCAAGGACATTCCGCTGCATTTCTACCGCTATCTGATGGATCGGGTCGGACGCAAATGGCACTGGGTCAATGTGCTGAGGCTGGACGATGACGAGCTTGCCGCCGGCATCCACCGCGAGGACCGCGACATCAGGGTGCTTTATCTCGACGGCGCGCCGGCCGGGTTCTTCGACCTCAAGCCGCATTTGCCAGAGGAAGTCGAACTCGCTTATTTCGGCATGATGGAACATGCGACCGGGCAAGGCATTGGCCGTTGGTTCCTCGGTGCGGCGATCGCCGCAGCATGGTCGTATGGGCCGAAACGGGTGACGGTGCAGACCTGCACGCTCGACCATCCGGCTGCCTTGCCGCTCTACCAGAAGCTCGGTTTTGCGCCGGTGGCGCAAAAGAAGGAGACCGTGCATCCGCTGTCGTTCGCCGAGCGCTCGGCCAGCGTCATGCGGCCGTGACTTTCTCCGACTGAAGGCCGAACCGACCGTTCATGGCGAGGAATTCCTGCTCGTGCGGACTCAGGACGAGAACTGGCGCAGCCGCCGGGTGACGCTGCGCCGCTTCGACGATTTCATCCGCTGAGCCGGCGCGGGACCTGCCCAATGCCGAAGCAGTCCGGCCTGAGACTGGCCGGGCTGCTGACAGTTGACAGGAATCGGGTGGGAAGCACCTCGGCGGGGGCATAATTTCCGGTCAACCACACCGGAGATTTAGCCATGACCGTCCAGTTCAAAGCCTTGCCGACTGAAGATGTGAGAGCGCTGCAGCGCGGCGGGGCGGACGCCTATGGCCAAACGCCGGAGCGGAAGGTTTCCGATGGCGACGGCGTGCCGTGCCGGCATTGCCTGAGAAACGTCGCCGAAGGCGATGGCTATCTGATCATGGCCTATCGGCCGTTTCCGGCGTTGCAGCCTTACGCCGAGACAGGGCCGATCTTCCTGCATGCGCAGGAATGCGAACGCGCAGCCGAGACGGAAGCGCTTCCAGAGATCCTTGAGAGCAGCGACTATATCGTGCGCGGCTATGGTGCGGACGACCGCATCGTCTATGGCAGCGGCGGCGTCATTCCGACTGGCGGCATTGCGGCGCGGGCAGAGACGCTGTTTGAGCGCGACGACATCGCCTATGTCCACGTCCGCTCGGCGCGCAACAATTGTTATCAGTGCCGCATCGAGCGTTTCTGACAAAAAGATGCCCGCCGGTGGTCTGGCGGGCAGTTGGGAACCGTGTGACGGCTCGATCCGTCAAGTTGGCATCCCTGTCTGCGCATGTTTTTCGAATGGCTGATGTGAAGCACTTCACATAAGCGCCGCGATCGTCGCCGGCGTGGTGGCGCGCCGATTGCCGGTGAGCTGTCGCACTCCCGTCGCATTCGTCCATTAAAAGACGAGTGTCGATGGATTTGCCGACCGCGGATGAACCGGCGGGGATCTCGACAACCGAGGAAGCGGGGCTTTGGCTCCGCTTTTTGTTGTCCGCCGGCCTGTTCAATGCCGATGTCAGGTTTTGCGCAAAGAAAAAGCCCGCCGGAATTGACCGACGGGCTTCGACCGTTGCCGGAGCGGCTTTAGTTGAATTTATACTTCGCGCCGAGGCGAACGGTCTGGAAGGAAGGCTCGTCGGTCAGGAAGCCGCCCGAACCGAAATCCTCTTTCTCATACTGCGAATAGCGGTATTCGAGACCAAGCGTCATGTTGCTGGAGACGGCCGTTTCCAGGCCGCCGCCGACCGAGAAGCCGCTTGAGCCCCAGTCGGTGATGTCGCCGCCAGGCGAAGCATGCAGGTCGAAATGCTGCCAGCTGTAGCCACCGAGGACATAGGCCAGCGTCGATTCGTTGACCTTGGCGCCGATGCGGGCCAGGGCATCGAAGCCATAGTCGGCATCGCCTTTGATCGACCCACCCGGAATGTCCAACTTCGAGCGTATGCCGGAATAGCGGGCGTCGACCAGAACGCCGGCGACCCAGCCGCCGAAATCATGGTCGTAACCGATGCTCGCCTCGCCGAACACGCCTTCGCCGCCGATGCCATCCAATTCGAGGGCGCTGGCGAGCGTCAGGTCATGCACCACGGTGCCGGCGCCAAGCGCGCCGCCGACATAGAAGCCGGTCCAGTTGTAGGTCGGAGCAGCAAACGAGGCACCGCCGCCATTCTGGGCGCCGAAGCGGTAGTTGGCCGCGATGTGGAAGGTGTGGCTGGACGGCTCGACATCCAGAGAGGTTCCCGGGCCGCCGATAATGCCGAGGTCAGCCACCGAGTCGTCGCCATAGTTGGCGTAGCGGTACTCGGTCTTAATCGTCCAGTTGCCGCGCAGCACGGTTTCCATGCCAACGCCGACGACATAGCCGCCACGGTTCTCCGTGAAATCAAGACCGTCGGCAAAGCCCGAACCCTCGAGCTTGAAATGGTTCCAAGTGTAGCCGCCGAGCACATAGCCGAGCGTATCGGGGTTCAGGAGATAGCCGGCGCGCAAGCCGACGTCGAAGCCATAAGCGTTCGTCAGGTCGATATCAGCGCCCGGAAGGCTGATCGACGGACCGATATTCCCGATGTTGGCGTCGATGAAGCCGCCGAGCAGGAAGCGTTCAGAGACCATGTAGTCGTAGCCGGCGGTGATTTCGCCAAACACGCCGTTGCCGCCGATGCCATTGAAGTCGAGAAACGGGTCGACGCTGATGCGGTGCACGGTGGCGCCGAAGCCGCCGCCGATGCCGACATAGGCGCCGCTCCAGTTGAAACCGGCAGGTTCTTCCACTGGCTGCACAACATCGGCGGCATGCGCTACCGATATCAAAGCCATTGCCGAAACGGCCCCGAGAAGAACGGATTTAGCAGAGATGAACATTTTAGCCCCTTAGCATAAGAACAAACCCGTCCGTGTTCTAACAGGACGCTCGCCAATATTGGAATGACAAAAATGCCACATCGGCAGGCAAAAGCACCGCCAAGCCGGGCCGTTTCGCCGTGATGTTGCCTTAGAGCCCGCAATTTGTGAGCACGCGGCCAATAAAAAACCCGCCGGCGCAACCGGCGGGTGAGGGAGGCAGAACTGCTTGAGTCGATTAAGGCGTCTGGTCAGGCAGCCAGAACCACTTTCGGTTCGACCAGCTCATAGCCGAGTGCTTCGGCGACGGCGCGATTGGTGATCTTGCCCCTGTGGACATTGAGGCCGTTGCGCAAATGGTGGTCGTCGACCAGCGCCTTCAGGCCCTTGTCGGCCAGCTGCAGGCCATAATGCAGCGTCGCGTTGTTGAGCGCGTGCGCCGAGGTCACCGGCACGGCTCCCGGCATGTTGGCGACGCAGTAGTGGATCACGCCGTCGACCTCATAGGTCGGCTCGGCATGGGTAGTGGCGTGCGAGGTCTCGAAACAGCCGCCCTGGTCGATGGCGACGTCGACCAGCACCGAGCCCTTCTTCATGCCCGACAGCATTTCGCGAGTCACCAGCTTGGGTGCAGCAGCACCCGGGATGAGCACGGCGCCGACGACGATGTCGGCCGAGAAGCATTCTTCCTCAAGCGCCTCGACTGTGGAGTAGCGGGTGTGGACGCGGCCTGTAAAGAGGTCGTCCAGCTGGCGCAGGCGCGGGATCGAGCGGTCGATGATGGTGACGTCGGCGCCGAGGCCGACCGCCATGCGGGCGGCATGCAGGCCGACGACGCCGCCGCCGAGCACCGTGACCTTGCCGGGCAGTACGCCGGGCACGCCGCCGAGCAGCACGCCGCGGCCACCATTGGCCTTCTGCAGCGCGGTCGCGCCGGCCTGGATCGACAGGCGGCCGGCAACTTCCGACATCGGCGCCAAGAGCGGCAGGCCGCCGCGGTCGTCGGTTACGGTCTCATAGGCGATTGCGGTGACGCCGGACGCGAGCAGGCCCTTGGTCTGCTCCGGATCCGGGGCCAGGTGAAGATAGGTGTAGAGGATCTGGCCGTCGCGCAGCTGCGCCCATTCGTTGGGCTGCGGCTCCTTGACCTTGACGATCATGTCGGACTTGGCGAACACGTCGGCGGCGCTCTTGGCAATAGTGGCGCCGGCGGCGCGATACGCATTGTCATCGGCGCCGATACCGGCGCCGGCGCCGCTTTCGACCAGCACTTCATGGCCATGCGCGACATATTCGCGGACGGAGCCCGGCGTCAAGCCGACGCGGTATTCGTGGTTCTTGATTTCCTTGGGGCAGCCGACGCGCATAGTCTTCTCCTGATCCGGCCCTTCGGGCTCGTTCCCTGTATCAACCGAGTGAACCACGAATCGTTGCGCAGGTGTTTGCGAATGCGCTTGCGCGGGGTTACGCGTTTCGATAATCGTTGCGCGAAATCAAGGAAATTTCGCAGGAATCACGAGAAATGCCGCTCGACAGGATCGATATCGCCATTCTCGAGGCTCTGCAGAAGGATGGGCGCATACCCAATGCGGCGCTCGCCGAAAGGGTCGGCCTGTCGCAGTCGGCCTGTTCGCGCCGGCTCGACAATCTGGAGAAATCCGGCACCATCCGCGGCTATCACGCCCGGCTTTCGAATGCCGCGCTCGGCCACCAGATGACGGCGATCGTGCACATATCGCTGTCGGGGCAATTCGAAAAGACGCTGTCGGATTTCGAGGCGGCGATCAAGCGCTGCCCCAATGTGCTGTCGTGCCACCTGATGTCGGGCGAATATGACTATATCCTGCGCATCGCCGCCAAGGACCTGGTCGACTATGAGCGCATCCACAAGGAATGGCTGTCGGCGATGCCGCACGTGACCAAGATCAATTCGTCGTTTGCCCTGCGCGAGATCGTCGATCGCACGGCGATGGGCATGAAGCCGGAACTGGCCTAGCCCTGAGCAGTCTCGGTCACCAGCCTATCCATCGGGATGTCGTGCGGCTGCGGGTAGATGGTGGGGATGCGCTGCAGTTCGTAGCCGACGCCGATGACCAATGGCTTGAACGGCATGGCAGCCAGCGTGCGGTCGAAGAAGCCACCGCCATAGCCCAGGCGGTAGTTTTGCGGGTCGATGCCGACGATCGGCGAGATGACGATGTCGGGCAGCACCGGGTCGCCTTCGGCGGGGATAGGGATGTTCCAGACGCCTTTTTCCAGCCGGTCGCCGGGTACATAAGCGCGGAAGATCAGCGGCTGGCCCTTCTCGATGACGACTGGCAGTGCCGTGCGGCCGCCGCGCTGGTTGATCGACGCCATCCACGGCCGCAGGTCCGGCTCGCCGCGAAACGGCCAATAGAGGCTGACCATGCGGCCGGCAATGTCGCCGATTGCCGCGTCGAGCCCTTCGGCGATAGCCCGCGACATCGCCACCCGCGCATCGGCGGAAACCGCCAACCGTGCCGCGATCAGACGCTCGCGCTCGGCCTTGCGCCAACGGCGCACATCGGTCCAGTCGGTCAATGGCGCGCGAAATTCCGGATCGAGTTCGTGCATGAAGCAAGGCGGAGAAGAATATTGCGCCCGCCCTTTGCGATCTTTGTCATCGTCGTTGGCCATGCTTCACTCCCGTGGTTCCAGCCCCTGCAAAGCTATACCCGTCCAGGCTTGCCGACATAGGCATTCGCGACATCCGGCGACGAGTCCTGGGCAGCCTTACGCGCGGCAGTCTAGCGCGCCGCGACATTGTTGCGGTGCACAAAAATCACTAGATAAAGAGAGACAAACAGGGGTGAATGCGATGAGTGAAACCAGCCATCATGTCGTTGTCGTCGGCGCAGGGTTCGGCGGTCTCGAACTCACCCGGGCGCTGGCCGGCGCACCCGTGCGCATCACCATGATCGACAAGCGCAACCATCACCTTTTCCAGCCGCTGCTCTACCAGGTGGCGACCACCTCGCTGGCGACCTCGGAAGTTGCCTGGCCGATCCGTCATCTGCTGCGCAAGCGCGAGGACGTGACGACCCTGCTCGGCAACGTCACCGGCGTCGACCGTCCAGGCAAACGCGTGCTGCTTGAGGACGGCAGTTCTGTTCCCTACGACACGCTGGTGCTCGCCACCGGCGCGCGTCATGCTTATTTCGGCCACGACGAATGGGAGCCTTTCGCGCCTGGGCTGAAGACGCTTGAAGACGCAACCACCATTCGCCGGCGCATCCTGCTCGCCTTCGAGCAGGCCGAGCGCGAGACCGATCCGGCCAAGCGCCAGGCACTGCTGACACTGGTCATCGTCGGCGGCGGCCCGACCGGCGTGGAGCTTGCCGGCACCATTGTCGAACTCGCGCACGAAACGCTGCGCGGCGAATTCCGCAACATCGACACGCGTGAGGCGCGTGTGGTGCTGGTCGAGGCCGGAGACAGGATCCTCGCCAATTTCGCGCCAAAGCTGTCCGACTATGCGCGCAAGGCGCTGGAGCGGCGGGGCGTCACGGTCGAGCTTGGCCGCGCCGTCACGCGCCTCGATGCCGAAGGCGTCGTCTTTGGCGATACGCATCTGCCGGCGCGAACCATCCTGTGGGCCGCCGGCGTAGCGGCTTCGCCCGCTGGAGAGTGGCTGGGAGCGCCGGTGGACCGGGCGGGCAGGGTAATGGTCGAGCCCGATCTGACCGTGCCGAACAGTCCTGAAATCTTCGTCATCGGCGACACCGCGCATGTCTTGCGGCCGGACGGCAAGCCGGTGCCAGGCGTGGCGCCTTCCGCCAAGCAGGAGGGCAAGCACGTCGCCGCGACGATCAGGGCGCGGCTGGCCGGCGATGGCGCGCCGCGCCCTTTCCGCTACAAACATGCCGGCGACCTGGCGACGATCGGCAAGTGGGCAGCCGCGATCGATTTCGGCCGGATCAAGCTCACGGGATGGCTTGCCTGGTGGCTGTGGGGCGTGGCGCATATCTACTTCCTGATCGGCTTCCGCAACCGGCTGTCGGTGTCGCTTAGCTGGCTATGGATCTATTTCACCGGCCAGCGGAGCGCGCGACTGATCACCCAGGGCGATGATAACAAGGGCTGAGGTTCTCAACCGCGGCCAAGGATATTCATCCAGCCGTCACCTTTTGCTGATCGACTGACTTCCCGATGGACATGGCCGGTTTTCGGCGCGAAGCTTCCGCCCGGGGCTGGGATCTTGTCACGTCGCTGGGAAGGAAAACCAATGTCACATTTGCTCAACCCCGTCTCCCGCCGTAGTTTTCTTGCCGGTGCGGCCGCCAGCGGGGCGCTGATCATGCTGCATCCGTTTTCCGCCCGCGCGCAGGCCAACCAGGCGCATCTGAGGATCATGGAGACCACCGACATCCATGTGAATGTGCTGCCTTACGACTACTACGCCGATAAAGCCAACGACACGATGGGCCTGTCGCGGACGGCCTCACTGATCGCGGCGGTGCGCAAGGAAGCCACCAATGCGATGCTGATCGACAATGGCGATCTTTTGCAGGGCAATCCGATGGGCGATTACATCGCCTATGAGAAGGGCCTCAAGGAAGGCGATCTGCATCCGATCATGAAGGGCATGAACCTGCTGGGCTATGAATGCTCGACGCTCGGCAATCACGAGTTCAATTACGGCCTGTCGTTCCTCGACAAGGTGCTGGCCGGAGCCAATTTCCCCTTCGTCTGCGCCAATCTGATCCGCGGCACCGAGCTTGCCGCCAACCCGCGCGACGACAAGCTCTACCTCAAGCCCTATGTCATCCTCGACAAGAAGATCAAGGACGGGTCGGGCGTCGAGCAGCCGATCAAGATCGGCATCATCGGCTTCGTGCCGCCGCAGATCATGGTCTGGGACCTGAAGAACCTGGAAGGCAATGTCAGGACGCGCGACATCGTCGAGGCGGCCAGGGCATGGGTGCCGCAGATCAAGGAGGAGGGCGCCGACATCGTCATCGCGCTCTCGCATTCCGGCATCGATATCAAGCAGGGCGACGGCATGGAGAACGCCTCCTTCTTCGTCGCCGGCGTCGAAGGCATCGATGCGGTGTTCACCGGCCATCAGCATTTGGTCTTCCCCGGCAAGAAGGATTTTCAGGCGCTCGATGGCGTCGACACCGAGAAAGGCACGCTGCAGGGCAAGCCCGCCGTGATGGGCGGTTTCTGGGGCTCGCATATGGGACTGATCGATCTGCTTCTGGAACGGGACGGATCGAAATGGCGCGTAGCCTCGGCCACATCTGAGGCAAGGCCGATCTACGAGCGCGTCGACAAGGCAAACAAGCCGACGGTGGCGGACGACCAGCGCGTCGTCGATGCGCTGAAGGCGGACCATGAGGCGACACTTGCCTATGTCCGCCGACCGGTCGGCAAGACCTCGGCGCCGCTCTATTCCTATTTCGCGCTGGTCGCCGACGATCCGTCGGTGCAGATCGTCAACCAGGCGCAGAGCTGGTACCTCAAGGACATATTAAAAAGCACGCAGTGGAAGGACGTGCCGCTGCTGTCGGCGGCGGCGCCCTTCAAGGCCGGCGGGCGCAACGGCGCCGACTACTATACCGACGTGCCGGTGGGCGACATCGCCATCAAGAACGTCGCCGACCTCTATCTCTATCCGAACACGGTTCGTGCCGTCGAAATCACCGGCGCGCAAGTGAAGGAATGGCTGGAAATGTCGGCCGGCATTTTCAGGAAGATCGAGCCGGGCAAAGCCGACCAGGCGCTCATCGACACCGAATTCCCGTCCTACAATTTCGATGTGATCGATGGCGTCAGCTACGGAATAGACCTGTCGCAGCTGCCGAAATACGATGCCAAGGGTGGCGTCGCCAATGCCGGCTCGAACCGCATCGTCGGCCTCAGCTTCGACGGCAAGCCGATTGATCCGGCAGCGAAATTCGTCGTCGCCACCAACAATTACCGCGCCGGCGGTGGCGGCAATTTCCCCGACATCAATGCCTCGAAGATCATCTACGAGGCGCCGGACACCAACCGCGACGTGATCGTGCGCTACGTCGTCAGCGAAGGCACGATCAACCCCTCGGCCGACGACAATTGGTCGTTCACGCCGCTGCCCGGCACCAGCGTCGTGTTCGAGACCGGCCCCAAAGCGAAGGATTTCATATCTGGGGTGAAATCGCTCAAGATCGAGCCGGCCGGCGAGGGCGAATCCGGGTTTGCGAAGTATCGCATCCTGCTTTGAGGCAACGTGCAGCTAACAGGGAAAACGAGCGGGCATACGCCCGCTCAATCACGCTTCGGATCAGGCTTTGTAGACCACTTGGCGCACGTCGATGTAGCTGGCTCTAAAGCCGGCTTCGCAATAGTGGAGATAAAATTCCCAAAGCTTCTTGAAGCGGTCGTCGAAGCCGAGCGGGACGATCTTTTCCCACGACGCCCAGAAGCGGTTGCGCCATTCGGCAAGCGTGCGGGCATAGTCGTCCGGAAAGACGCGCTCGCGCAGATGGGCAAGGCCATGGTCGCTGCCCAGCGTCTTCAGGATCGACGGCGTCGGCAGCATGCCGCCTGGGAAGACATAGCGCTGGATGAAATCCGGCCTCGCCCGATAGGTGTCGTAGGCGGCCTCGTTGATGGTGATGATCTGCAGGCCGGCGGTGCCGCCGGGCCTCAAGCACGCCTTCATCTTGCCGAAAAATACCGGCCAATATTTTTCGCCGACCGCCTCGAACATCTCGATCGAGGCGATGCGGTCGTAAGTGCCCGTTTCGTCTCGGTAATCCTGCAGCTTGATGTCGACCTTGTCAGACAGTCCCGCCTTCTGGATGCGCGCCTTGGCGAAATCGTGCTGTTCGCGGCTGATGGTCAGGCCGGTGACGCGGCAGCCGATCTCGCGCGCGGCAAATTCGGCAAAACCGCCCCAGCCGCAGCCGATCTCGAGCACATGGTCCTTCTTGCCGATGCCGGTATCCTTGGCCAGCGCGCGGTATTTGGCGGCCTGAGCGCTTTCCAGGTCGTTGGCGCCGGTCGCATAGAGCGCCGACGAATAGGTCATGCTGGGATCGAGCCATTGCTTGTAGAAGGCGTTGCCGAGATCGTAATGCGCCGAGATGTTGCGCTTCGAGCCGGTGCGGGTGTTTTCGTTGAACCAGTGGCGGATGCGCTGGACCGTGTTGATGAGCCAGTTGGCGCCGCCGGCAATGCGTTCCCCAACGGCCGAGTTGACGACGAACAGTTCGAGGAAGCTGGTTACATCAGGGCTTTCCCAGTCGCCGTCCATGTAGGATTCGGCAACGCCGATGGTGCCGCCGGAAAAGGCACGGCCGGGCAGGCGCCAGTTCTTCAACACCAGCTCGGCATCCGGCCCGGGTCCGTTGCCGCCGACAAGCACCGCCCGGCCATCCGGCATCCTCACCTTCAGCGAACCGCGCGGCAATTTCATCGCCGCCGACAGCACCATGCGCGCCTTGGCCGGCAGGCCCTTGACGATCTCGGCGAAATTGAGTTCGTCCAGCCTGATGGCGTCGCCGATGCCTTTGTATTCCCTGACAGCCATCTCACACCCCCCTGGACTTCCGCGGGGGCGGCGCAAGATCTGCCGGCCTCCACATCCTCCACTTTCATTCGCCAGGCGCGAACGCCGTAGCCTGCTTAAATTTTCGCCACAATCTTCCACCGCATCGACCGGAACTTCAAGAGGCAAGCCGTGCCCGGCACTGGCCCAGGTGGCGTGCCTGGGGCCAGAATCGGTGAGGGCGAGCAACCGCCGGTGAAATCGCTATGGTTAGGAACAGCCACATACGTTAGTTTCAGCCATGCGTTACGTCATCGTCATCACCGCCATCGCCTTTTTCCTGATCTGGGATGGCCTCTATAATCAGGGCCGCTATCTCGACACGACGGTCAGGGAAATGTCGCGCGTCGTGCGCTACGTCACCGGCAAAGCCTAGCTTTTGCGCCTCTGCAAAGTCGCCTGCCGGCATTGCCGGGCGCGACATCGTGGCGGTTGACGCGACGGTCCCGCTCACACAAAACATGCCGCAAATCGAACGTGGAGGCAGGTGTGATCCGGCATATCGTTTTCTTCAGCGCGCGGCGCAAGGACGATGTCGAGGCCGTGCGCACGGGCTTGCTCGCGCTGGGCAAGATCCCGCATTCAAGCCTCTTCGAGGTGACGCTCAACACCAAGGTCGATCCGCTGTCGGATGCGATCGACGTGGTCGTCTATGCCGAGTTCGAGGATGATGCCGCGCTTGCCGCCTACAAGGCGCACCCGCTCTATGCCGAGACGACCAGTCGGGTCAAACCATTGCGCGAATTGCGCTATTCGGCCGATGTCGTGGCGATGGCCTGATCGGGCTGGCAAGAGGCCTTGAACCGATTTCCGGAATGATGCACACCGCGCCGGCATGACCAGCACGATCCATCCGCTTGACCATCTTGTGTTGCCGACGGCGAGCCTCGCCGTGGCGCGGGCGCGGCTGACATCGCTTGGCTTCATCGTCGCACCAACCGGCATCCACCCTTTCGGCACCGAAAATTGCTGCGTCTTCTTCGCCGACGGCACCTACCTCGAACCGCTGGCGGTCGGGAATGAACAGGCTGCAGACGAGGCATTTGCCGGTGGCAATGTCTTTGTCGCGCGCGACCGGCTCTATCGCGCCAGGCTGGGCGATGAGGGCTTTTCCGCCGTGGTGCTGGCCACCGACGATGCCGATGCGGACCATGCGCGCTTTATCAAAGCCGGCCTGTCGGCGGGAGACGTACTGAGCTTTTCCCGCGCCTTCACCGACACGGCCGGAAAGAGCGACATGGCCTCGTTCAAACTGGCTTTCGCCGCCGGCGCCGAGACGATGGACGCCTTTCTGTTCGCTTGCGAGCGGATCAACGCCCCTCAAATCGACCGTACGGCACTGCAGGCCCATGCCAACGGCGTGACCGGCATTGCCGAAATCGTCGCGGTCAGCGGCGTGCCATCCGAAAAGCGCCACCTGATCGAGACAGCGACGGGTTCGAGGCAGAGGAGCAGCACGGCGTTCGACCTGGCGAACGCGCGTTTGAGCGTTCTCAAGCCCGCGGCTTTCGCTGAGCGCTTCGGCATGTCGGCTGGCGCGCCGACGGACCTTCGCTTCGCCGCGATCGTCTTTTCGGCCCGCAGTGTCGGCGCTGTCGCGAGGCTGCTTGCAGACAACGCCGTCGGGCACGATATAGCGGGCAACGAAATCGTCGTGCAGCCGGCATCCGGACAGGGCGCGGCTTTCATCTTCCGGGAGACCCCATGAGCAAGCCGCAAGGGCCCAATTCGCTGGCGCCGAATTCGTCAGTAACCGTCGGCAACGTCGTCTTCGACAACAGCGGGCCCTTGGCGTTGATCGCCGGCCCGTGCCAGTTCGAATCGCGCCAGCACGCTTTCGACATGGCCGGCGCGCTGAAGGAACTGACCGGCAAGCTCGGCATCGGCCTCGTCTACAAGACCAGCTACGACAAGGCCAACCGCACCTCGCTGTCGGCAACGCGCGGCGCCGGCATGGACGCGGCGCTTCCGGTGTTCGACGAGTTGCGCAAGGCGTTTTCGCTTCCCATTCTGACCGATGTCCACACCGAGGAGCAGTGCGCGATCGTCGCACACCATGTCGATGTGCTGCAGATTCCGGCCTTCCTGTCGCGCCAGACCGACATGCTGGTCGCCGCCGCCAAGACCGGCAAGGTGATCAACGTCAAGAAGGGGCAATTCCTGGCGCCTTGGGACATGAAGAACGTGGTGGCCAAGATCACCGGTTCGGGCAACCTCAATGTGCTGACCACCGAGCGCGGCGCGTCTTTCGGCTACAACACGCTAGTGTCGGACATGCGGGCTTTGCCTGTGATGGCCGAGATCGGCGCGCCGGTGATTTTCGACGCCACCCATTCGGTGCAGCAGCCGGGCGGGCAGGGCGGTTCCTCCGGTGGTGAGCGCCGCTTTGTCGAGACGCTGGCGCGGGCTGCCGTCGCCGTCGGCGTCGCCGGCGTGTTCATAGAGACCCACCAGGATCCCGACAATTCGACCTCCTCCGACGGGCCCAACATGCTGCCGCTGAAGGACATGCCGGCGCTGCTCGAAAGACTGATGGCATTCGACCGCATCGCCAAGAATGCTGCTGACCTGAACCGAGGCTGATGGTTTCGGCTATGGCGCGCGCGCTGCCCTGCTTGTGGAAGGCATAAGCCGGCTGTAGGCTCGCTCCTGCAAATGAGCGTCTTGGCAGGAGGAAGCCATGTCCGTCGCCCGCGTCACCGAAATCACGTCGTCGTCGAAAAAGAGCTTTCAGGACGCCATCGAGAAGGGGATTGAGCGCGCATCCAAAACCCTGAAGAACGTCGAAGGCGCTTGGATCCAGGACCAGAAGATCGTCGTCGAGGACGGCAGGATCGCGGCGTATCGCGTCAACATGAAGGTGACGTTCATCCTCGCGGAGTAACCGCCCGCTCGAAAAAACGGGAACTTTCGCCCGCGCACCTCATTGTCAAAGTATAGATCAATGACATGAGGAGCATCAGCCATGACCACCCAAACAGGCCACACCGAAGCAATCGCCGCTTCGCGCGTCATCGGCACGTCGGTCTACAACACCGAGGGCACGAGCATCGGCAGCATCGAGGACATCATGCTCGACAAGACGTCGAACGGCATCATGTTCGCGGTGATCGGGTTCGGTGGATTTCTCGGCATTGGCGAGAAGTATCACGCCATTCCGTGGGCGAGCCTCGACTATGACGAGGACAAGGGCGGCTATGTCGTGCCGTTCTCGAAGGAGCAGCTGAAGGCAGCACCCGCCTATTCGATCAATGAACTGGCCGGCGCCGATGGCGAGGCCGCGCGTGATGCTTCCTATGATTACTACAAGGTCACGCCGTATTGGCATTGATCAGCTGCGCTGACGCCTGACGTGAAAAGGCCCCCGAATTCCGAAACGGGGGCCTTTTCAGTGCAACCCGACAGTTTCTAAATTATTCTGCCGCATGAAACGTGGACAGCTGCGTCGCCGCCCTTGGCGGCTGCTGCGTATCGCAGGACGTCAGGAACGCCGCCGCGATCAGGAACAAACTCACGATACCGCTCAACTCGGACATGGCGAAACTCCTCCTGTTTCGCCCCGCGCATCACCATCCTAGTCGACACAGAGATTGTTATCTCTGAATTATGATGACGTGGTGTTGTCGAACGTGATCCGAGGCATGCTCAGCCGAGGAGTCCGGCATTCTTCACCGCCTTGAAAACCTTTTCGTGCCAGGCGATCCGATCCGCTTCGCCATTGGCCTGCGTGGCGGAATTGGCGTTGCCGACGTTGATCGCGCGCGAGATCTTTTTGATCAGGCCGGCATCGGCAAAGGCATTGCAGCCTGACCCTTTCCAGTCGGCGCAAGCTGCGAGCAGCGAAGTCTGCGGATCCTCGATCAGTTCAGGATGATTGGCGAGGTCAACCTTGGCGAGCTTGCCCTTGGCCGTGTACGCGTCGCGCCCGGTGGTCTGGAACGTGCCGCCGCCGCGGAAATTGAAGCCGTCCAACGTTCCTTTCACATTGCCCATGCGGCCGCCATAGGCCCAGTCGCCCAAAGCTTGCGGCTTGCGCAGCAGGTTGTCCTCGATCCACTGATCGGTCTTGCCCGCGGCTCGCGACCTCCATGCTTTCCGGATTGCCGCCACGGTCGTGTAGGACAGGGATTCGCGAATGAGGGTGAAGCCACCGGTTTCCATCGCCGCTTGAGCGAAGAAATGCATCAGCCGATCATAATTGTTGCATACGCCATGATCGCCAAGTGTCTTGAGGCCTTTGTGGGAGGTAAAGGCGCCGATGTAACCGTCATAGATTGTTCGCTTGGAACCGCTTGCCGGTCTCGGCGCGACTTTCTGGAAGACCGCTGCTGGCAAACCCTTGTTCGGATCGCCCGCAACGGCTTCGAGCACGCTCTCGACACTCTCGGTCGACAGCACCGGTTCGCCTTCGACGACCACCGAAGCATTGGGAATTCGCTTGCCGTTGCTTTTCGGGAAGCCACCGCCGGCAAAGGTTTTCAGATCGTCGATGAGGGCGATTACGCGTGTCCGGCTCTCCGTGAAATCCATGTCGGAAAGAGGACCGCTCACCTTCTTCGTTGGGTTGATGCATCCGACGCTGGACAGGAAATTGACGCCCGGATGGATCAGGATTTCGGTGCGCTTGTTGGTCTTCAGCAGTTCGAGTCCAGGTTTGGGTGGCGTCTTGGCGCCAGTGTAGCCGATGGTCACATATTTGCCTCCGGCCTGTGTCGCCAGTGGATAGGTTCCGGGCTCGATGCGCCTGCCATTGTCTTCTTTGGAATTGTCGCCAGGGCCGCGAGATTCACACACGAACCCCGATAGACCCGTTACTGCCGTGCCGTTGTGGAAGACTTTATAGGTACCGACCGTCCTGCGTCTGGTGCCCCTCATATGCTCGACTCTGCGGCTAATAAGAAGTTCCCAGCCAGTACCTGAAATCGCTGCCATTGCCACCTCCCCAAAGAGTTCAAGTTTGTTGATTTCACTGTCGTCGTCAAATAGTCCGCGTTGTAGATGTGACCCTAACATCTTCGAATTCTCTGCATTGTGAAGTTTGTCACGTTGGCGGTAGCCTCTTTTGAAGCATCGGCTGGAGTTTGTGTGCCGTCTGGTATTTCGTGACAAAGGCATTGCCGCGATAAAAGGGGGAGGGGCATCCGCCCCATGGGCGTAGACATATGAGGTCAGGTAGGGGTTGTTGTTTGCGTCAGATGGCGTCGCCCATGGCCCCTGGGCCTGGCCGCATGGGGCGATCGTCGCTATTATTTCATGCCATTCCTGATTGCCTTTTGCGGCACTTTGGCTAAGAGGGGCGCGACGCTTTCAATCGATCAATCGGGGACATCGCAATGACCGCCATCATCGACATTGTCGGGCGTGAAATCCTGGACAGCCGTGGAAATCCGACCGTCGAGGTCGACGTCGTTCTCGAAGACGGCTCGATGGGCCGCGCCGCGGTGCCGTCCGGCGCGTCGACCGGCGCGCATGAGGCCGTCGAACTGCGCGACGGTGGCGCCCGCTATCTCGGCAAGGGCGTGCTCAAGGCGGTCGAGGCCGTCAATGGCGAGCTGTTCGAGGCGATCGGCGGCATGGAAGCCGAAAACCAGATCCACATCGACCAGACCATGATCGAGCTCGACGGCACGCCCAACAAGAGCCGGCTCGGCGCCAACGCCATTCTCGGCGTTTCGCTGGCGGTCGCCAAGGCAGCAGCGGAAGCCGCCGGCCTGCCACTCTACCGCTATGTCGGCGGCACCAAGGCGCATTTACTGCCGGTGCCCATGATGAACATCATCAATGGCGGAGCGCATGCCGACAATCCGATCGATTTCCAGGAATTCATGATCCTGCCGGTCGGCGCGCCGACTTTGCGCGAAGGCGTGCGCTGGGGCTCGGAAATCTTCCACACGCTGCGCAAGAAGCTCAAGGATGCCGGCCACAACACCAATGTCGGCGACGAAGGCGGCTTCGCGCCCAATCTGAAGAGTGCGCCGGTGGCGCTCGATTTCATCATGGAATCGATCGAGAAGGCCGGCTTCAAGCCGGGCGAAGAGATCGCGCTCGGTCTCGACTGTGCGGCGACCGAATTCTTCAAGGACGGCAATTACGTCTATGAGGGCGAGAAGAAGACCCGCGATCCCAAGGCGCAGGCCAAGTACCTGGCCAAGCTCGCCGCCGACTATCCGATCATCTCGATCGAGGACGGCCTGGCCGAGGACGACTGGGAGGGTTGGAAGTACCTGACCGATTTGATCGGCAACAAGACGCAGCTGGTTGGCGACGACCTCTTCGTCACCAACACGGCGCGGCTGCGCGACGGCATCCGCATGGGTGTCGCCAATTCGATCCTGGTCAAGGTCAACCAGATCGGCTCGCTCACCGAAACGCTCGACGCTGTCGAGACCGCGCACAAGGCAGGCTACACAGCCGTCATGTCGCACCGTTCGGGCGAAACCGAGGATTCGACCATCGCCGACCTCGCCGTCGCCACCAATTGCGGGCAGATCAAGACCGGTTCGCTGTCGCGCTCGGATCGCATGGCCAAGTACAACCAGCTGATCCGCATCGAGGAAGAGCTCGGCAAGCAGGCGCGCTACGCCGGCAAGTCGGTAATCAAAGCTTAAATTCTGCCGAACTGGCGAAAACGACGAAGGGCGGGATTTTCCCGCCCTTTTTCGTTGCGGGCGCTGGCTAATGCACCTGTCCGTAACCGTCCATTAAGCACAATCGGGCGAGATAGACAGGTCAGAGGATTGCGACCATGTGGACACGCCAGCACAAGCAGAGAAACACCGGCCGGCTGATCATCCCGTCGCTTTGCGTGGCGTTCCTGGCCTATTTCGGCTTCCATGCCTATCATGGCGAGTTCGGCATCAATTCCAAATATCAGCTCGAAGCGCAGAGCATCGAATTGCAGGCCAAGTACGATGCCATCAAGGCGCGCCGGGTCGATCTGGAGCGGCGCGTCCAGCTGATGCATGAGGGCACGCTTGAAAAGGATATGCTCGACGAGCAGGCACGCCGGGCGCTCAATCTGTCCCAGCCCGATGAAATCACCATCATGCTGCCGGCCAATTCGAAATAACCTAATTTAGGTTAATCGCTTTTATTTCCAATGATTCTAGACATTTAGATGCATGCCAGCCATGCGTTTTTCTGCATGGCGAAACGCGGTCTCGCATGTTAGCTTCCTTCCAATCGGTGGGGAGGAGCTGATCCTCCCCGGAGCAGACATGGTCTGCTTTAGTGTCCGCAAAGAGACGCCAACAGGGAGTGATGCATGGCCACCGCCGCCAAAAAAGCGCCTGCCAAATCCGTTAAATCGACATCCGCCAAATCAACCGGGCTTTCCGCCCCCAAGCCGGCCGACTTCACCAAGGACGAGGAGCTTGCCGCCTACCGGCACATGCTGCTTATCCGCCGCTTCGAGGAAAAGGCCGGCCAGCTCTACGGCATGGGCTTTATCGGCGGCTTCTGCCATCTCTATATCGGCCAGGAAGCGGTCGTCACCGGCATGAAGATGTCGCTGATCAACGGCGACCAGATGATCACCGCCTATCGCGACCATGGCCACATGCTGGCGATGGAACTGTCACCGCGGGGCGTCATGGCAGAGCTGACCGGACGCCGTGGTGGCCTGTCGAGGGGCAAGGGCGGCTCCATGCACATGTTCTCCAAGGAGAAGCATTTTTACGGCGGCCACGGCATTGTCGGCGCGCAGGTCTCGCTCGGCACCGGTCTCGCCTTCGCCAACCGCTACCGCGACAACAACAATGTGTCGCTGACCTATTTCGGCGATGGCGCTGCCAATCAGGGCCAGGTCTATGAAAGCTTCAACATGGCCTCGCTGTGGAAGCTGCCGGTGATCTACATCATCGAGAACAACCGCTACGCCATGGGCACTTCGGTGTCGCGCTCGTCGGCCGAAACCAATTTTTCGCATCGCGGCGCCTCGTTCAAGATTCCCGGCATTCAGGTCGACGGCATGGATGTGCGTGCGGTCAAATCCGCCGGCGATCAGGCGACCGAATGGTGCCGTGCCGGCAACGGTCCGATCATCCTCGAGATGCAGACCTATCGCTATCGCGGTCACTCGATGTCGGATCCCGCGAAATACCGCTCCAAGGAAGAAGTGCAGAAGATGCGCTCGGATCATGATCCGATCGAGCAGGTCAAGGCGCGGCTGACGGCCAAGAAGTGGGCGACCGAGGACGAACTCAAGAACATCGACAAGGAAGTCCGCGACATCGTCGCCGACGCCGCCGAATTTGCCCAGCACGACGCAGAGCCGGATCCGTCCGAGCTCTGGACCGACATCGTATTGTAACGGGAGGGCAAGGACATGCCGATCGAAATTCTCATGCCCGCTCTCTCGCCGACCATGGAAGAGGGCAATCTTTCCAAATGGTTGAAGAACGAGGGCGACAAGGTCGTCGCCGGCGATGTCATCGCCGAGATCGAAACCGACAAGGCGACGATGGAAGTCGAAGCCGTCGATGAAGGCACGATCGGCAAGATCGTGGTTCCCGCCGGCACCGAAGGCGTCAAGGTCAACGCGGTGATCGCCGTGTTGCTGCAGGACGGTGAAAGTGCAGGCGATGTCGAAAAGAGCGGCAAGCCTGCCTCCACCCAGGATGCCGTTTCCGCTGGCGGTCAGCGGACCGATGCAGCCGAGGAAGGTACAAAAGCGGCTCCCCAGGATGCCGGCGAGGCTCCGAAGGCAGTTCCCGCCGCTCCGGCGGCCAAACCTGCCGCCGATCCGGATATTCCCGCCGGCACCGAGATGGTCTCGACCACGGTGCGCGAAGCGCTCCGCGATGCCATGGCTGAAGAAATGCGCCGCGACGGCGATGTCTTCGTCATGGGCGAGGAGGTCGCGGAATACCAGGGCGCCTACAAGATCACGCAAGGGCTGCTGCAGGAATTCGGGCCGCGCCGCGTCGTCGACACGCCGATCACCGAGCACGGCTTTGCCGGCGTCGGCGTCGGTGCGGCGATGGCCGGCCTGAAGCCGATCGTCGAGTTCATGACCTTCAACTTCGCCATGCAGGCGATCGACCAGATCATCAACTCCGCGGCCAAGACGCTCTATATGTCGGGCGGCCAGATGGGCGCACCGATCGTGTTCCGCGGACCGAACGGTGCGGCCGCCCGCGTCGGCGCCCAGCATTCGCAGTGCTATGCCGCCTGGTATAGCCATATTCCCGGCCTGAAGGTGGTGATGCCGTACACGGCTGCCGACGCCAAGGGCCTGCTCAAGGCGGCGATCCGCGATCCGAACCCGGTCATCTTCCTTGAAAACGAAATCCTCTACGGCCAGTCCTTCGACGTGCCGAAGCTCGATGATTTCGTGCTGCCGATCGGCAAGGCGCGCATTCACAAGCAGGGCAAGGACGTCACCATCGTCTCGTTCGGCATCGGCATGACCTATGCCATCAAGGCGGAAGCCGAACTGCGCGGCATGGGCATCGATGCCGAGATCATCGATCTCCGGACCATCCGCCCGCTCGACCTCGACACCGTCATTGCCTCCGTGAAAAAGACCAACCGCCTGATCGTGGTGGAAGAAGGTTTCCCGCAGAACTCGGTCGGCGACCACATCGCCAACCAGGTTTCGCAGCGCGCCTTCGATTTCCTCGACGCGCCGGTCATCACCATCGCCGGCAAGGACGTGCCGATGCCTTATGCGGCGAACCTCGAAAAGCTGGCTTTGCCCAATGTCGGCGAGGTCATAGAGGCGGTCAAAGCCGTCACGTATCGCTGACGGTCTTTCTTGCGGGGGAGGCAGAAATGGCGACGATGGCAGATGTGAGGAGAATAGCTTGGTCTCTATTTTGGCGGAGCTTCCTGTCTAGTATCGCTTGTGGATTTGTTGCTGGCGCGATTGTTGGGTTCGTCATTGGGTTCATTGGCGGTTTTTTTGGACTTCGCCATGAGGCAATTCAGGTACTGAGCTCTGTTGGGGGAGCATGCCTTGGGCTTGTAGCATCATTCCTTTGTTTGAATTTCTTCTTGGCCCGATCGATTGGCAAGGAATTCAAAGGCAAACGTCTAGAACTTGCCGTGGTTAGCCCGGCTGGCTTGCAGGGAGAGTAACTATGCCAATCAACATCACCATGCCGGCACTCTCGCCCACGATGGAAGAGGGCAATCTTTCCAAGTGGCTGGTCAAGGAGGGCGACAAGGTTTCGCCGGGCGACGTGATCGCCGAGATCGAGACCGACAAGGCGACGATGGAAGTCGAGGCCGTCGATGAGGGCACGGTCGCCAAGCTGGTCGTTCCGGCCGGCACCGAAGGCGTCAAGGTCAATGCGCTGATCGCCATTCTCGCCGGCGAAGGCGAGGATGCAGGGGCGGCGGCAAAGGGTGGTGGCGATGCCGCGCCCGCGAAAGCCGATGCCAAGCAGGATAAGGCGTCAATCTCCCCACCCGTGGGGGAGATGTCGACGAAGTCGACAGAGGGGGGCGCTGTCCCGCCGACCTCTCAGTCTGTCGCGCCCCCCTCTGGCCTGCCGGCCATCTCCCCCACAAGGGGGGAGATCAGCCAATCGTCAGGCGAGCGCACTTTCGCCTCGCCGCTGGCGCGGCGCATAGCCAAGGACGCCGGCGTCGATGTGTCCGCTGTGAGTGGCACCGGCCCGCATGGCCGAGTCGTCAAGGCCGATGTCGAGGCGGCGATTGCCGGCGGTGGCGCCAAGGCTGCACCGGCCGCGAAAGCCGCACCTGCCGGCGCTCCGGCACCTGCGGCTCCGGCTGCGGCACCCAAGGCGATGTCGGACGAACAGGTGCTGAAGCTGTTTGCCGAAGGGTCCTATGAGCTCGTCCCGCACGACAATATGCGCAAGACCATTGCGCGCCGCCTGGTCGAGGCCAAGACAACCATCCCGCATTTCTACCTGACGCTCGACTGCGAGCTCGATGCGCTGCTGGCGCTGCGCACACAGATCAATGCGGCGGCTCCGATGAAGAAGACCGACAAGGGCGAAGTGCCCGTCTACAAGCTGTCGGTCAACGACATGGTGATCAAGGCGATGGCGATGGCGCTGATGGCGGTGCCGGATGCCAATGCGTCGTGGACCGAAAGCGCCATGGTCAAGCACAAGCACGCCGATGTCGGCGTTGCCGTGTCGATCCCCGGCGGCCTGATCACGCCGATCATCCGCCACGCCGACGAAAAGACACTGTCCACTATCTCCAACGAGATGAAGGATCTGGCGAGCCGTGCCCGCAGCCGCAAGCTGAAGCCTGAGGAATATCAGGGCGGCACGACGGCTGTCTCCAATCTCGGCATGTTCGGCATCAAGGACTTTGCCGCCGTCATCAACCCGCCGCATGCGACGATCCTGGCGGTGGGTGCCGGCGAGCAGCGGCCGGTGGTCAAGAATGGCGAGATCAGAATCGCCAATATCATGTCGGTGACGCTGTCGACCGATCACCGCGCCGTCGACGGTGCGCTCGGCGCCGAACTTCTGGTCGCCTTCAAGCGCATGATCGAAAATCCGATGGGCATGCTGGTCTAGGAAGGAAAAAGGCTGTGCGGAAATTCGTCACCAGCCTTTTCGCCCTGATCCTTTCCGGCCTGGCCGGCGGGCTGGTGGCGCTGTGGCTGGCAATCGTCACCAATGCGAATTCCGAATACATCCTGGTCTTCATGGTTTCGGCGCTGGTCACCATCGTTGCGACCGTGGCGTTTTTCATCGCGCAGTTCGTGCCAAACCCGCAAAGGGCGATAAACCTGACGGGGCTTGTTGGGGTTTCGTTGTTCGTGCTGGCCGGAATCGGGCTGATTGCCTGGACCTTCTCGCAGCCGCCTGGCAAAGCCCAGTGGTCGGGCGATCTCCCCGTTGTCGCCGGTCTGTTTTTGCCAAGCATCGCCACGGTTATCGTGCAGTGGCTGTTCGTGGGATGGCGCGTGCGGCGCGGGCTTAGGGCGGAGGCGGGTGCGGGTGCATGAAGACGATCCTCTGCTACGGCGATTCCCTGACCTGGGGCTATGACGCGGCGAGCCTCGGGCGTCATGCGCTGGAAGATCGCTGGCCGAGCGTGCTCAAGGCGGCGTTGGGCGACGATGATATCGAAGTCATTGCCGAAGGTCTGAACGGCCGCACCACGGCTTTCGACGATCACCTGGCTGGTGCCGACCGCAATGGCGCCAAGGTGCTGCCGACGATCCTGACCAGCCATGCGCCGCTCGACCTGATCATCATCATGCTCGGCGCCAACGACATGAAGCCCTGGATCCACGGCAATCCGGTCGCGGCCAAGCAGGGGGTGCAGCGGCTGATCGACATCGTGCGCGGCCACGATTATCCGTTCGACTGGGCCGCGCCGCAAATCCTGATCGTCGCGCCACCAGCGGTCAGCCGCACCGACAATGCCGAATTCAAGGAAATGTTTGCCGGCGGCGACGAGGCCTCGAAGCGGCTGGCGCCGCAATATTCCGCGCTCGCCGACGAGGCCGGCTGCGGCTTTTTCGATGCCGGCACGGTGGCCGAGACCACACCGATCGACGGCGTCCATCTCGATGCCGAAAACACGCGAAATATCGGCCAGGCGCTGGCGCCATTGGTGCGCGTGATGCTGGAACTCTAGAGAAAAATCAGGGAGAAACCCCGTGGCTGAATCCTACGACGTGATCATCATCGGCTCAGGCCCCGGCGGCTATGTCACGGCGGTGCGCTCCGCCCAGCTCGGCTTCAAGACTGCCATCGTCGAGCGTGAGCATCTCGGCGGCATCTGCCTCAACTGGGGCTGCATCCCGACCAAGGCGCTGCTGCGCTCGGCCGAGATCATGCACTATTCCGACCATCTGAAGGACTACGGCCTGAAGCTCGAAGGCGGCAAGGTCAGCGCCGACACGGCCGCTGTCGTCGACCGCTCGCGCAAAGTGTCGTTGAGGCTCAATGGCGGCGTCGCCTTCCTGATGAAGAAGAACAAGGTCGACGTTATCTGGGGCGAGGCCAAGCTTTCAAAGCCAGGTGAAATCGTCGTTTCCAAGACGGCCAAGAAACCGATGGAGCCGCAGCCGCCGGTGCCGAAGGGCGTCAAGGGCGAGGGGACCTATACCGCCAAGCACATCATTCTCGCCACCGGCGCCCGGCCGCGCGCGCTGCCCGGCATCGAGCCGGACGGCAAACTGATCTGGACCTATTTCGAGGCGATGGTGCCGAAGGAGATGCCGAAATCGCTGCTGGTCATGGGTTCGGGCGCCATCGGCATCGAGTTCGCCTCCTTCTACCGCACCATGGGCGCCGAGGTGACGGTGGTCGAGCTTTTGCCGGCGGTGATGCCGGTCGAGGATGCCGAGGTCTCGAAATTCGCGCAGAAGCAGTTCGAGAAGCAGGGCATGAAAATCATCCTCGAGGCCAAGGTGACCAAGGTCGAGAAGGGCACCAACTCGGTTACCGCACATGTCGAGATGAAGGACGGCAAGGTCGAGAAGATCACCGCCGACCGCATGATCTCGGCCGTCGGCGTGCAGGGCAACATCGAAAATCTCGGCCTCGAGACGCTCGGCGTGGAGACCGATCGCGGCTGCGTCGTCATTGACGGCTATGGCAAGACCAACGTTCCCGGCATCTACGCTATCGGCGATGTCGCCGGACCGCCTATGCTTGCCCACAAGGCCGAGCATGAAGGCGTGGTGTGTATCGAAAAGATCGCCAATTTCCCCGGCGTGCATGCGACAGACAAGCTGAAGATCCCGGGCTGCACCTATTGCAACCCCCAGGTCGCATCGGTCGGGCTCACCGAAGCCAAGGCCAAGGCCGAAGGCAAGGACATTCGTGTCGGCCGCTTCCAGTTCGGCGCCAACGGCAAGGCGATCGCGCTTGGCGAGGACCAGGGCTTCATCAAGACCATCTTCGACAAGAAGACCGGCCAGCTGCTCGGCGCGCATATGGTCGGCGCCGAGGTGACGGAGCTGATCCAGGGCTTTGTCGTGGCGATGAACCTGGAGACCACCGAGGAAGAACTGATGCACACCATCTTCCCGCATCCGACGCTGTCGGAGATGATGAAGGAAAGCGTGCTTGATGCCTATGGCCGTGCGCTCAACGCGTGATAAATTGCTGCCGCGAGACTCAGACGCATGCGCCGGAGGAACCTTACGGCAAGACAGTTCGTTTCCGGATGCATTTTCACCTGACACTGGAGGAGTTGGCATATGGACGTGAATGGCGTGGGCTGGATTGCGGCCATCATCATCGGCGGTTTGGCCGGGTGGCTGGCCGAGATGGTCATGAAGAGCAATACCGGCGTCTTGATGAACATCATTATGGGCATTGTCGGCGCGGTGGTGCTGAACGCAATTCTCAGGGCGCTCAACATCGAACCCTTCGGTGTCGGCTGGCTCGCCTACCTGATCACCGGCTTCATCGGCGCCTGCCTGCTGATCTTTGCCGGGCGGCTGATACGCCGCTAGACTACCGCTATGCGAAAAAGGCTGTGGCGGCATGCGCCGCCGCAGCCTTTTTCTTTGCACCGAAAAGTCCTAGATGACGCCAGAAGGGCGAATGCCGACGGGCAGACGCCAACAAGTCAGGTTTGAGATGGTCACTGTTCTCGACACGATCGCCAACGCGCCGCGCCTGCGGCACCCCGAGAAGGCACACAAGCCTGATCAGGACGTGCTGCGCAAACCCGACTGGATCCGCGTCAAGGCGCCGATGTCGAAGGGCTATGCCGAAACCCGCGAGATCGTGAAGTCGCACAAGCTGGTCACGGTTTGCGAAGAGGCCGGCTGCCCCAATATCGGCGAGTGCTGGGAGAAAAAGCACGCCACCTTCATGATCATGGGCGAGATCTGCACGCGCGCCTGCGCCTTCTGCAACGTCGCCACCGGCATTCCGACCGCGCTCGATGCCGATGAGCCGGCACGCGTCGCGCACGCCGTCAAGCAGATGGGGCTGACCCATGTCGTCATCACCTCGGTCGACCGCGACGATCTCGCCGATGGCGGCGCGCAGCATTTCGCCGAGGTTATCCGGGCGATCCGAGCAGCGACGCCCTTGACCACGATCGAAATCCTGACGCCCGATTTCCTGCGCAAGGAAGGCGCGCTGGAGATCGTCGTGGCGGCCAAGCCCGATGTCTTCAACCACAATCTCGAAACCGTGCCGTCGAACTACCTGACGGTGCGGCCGGGTGCCCGCTATTTCCACTCGATCCGGCTGTTGCAGCGGGTCAAGGAGCTCGACCCGTCGATCTTCACGAAGTCCGGCATCATGGTCGGCCTCGGCGAAGAGCGCAACGAGATCCTGCAGCTGATGGACGACCTGCGCTCGGCCAATGTCGACTTCATGACCATTGGCCAGTATCTGCAGCCGTCAAAGAAACACCACCCCGTGATCCGCTTCGTCACGCCGGAGGAGTTCAACTCCTTCGCGACGATCGGCAAGACCAAGGGTTTCCTGCTGGTGGCGTCGAACCCGCTGACGCGCTCCTCGCACCACGCCGGCGACGATTTCGCCAGGCTGCGGGCCGCGCGTGAGGCGCAGCTCAAAAAAGCCAGTTAAATCCTGCTTCAATGCCGAAATTCGAAGCCACACGCCGCGTTGCCCACACGCCGGAGCAGATGTTTGCTCTGGTCGCCGATATCGAGACCTATCCGCAATTTCTGCCGCTTTGCGAGGCGCTGACGGTGCGCTCGCGCAAGGAGCGTGACGGCCGCACCATTCTCCTCGCCGATATGAGCATCGGCTACAAGGCGATCCGCGAGACCTTTACGACGCAGGTGCTTTTGAAGCCGGACGAGAACACAATCGATGTCAAATACATCGATGGACCGTTCAAATATCTCAGCAATATCTGGCGCTTCGAGCCGGCCGACGGCGGCGGCTGCAACGTCCGCTTCTTCATCGACTACGAGTTCAAGAGCCGCATCCTCGGCGTGGTGATGGGCACCATGTTCGATCGCGCCTTCCGCATGTTTTCCGAAGCCTTCGAAAAACGTGCGGACGTCATCTACGGAACGACGCCCATCTCATGAGTGTCGCCGAGCGCGCGCAGCCCGATCTCCAGCGCATGCTTGACCGTCTCGCGGCGGATGAAGTCGCGGCCATTGTCGGCAAACATATTGAGCTCGGCAGCCACCGGCCCACGTCTTAGGGCAACTCCGAACCAGACGAGGCCGACCGGTTTTTCCGGCGAACCGCCGCCTGGGCCGGCAATGCCGGTGACGGCAAGCGCCAGCCCGGCGCGCGAGCGCGCCAGAGCGCCCGCCGCCATCTCCAGAACCGTTTCGCGCGAGACGGCGCCATGCGCCTCGAGTGTGGCGGGCGAGACGCCGAGCATCTCCATCTTTGCTTCATCGGAATAGGTGATGAGGCCGCGATCGACGACAGCGGACGAGCCGGCAATGTCGGTCAGTGCCGAGATGATCATGCCGCCGGTGCAGCTCTCGGCCGTCGCCAGCATGATGCCGCGCTGCTGGCAGACCTGGAGCAGGGCGTTGGCAAGATCGCTGTTGTTCATGCGGGAACCTCCCCGGGGAAGACGACACTGGCTGTGGCGATGGCGGCGACGCCTTCCTCGCGGCCGACAAAGCCGAGTTTTTCGTTGGTAGTCGCCTTGATGGAGATGCGATCGCTGGAAATGCCCAGCATCGCCGACAACGCGTTGGTCATGGCCTCGCGATGCGGGCCGACGCGCGGAGCCTCGCAGATCAGCGTGATGTCGGCATTGGCGATGCGGCCGCCGCGTTCGCGCACCAACCTGGCCGCATGCTCGACGAAGATCTTCGACGCCGCGCCCTTCCATTGCGGATCGGAAGGCGGGAAATGCGTGCCGATGTCGCCGGCGCCGCAAGTGGCGAGCAGCGCATCGGTCAGCGCGTGCAGGCCGACATCGGCATCCGAATGTCCCGAAAGCTTCTTGCCGTGCGGAATGGCGACGCCGCACAGAGTGACATGGTCGCCTGCCTCGAAGGCGTGCACGTCATAGCCATTGCCGGTGCGAATGTCTGGAAAACGCTCGCCAGTAAGCCGCTGATCCGCCATCGCAATATCCCTTGCCCAGGTCAGTTTGACGTTGTCCGGCGACCCCTGAACGATTTTCACCGGAATATGCGCCCATTCGGCGATCGCGGCATCGTCGGTGAAATCCGTCTTGCCGAGATGATGGGCTTTTTCGTGCGCGGCGAGCAACGGCCAGAACGGAAAGCCTTGCGGCGTCTGCGCGGCATGAAGGCCGGCCCTTGGCACCGTCTCCTCGATCATGCCGGTGGCCGACTCGCGCTTCAGCGTATCGGCGACGGGCAAAGCGGGCAGCGCGCCCTGGCGCTCGCCAATGGCGGCGATGATACGGTCGATCAGGGCCGTGTCGACAAACGGCCGCACCGCGTCATGGACAAGGACACGGCCGGGCGTACGTTCCCTCAGCGCCAGCAGGCCGAGCCGGACCGAGGCCTGGCGCGACTCGCCACCGACCACGGCGGTAACCCGCTCGGCATATACGCCGGCTGCCTTGTCGAAAAGCGCGCGGTCATCGGCATGGATGGCGACGACGACGGGACCAATTTCGGGATGCGCCAGGAACGTCTCCAGCGTGCGCGCGATGACGGCACGGCCACCGACGCGCTGATATTGCTTCGGCCCGTCGGCCTGTCCGGCGCGCGCGCCGCGGCCGGCTGCAACGATGACCACGCCGACCTTGTCGGTCGTCGCCTCGGCCGGTTTTTCGCTTGCGTCTGTCATGCCGAGAGGCTTAGTCGCGGCTTATGGCGAAGGCCAGCATTTTCCCAAATGCGCCGCAATGTGACGTCATTGCGCGTTGCACAATGCCTTTCTTATGGCTAGAGAATGTGCAGCAATCCGATATGCTTGGTTTTTGTGCATGCCTGAAGTGACAAAATTGGCTTCGCCGCTCGACATTGGCGGCGTGACGATCCGCAACCGCGTCTTCCTCGCGCCCATGTCGGGAATAACGGACGAGCCGTTCCGGCAGCGCGCCTACGCGCATGGCGCGGGCCTGGTCGTGTCGGAAATGGTGGCGAGCGGCGAGCTTGCCAAGGGCAGGGCCGGCTGCGACCTGCGCATCCGTCATTCCGGGCTGCCCGTCCATATGGTCCAGCTTGCCGGCCGCGAGGCCGAGCACATGGCCGAGGGCGCGCGCATCGCTGCCGGCGAGGGCGCCGACATCATCGACATCAATATGGGCTGCCCGGCCAAGAAGGTGACCGGCGGCTATGCCGGCTCGGCGCTGATGCGCGATCTCGACCACGCGCTGTCGCTGATCGAAGCGGTGATCGGCGCGGTCCAGGTGCCGGTCACGGTCAAGATGCGGCTCGGCTGGGACGACAATGCGCTCAATGCACCCGTCTTGGCGCGCCGCGCCGAAGAGGCCGGTGTTAAAATGGTGACCGTGCATGGGCGCACGCGCTGCCAGTTTTATCAAGGCAAGGCCGATTGGGGCGCCATCGCCCGCATCAAGGACGCCGTCTCGATCCCGGTGGTCGCCAACGGCGATGTGTGCTCGCCCGCGGAGGCCGCCGAAATCCTTGAACAGTCGGGCGCCGACGCGGTGATGATCGGCCGCGCGCATTATGGCGCGCCATGGACGGCGGGCCGCATTGCGGCGACGGCTGCGGGCGACGCGCTCTCCGGCGTGCCGGAAAGCCCGCAAGCCATGGCCGACTACATCGTTTCCCACTACGAGGACATGCTGACGCTTTACGGCGTCGAAAGCGGCTTGCGCCAGGCGCGCAAGCATCTCGGCTGGTATCTCGATCGCCACGCTGTGGGCGTCACCAATGAAGGGCGCAAAGCCATCCTCACCTCGTTCGAGCCCGCCCGCGTCATGGCCGTGCTGCGTGAGGTGTTTTCCGGCGGGGGCGAGGCCGCATCCATGCGGAGCGCTGCATGAACGCGCCTGCTGCACCGGGCACCGAGATGGCAAATGCTGCCCATATCGTGCTCAACACCATCCGCCGTCCGGTGATCATGGTCGATCCCGATGGGTTCATCACCTACGCCAATGCCGACGCGGAAGACTTCTTCCGCTCCAGCGCCAACATGCTGGCACGCAACACACTGTCCAAACTGATCCCGTTCGGCAGCCCGCTGTTGCAACTGGTCGACCAGGTGCGCGAGCGCCGTGCGCCGGTCAACGAATACCGTGTCGACGTGTCGTCGCCGCGTCTCGGCATCGAGAAGGTCGTCGATCTCTATGTCGCGCCGGTGCCGGAATTCCCAGGCTCGATCGTGGTGATGTTCCAGGAACGCTCGATGGCCGACAAGATCGACCGGCAGATGACACACAGGGGTGCCGCGCGTTCGGTCACCGGCCTTGCCGCCATGCTGGCACATGAGATCAAGAACCCGCTGTCCGGCATACGTGGCGCCGCACAGCTGCTCGAACTCTCGGCGTCCGACGAGGATCGCGCGCTGACCCGCCTCATCACCGACGAGACCGATCGTATCGTCTCCCTCGTCGACCGCATGGAAGTGTTTTCCGACGAGCGACCAATCGACCGCTATCCTGTCAACATCCATGTCGTGCTGGACCATGTGAAGGCAATCGCGAAGAACGGTTTTGCCAAGAGAATCAGGATATTGGAGGACTATGATCCATCATTGCCTCCGGTTTTCGCCAACCGCGACCAACTGATCCAGGTGTTTCTCAACCTGGTCAAGAACGCTGCCGAGGCGATCGGCGGCGACCCGCAGGGCGAGATCGTGCTGTCGACCGCGTTCAGGCCGGGCATCCGCGTTTCCGTTCCCGGAACCCAGGACCGCGTGTCGCTACCGCTTGAATTCTGCGTGCGCGACAATGGGTCCGGCGTTTCGGAAGACATTCTGCCGATCCTGTTCGATCCGTTCATCACCACCAAGCCGAACGGGTCGGGGCTCGGCCTGGCGCTGGTGGCGAAAATCGTCGGCGAGCATGGCGGCATCATCGAATGCGATTCGACGCCGCGCGGCACCACCTTCCGAATCCTGATGCCGGCCTGGAAAGAAACACCCATCGACACTGCCGATGATGAAGGCGAAGGAGACCGCAAATGACGGTTCGCGGCAATATTCTCGTCGCCGACGACGATGCGGCCATCCGCACCGTGCTCAATCAGGCGCTGTCGCGCGTCGGCCATGAGGTGCGCGTGACCTCCAACGCCTCGACGCTGTGGCGCTGGGTGGCGGCGGGCGAGGGCGATCTGGTGATCACCGACGTTGTCATGCCGGACGAGAACGCCTTCGACATGCTGCCGCGCATCAAGAAGGCGCGCCCCGAGCTGCCGGTCATCGTGATGAGCGCGCAAAACACTTTCATGACGGCGATTCGTGCTTCCGAAACAGGTGCTTACGAGTATCTGCCGAAGCCGTTCGACCTGACCGAACTGCTCAACATCGTCAACCGGGCGCTGTCAGAGCCGCGCCGACCGAAGATCGATACGCGACCGGAAGAACAGCCTGACGCGATGCCGCTGGTCGGCCGGTCGGCCGCCATGCAGGACATCTACCGCATGCTGGCGCGCATGATGCAGACCGACCTGACGGTGATGATCTCGGGCGAGTCCGGCACCGGCAAGGAATTGGTGGCGCGCGCGTTGCACGAATATGGCCGTCGCCGCGGCGGTCCGTTCGTCGCCATCAACATGGCGGCGATCCCGCGCGATTTGATCGAATCGGAGCTGTTCGGCCACGAGAAGGGCGCCTTCACCGGCGCACAGAACCGCTCGACCGGCCGCTTCGAGCAGGCCGAGGGCGGCACGCTGTTCCTCGACGAGATCGGCGACATGCCGATGGAGGCGCAGACGCGGCTGCTGCGCGTGCTGCAGCAGGGCGAATACACCACGGTCGGCGGGCGCACCCCGATCAAGACCGATGTGCGCATCGTCGCCGCCACCAACAAGGATCTGCGCACGCTGATCAACCAGGGGCTTTTCCGCGAGGATCTGTTCTATCGCCTGAATGTCGTGCCGCTTCGGCTGCCGGGTTTGCGTGAGAGATCGGAAGACATTCCCGATCTGGTGCGGCATTTCTTCAAGATCGGCGCCAGCGAAGGCTTGCAGACCAAGCGCATTTCGACCGGCGGCATCGAATTGATGAAGCGCTATCCGTGGCCGGGAAACGTGCGCGAGCTGGAAAACCTGGTGCGCCGGCTTGCGGCGCTCTATTCGCAGGACGAAATATCAGCCGAGATCATTGAAGCCGAGCTGAAGACAGGCGAAAGACCGGTCGTTCCCGGCGGCGGCAATTTGATCCCGGACGATCTGTCCATCGGGCAGGCGGTGGAGCACTTCCTGCAGCGCTATTTTGCCTCTTTCGCCGGTGAGTTGCCGCCGGCAGGTCTCTATCAGCGCATCTTGTCCGAGGTCGAATATCCGCTGGTGCTCGCTTCCATGACGGCAACGCGCGGCAACCAGATCAAGGCGGCCGAATTGCTCGGCTTGAATCGCAACACACTGCGCAAGAAGATTCGCGAGCTGGGCGTCAACGTCTACAAATCGTCGAGATCATGAGCGCCTGGCGCCCGAAGTGACGCGAGGTCATCCCCTTTTCAGGGGATCGGCGGCCGAAAGATTTCCGTCACGGCCACACTTGTTGCATAATCGCCACAATGCGTTGCATACATCCGACGCAATCACTGGCTCTTAGACGGCGACATGGCTTCGCAAGCTCTGACATCAAACGAACCGCTTTTCAGCAGACCCGGCCAGAGAGATGGACGGCGGCTGCTTGCGTTGCCCGGCGTTGTGGCAATTGCCGGCGCGCTGGTTACGGCGGCAATCTCGTTTGCGATTCTTGTCGGCGCCACGCCGATCACGCCAGACGCAAACACAACGCTGACGCTGATTGCGGCCAATGCCTTATTTGTGCTGGCGCTGATTGCTCTGGTCGGCCGCGAGGTGCATCGCATCACCATGGCGCGCCGGCACGGCAAGGCGGCGTCGCGGCTGCATGTGCGCATCGTGACGATGTTTGCGCTGGTCGCGGCCATCCCCGCCATCATGGTGGCCATCATCGCCTCGATCACGCTCGATATCGGCCTCGACCGCTGGTTCGAGATTCGCACCAAGGCGATCGTCAACTCGTCGCTGTCGATCGCCGACGCCTATGTGCAGGAAAACGCTCGCAATCTTCAGGGCACGACGCTGTCGATGGCCTACGATCTCGATGCGTCGCGCACGCTTTACGGCCTCGATCGAACCGGCTTTCTCGACCTGATGAACAAGGAGGCCGTCGGCAGGAGCCTGGTGCATGCGGCGCTGGTCAGGGAAGACGGCTCCTTTGTCATGAGCGCGAAGACCGATGCGGATTTCTCTATGCCGCCACCGCCGGAGGGCGCGGTCAGCGCCGCGGCCGACGGCAAACCGGTGCTGATCGAGCCGAAGACGCGCAACATCATGGGCGCCATCATCAAGCTGCGGGAGATCGAAGGCCTCTACCTCTACACCAATCGCCTGGTCGACCCCGAAGTGATCAAGGCGAGGGCGATCGTCCAGTCCAACACCGCCGAATATCGCGGCCTGGAAGACAACAGGCGGACGTCGCAGGTGGCGTTCGCGCTGCCCTATCTGTCACTGACGCTGATCATCATCCTGTCGGCCATCTGGACCGGCATAGCGGTGGCCGACCGTCTGGTGCGGCCCATCCGTCAGCTCATCGGCGCGGCTGACGAGGTTGCGACCGGCAATCTCGATGTCGCCGTGCCGGTACGGCCTTCCGACGGCGATGTCGCCTCGCTTGGCGATACGTTCAACAAGATGCTGCTGGAGCTTAAATCGCAGCGCAACGAGATCCTGTCGGCCAAGGATTTGATCGACGAACGGCGTCGTTTCTCGGAAGCGGTGCTGGCCGGCGTCACCGCCGGCGTCATCGGCGTCGATCCCTACGGCATCGTCTCCATCGTCAACAAATCGGCCGAAACGATGCTGGCCATATCGGCCACGGCGGCGCTGGGGCAGAACCTGTCCGCCGTGCTGCCGCATGTCGGCCGTGTCTTCGAGATCGGCCGCAAATCCGGCAAGCCGGTCTATCGCGAGCAGGTCACCTTCTATCGCACCGGCGCCGAGCGTACCTTCAACGTGCAGATCACCATCGAGGCCGGCGACGACGGCGAGGAGGAGAAATCCTACGTCGTGACTGTCGACGACATCACCGATCTGGTCCAGGCACAGCGCTCGTCGGCCTGGGCGGATGTGGCGCGGCGTATCGCACATGAAATCAAGAACCCGCTGACGCCGATCCAGCTCTCGGCCGAGCGCATCAGGCGACGCTTCGGCAAGGTCATCACCGAGGACCGCGAGATCTTCGACCAGTGCACCGACACGATCATCCGGCAGGTCGAGGATATCGGCCGCATGGTCGACGAATTCTCGGCTTTCGCCCGCATGCCCAAGCCCGAGATGAAAGCCATCGATCTGCGTGAATCGCTGCGCGAGGCGTCGTTCCTGGTCGAAGTCAGCCGCGCCGACATTGCTTTCGAACGCGTGTTCGGCAACGAGCCGCTCAAGGGCACTTTCGATAGCCGATTGATGGCGCAGGCTTTCGGCAACGTTATCAAGAACGCGGCCGAGGCGATTGACGGGCTGGAACAAAAGGACGGTTCGCACGGCATAATCCGGATTCAAGCTGCCCGTCAGAATGGCGCGATCAGAATCGACGTCATCGACAATGGCAAAGGCTTGCCGCGCGAGAATCGCCAAAGGCTGCTCGAGCCCTACATGACGACGCGCGAGAAGGGCACCGGGCTCGGTCTCGCCATCGTCAAGAAGATCGTGGAGGACCATGGCGGGCGGCTCGAATTGCACGATGCGCCCGCGGATTTCCACGGTGGACGCGGCGCGATGATCTCGATCATCCTGCCGCCAGCGCCGCCACGCGGTCAAGGCGAAACGGAACACGAACGAGAAACTGAAAAGGTCGGTAATGGCGTCTGATATTCTCATCGTCGATGACGAGGAAGACATCCGTGAACTCGTCGCGGGCATATTGAGCGACGAAGGGCATGAAACCCGCACGGCATTCGATGCCGACAGCGCGCTCGCGGCAATCGCCGACCGGGCGCCGCGGCTGATTTTCCTCGACATCTGGTTGCAGGGCTCGCGCCTCGACGGGCTGGCGCTGCTCGACGAGATCAAGACGATGCATCCGAGCCTGCCGGTGGTGATGATCTCCGGCCACGGCAATATCGAGACAGCGGTGTCGGCCATCCGCCGCGGCGCCTATGATTTCATCGAGAAGCCGTTCAAGGCCGACAGGCTGATCCTGATCGCCGAGCGGGCGCTCGAAACCTCGAAATTACGGCGCGAGGTGTCCGACCTCAAGCAGCGCAGCGGCGAAACTTTCGACTTGATCGGCATGTCGTCGGCGATGAGCCAGCTGCGCCAGACCATCGAGCGCGTTGCGCCGACCAACAGCCGCGTCATGATCATCGGTCCGTCCGGTTCGGGCAAGGAGCTCGCCGCGCGCGCCATCCACACGCTGTCGACGCGCAAGGGCGCGCCGTTCGTGACGCTGAGCGCGGCCAACATCACGCCCGAGCGCATGGAGATCGAGCTGTTCGGCACCGAATCGAACGGCACCGAGCGCAAGGTCGGCGCGCTTGAAGAGGCGCACCGCGGCATTCTCTACATCGACGAAGTGGCCGACATGCCGCGCGAGACGCAGAACAAGATTTTGCGCGTGCTGGTCGAACAGCAGTTCGAGCGGGTCGGCGGCACGAAGCGGGTCAAGGTCGACGTCCGCATCATCTCCTCGACCTCGCAGAACCTGGAGGCGATGATCGCCGACGGCCGTTTTCGCGAAGACCTCTATCACCGCCTGGCGGTGGTTCCGGTCATGGTGCCGGGACTGGCCGAGCGACGCGAGGACATTCCCTACCTCGTCGACAATTTCATGAAGCAGATCGCGCGCCAGGCCGGTATCAAGCCGCGCCGCATCGGCGACGATGCGCTTGCCGTGCTGCAGGCGCACAACTGGCCGGGCAATGTCCGCCAGCTGCGCAACAATGTCGAACGGCTGATGATCCTGGCGCGTGGCGACGATATCGATGCGCCGATCACCGCCGACCTGTTGCCGTCGGAGATCGGCGATGTCATGCCGCGCACGCCGAACCAGTCCGACCAGCACATCATGGCGCTGCCGCTGCGCGAGGCGCGGGAACAGTTCGAGAAGGACTATCTGATCGCCCAGATCAACCGTTTCGGCGGCAACATCTCGAAGACGGCGGAATTTATCGGCATGGAGCGCTCGGCGCTGCACCGGAAACTGAAGTCGCTGGGGGTCTGATCCCCATTGTTGTTGGTCCAGCGGGCCGTGGCCCGTGCAATTGCCGGTTACGGCAGCGGCGGAATCGCCTAGAAATAGCGAGACTGTTCTGAGGGGTGACCCATGCCGCGCATTGCCTATGTGAACGGGCGCTATGTCGCCCATGCCGACGCTGCCGTGCATATCGAGGATCGCGGCTATCAATTCGCCGACGGCGTCTACGAGGTCTGCGAGGTGGCGCAGGGCTTTGTCGTCGACATGCCGCGCCATCTTGCCCGGCTGAACCGCTCGCTTAGCGAATTGTCGATCGACTGGCCGGTCACCAAGGGCGTGCTGCCGCTTCTTCTGCGCGAAATCGTCCGGCGCAACCACGTCGTCAACGGCCTGGTCTATGTCCAGGTTACGCGCGGTGTTGCCAGCCGCGACTTCGTTTTCCCGGCCGATACACCGTCATCGCTGGTGATTACGGCCAGAAAGGCCGACCCGGCGGCGGCCGCCAAGCGAGCCGAGGCGGGCATCAAGGTCATCACCGTGCCGGAAAACCGTTGGGACCGGGTCGACATCAAGAGCACCGGCCTGCTGCCCAACGTGCTGGCCAAGCAGAAAGCCAAGGAGGCCGGCGCCCAGGAAGCCTGGTTCGTCGACACCGATGGCAACGTCAAGGAGGGCGGCTCGTCTAACGCCTGGATCGTTACAAGGGACGGCGTTCTGGTCACCCGGCCGGCGGAGCATGGCATCCTGCGCGGCATCACCCGCACGACCATGTTCGAAGTGGCGGCAAAGCTCGGGTTGACGATCGAGGAGCGCGGTTTTTCAGTCACTGAAGCCAAGGCTGCGCGAGAAGCTTTCATCAGTTCGGCAACGACAATCGCCATGCCGGTCGTGGCAATCGACGGTGCCGCGGTCGCCAATGGGCACCCCGGTTCGATAACACTTTCATTGCGGCAAGCCTTTTTTGACGTTGCGGAAAAAAGTCCAGCCTGATAACCGCACAGACGGACTGCACATCAATATATCTCGTTCTGCTTGTCGTTACTGACGGCAAGGGGGTGTTTGCAAGCTTGACATGTGCCCGCTAATTTGGCGCATTAGCCTGCAAACCGAAGGGGATCGGCGAAAGACAAGAACAATGGCGGAACGATCGCAAAACCTTCAGGACCTGTTCCTGAATTCTGTTCGCAAGAGCAAAAATCCACTCACCATCTTTCTCATCAACGGCGTCAAGCTGACCGGCGTGGTCACTTCCTTCGACAATTTTTGTGTTCTGCTGCGCCGTGACGGCCACTCCCAGCTCGTCTACAAGCATGCCATTTCCACGATCATGCCGAGCCAGCCGGTTCAGATGTTCGATGGCGAGGAAAGCCAGGGCGCCTGATTGGCACGTGAAAAAGACGCGGACCGCGGCGTCCGCGGGAAACCAGCACATAATTCCGGGACGGAAGCCACAGGTCCGACCCGGGCGGTTGTCATTGTGCCGGTGCTTACCCGGCATCAGCGCAACGATGACGAAACGAACCGTCCACGGCTGACGCGTTCGGCGGATGCGCGCCACGACGAAGCGGTCGGCCTTGCCCGCGCCATCAACCTGGATCTGATCCACACGGCGGTGGTCACCGTCAACGATCCACGCCCGGCAACCTTGCTCGGCAGCGGCAAGGTCGCGGAATTCGCCGAGATCGTCAAAGAGGGTCACGCGGAGGTGGTCATCGTCGACCATCCGCTGACGCCGGTGCAGCAGCGCAATCTCGAAAAAGAAATGAATGCCAAGGTGCTCGACCGCACCGGATTGATCCTGGAGATTTTTGGCGAGCGCGCGCGGACCAAGGAGGGCACGCTGCAGGTCGAACTTGCCCATCTCAACTACCAGAAGGGCCGCCTGGTGCGGAGCTGGACCCACCTTGAACGCCAGCGCGGCGGAGCCGGCTTCCTCGGCGGCCCCGGCGAAACCCAGATCGAGTCGGACCGGCGGCAGCTGCAGGAAAAAATCATCAAGCTCAAGCATGAGCTGGAAACGGTGCGCCGCACCCGCGACCTGCACCGCGCCAAGCGCAAGAAGGTGCCGTTCCCGGTGGTGGCGATTGTCGGCTACACCAATGCCGGAAAGTCGACGCTGTTCAACCGGCTGACCGGGGCCGACGTGCTGGCCGAAGACATGCTGTTTGCAACGCTCGACCCGACGCTGCGCCGCGTGCGCCTGCCGCACGGCACGCCGATCATCCTGTCGGACACAGTCGGCTTCATTTCGGACCTGCCGACGCATCTGGTCGCCGCCTTCCGCGCCACGCTGGAAGAGGTCGTCGAGGCCGATCTGGTCATCCATTTGCGTGATATCTCAGATCCGGATACGGCCGCCCAGGCCGAGGACGTCGAGCGCATCCTTGCCGATCTCGGTGTCGACGCTGGCGATGCGAACCGGGTCATCGAGGTGTGGAACAAGGTCGACCTTCTCGACGACGGCAACCGGGAGCGCCTGCTCGCCGACGGCACTGACGCCAACAAGGCGCCGCCGATCGCCATCTCGGCGGTCACCGGCGAAGGCATCGATGCGCTGAAGGCGCTGATCGAGACCAGGATGTCGGGCGAACTCGAGGAATTGACGGTGACGATCGAACCGCCGCAGTTCGGCCTTGTCGACTGGCTATACCGCAATGGCGACGTCGTTTCGCGGGTAGACAATGAGGATGGCAGCGCGACCATCGCACTCAAGGCCACGCACACCGCCCGGCAAGAGATCGAAAGCCGATTGCACCGCAAAAACAGGCAGTAAGCCTGATTATTTCACGCCCTTGGCCTGCTGCCAGAGCACTTCCATCTCGTCCAGCGTGGCTTTTTCGAGCGTGCTTCCCGATGCATCGATCGCGCGCTCGACATAGTGGAAGCGCGAGCGGAACTTTTCGTTGGTGCCGCTAAGCGCCGCTTCCGAATCGAGCTTGAGGTGACGCCCCAGATTGACGACGGCAAACAGCATGTCGCCGAATTCGTCCTTGATCTCAGCCGTTTCGCCCTTAGCCAGTGCCTCGCGCAGCTCGCCGATCTCTTCCTCGATCTTGTCGAGGATGGGTGCTGCCTCGCTCCAGTCGAAACCGACACGCGCTGCCTTTTCCTGCAGCTTCAGCGCACGAGTCAAAGCGGGCAGGGCGACGGGCACGCTGTCCAGGAAACCCTTGCCATGGTCTTCGGGGTCGAGGCCGCGGGCGAGGCGCGCACTTCGCTTTTCGGCTTTTTCCTCAGCCTTGATCTTTTCCCACATGCCCTTTGCCATGCCGGCGCTGCGCGCCTTCTCGTCGCCGAAGACATGCGGATGGCGCCGGATCATCTTGGTGGTGATGGCCTCGACCACATCACCGAAGGCAAAATCGCCGGCTTCCTCAGCCATCTGCGCGTGGTAGACGACCTGCAGCAGGAGATCGCCGAGTTCGTCGCGCAGATCGTCGAGATCGCCGCGCGCAATGGCGTCCGCCACCTCATAGGCTTCCTCGATCGTATAGGGCGCGATGGTCGAGAAATCCTGCTCGATGTCCCAGGGACAGCCGGTCTTCGGCGCCCTGAGCGCCGCCATGATCTCGATCAGCCGGGAAATGTCGCGCGAAGGTTTCATGCGGCGAATGCTATCCCGCTGCCTGTCGTGCGGCCAACGGCGTCAGCCGGAGAGGGGAGATTGTCCACAGCGAGCTTCAGCCGAGTACCGACACAACCGCCTTGGCGAGGTCATCCATGCCGTCCTCGGGCAGGCCGGCGACGTTGATGCGGCTGTCGCCGACCATGTAGACGCCACACTCGGCACGCAGCCGCTCGACTTGCGCCTCGGTCAGGCCAAGCCTGGAAAACATGCCGCGATGGCTGGCGATGAAGTCGAAGCGGTCGGAGTTGGACTGCCGGCGCAGCGCGTCGGCGAACTGGACCCGCAGCCTCAGCATGCGCAGCCGCATCTCCTCCAGCTCCGCCTCCCAGTCGGCGCGAAGGCCATCATCTTCCAGCACCGTGCGCACGGCGGCGGCGCCGTGGTCCGGCGGCATCGAATACATGGCGCGCGCCGCCGCCAGCATCTGGCTCATCGCGACATCGGCTTGCGCGCTATCCTTCGCCAGGATCATCGCCGCGCCGACGCGGTCGCGGTAGACGGCAAAGTTCTTCGAGCAGCTCGAGGCAACGACCATTTCAGGCACCTTGCCCGCGAGAAGGCGCAAGCCGGCCGCATCGGCGTCCAGGCCTTCGCCAAAGCCCTGATAGGCAATGTCGACAAAGGGCAACAGCCCGCGCTCGACGACAAGATCGGTGACGCTGGCCCATTGCGCGATATCGAGATTGGCGCCGGTCGGGTTATGGCAGCAGCCATGCAGCAGCACGATATCGCCGGGCTCGGCTGCGCCAAGCGTTGCCAGCATCTCGTGGAAGCGCACCGCGCCGGAAACGGCATCGAAATAGGGATAATCGCGCACCTTGAGGCCGGCCCCGCGCATCACCGGCGGGTGGTTCGGCCATGTCTGGTCCGACAGCCAGACGGTTGCGTCGGGGCGGGTCCGCTTCAACAGCTCCGCCACCAGCCGCAGCGCGCCGGAACCGCCAGGCGCTTGCGCGGCGCGGATGCGCGTCATGTCGGCAGCGGGGCCGAAGGCCAGCTTGACCATCGCCGTGTTGAAGCCGGTGTCGCCGGCAAGGCCGAGATAGGTCTTGGTGTCCTGGTCCTGCAGCAACCGCTTCTCGGCCTCGCGCAGGGCGCGCATGACCGGCGTCCTGCCGTCGCGGTCCTTGTAGACGCCGACGCCGAGATCGATCTTGCCGGGGCGCGGATCGGCGCGATAGAGGCCGATCAAGGCGATGATCTTGTCGGCCGGGGCAGGTTGCAGGGTCTCGAACATCAATACGGCTCCAATGGCGGCGGAGTAATACGCAAAGCGGCCGCGTTTCGCCAGTGCTTCCATCTGCGCCAGTCCGCTAGCGTACTGGACCGTTACGCCAAGCTTTGTCTGTACGGCAGGGGTCGGCGGCTATGGCGACGGGTTCATTCCAATCCGCCGGATAAGCACCCGTCCAATCACGGCGAGACCGATGCCGGTCAGCAGGGAGAAACCGCCGAGCATGCCGGCCAGCCCGGCAAGGAACCAGCGTCCGGCGAAGCTGTCGACGGAGGCATTTTGCGGATTGGTTGGGTCGTAAGCGACAGGGACGCTGTCGCCATCACCCCAGAACGAGCTGTGGACGGCATTGTTGAAGCGGATAACGGTGCCGTCGGCGGTCGAGAACTCGATGCGGGGATTGTATTCGGCGGCGACAATCCTGCCTGTCGCCGAAGCGGTACGAGGGCCGTACATCTCGACGATGGCCAGCACGCCGGAAGCGATCATTCCGACAATGCCAAAGATGATGAACACCCTGCCGACGATCGGCAACGCTGCAAAACCCGTTACACGACTACCATTGGCCATCTTTTGCTCCTGGGACAGACGGATAAGGCTAGACTTCATCCATAAAGCAAACATCTGCCGCACGGGAGATGGGTAAGTGCGCAGCGGACTTCTGATTGCATGATGCCTATTGTGGCGACGCAAAAAAGTTTTGGTGGCGATGGATTAAGATCCCCGCCTGTTTCGTAAACGGGGCATGAAACGGTCGATGCCACGCTTCGATATTGTCGGACAGCTGGGTTCGCTCAGGCGCTACGCACGCTCGCTGACGCGCGACAGCACTGACGCCGAGGATCTGGTGCACGATGCGCTGGTGCGCGCCTACGAGCGGCGCGACACATTCCGCTCGGGCGGCAATCTGCGGGCATGGTTGCTGTCGATCGTCCACAACGCTTTCATCGACAAGATGCGCTCGCGCCGGTCGGAAGCAGCGCGTGTCGAGCAGGCCGGCTATCTCACCGATGCCAGCACGCCGGCGCCTCAGGAACATTCCGTGCGACTGGCGCAGGTGCGCGAGGCCTTTTTCAGTCTGCCGGAGGAGCAGCGTTCGGCGCTGCATCTGGTCGCCATCGAGGGCCTTTCCTACCAGCAGGCCGCCGACGCCAGCGGGGTGCCGCTGGGCACGCTGATGTCGCGCATCGGCAGGGCGCGCGCAGCACTGCGCGAGATGGAAAACGCTGCACCTTCGCCGGCCAAAAGCCATCTGAGGATCGTGGGAGACCCGTCATGACCGACCTGTTGCGGGACCCGGTGACCGATACCGATCTCGATTCTTATGTCGACGACCAGCTGGATGTCGCGCGCCGCATCGAGGTCGAGGCGTTCCTCTCGGTTCGTCCGGAGGCTGCGGCGCGGGTGATGTCCGACTTGAGGACGCGCGACGAACTGCGCCTGGCGCTGGCTGCTTCCACAGGAATGGCGCGGCCGGCGACGACTGAAGTCGCGCGCCGGCTGGGCAGGGGGCTGGCCAGTCGCCGCGTCCTCGCCGTGCTGCAGCGGGCGGCCGCGGTCGCCGTCTTTGTCGCTGCCGGCTGGCTGGCGAACGGCCTCTTCGGGCCGCTGCTGGTGACCAAGGTCGTGGCTTCGCCGCCGCCGCCCGCCTATGTCGAAGAAGCGATCCGGGCGCACAAGACGACGCTCATGCGCGAGGCGATGCCCTCGCAGCTGGAGGCGCCCAACTACAATGGCGACGAAATCCGCGCCGCCACCGCAATCGTCATGCCATCGCTGCCCAAGGACTGGAAGGTCCGCGACGTGCAGATCTATCCGTCGCGCTTCGGGCCGAGCGTCGAGGTGGCGCTGGAGACGAAGGATATGGGGCTGGTCTCGCTGTTTGCGATCCGCCCCGGAACCTTCGACGTGGTCAAGCCTGCCATCGCGCCCTCCGGCGACATCTCCTCTGCCTATTTCCAGATCGGCGAGGTCGCGTACGCGGTCGTCGCGCGCAGCGATGTCCACGACCTCGACCGCGCCGCCGAGACGCTTGCCAAGACACTTTACTGATCAGGACACTTTACTGAGACCACTTAAGGAGAACCCGCAATGAATACCCCTGACCTCGGATACCGCATGGGCACTGGCGCACGCGGCGGCGCCATCTATGACGAGGGCCTGCGCAGCCACATGCTGCGTGTCTATAACTACATGGGCATCGGCCTCGTCGTCACCGGCATCGTCGCCATGGTGGTCGCTTCGACGCCGGCCCTCTACGTGCCGATCTTTTCCAGCCCGCTGAAATGGGTGGTGATGCTGGCGCCGCTCGCCTTCGTGCTGCTGTTCTCGTTCAAGATGCAGACGATGTCGGCGGCGAGCGCCCAGTTGATGTTCTGGGCCTTTTGCGCGGTGATGGGCCTGTCGCTGGCTTCGGTGTTCCTGGTCTTCACAGGCACCAGCATCGCGCGCACCTTCTTCATCACCGCCACCATGTTCGGCGCCACCAGCCTCTACGGCTACACGACCAAGCGCGACCTGACCCAGTTCTCGTCCTTCCTGATCATGGGCCTGATCGGTGTGGTGATCGCCAGCGTCGTCAACATCTTCCTTGGCTCGACCGCGCTGCAGTTCGCCATCTCGGTGATCGGCATTGCCGTCTTTGTCGGCCTGACCGCCTGGGACACGCAGACGATCAAGGAACAGTATGCGGAGAATTTCGACGCGGAATCGCAGCAGAAGCTTGCCGTTTTCGGCGCGCTGTCGCTGTACCTGAACTTCGTCAACATCTTCCAGCTGTTGCTGAATTTCACCGGCGAGCGCGAATAGTCGAACCGTAGCAAGGCAACAATCTCGATCTCGCAGTGGCCGGAGGTGAATCTCCGGCCACTGTCGTTTTGGCGTGGAGACATCGCTCCTCTATCAGCGCGATGTCGCGCCCTTGAGTCCACGCGGGCTTTTGCTAACCTGCCGCTCGCACGCAGCTTTCCGCGAGAACGCATGGAACAAGTGACGCTTCACGGCGACGGCATCTCGGCAACCATTGTCGGGCAGGGGGCCGAGCTCATCTCCTTGCGCAATGCCGAGGGTCTGGAGTTTTTGTGGCAGGCCGGGCCGGAATGGCGGCGGCATTCGCCGGTGCTGTTTCCGATCGTCGGCCGGCTGAAGGGCGACCAGCTCCGCCATGGGGGCCAGGTCTATCCCCTGACGCAGCACGGATTTGCCCGCGACAAGCCGTTTGTGTGGGCTGCTGAGACGAGTCCCCGATCCTGCACGCTGGTGTTGACCGACGATGCCGATACACGCACGCGCTATCCGTTCGCCTTTCGCCTTGCCATCACCTACACGCTCGAGCGTCGCGAACTTGGTGTGAGCTTCGAGATTGCCAACACCGGCGACGAGACGCTGCCAGCCTCCATCGGTGCACATCCGGCTTTCAATTGGCCATTGCAGCCGGGGCTCGCCAAGACCGACTACCACCTGACCTTTGCCCAGGACGAGCCGGCGCCGATCCGCCGGCTGAAGGATGGCCTGGTGCTGGCTGCACCGCGGCCGACGCCCATCGAAGGCAAAACGCTGGCGCTTTCCGAACAGCTGTTCGAGGCAGACGCCGTGATCCTCGACCGGCCGGCCAGCACCAGCGTGCGCTATGCCGCCGCGAACGGTGCGGCGATCGAGATGTCGTGGCAGGGTTTTAAGGAATTGGGCATCTGGTCGAAGCCGGGCGGCGCTCCGTTCCTGTGTATCGAACCCTGGCACGGGCTTGCCAGCCCCGTGGATTTCGATGGCGAGTTCGCGGACAAGCCGGGCGTGATGCTGATCGCGCCCGGTGAAAAGCGCGTGCTGAGCTATCAGGTACGGCTCGAGCATGCGCCGCTGTGACCGATGAACCAGAGACAGGCGCGATGAAACTTGGCTTCATCGGCACGGGTGCCCTTACAGCGGCCATTGTCAGCGGGCTCAAATCCGTCGCGGATAACTCCGTCTCCGTGCTGCTGTCGCCGCGCAATGAAGAGATCGCCGCAGAGCTGGCAGCCCGTTATCCGGATGTGCGTATCGCTGATGACAATCAGGCGGTTCTCGATCAATGCGACCTGGTCATGCTGGCTGTCCGGCCGCAAATTGCGCATGACGTCCTGCCGGGTTTGCGGTTTCGGCGCGAGCATCACCTCATCAGCTTGATCGCCACGCTGCCGCGCGAGGAGATTGCCCGCTTGACCGCACCCGCGCACCAGGTGACGAAAGCGCTGCCCATGCCGATGATCGCCCACCGGCTGGGGGCAACGATCATCTGCCCGCCGGATGCCACTGTCGCTGCCTTGTTCGGCAATCTGGGGAAAGTGATCGAGGTCGAGAACCCAGCCGAATTCAACGCGTTGAGCGTGGCCACCGCAACCTATGCCAGCTACTTTAGATATCTCGATACGATTAACAGCTGGCTCAAGAGGAATGGCGTGGAGGAAGGGAAGGGGCGCGATTACATCGCCTCGCTTTTCAAAGCCTTGGGATGCGCTCCTGATATGTCGCCGGATGCCGACTTCATGCATCTGGCGCAGGACTATGCGACGCGCGGCGGCATCAACGAACAGGTTCTTCGCGAACTCACGGCGCGAAACATGTTCGAGGCGCTCACCGAGAGCCTGGACGGCGTACACCGGCGCATCGTCGGCGATACGCCTTGATGGGCGGTACCTTGAAATTCCCTGATGATCAGGAGTATGGCTCCAACGGATGTTCCGGACCGTTCGGGAGGGTCGGCGGGTGCCTGGATGCTTGAAATTGGGCTTTGTGGCAGCGGCGCTGGCTGTGCTGATTGTCTTTCCGGTCGCTGCCGCCGACATCGACCGCGCCAGCCTCTACCGCGCGCAATCGGTGACCAGCGGCACTGGCGAGGAGAACCGGGCCTGGGGCCTGGCGCCGTGCCTTGAAGAGGTGCTGGTCAAGGTTTCCGGCGACCCGCGGCTGATCGGCGACCCGCGTGTTGCGGACATGAGCCGGCACGCGGCCGACTATGTCACTGGTGTCGGCTACCGCGACCTGCTCAACAACCGCCCGCCGCATGACGAGCAGGGCACCCACGACCGGCCGCATTACATCACCGCCGATTTCGACCCGGACAAGATCGATGCCTTGCTGGCGTCGCTCGGGCGCAAACCGTGGGCGGTGCCGCGGCCAAAAATGGTCGCACTGCTGGATGTAAGGCCGATGAAAGGCGACGGCTTCACGCTGGTGCGCGATGGCGGCGGCGAGCTTGCGGCGGATATGCGCGTTGCGCTGGCGGACGCGGCGCACCGGACCGGTTTGCCGCTGGAGTTGCCTCGGCCGTCCGACGTCGCGCTCGCCGACGTGGCCAACACGCTGGATGGGGACGCCCTGCTTGCCGGCACTTTGGTATGGCGCCAGGAAGCGCTGGGCTGGGTCGGCGACTGGCGGCTCAGCTTCAAGGATAATGAGTATCGCTGGCAGGTACGTGGCGTCAGTTTCGACGATGCGTTCCGCAACGCCACGCGCGGAACGCTGCAGATCCTGTCGGGCAATGGAGAGCCGGAAGCCGTCACGCCCTGACTTCAAGGGAACCTTCTTGCCCGAGCGCCGTAAACAAAGTGGCGGGCAAGCTTTGAGCAAGGAGGTATAATTGCAACATCGCCGGATCGACATTGACGGAAACAGCATCTTCTATCGCGAAGACGGCCCGCCTGATGCTCCCGTCCTCCTGCTGCCGCACGGCTATCCGTGCTCGTCCTATCAATTCCGAAGGTTGATGCCGGCACTTGCCGATCGCTGGCATACATTCGCGCCGGACTTTCCCGGCTTTGGCTACAGCGGCACGCCCGAAATGTCGGACTTTGGCTATGATTTCGATGCCTATGCCGGGCTTCTGACAGCTTTCGCCGATGCGCTCGGCACGTCGCGCTATGCGCTCTGGCTGCACGATTATGGCTCTCAGATCGGACTGCGCCACGCCATCGCACATCCCGAGCGCATCGCCGCACTCATTATCCAGAACGGTGACATCTACGAGGACGTTCTCGGGCCGAAATACGCCGCCATAAAAGCCTATTGGAATGAGAAGACGCCCGAAAAGCATCGGCCGTTGGAAGAGGCGGTAAGCGAGGAGGGCTTCCGGCACGAGTTTGTCGGAGAGGTGGATGACGCTGTAGCCGAGCGCGTGCCTCCCGATCTTTGGAAACTCCACTGGCCTTTGATGGACACGCCGATCCGCCGGCGGCTCGCGGTCAACCTGATGGAGAAGTTGGAGGCGAACCTCGGCTGGTTCCCCCGCTATCAGAGCTTTCTGCGCGAGCACCAACCTCCGACGCTCATCGTTTGGGGTCCCGAGGATGGTTACATGCCGGCGCAATCGGCGCATGCCTACCAGCGCGATTTGCCGGAAGCAGAACTTCATCTCATCGGCGGCGCCGGCCACTGGTTGCTCGAAACCCATTTCGATGAGGCGCTTCCGCTGGTGCGCGATTTTCTGGCGCGCGTCCACAGTCAGGAAGCGAAAGGGACGGGCAGGGCGGCCGGCCGGGCGTAGACCCCTCCGTTGCGGTCATCGGATCGATCTGCAACCATGGCGTCATGATGGAAAAGTCTGCCGCGCCCTGGCCTCTGCTGCAAATCGCGATCGAGCCGAAGTCGCGGGCTGATCAGGAGAAGCTGCTTGTCACTTCGTCCAAGCTCGCGCCTGACGACCGCGACCCGTCCGCTGCCATGGCCATGGCCAGATGACGTCGCCAAAATTCTCCTCGCGGGCAGGGTTCCTTGTCGGCCTCGGCATCACGCCCGTCGCCTTTTTCCTGGCGCTCTATTCGGCCGGAGCCGGGCATGGCGACTATGGGCTGGCGCGACTTCTCTATCCGGTCCCCATGCTGGCAACGCTGTTGACCAACACAACGATCACCGGCCTTTCCATCGGATTGGCTGCGCTGCAGTTTCCTGCCTATGGGGCATTTGTTGCGGGCGCCGGCGGCTCCAGATGGCTGGCCCTTGGCGTCTTCCATCTTGTTGCAATCGCAGCAGCCTTCAGCGGCCTCCTGGAAAGCTTCTCGGGATGACGCTCCTGTTCGTTATCCTGGTGCCAGCCCGTCGAGCAGGAAGTCGAGGCCTTTGCGAAAGGCGCCATCCCAATCGCTAAGGGGAGAGGGGGGAATCGACCTGAAGCAGCCGCTCGTTAATGAGGCGATCATCCCATACCTGCACCTCGATGAACTTGTCATACTTCATCGTTGGATCGGTCTTCCAGCGCTCACCGGGCATCCCAAATTCGGCCACGACGGCTTCGATCTCACCAAGAGTAAACACTTGCCCGTGGTATCGCTTTCGTTGGGGGCGAAGATCGTCACGCGTCGCGATCGGAAGACTTGCCATGCTGTCTGGATAGGTGAAAGTGAGCGTCTCCGGTGGGAACTCTCGCAGTCGCATAACGAGTGAGCTTGGCCGTGACGGGTCTTTGCCGTCGGCAAAGTCGCCAAGCTAAGAAATAGACCGGACGCTCTAGCTTCGTGGGCCCAAGCAGTCGGCGCCGTTCTCGAATGAGCCATTCCTCCGTTAATCGTCGCCTCTCCAAGTAGTTTGCTTTGATAGCGCGCAGCCCAGACGCTCTGATCTCGTCAAGAACCCGTTCTGCCTGCTCTTCGGACAGCTCGCAAATATTTCTGCACGGTCCTCGACGGGGATCGTAGTTGTGAGTGATGACCTCGGGGAACGATTCCATTCGGGGAAGCTATACGAACCGCGCGTCAGCAGGCCAGATCGCTGGCAGATGGATGCCCCTGAGGGTACCCGTTGGGACGTTGTCGGCAAATCATGCGTTGTATCGCAACCATGGGATGGTGGGATGGTGACCGCCCAGTGAGCGCCGGCCTGCATCTCAGTCAGCAGGGCGTATATTGGCACGCCGCTAATGGAAGCAGCAGCCACATATGAAAGTCGCATAAGATAGATTATGGAACTTATGCATCAGGCCGCAGCTGGGAAAGGACGCGGACTTTCATAGAGCGTTTCAGATTTTGACAGAAGCGTGAGAGTGGTTTTGTGATTCAAGATGCTGGCTGGATCGGAGGCCAGCATCAGATGACTTGGCATGAGCCGTTGGCCAACGCTACGCTGTGTCGATGACGACAGGAAAGCGTGACATCGAAGCGGCGATCGAAGTGTTCGTGCACGGCTTCAGCACCGACAAGAGCCGCACCTTTCCATACGAAGCCAGCCGCGTCGGACCCTTGTGGCTGATGCGCGATGCCGAGCGCAAGAATGCACGCGACTACCGTGGCGAAGAATGGATCGTCCATGACGTCGCCGCCGAGGAAGCCGATGCCATCGTGCGGCAGCATGCGCGGCCGGGCTTTGCCGTTTCGGTCGTGATCGCGAATGACGGCCCGGACGAACCAACGCGAACGGCCTACAAGGCGCTCGGCTACCGGCTGCTGCGGACGGAAGGCTTTTTCATCCAGTCGCTGCGCCAAATTCCAGACCCGCCAGCAATCGTCTCTATCGAACGCGTGAGGACGGCTGAACGCGCTGCACAACTGGGAAAGGTCATACGCAGGCGGCCACTTCCAGACGATCAACTCGGCGACGATGCGCCGTTTCGCCAGTATGTGGCGCTCGATGGCGACGCCATCGTCGGGCGTGTGCGCAGCATAGACGCCGTCGGCGCCACATGGTGCTCGGCAATGTTTGTCGAGCCTTCGCACCGGCGTCGAGGCATCGGCCAGGCGCTGATGGCCAAAATGCTGCATGACGACAAAGCGCATGGGTCGCGGTGCTCGATGCTGTTGGCGACGCGTGCCGGAGCGCTGCTTTATCCCCGCATGGGGTATGAGCGGATTGGAACGCTGTTGATCTTCGCGCCGAAGAACCGAACGTCCTTATAAAGATCTGCTCGTATCATGCTGTCTCATAAAGGAATTTCGATCACCATGCCGTCATAGGCCGGAGTGACGTTGGCCGGCACCTCGGCCTTCACCGTGGCATAGTCGAGCGGCACATGCATATGCGTCAGCACGGCCTGTTTCGGCGCCAGTTTTTCAATCCAGCCAAGCGCCTGAACGAGCGACAGATGACTGGGATGGGTATGGTACTGCAAGGCATCGATGACCAGCATTTCCAGGCCGCGCAGCCGCTCGGCGGTGGCATCCGGGAAGTCGCTTATATCGGGGCAGTAGGCCAGCCCGCCGATGCGGAAGCCGAGCGAAATGATGTCGCCATGGATCTGCGGCAGCGGCTCGAGGGTGAGGGCACCGCCCTCGCCTTCGATCGTCACCGCCCTTGCGTGATCGATGATGTGCGGCCTGACGATCGGCGGATAGGAACTGCCAAACGGCGTCTCGAAGCAATAGCCGAACGCTTCGCGCAGCCTGAGCATGGTCGGCTGGTCGGCATGGACATCGATCAAATGGCGCTGCTCCAGCACGTAGCCGCGCAGATCGTCGATGCCGTGGATGTGGTCGGCGTGCGGATGCGTATAGACGACGGCGTCGATGCGCCGGACGGCCGCCATCAGCATCTGCTCACGGAAATCAGGCCCGGTGTCGATGACGACCGTGGTTCTGGCGCCGTTGGCTGCTATCCGCTCGACGAGCGCGGCTGAGCGTGTACGCCGGTTTTTCGGATTGGCCGGGTCGCAATTGCCCCAATCGCCGGTGATGCGCGGCGTGCCAGGTGACGAGCCGCAGCCGAGGATGGTGAGGCGCAGCCGGTCGCTCATGCGTCAGAGCCCGGCGGGCCGCGGCATCTTGCCGAACAGCCGGAAGAAGTTCGCCGTCGTCAGCGTCGCGATCTCGGCTTCGCCAACGCCGACCGTCTCCGCCAGCACCTTGGCTGTATGCGCGACATAGGCCGGCTCGTTGCGTTTGCCGCGGAACGGCACCGGCGCCAGATACGGTGCGTCGGTCTCGACCAGCAGCCGGTCATGCGGCACATCGGCTGCGATGGCGCGTAAATCGGCTGAGTTCTTGAAGGTCAGTATGCCCGAGAAGGACACATAGCCACCAAGCTTGACGCCCACGTCGGCCAGCCGTCGCCCCGACGAAAAACAATGCAGGATGAAGGGGAAGGCGCCCTTCCCTGTTTCGTCTTCGAGGATGGCAGCCATGTCGTCATCGGCATCGCGCGAATGGATCACCAGCGGCAAGCCGGTCTCGCGCGCGGCCGCTATGTGAGTACGAAAGCCCTGCGCCTGCGCATCGCGTGGCGCCTTGTCGTAAAAATAGTCGAGCCCGGCCTCGCCGATCGCCACCACCTTCGGGTGCGCGGACAGGCGCACAAGGTCCTCAGCCGTCACATCCAGCTCTTCGCCGGCATTGTGAGGATGAGTGCCGACCGAGCAATAGATTTCGTCGAAACTCTCGGCAATCTCAAGCACTTGCGCAAACCGCTTCACGCGTGTCGAGATGGTCACCATGTGACCTATACCGGCAGCCTTGGCGCGGGCGACGATGGCCGCCCGCTCCTCGGTGAAATCCGGAAACTCGAGATGGCAATGGCTGTCGACCAGCATCAGGCGCTCGCCTCAGGGTTTTCGACATAACGCGGAAACACGCCCTCCGGCGCGGGCAGCGCCGTGCCGGGCACCAGCGCATAGTCGGCATGGACATGCGCGAAGTCGCGCGTGTCCGCCGGCACCGCCAGCAGATCGAGCAGCTTGCCGGCCGACCCCGGAATGTAGGGCTGGCACAGCAATGCCACGCGCCGCACCAGTTCGGCGGTCGTCCACAGCACCGTTTCCATGCGCGCCGGATCGGTCTTCTTCAGCGCCCAGGGTGCCTGCGAGGCGAAGTAGCGATCCGCTTCCGCCACAACGCCGAAGATCGCCGCCAACGCGAGATGGATGCCCTGTTCCGCCATCGCCTGGCGCGCGGTACCCAGCGCTTCCACCGCCTGGTCGAGGATCGCGCTGTCGGCTTCGGTCAGCTCGCCGCGATGCGGCACCACGCCGCCGCAGTTCTTGGCGATCATCGACAGCGAGCGCTGCGCCAGATTGCCGAGCCCGTTGGCGAGATCGGCATTGGTGCGGTTGACGATCGCGTCATGGCTGTAGCTGCCGTCCTGGCCGAATGGCACCTCACGCAAGAAGAAATAGCGCACCTGGTCGAGGCCGTAGTGCTCGACCATGGTGAAGGGGTCTACGACATTGCCGACCGACTTCGACATTTTCTCGCCGCGGTTGAACAGGAAGCCATGCGCGAAGACGCGCTTCGGCAGTTCGATGCCGGCCGACATCAGGAAAGCCGGCCAGTAGACGGCATGGAAGCGGACGATGTCCTTGCCGATAATGTGCGTGGCCGGCCAGTAGCGCCATTGCTCGGCCTTGGTGTCGGGATAGCCGGCAGCGGTGATGTAGTTGGTCAGGGCATCGACCCAGACATACATCACATGCTTGTCGTCGCCCGGCACCGGCACGCCCCAATTGAAGGTCGTGCGCGAGATCGAGATATCCTTGAGGCCGGACCTGACGAAGCTCATCACCTCGTTGCGACGCTCGGCCGGACCGACGAAATCGGGCTGGCTTTCGTACAGCGCAAGCAATTTGTCCTGATAGGCGGAAAGCCTGAAGAAGTAGCTTTCCTCCTCATTCCATTCGACCGGCGAGCCAAGTGGCTCGCGGCGCACGCCGTCGTCGCCGAGCGTGGTTTCGCTCTCTTCGAAATAGGCTTCCTGGCGGACCGAATACCAGCCGCTATAGCGGTCAAGATAGATGTCGCCATTGGCCGCCATAGCCTTCCAGATCGCCTGGCACGACTCGTAGTGGCGTGGTTCCGTCGTGCGGATGTAGTCATCATTCGAGCCGCCCAGGACCTCTGTCATCGAACGGAAGATCGCCGAGTTGCGGTCGGCAAGCGCGAGTGGCGTTATGCCTTCCTTCTCGGCCGTCTGCTGCATCTTGAGGCCATGTTCGTCGGTGCCGGTGAGGAAGAGCACGTCCTTGCCGTCCAGGCGCTGGAAGCGGGCCAGCGCGTCGGTTGCAATGACTGTATAGGCGTGGCCGATATGCGGCTTGCCGTTCGGATAGAAAATCGGTGTTGTGATGTAGAATGTGTCGCGTGACATGAATTAACCGTCATGAATGGCCGAATGAATGTGAGCGGTGGATATCGCATCGAGACGGCGATTGCCATCCCGCCCCAATGCCGAAACCGGTCACATTCGCATTGCGGAATTCAGGCGGTCGATCATGGTCAAGGCGTGCTGCTTCTTGTCAAGATTGTAGGTATCGGTCTCAGATATGGCGTTCAGCGCCTCGTGCCAAGTGTCGGACAGCGTTTTCGCCCGCGCGAGATCCCCAGCCAGCGCGGCTTCACTGGCGCCGGTGGAGAGCAGATCGAGCGCGCGGCGGTTGAAGATGTCGAACTGGATCGCCTGGTCGCGGCCGGCGACGGCCTCGGCAAGGCGATAGGCGCCGGCGATGTCGCTCTTGCCCGACGTGACCAGGGCGTCGAGGGTGCGCGCAATCTCCAGCCCGCCATATTGGGTCAGAAGGATCGCATTGCGGGCGCTGCCCCCTGCCCGTTCCGCTAGTGCCGCGCGCGCAGCAGGATCGGAAGGTGGCGGCGGCTCGACGGTCTCCAGAACACTCATCAGGCTGCCGGCATCGAGCGGCGTCAGCCGCACCATCTGGCAGCGCGAACGGATGGTCGGCAAAAGGCTGCCCGGCGCATACACGATGAGGATGAACAGCGTGCGGCTCGGCGGCTCCTCGAGGTTCTTCAGCAAGGCATTGGCGGCGTTGGTGTTCATGTCGTCGGCCGGATCGACGATCACCACCCGGTAGCTGCCGTCATGCGAGGTCAGCGACAGGAAGCGGTTGACCTTGCGGATCTCGTCGACGGTGACGACGGTCTTGAAACTCTTGGTCTTGTCGTTCAGCGGCCGGGTCAGGTGCAGCACGCCGGGATGCGCCCCGGTGGCGATCTGGCGAAACAGCGGTGAGGCCGGATCGGGAACGGCAAACGTGTCCGGCGCCTGGTCGAAGGCCGGATGCTTCAACAGATGGTGCGCCAGGTGAAAGGCAAGCGTCGCCTTGCCGATGCCGACCGGCCCGGCAAAGATCAACGCATGCGGCAGTTTTCCCGAGCGATAGGCGGCAGCGAGCATCGCGGCCGCCTGCTCATGGCCGACCAGGCGCAGCGTCTCGGACGGCTCCGGTACACCGTCCAGCGTGTCGTGCTGCTCGGGAGCGATGCGTTCGAAGATCATGCGGGCGCCGCCTGTCGGTTGCGCGCGGGCGCCCTCGCCTCAAGTGCGGCGAACACCACCGCGGTGACGATATCCTCCACCGTAGCGGGAGGCGCCGACGCGTCGATCACGATGCAGCGGTCCGGCTCGGCGGCTGCGATCGCCAGGAAGGCGTCACGGCGGCGCTGGTGGATATCCAGCGTCTCCTTTTCGAAGCGGTCCGGACCGTCCTCGGCGCCACGCCGCGCGGCGGCGCGCCGCAAGCCCTCGGCAGGGTCAATGTCAAGGATCAGCGTCATGTCCGGCATCATGCCGTTGATGGCGACCTCCTCCAGAGCTTCCATGAAAGCCGGATCGAGGCCGCCGGTGACGCCCTGATAGACGCGCGACGAATCGAGGAAACGGTCGCAAAGCACGATGGAGCCGCGCTCCACCGCCGGCCGGATGACCTGCTCGACATGGTCGGAGCGCGCGGCGGCAAACAGCAGCGCCTCCATCTTCGGCCCGAACGGCTCGGCGGCGCCGGACAGGAGCACATGCCTGACCGCCTCGGCGCCGGGTGACCCCCCGGGTTCGCGGGTGAGGAGGACATCGTATTTCTTGGCGCGCATCTTCTGGGCCAGCCGCACGATCTGCGTCGACTTGCCGGCGCCCTCGCCGCCTTCGAAGGTGATGAAAAATCCGCTTGCCAATCGAAAGGCCTTTGTCCTGCTTTGCGCTGGTGTCTTAGTCCGCGCCTGAGAAAAGGTCCACGCCGCGGGAACTCAACGCAGCCAGCCTACGGCCAGTTCCCTGGCGGCATCAAACGCTCGTTGCGGCAGGGTGCCTACGCCGACCGATTCGGCGGCGAAAAGCGGCGTTTCCTGGCTTAGCGTGTCGCCGATCCAGACGCGCAGCGCGCCGACGGGTTGCCCCTCCTCCACCGGCGCCGATACCGGCCCCTGATAGACGATCCTGGCGGTCAGCTTGTCGCGGTTGGCGATCGGCAGCAGGACGTCGATCGGCGCCTTTGCCTTCAGCGCTACGCTGGATTTGGCGCCGCCGAACACCTGGGCCTCGCCGACCACTTCGTTGCTGGCGAAAATCTCGGTCTTCTCGAAGGAGCGGACGCCCCATTCGAGCAGCTTGCGCGCTTCCTCGGCCCGCTCGCGATCGTTCGCCAATCCGCTCATCGCGGCGATCACCCGCGTCCCGTCATGGCTGACCGAGCCGACAATGCCGAAACCGCCCGTCTCGCTCGACCCGACCGCCATTCCGTCGGCGCCGATGCCCATGGCCAGCAACGGGTTGCGGTTCTTTTGCGAGATCTTGTTCCAGGTGAAATCGGGCCGGCCGTAATAGAGATAGAGATCCGGATATTCGCGCCATATATGCAGGCCAAGCTGCGCCAGTTCGCGCACCGTCGTCTGCTGGCCGTCGGCCGGCAGGCCGGTCGAATTGACGAATGTCGATTTCGCGAGCCCGATCTGGCGGGCGCGATCGTTCATCTGCGCCGCGAAATTCTCTTCCGAACCGGCCATGCCTTCGGCCAGCACCATGCAGCCGTCATTGGCGGCCTGTATGGTGACCCCCTGGATCAGAGCCTCGACCCGGATCGCCGATTTGAGCTTGGCGAACATGGTCGACGTTCCCGACGGGGCGCCGCCCTTGCGCCAGGCATTCTCCGAGACTACGAAGGTGTCGTCGAGGCTCATGCGCTTCGACTTGATGGCGTTGAAGACCATCTCCATGGTCATCAGCTTGGCCATCGAGGCCGGCGGGATCGGTTGGTCGGCATCCTTGGAAAACAGCACCGTGCCGGTTTCGGCATCGATCATGAAAGCCTGCGTGGCCTTGGTCTCGAAAAGCTGCGCGTTGGCCGGAACCAGCGCGGCAAGCAAGAAGCCAAGGCCAAAAAGCCCGGCAAAAGGGTGGAAAAGGCGAAATCGCATGAAGAGGCTCGACCTGTTAGCCGGCAGAAACTTGCCGCAACGCTATCAGGCTTCTTCCCGGCGGATCAACCGCGCAATGACAAAACCGGCGTGCCTTTGTTGGTCAGTTGCGCACAGCCAGCGCGTCCGGCGCGCCATGCGACCATGCCGCGCGCAAGAGGTCGTCGACATTGCCATGGCCATCCGGATAGAGATTGACCGCGTACCAGTCATTGCCGTCGAGTTCGGTGCTCTGGATTTCGGTCCTGCCGAACGGTTCGAGAGCCGCAGCCACCCGCTTTGCCTCGGCAGCATCGTCGAAGGATCCGGCGGCGACATAGTCGGAAACGGCAGGCGATGCCTGCGGGTTGGATTTCTTCCACGATTGCAGGATGTCGGCTGGCGACATGCCCTGGTCATCGAGTGCTGCAAAGACGTCGGCGCGCTGCACGCGTGCATCCGCATAGGAGAGCGAAGCCACGGCAAAGGGCGTTTCCGGGCGCTGAGGCACGATCGGCCCGAATTCAGGCAGCGTCACATCGCTTGAGGCCGGTGCCTGCATCGACATCACTGGCTGTGTGTCGGAATTCGTCAACTGACCAGGAAACGGCACTACGGCAGGGGGTGCGCCAACAGATAGGCTCGGCGAAGGTCCGTTCATCGCCACCATGACGCCGGTTGGCAAGCCATCGGACGGGTCCGGGCGGTTGCCCGGGCGGTAGGAGGCGACCAGATATTGGTCGTCGTCGCCGTCGAGCGGTGCGCGGCCAATATATTCCACCTTGACCCTGGCCGTGCCGACCTTGGCATAGTCGAGCATTTGCGCGGCGCGTTCCGAGACATCGATGATGCGTCCCTCGTGATAGGGGCCGCGGTCGTTGACGCGCACGATGACCGAGCTTCCGGTCTCGGTGTTGGTGACACGGGCGTAGCTTGGCAGCGGCATGGTCGGATGCGCCGCCGTCAGATGGGTCATGTCGTAGACTTCGCCATTGGCTGTGAGACGACCGTGGAAGGCATCGCCATACCAGGAGGCGAGACCGACCTTGGCGTAGCGCTTGTCTTCCTTGGGGTAATACCACTTGCCGCGCACCTGATAGGGCTTGCCCAACTGGTCGCGGCCGCCGCCGCGCCGCATGTACTGAACGCGCGGGCTGGCCTTCACACCGTACTCGGTCTCGGCAAAATATTCCTTCGAGCGAGGCTTCTTGTAGACCATGGCTTTCGGCTCGGACTGCGGCGACGCGCACGCGGCCAGCAACGCAGCCGAAAGAGCGCACAACACCAAAGCAGGAGCGCGACGAAGACGCCGATGCGTCGTGGTCTGCATGTTTTCCGATGTCCCCTACCGTCTCGACACAGGCGCCGCTTCTAGAATTTCGGCGGAGCCAGATGAGCAATGCCTGCGACGCGCCAATCCCCATCCCTTGTGCGCAGGAATTGTTTATCAGCGTATTAATCGATTGTGTCCGGAACCGGGCAGGAATGTGGCGGCCAGGTCCCGGGCTGGCCGGGCGCCTGTGAGGAGGCATCCGAGACCTCTGTCCTTTGGAGTCTGGAAGTGAACCTGTGGCATGAAGCGCGGCTGCCTGGAACCGACCGACCCGAGATACGTTCTGCGCCTCATGGATGAATTCATTGAACGTTTCGGGCAACAGACGTGGCTGCCCTTTTCCGTAATTTCAGCCAGGCTTTTGCTCGCGGCCGTCCTTGGCTCCATCGTTGGGATCGAACGCGAATGGCGTAACCGACCGGCCGGATTGAGGACACACATCCTGGTCTGTGTTGCGACGGCTCTAATTGCCATCCTCACGATCGAGATTACTCATCTTCACGTCTTCGATGGTCAGGAAATCGCCATTGATCCTATCCGCTTGATCGAAGCCACGACTGCCGGCGTGGCATTTCTGGCCGCGGGCTTGATCTTCTTCTCCAAGGGCGAGGTTCAAGGGCTTACCACTGGGGCGGGCATGTGGCTGGCAGGCGCCATAGGCCTGGCGGTTGGGCTCGGGTTCTGGCAGATCGCGGCTTTGGCTACCTTGCTCGCACTTGTCGTGCTGGGTCTTCTGCAACTTGTGCAGGTCGGCAGCAAGGATCGCAATTAGATCCCGGCTCCTTCGAAAACGGGTTCGCAGCTCCGTTCGGGTAACGAACGCCACCCCCTATTATCCATGGCAGCGCCGATGGTTGACTTGGCGATGGGCAACGCTCTAGAGAAATGAACCGCAAGCTGGTCCGGAAGGATAGGTATCATTCGATACCAACTGTCGTTCACTGGGTCGGTTGATGTTCCTAGATGATTGAAAAGTCACGTTGGAGGGATGGCCGAGCGGTTTAAGGCACCGGTCTTGAAATTCGGTTGCGGCCGTCCCTGCCCTTCCCTTTTGGTACTGCGAAATCCTTGTCTGTAACGGCGTTGAGCCGCTCCCAAATACCGTTCCTGCTACGCTGTCCCGGTGCATACCGTCGCGTTGCGTTGCAAAAACCGTAGCAGTGTGTTCGCAACCTGTTCTGTCTCGAACTCCTAGTCTTTCTAGGCAAGATCGCCCGATAAAAAGGGCGCCAGACGGCGAGGCATTCGGCTGCGGGCCGCCCCTACGCGACGTCGGACCGACCTCGCGCGGAATGAGTGTGGTTGCGTGCTTCGGGCCGAGTCGAATAATCAGAGACAGGCTGAGAATGCTGTGGCTCAACAACAGCTAGGGCAACCGTGGAATGATTGGACTTTACGACGTATGGCCGGCGCTCCGTCTCCCGATGACGCGGCAAGCCTCAGCAAGTGGCGGGCGGCTCTACGTCGGAGAAATCAGTCCCCTAGGCGCCGCAAAGCATGAGTGACGTAGGGCGGTGGGGGTCCTGGCTTTCTCATTTTAGGCGCCGACTCACCTTCAGCCGCCCGAGCCTTCACCGCCGAGCGCTTACCCGCGAGCCGGCCGCCTCGACCTCCACCCGAACGGATGCAGGCTCAATTCGATGCAGCGACTCGGCGTCGTGAGTGCCCGCCCCTACGGCGGCGACGTGGTCGACGATGACGTAGGACCCACCAGGCCTCAGCCGATCGTAGACGTCTCGATTGAAGTGGCCGCGGGCTTTCTTCTGAATTATCGCGGTGTGGAGATCGAGAGGCCACATCCGTCACGGTCAAGGGGCGTCTATACCCTGTCAGGCGAGCAGCCGATGAAAGGCGGTAAGCTAAAGAGGCGCGGGCTCGAAGCAGTTGTGGCATACGACCCGGGGTGCAGCGTGCAAGGACCAGCAGGATCCCCGACCGCAAGTGCGACGCGGCTCTATGCGGCCGCTGTTCAGCGGTCACTGCGCTCTCACCGTGGAAGCATTGAGGCTTCTCAACGAGGCCAGTCCCCCAACGACGGCAAAGGCAAGAGCCGTTAAATCACGCCTTGGCCAGCAGCAGATCCCGTCGGTATCTGCCGCAGCATTCGAAACCAGTCGTCGAACAAGGTTCCGCTTTTAGCATCGCTTCTTTGCCGCAATCACCACGAAGTCGCTTCCGATCGTACCGGCATCCATGAGTGCATCTTCAATCTTAAACAGCATGTCGAGAACCAGCATGGAGGACGCATCGTCTTCGCGGAAGTTTCCGGCGATGCCACTAAGCAGAAACTGCATAATTGTCCCGCCACACGCATTCATTGCGATGATGTCGAAATTGTCTGCGATAGCGGAAACGATGTCCTGCGACCGAATAGCTTCCGACGGATCGACACGCCGAACCTCTGCTGGATCCGGTATGGGTGCTTGAGTCGCCACTTGACCAAGGCTCGCAGGGATAAAACTCCGTCGATATTGGTGCGGGATCAAATGGAACGCATGTGAGATCGCCTCCCGTTGGGCAGGCGGAAAGCCGAAATGGTTCGCTCCGACATACTCGTTGACGAACAGCAGACCACCCGGCTTGAGGCTACTGTGGACACGTTCGAGCACGCGCTCAAGCGCTTGGATATGGTGAAGTGATCCGTTGAACCAAGCGGCATCATACACTCCCTGCTCTAGGCCCGCCGTTTCGATGTCTGCGCAGCGATAGTGGATGCCGGTGAACCCTTCTTGACGTGCTGCCAATATTGCACCCTGAATTGCCGCTGGCGCGATATCGAACGCATCGCACATTATACTGGCGTCAATTCGCATGAAGTGCCGCTCAAGGTCGCCGTAACCGCAGCCGATGCTAAGCATGCGAAGGTCGTGACCTTGCGGGGCGAATGACCCAAGGCAATACTCTACCCACGACCCATAATTCCCGCCGGCGCAAGCGCGACGCTGGTGACGCGCCATGACGGCTGGGACAGCAAGCCAGTAGACATTCGCCGAGAACTCGTCAGATCCGCTGCTTATATCAGACCAGCGCTCCGCGACGCGCCCTTTGTCGTCGTTAGTCATAGCGCCTTCTATCGGCATGCTAAGCTTTCTCCATCCTGTCATCCTGAATTTCGGCGTAGCCTGCTTCCACCGGCAATTGCGTTCAACCGGTATCTTAGCGTATCTCCCTCATTGGGGAACACTGGCGCCGCCAGCGTGGGATCAGGAGCTCTGATGTCGTCGCGTAAAGAGGCAGGACAGAAGCCACACGCTCCCATGAATAGTGAGACCTATTGGTCGCGCCGCTTCGAAACCGACTGGGTTGTCAATCGAGGTCGGGAGCAGTCGGTTTTCTTTGGCCGGATCATTCTCGATCATCTGCCGGAATGGCTGACCCGTTCGCTGCGTGATGAGCGCTGGACGATCTGCGATTGGGGGTGCGCTCTGGGCGACGGTACGGACCTCCTGGCTCAAGTGTTCCCAGGCCCGGTCACAGGGATCGATTTCGCCGAACCCGCGATTGCCTCGGCGCGCGCGACATTTAGCAAGCCGCATTTTTTGCGGGTCGACCTTTTTCGCGAACTGTTCAATGAGCGTTTCGATGTGGTTGTCTCCTCCAACACCCTTGAGCACTTCGACGATCCCGTGGCCGTCCTCGAGCGTCTCGGGGAAATGGCAACCGAAGCTCTTGTGATCCTCGTCCCCTTCCGAGAGTATTTGAGGTTAGACGAGCACAAAAGTACGTTCGATCCCTCGAACATCCCGGCAACGCTTACAGGCGGGGAACTAGTGCTGGCTACCTCGAAAGTTGTCGACGCTCGAGCGATGGAGCCGACGTATTGGGCAGGCGAGCAAATCCTTCTCGTTTATGCCCGAACACAACGTATCGCCGAGCGTGAATTTCGCCTCAGTGACCTCACGTTCGAGCATTGTCCGTCCGCCCCGATCGCGCGTAGGCAGATCGAAACTGAGGACGAGGCGCGGGCCAGGAGCTTCATCGACGAACGCGCGCGTTGGAACGTCGAGGTCGCCAGGCTGGCCAGGGAACTCAGCGACGTCAGGATCGAACAGGCGGAAGCCGAAGTGGTTCATTCGGCGACCAAGCGTCGAATAGTTGAACTGTCGGAGGAAGTCGGGGCGGCGAACACACGAAGCCTTGAGACCGAGCGTATCCGCACGGCCTTGGCTGATGAGGTGGCGCGGCTCAGCGACTCATTATCGGCTGAACGTCATGCCACCAATGTCGAACGGGTCAAAGTCGCCGAGCTTCTCGCAGCCGCCAACCTGGCCGCCCTTGATCACTCGCGGCAGATCCGGGCGCTAGATGAGGAGTTCCGGGTCGGTCGCAAACCCGTAAAGGAGATTAGCGAGTTCCTTGCCAATGCAACACAAGGCCAGGAGTGGAGCAATTCCGCCAAAGACGAGGAGATCGCGACACTGCGAACTCTCCTCCAGGCGCGCGATGATGGTATCGCCTGGCTGCAGGGCGAGATACAAGTCCTAGCCGGCGAGTACGAGCGGCGACGTACCAGCTTCCGCATTCTCCTGGCTGACCTGATCATCCTGATCCGGCGTAGATGGCCCTGGCTCCGGGGCATCGGAAAGGTCCTCCTTCCGCGTCGTCTACGTTTCAGGATATTATCCCGGGCGAATTCCTCGCCACTCCTGACGCTCGTAAATCGCGCCGGTGGTCAACCGCGGGCCGTCATGGCTCCAAGTGTTGCCAGGGCCGGGACACCGGGCGCGCCCGCGCCAGGAGCGGAGCACGCCGGCCTCCTAGACATAGTATGCTTCGCCAACATCGCTTGGTCAGCGCGTTACCAGCGTCCTCAGCAGCTAATGTCGAACCTCGCTGCCCGCGGCTACCGCGTGTTCTATATCGTACCCTCGCGCACGCCTCCATCGGGCCGGGATTACGACCTCATGGAGGTTGCGAACGGCGTCTTCGAGGTCTCATTGCGAGCGGACGGAGTGCAGGATTTCTACAGCAAATCTATGAGCCGTGGGAATCAGACAGCCTTCGGGGAAGCGATGTCGGCGCTCGCGCGCGATCTCAGGATTAAAACTGCGGTCACCGTCGTCCACCTCACATACTGGACGCCGCTAGCACTTGCGTTGCGGACGTCCCGCGGGTGGCACGTGCAGTACGATTGCATGGACGAGTGGGACAATTTCCCGAACATCGGCCGCGACCTCCTCCATGACGAGGAGACGCTGGTTCGTGAAGCCGACCTCGTGACCGTCACAGCCGCCCTGCTACAGGATAAGTGGCAAGCCAAGGCGCGCCGTTGCGCCCTCGTTCGCAATGGGGTGGACTACGCGTTCTTCCAAGAGCGGTGCGTTCCGAATGATCTCTTGGCAAGCATGAAGGCTCCGATCATCGGCTACTATGGTGCGCTCGCCGAATGGCTCGATTTCGAGCTAATCGCTGCCGTGGCCCGCCAGCGTCCCGATTGGTCCTTCGTTTTGATCGGCGATGATTTCTCCACTGACCTGGCCGGCCTCGACAGCCTTCCAAATGTGCATCTGCTTGGACTGCGTCCCTATAGTGAGATGCCTCAATACCTCTACTGGTTCGACGCATGTTTGATTCCGTTCCGGGTTTACAACGTCACGCATGCGGTCGACCCGGTGAAGTTCTATGAATACATGAGCGCCGGAAAGCCTGTAATCGCGACGCCGACTGTTGAACTCCAAGTCTACAAGGACTATCTCTCATTCGCGGCCACTCCTGATGAGACAGTGCAGGCCATAGAAGCAGCGCTTGCCGATAGTGACCAGGCACTGTCCCGCCGCCGACGGGAACTGGCGAAAGCTAATGACTGGTCCGAGCGGGTGGACGCCACGCTCACGGCCCTCCGTCACGGCTTTCCAGTGGTGTCAATCATTGTTGTTACGTACAACAACATCGATCTCACTAAGGCCTGCATCGACAGCCTGATCCGGAATACCACTTACCCGAATTACGAGATCATCGTGGTCGACAACGCATCGGAAGACGGAACGCAGTCTTACCTACGACAACTATCCGGCTTGGAGCTGCCCGTCAGGATCGAGCTCAATCGGGATAACCGCGGGTTCGCTGCCGCAAACAATCAAGGCCTACGCATAGCGACTGGCGACGTACTCGTTCTTCTGAATAACGACACCCTCGTGCCGAAGGGATGGCTCGACCCCCTCATTCGTTACCTGGAAAATCCATCTGTCGGCCTTGTCGGTCCTGTCACCAACGAGATCGGCAACGAAGCGAAAATATCGGTGGATTATGTAGACACGGAAGGCATGGAGGCGTTTGCAGATAAGAATGCGGCTCGTCACGCCGGTCAATCCTTCGACATTCCAATGTTAGCGATGTTCTGCGTCGCGATGCGTCGTGACACGATGGAGGCTGTGGGACCACTCGACGAGGCATTCGGGCTGGGGCTATTCGAGGACGACGATTATTCACGCCGCGTTCATGAAAAGGGCTTGCGCACAATCTGTGCCGAAGACGCCTTCGTTCACCATATTGGTGGGGCAAGCTTCACCAAGCTCCCACAGGCGGAATACGCCGAGCTCTGGCAGCGCAATCAAGCCCAGTTTGAAAGTAAATGGGGCGGGTGGACGCCTCACCGCCACCGTGATGTTTAAGAAAATAATTGGCGGGGTGTTGCGGCAAGAACAAATGGCCAAGATTTTATGCGTTATCGGGTCTCAGGACTGGCAATCTCCAGCACCCATTTCCGGAGGAGTAACCGAATGGCCACTTCGATAGTGGCGACTGTGCATTTCGCACCAACTGAGAAGGCTCAACGTCGCGCTACTGAACCAAGGGGTTGGGAGTTCGGCCATCAGCTTCCTGTTGCTGACGTCGGTCGCCTTATTGAGAAGGGGTATTGCTTGGCTGTCAGGCGCCTCGGCCTATTGTCGGTGTCCGCTTCTGTTCGGGAAAATGTCGGCAACAAGCTCGAATTGGCATTCGAAGATACCGGCGAGCACAGCCTTAAGAATATCGAGCAACCGATACAGGTCTACAATGTCCTTTTGGACAGCACGTTGCCCAAGGGCGCCGCCAGCGCGCGCGCTTCGGAAACGCGGACCAAAGGCAGCATAGCCGTGCTGCCTTTCTCCAACATGGGAGGAGATCCGGAGCAGGATTATTTTGCTGAAGGCATCGCGGAAGACATTCTGACCGAACTTTCGCGCTTCAGAAACCTGTTCGTGATTGCCCGGAATTCATCGTTCTCGTTCAAGGGTAAGGACGTTGGTACTCAGGAGATCGGAAAGGCACTGAATGTCGAATATATCGTAGCTGGCGGCGTGAGGCGCATCGGCAAACGGGTCCGCGTGGCGGCACAACTTATCCACAGCACTACTGGTCAGGAACTTTGGGCCGAACGCTATGATCGCGAAGTTGAAGATATCTTCGTCGTCCAAGACGAAGTTGTCCGGACCATCGTTGTCACGCTCGAATCGCGCCTTCAATTGGCCATTGCCAATGATGCGAGCAAGCGGAATCTCCCGAGCCTGGCGGCCTATGAATGCGTTCAATTGGCAAAAAAGTATGTTGCCCTGCATGATGCTGCACGAGCAATGCCATTTGTAGAGAGGGCTCTCCAGCTAGATGCTGAATACGCCGTTGCTTATGCTATGCGAGCCGCGACGTTCTACGTGCAGTACCTCGAAAACGCGCAAGCGAATACGCTCGACGAAATGGCGGCGGCCTCTCGAACCGCCATCGCTTTGGATGAAGGTGATTCCATAGGGCATGCGCTACTCGGAATGGCCCTGATTCTCAAAGGGCAATACGAGTTGGCAGCGTCTCATCTGGAACGGGCCATCAGCCTAAATCCGGCCAATTCTGTCGCCGTCGCGTATCAGGCAGAGTTGCTCTTGCGAAACGGTGACTTCGCCATAGCGCTCAAGACGATGGATGAGTTGCTTCAGCGCGATCCAATTCCGGCTACATGGCATTGGGAAATCAGGGGCATGGCTCTACTAATGCTGCGACGATATCAAGAAGCGATCTTGGCATTTTCTCGGCAGATCCATCCATTTTGGTACATTCATGGCGACCTAGCGATGTGCCATGCGCGCCTCGGTCACCTGGGTGAGGCGAAGGCGGAGGTTGAGAAGCTCATATCGGCAATGCCCGATATAACGATCAGCCGGTATGTCGAAATCGACCCATATAGAAATCAGCAGGATCGCGACTTCATCGTAGAGAGCCTTCGGCTGGCTGGGCTGCCCGAGTAGCGATGCCAGATTAGCGCTCGCGCGCTGGATTGCCGACCGCCCCGCAAGCCTTGACGGGCGCAACCGGCCCCACAGGACCGACAGGAGCTACCGGTCCCGTCGGCGTGACGTTTGTGGCGACGCGGACGGCACTGAAGGCCGTCAACACCGGCACCACGATTCAGGTCTATCTGACCGAAGTCGGCCGCGAGGGTCGATTGAGGACGCTCTGCGCACCCACGGCCTCATCAACTAGGCCATTCCAACCAACGACAGGGCCTTTCGCTTGACGCGGCTTGCCAGAAGCAGCGCCACAGCTTTTGTTGACAGGATCGGTGGATGCACGGGTACCTCGATATGGACGGGTACCTCGATATGGACGGGTACCTCGATATAGATGGTCCTCGCCGGCATAGGCGGATTCCCGCTGCCAAACAGTTCTTGAGCCAACTCCGCGATCTGCCGTTGCGACAGTTCCAACCGCTTGGCATCGAAATCAGCCGATGACATCTTCGCAACCGGCGCGACCTTAAGCTGGACGATGAACTCGGATCCGTGGCTTTCCTCGAGACTTGTAATAGCTAGGCTGATCAGGCCCATTTGGCGCAGTTCAAGGACCAGCAATTCGAATGAAGCCGGAGTGAAGAACCAGGCGTGAGCATCGACATAGGGGCCATCGAGATTGGCGATGTCGGCCTGATAACATCCCCACACATGGTCAAAATTCTCGGTAAAGCTCAGCGGCGCCTTCGACCCTGCAAGCCAAGAGCCCACGCCGTTTCTGTTAGCGGAGCAGGCGCGGGCCTCAAAGAGAGTTTCCGGTGTGTGGCGGGTCCGCTTCTCTCGGTAGGCCGTCAGCACTTCGCGGATGCCGGTCGCCGGCTTCAGGACATCGAAGCACTTGCGCATGTCAGGTACGGCGAGAGAGACAATGCCCCCTGGCCGCAGAAGGCGTGATACCTGTTGCAAGAAGCTGACCAAATCGGGCGTGTGTTCAATGACGTGGCTGGCAATGAAAAAGTCGTAGCCGCCCGGCTTTCTAGAGAGTGCTAATGTATCTAGCGGCTCGCCTGACCAGACGATGTCGACATCTTCAATTTGATCGGCTCGCTTGCGTATGGCTTCGACTTTGTGATTGCGGGCCGCTGCGCGCAACGCTTCCCCATCCTGAAAATCGATTACCGTTGTTTTCCAGCCGTGGGCCTTCGGCGCAACGGGACTATAGAAAGGGCCGATCTCGACGCCGACCATAGTGCTCTTGTCGAGATTCCGCAGAAGCTCATCAAATCTCATCATGTTATCGCCACAACCTGATTGGTGTGGCGTTCTGTTCTCGTCATGATCAACCGTCGCGCCGGCTTTTCGATGCCGTAGTAGGTCAATGTAGCTGCCACGAGCGTACCGGCGAGGACCAATGAAGTGTAGAGGGCAGGATGTTCCGCGTAGCTGATCCAGCGTGACAACTGCGCCATGACAGGCCAGTGCAGCAGATAGATCGAATAGGATATTTCGCCTAAGTAACGCGCGGGGCGGCTGCCAAGCGTCCTGGTTGCTAAGGGGGCCGAGATTGCGGTTTGTACGAGAAGGGCGACTGCAGCGAAATTCAGAGGGGATTTCCAGAAATCGAAAAAGTCTATGCCGAGTCGTTTCGACACTGCTGGCATTGCGGCAAAAAATAGGGCGACGGCTACGGCAAAGCTGGCGTTTGATGACGTGCGCGGCAGCAGCGAAACGCCAAGCCCGACCATAAAGTACGAGACGAAAAAGAGCCGCCCGCCGAAGGTATCGGACATTATCACCAGCAGGGGGATCGCCGTTAGCAGCATTAGGATCGATGCTAGCCTGTTGATCGAGAACATCAGCCAGATGAGGCCGAAAAGAGCGTAGAATTGAACCTCGATCGGGACCGTCCACAAGACGCTCGTCGCCTGAAAGAAGGTCAGGTGGGCTGCCAGGTTGGAGTGGTCGACGGCATAAAGAACAGGGGTTCCCGTGAAGTTCATTATGACGAACGAAGCCAAAACTACCGCGAGATACATCGGAAACACCCGAGCGATCCGACGTCTGTAAAAGCCAGCCACTTCCGCCCCGCTGAACGGCAAGTTCAGGTACAGCATTCCCATAAGAAAACCGGAAAGGCAGAAGAAAAGTTGAACCCCGACCTGCGCACCACCGTCGCCGAAGACTCCAGGAAGGAAGCCGAGCACATTGCACACGTGGCCGGCGACCACCAACAGCGCAGCAAAGCCGCGCAGACCGTCAAGATTTTCTAGCCTTCCCATGCGTGTTACGTGCCCTGAATGGCGGTAACATGCCACAGGGTATCGGGATTACTTCGCTGATTTCAGGTTAGGCCGGCAAAAAGGTCACACAGAAGCTGACTAGGTAAGCCGGGTCACCGGCTTTTGGCTAGCCGCATCCACCGCAATCTTGACGCGAGAGCTGGCAGGTCCGTCAACCGGCTACCCGCAGAAGCAGTGCGACACCGATCCCATAAGGGATCAGCAGTGCCGCCAGGGCGACCCACATGCCCGGATCGGCGAATACCTGCATCTGGCTGCGAAGCTGCTCCATTGCACCCAACGGCGAAAGGCCCGCTGTGTTCCAAAACTGAAAAGGCCGGCGCACTCAAGCTGGCGATGGGCATTAGGTTCCATTGCTAGATCACGAGCAAGCGCGCTTACCTGCAGCGGAACCTGACAGCCATATGACCGTTATTCGAAAGGACAACGAAAGGAGATCGCCATCATGGATTGGAATCGCGTCGAAGGAAATTGGAAGCAATTCAAAGGTAAGGTCAGGGAGCAGTGGGGCAAGCTCACTGATGATGATCTCGACCGCATAGCCGGCAACCGCGATCAGCTCGAAGGTACGATCCAGGAACGCTACGGCATTGAGAAGGATCGCGTGCGGAGAGACGTCGACGACTGGTATGGTCGGCAGGACTCGTAGGCTAGCACAGTTGGACTAGTCAAATAAAAGGGCGCGTAACGAACCGCGCCCTTTTCGCGTTTTTCGCATCCGTGTACCGTTCGGCTCGGCCTTGAACAAGCGATTTTTGGGAACGTGTCGGCTTCCAGCCGCGTTGATCTCCACAATGGAGGTCGTAGCAATGTCCATCCACAAAGAAGACTATCGAACGAACAAGGCTGACTACCTGATAGCGAAAAGGCCAGATCTGGTTGAGAAGACCAAGCCGAAAAGGAAGACGTTGCGGCGTGACGATCAGCGTTCCGCAAAGTTATTGGAAAACCCTGCCGCGTTATCCGAGAGGCCGGCCTCACGCCGTTAGAGAAATCGCAGAAGGTCAAGAGGAACATTTTAGCGATACTGAATGTTCGACTGGTATGGACAGCCGAACCGTACCCTCCGCAGATCAATCTAAAGCAGCACGAGCCCTACTGAACTGGTCGCGTGTGCGACTTGCCGCAAAGGCCAATCTTAGCGAAATGGTGATCAGCGATCTTGAGAACGAATTCAGGAAACCGCGTCCCCACAACCTCGCCGCCATCCGCAAAGCGTTTGAGGATGCCGGAATCGTCTTCACCGTCGAAGGCACTCCATCGCTAGCCCGCTCAGAAGGTGATAGCGGCCTAGCCGCTGATAATAGACAGTGGCGCCGCCGGGAGAAAAAAGCATAAGGGGAAAAGCCCGGGTACACTCCGCAACCCGATCTCTAAAGCGGCCGCTGACAAGGGCGGTTGTTCACTGACTTTGTTCCGGCGCTCACCTTTCTAAGGTGCCGCTCGAATATGGCCAGCTTCTCTTCGTAGCCGAGCCGCACTTTGGACCTGCTGCTATCGCATTTGAAACCGGCAATCGTTTTGAGCCAGGATCCTCTTCTCACCATTGGGCACGAACAGGACGGGCATTGGAATTCTATAGCTACGTCGCGCAGTTCATTTGATAGAGGCACTGTGCATGTTCTCCTCAGTGGCACGGCCACTGCAACAAAGTGGAAGGAGAAATGTTTCGCGGCGCGGCCATTTACGCGAAGGAATCAGACCTAAGTCCAAATGTTGACGGGGGCAGGCAAGCTGTTCCTTGCCCCTCGATCCGTCGCCGTGGCCTCTCACCATACTCGGCCGCAGCTCAAACGCTCGTATCACCGGCCAGAACGCGCAGTTCAGCCAGTGGAATGGCACAGGACCGGCAAAGCCGCGCGACCGGTTAAGTTAAATCCGCACGAACTTGTCGAGATTCAGACGGATCCGTTGGCCTTCCGCAAAGGCCAGGGCATAGGATTCAAGCTCGAATGATCGGCTGTCTTCCTTCCCCTTCTCTACCACGCGGACGAACCATTCTCCGCAGGCTTCGACCACCTTAACCACTGTCTGAGTTTCGGTGTTTTGAACTGTGCCGCCCATCGCAATTGCCTCCACCGCCAAACGGGACAATTAATGGATTTATAAGACCTGGGGAATCGATCTTTCAAGGTGGAATCCGCATTAGCGCTGGATGTTGCATCGCGGCGCGGAGGGGTTTTATTAGCTCCCCCTCATCTTGACGCCGGCGCCGGCTGCTCCAAAGTCTTGGGCATCGCTCGGGGAAGTATCAAAGTTGGCGACGAGGTCGCAGTCACGGCGATTGTGCGCGGCCGTGTGACGCCCGATCGCATAAGCTTGACGATCCCCTCCTACGACTTCCGGCATTCTGTTGTCGATCCGACTTGGAAGACTGTGATTGGCCAGCATATGGAATTGATCGGCCCTGTCACACGCATCGACGGGGACAAGGTAACCGTCAGCCTCCGGCCATTGGTGACTGTCGAGGCCGAGCACGTGCGCCTTGTCGAAAGACATGTGGCACTTCCACGCGGGCGAAAAAAGTCGCTGGTTGACAAGGCTTAAACTTCGTTGCCGACCCCAGGAACAGCCCACTGAAACTTTCTCCTTCACATCGGCTCTGGTCGCCTCCCGCTAGCTGCCGGCGCGTTGCGATTCGGCGCAGTAGACGGGTTGGCATTTTCCGAACTTTCCGCCATGTCGTCGCGATGATGTTGGCGAAGGCGCTTCAGCAGATCGCGTGAGGCTTGGATCGCCCTGCGCGATTGATCCATGTTCTGGCGAAACGTGGCGCGTTCCTCCATGGACTTCTGCCACTTCAGCAAGGTAGCCGTAGTCGCAGTGGCGGCTTGAGCGATATCTATGGGCGTTGCAACCATCGCATCCTCCTAAAAAGGCAATGGTAAACGCCAAATATTGCCGACGAGCGGAGGCAATTCACAGCTGTCCTACCAGCAATTCACCCCCCAGAACGGCGATGTCGAGCGGGCAGAGGGGGTGATAAAACGATGTCTTCCTGCTGCTGGAACTGGCTCCCCTTTTTGGCCAGTCGCTTGCGCCTCCGTTCCCGGAGGGCTGTCATGCCATAGCGAGTGATGCCGTACAACAACAGGCCAAAAATCAGCCCGAGTGGCACCGCACCGCACAGCATGGGCTTTAAGACCGGTGCCCACAATTGCGAAATTGAAAGGGTCTTCAACATCTCACTCAGATGGGCTGGCCGTTCGTAACTTTGCACGTGGACGTGCAACATGATCTTGCCGGTCTCCCAAGACGCTCCCACTACAAACGGGAGGGTCAGCGGGTTGCCAAAGACAAATGTTCCCAACCCTGCCGCCACCATGTTTCCTGAAATTAGCCAGCACACGATGGCGGCAATGGCGAAATGGGATCCTAGCGGAAAGAAAGACGCGAAAACCCCAGCCGCCACCCCAGCCGCGACGGCGTTTGGAGTGGCGTTCAGACGGAGAATGCGCTTTGAGACATACTGAAACGATCGCGAGAAGGAGCGGCGCGGCCACATGTAAATGCGCAATCGCTCGAAGAGACCATCAGGATTTCGCCGTCTAAAGAGCACTCTCTTGCCCACTTCAAACGCGGTCGGTTGAACGGATGGACCTCGTCTTGAAAAAAACGCAGCCTGTGCTGCTTTGTTCCGAATGGTTCCTTCGGCTACGAACGCCCTATGTGCCGGAACTTTACTGGCGTTTGGCACGTTTTCCCGTCGAACCAATTGCGGTTCCAGGAAAAGGGAAAATATGGAAGATCCAGGTGTGGGTTGGATAGCAGCGATCGTCATCGGCGGTATCGCCGGCTGGCTTGCCGAGATGTTCATGAAAAGCAACATGGGCGTGCTTATGAACATCATCTTGGGAATCGTCGGCGCTATCGTCGCCAATGTCCTTCTAGGGCTGCTGGGCGTTTCGTTGGCCGGCTGGCTCGGCTATCTTGTCGCCGGCTTCATCGGCGCGTGTATTTTGATTGCCGTGGCGCGAATGATTAAACGCTGAGCCTACAATCGAGTTGTGCACATCAGTATCGATAGGGGCGCGTGATCCTTAGGACCACGCGCCTTTCTTCAGAGCGGAAAATCGAGATCAAGCTGGTCGCGCCGCCGGAGCCTGTCCGCTGTACTTGTTGAGGTGCCGGCGTAGCAGTCTGACGTTGCGATTGTTCGCCTTGAAATAGACGTCGAAGATCGAGCCGAGAATTGGGACACTTCCTACGAGCGTATCCAGCAGCACGTTGCCTAGCATGCGAGCGACCAACCCATTTCCGGCACCGACGTTTCGAGCTCGCAAGACGATGTAGGCCGAGACAATGCCCGTCGCCGCATCTCCGAGTACGGGGACCAGACCTACGAGCGCATCCAGTCCAAAACGAATTGATGTGCCTGGAATGCGCCAGCGGGAATCGAGTAGCGCGGCCAATAGATCCAACTTGGCAAGTGCGTTTGCTGTATCACCACCGTGACCGCCCTGCCCGATCATGCCAATTCGCGCGCCAGTACGATTTAGTATCTCTCCCTGATGGATAGCCGTCACCTTAGATATCGCTTTGACCGCCTGAATTCGCTTGCGTCCTGTGCGATGGCACGTCGTCGAGCAAGGTCGTCTCACCGGAGCTTTTCGGCGCCTCAACGGGCAATTCACCAGTAGGCGTCATTTTGCTGACGGCCTCAGGCAAATCTCG
>NZ_JAMYRH010000022.1:0-60027 GCF_040321305.1 Mesorhizobium sp. M0478
CTAACACTTTAGCGGTAGAGCTGTGCCTCGTTGCGGAATGCTTTGTCGACAAGGCTGTTGTTGGCAAACCCACCATCGACGTCGACGATCTCCAGGCTGATTGGTTTTTCACCAGCCGAAAGGTCGTCGGGGTCTTTGACCATCGCCGGCCAGAAGGCGCAGTTCATCAAATGGGACGGGACAGGACCGGCACAGCCGCGGGAGAAGCCTCCGGGCTAGTTCTCCTCGCGGAAGCCTGCAGTGAGGCGTGGCGGAGGTCCTCCTAGCCGCGCAGGTGCTTCACAGCTCAAGCTCATACGGGCACTCGGGAAGGGACCGAGTTTAAATCGGGTTATGGTTGCAGCGCGGATTAGACCATCAGGCTTAATTGCTGCGCTGTCATTCTGCGGGTAGGATCGGGGTGTGGTTAATGCCACTCTCCAGTGTGGTCGGCACCGTCACGTCACCCAACTGTAACGTTGCCCCCGACAGCGCCGACCACGCTCAATGTCGGCCGATTAGGCCGGGCCTCCCCTGTACGAAACCGTACCTTCGAACCTCCTTCGCTAAAAAGAGAGTAAATAACTCCCTTCGCCGGAAGGGAGGCCGCGATGGATCTAATAAAGCATTTAGAAACCGCACGTGCGGTGATGGAAACCAGCTTTCAGTTGCAGAGCCGGTCGATGACCGGAACATCTGCTTTCCGCAGCCACATGGACCACACTCGGCAAGCCATCCTAGAGTCGCGCGAACTGCTCAAGCGCCTTCGCCAACGCTACCGCGAAGATATGGCCCAGGTGCTCGAAGACGAGGACGATCTCGCGCCGATGCGCATATCGGGGTTCGATGCCGACGTTCTCCGCTCCGCATTTCAAAACCTAGTCAGGGATGCAGACGTGCCCGAGTGTCAGTGGCGCGTTGTCGCTGAATGCTTGGTACGCGAATATGTCGGGTGTGAGCAGATCGAAGCCGGCTTGCTGGATTGGATCACGAAGAAGTAGTGCCCGTTTTTGTTGCGAGAAACCCGCCGCGCTGGCCTGGCACGACGGGCTCGATTTGCGGCTACATCCTTTCGGCATCGACCGCAGTGTCTCAACTTAGGACACCAGAAATTGTTCCGCCGGCCGTTCAGCAACCTTCCGTAGTCTTTTTTACCTGCCCAGGGGCTGCGGAACTGGCGCTTGTGTCCTGCTGGCCAGGCGCGGCCTGCTTGGCGCTACCTGTCTGTTGTCCTGGCGCGCAGTCCTTGGCCGAGTTCGAATTCGTTCCGCTCGTGGTGGTCGAATCCGTTCCGGTCGTCGCTCCCTGGTCAGTGCTCGGCATCGTCGTAGTTGTTGAGGATCCGCCTGTAGTTGTCGAGGACCCGCCTGTGGTGGTGCTGGTCGATTGGGCAAAGGCGAACCCAGTTGATAATGCCGCAATGGCTGCAGCGCAGAGAAGCCGTTTCATAGTGAACTCCGTTTTCCGCAAACGTCCCTTCAGTGACGAAACATCTCAGGGAAACGACGGTTCCAAAATCGGGGCAAGAAACCACCGGGGATTCACATATTCGCGATTTGGATCTAGAATCTCGGGATGGAAGCGATCTTCGATGATATCGCCAGCGCCCTCAGGGAGCCCCGCCAGGACGTGTGGCGCCCTGTCCGCGCCTTTGCCCTCGACATGGCCGGCAAGCTGTTCCTCGCTATTGGCTTAGGTGTTGGCTTCAGAATGGCGCTGGCTGGTTAGCGTAGATCTGCCCCGGCGATGCGCCGCGTGAATGCCCGCTCGACTCCAGCAACAGCCTCATTCTTCGTTTGGACTGTTCCGCGCGCGCCGCCGTCATGGCAGGTCCAGAACCAAGTGCCTGCGGCTGGACCGTGCATCGTCTTCATGATGCGGCCGACCTTTTCCTGCTGGAACGCTGCGGCGAAATCGAAGGGCGCCGTCTGCCCTCCTATGACGGTCCGCGACCATGCCAGCCAAACGCGAGCACCTCGGCCGAGCACGAACTTGAACGCCTCATCCTGCTTCTCGAACGTCTGAAGAATTGCGCTTCCGTCGAGGACCTGAAAGCCGATTTGATAGGCGAAGCGGACGGTAAGGCGATCTGCTGGCATGGCTCCGATATAGCGTTCAATCTTCCTCGCGGAAATCCTGCAGCGAGGCATGCCTAAGGTCTTCCTCGCCGCGCAAGTGCTTCACGCGGCCAATCAGCCCCGGTTTGACCCATTGCGTTGCCGGTCGCTTCATTCCCTTCGGCGCCGGCCCAGCGTGCTCCTGGACGCGCTTCCATAGCCGTTCCCGGATTGCCCGGCTGGAGTTGATGAACGCTGAGCCGACATACTGCCCGGTCTTCCGATCGGATAGCTTTCGCCTCGCCGGGCAGCGCCTGGCTGAATTGGATGCGAATGTTGGCGGGGATCATGCTCTCGAGGATTTCACGCCGTTCCTGCAGGGCCATGTCCCGGAGATCGTGGCCGTTGAGGTGGAGGAGATCGAAGGCGACGAAATAGAGGTCGTGCTGCCGGCGTGTGATTGCCTTGCGCAGCGCGGCGAAGTCGGAAAGGCCGGCTTCGTTCAGGACGATGATCTCACCGTCTATGATTGCGCTCTCGGCTCCGAGCTCTGCGCTTGCGGCCACAATGTCGCGGTATTTGGTTGTCCAGTCGAGCCCGCGACGGGTGTAGATCCGCGTCCCGTCCTCGTCGATAATTAACTGGGAACGGTAGCGTCAAACTTCACCTCGTGAGTCCATCCATCGCCCTCGGGAGGCTTGTCCACAAGGGTCGGCATCAAAGGCTCGATGAACTTCAAACGCATGAACACACCTGCCACCCGGCGAACCAATTAGCATGTGCTGAAATGGTTCCTGGAATAAAAAACGATTGTGGACTAGCCACTAGTTTCGGTGGAGTAACCTACCACTTGCATTCGGCGTGCTTGACTCTGTTCGGCTCACAGTTCTTTCTTTGCGTCGTGGGGAGAAGTAAAATGAGAGTACACGCCTACAGGGTCGCTCAGCGCGGGCCTAGATCCCTAGAAGCTCTTTTGGATTGGCTTTGGGCGCGTCCTATCCACAACCGTTCGTTTGCTGGCAAGGCACCGACGATGCGGCTTGAAAGCTTAGAAAAGCTAGATGGATTTATTATGGCTGACTTTGCGGCTCCACGGCTAGGCCATGGACCGGGAAAAATGGCTCCGGCGGTGCCGGTAACGGCAATTGCGATGGAGGAAGGACACTCGTTCGCAGAAGATACTGCTTTCGTCGTGGATGCGGCAACGGGCTACATGGCCCTTCAATACAATCATGCAGGCCCCCGCCTGGGGAGCGTGCGCGATTATCTGTTCTCCGCAGACAAGGCGGCTGGGATGCCTGGTGGCGCACAGCCCTTAAGCGCGGACGCGTTCGGCTTCGGCGTTGGGTCCGTCCTTAGGCCTGAGGCCTACGCCCGTTTGCGGCGGTTTGGAATATTCCGATCCGTGGAAGTTGAGATCAGCCTCCCGGGCGCTTTGGCCGTTGACCTGGAGGAAGGCCGCAGCTTGAGCAGCGTTTTGAACGCGCCTTTGCCCGATGGCGTCGAGACGATGTCGATCAAACTGCAGTCAACCGCCGCACGGGGTGGTCAGCTCGCGGCAGAGGGAGTTTGGGGTATTGCTGACGACATCGTCCGCTTAGGAAATGCAGTGAGATCCGCCATCATCGTCGGAAAGGTGGACGACGATTCTCGTCAGGAGGAGGTCGATTTGATCTCGGAGAGGCTATCAACTGACGTGCGGATCCAGTTGGGCAACGGAATGAGATATGATAGAAATGACAGATGGAACGCACTGCGCAGAGCACTAGAGAGTTGGCGGGAAGCCGGGATGTTGCCGGTTTGAAGCTGAAACCCATCCATTTCGAGCGGTCCTGGCCGTACGTTGGGGCGGTGGCAGTTGTAGCTATCTGGCTCTATGTCGGAGGGGACAGCACTTTCCCTTCTGACCCACTGCCAATGTTGGCGGCGGCGGGGACCGTCGCATCCGTTTTGGTCGGATTCATCATCACCGCTGAGACCATTGTGCTCGGGCTTACGGGCACCCCTGTGTTCAAAAAGCTTGCTGCCACTGGGTATGCCGGGATGTTATTCAACTATCTGCATGAGGCGCTTTGGGGTGCCCTGTGTTTCCTAGTTGTGTCATTTCTAGGGTTCTTCACGTTGCAAGCGCCCACGCCACCGTTGCAAGCGGGGGGCGTCCCTGAGTGGTTTGCTACCCTATTTGTGGCATGCGCCGTTGGCTCCATCCTGCTTTTTGTACGGATATCCATAATTCTATCTTCGCTGCTCAAAAACGCTTCCAAGTCTTAGCTGGCACCGGCTACCCGCGAAGTCTAAATCGAACGCAAAAAAAGCCCGCCAACCTGAGCCGGCGGGCCTTTCTGGATTTCGGTGGAGCAGAGCCCCATTGCCTCAAGCGTCGTGATGCTCGGGCATCTCTTTCAGTTGATCTTTGGTCCATGAGGTCACTGCGTGAACATCGCCATCTTCATCCCGCATGAAGTCCAACTGGCTGGCGGGCACGGAAACAGACTTAGCGCCGATCCCCAGAAACCCGCCGACATCAATCACGACCTGTGTAGCATCGCCGGCCCCATGCGTGTGTGAGACCGTCCCGATTTTCTCGTCGTCGGGGCCATAGATCGTGGCATCTTCCAGATTGTCCTGAGTCAGTTCCGTGCCTGTGAGCCGCACATGCTTGGTGTGGTCCATTGTCGGTATCTCCTCTCGGTCTAGACCATTCCAACAATCGAAATCTCCGTCCGTTCCGAAGAAAGGGCGATTTCCGCATCATTTCGGCGTCAACAAGGTGCAGTATCTCTGGCCGCCCGGTTTGGACAAATAGAACCGCAGACGAAACGCCCTCCGCTGAGTTGTCGGGCTGCGGGAGGCTTGTTGCCTCCGGACGACCTCAATAACAGCGAAACGCGGGCTCACCAAGAAAACCCCAGTAATCTTAGCCAGCCGGTCGCCCGGCATGAGGGACAAACTGAGCGACCAGTCTCTGTACGATCCCATTACCCACAAAGTTGCCAAGTGGCTCGAATATCGCTGATGGCGCGGAGACCGACAGGCCTCGCGCCAAGTTTTCCCGCAAATCCTGTCTATAACCGCTGCCCTACTCGCGGCGGCCGATCCGCCGCACGACGTCGGTGTCGCCCGGCAATGGCGCGAGTTCACGAACGTTCATGTGCTGCCTATGTAGCGCAGTCGGTTCGAGCCCTAGCGCATGCTTTCGGGTGGCTTTCATGGCCTTTTCCGCCACGTCTTTCAGTGGATCGGATTGATCATATCCTGAAAACGAAAGGGCGTGCGCGTTCCCGACCCTAAGCTGATAGGCATCGTCGCTCTCACCCTTGCGGTCGACCTGCAATCGTTTTGCCAGCGCGTCGCGCAGCCGCAGGCGGTGATCCGCGTCGCTTTCGTCTTTGGATCGCTGCGAATGCAGTGTGATAGCGGCGGCGGCCCATTGGCGTGCCCTGTAGGCCTTGCCATCCTCGTTCGCGTGCCGTTCGATGTGCATCGCGCGGCAGTCCGTGAGCATAGCCTTGCCAATGGTCTTGTTGCTCTTGCTGCGCGGGTCCTTCCGTGCGTTCGTTTCGACCACGGACCAAAGCCGAACTTCGAACGCCTCGTCGGTCTCACCCATGCGGACAGGGACAACGACACTGGCCCGCATCGTGCCGATCGTATCGACTACAGCCCGTCTAATCGCGCGAGCGTCGATTACAAGGTCCGCCCGGCCGGCCGCCAACGCCGCGATGTTGGTGCCTTCAATGGCGAGCATGTGCTCGTCGATCACCTTAGCGGTGTGACAGACGCCGGCCAGAAGCTCGAACATGGTCTCGTAGGCGTCGGCGAGCGGTGCATAGTGCTCGGTCTTGGCAGCGACGGCCTGCCTTCCGACCGTGGCGTTGCGCGAGGCTGTCTTGGCTTTAGCTAGCATGGCCTTCGTCGGCTCGACGGCGGCCGTGAGTGACTTGACCATCTGCTCGGCGTCGCGGAGATCGTTGTGCAGCTTTTCGATGTTGCCGCCGTTCAACACGACGTCGGCGCGGCTTTCATCGAGCTCGGCATACCGGGCCAGATATCGCGCGATGTCGGTTTCAAGGCGGTCTACGACACTCTGCAGCCTGGCCACCTCGGCTTTGAGCGCGGCGGCGTCTTCGGCAGCCGGCGCTGCGGGCTGGGCGTTCAGGAGTTCATCGAGGGGTGTCACTTCGCCCGGCCCGTAGGTCTTGATCTCGGGGCTGGAGCGTTCGGTAAGCTGCGCGAAGTCGAGATCGCTCATTTCGCTGGCCCGGCGGTGGGCTGGAATGCCGGCGCTCAGGGCCTCGTCGATCTCGTCGACTTCGCCGAGCTCGTCGCTGTCGACCGTTCGGGCGTTCAGCCGGTCGCTACGCCGGGAGTTCATCTTATCGCTCATCGCGAGCTCGTCGGGGTTCGGTGCCCACTCTCCGGTGATACTGGTCATGGTCGTGTCCTTTTTCGGGTTGCGAGGAAAGCGTTGATGCGGGCGAAATCTTCCAAGAACCACTGGGCCGCAGACGCGAGCGAGGGGGGTGTACCCATGCCGTTTCGGACAACTTGCTGTGGCGTGCGGTTGAAGGCTCCGCTGAGTTGCGCGAGCGCGTTGTTCACGGGCAGGGTGCGTTTTGTGATCAACATGGTCTGTTGTTACCCCGCGAGGTAACCGGCAATTGTGCCGGCAAGCCGCTTGGACGCCGCCGCAGTGGGCGCGCGACGAGATTTTGCTAGACCGAGATCGGCGAGTACCCGACGAAGTGTGTTGGTGGAGGTGCTGTAGGCGGCAGCGTTGATCGGCTTGCCGCCGGCCATGTCGCTTTCGGCCTGCTCGCAAATCACCGATAGGGTGGCAGCGCGGCGCAACAGTAGGGCTTGAGCGTCGGATGGCGCGCCGCCGATGGCGTCACTGAGCAGTGCCAGCACATCCCGATAGCGCCTAGCCACAGTCGAGCGACCGTCGACGCGACCGAGAAACAGCTGGCCGCCCGTGGTCAGGCGGCTTTGGCTTCGACCTTAGCCGCTCTTACAGGCTTGTGCAGGGCTGCTACGTCGCTAGCTGTAGGCATATTTCACGCTCTGATCGCGGACATCGTGCGGACACGAGGCAGTCACCGACCCATAAAGTCAAGCGAAATCAACATACTTGTCCATAACTGTCTACTGATAAAACATCAGTGGCAGCCGCTGTCCTGGCGCGTGAGGCGGATGGGGGGCGAGGACAAAAGTCACCACTCCGCTAGCGGATCTTCCATAGGCAGCGCTTCGCCGTCGTCCGTCTCGTTCTGCCAATCATGAGGCTCTTGGGGTTCGATAGGCTGACCCCGTGCGCCGCGGCTCTGTTGGTTTCGATGCCAGCTAGATACGTCGTCAAACTCGGAGCGATCGAGGGAAGACCTCTGGCGAGCTCGCCGGCGGTCGCTTAGGCGATCTTCAGGCCGAGGATGTGCCTCGGAGTGGCGGCCCACGGCCTCCTGATCTTGAGCGGGTCCTATAGCGCTCATAATCGGCTCGCCAGCCTCCAAGAGGGCGTCCGGTGCCACGGTAGCCGCTTCCGTTAGCAGCAAACCCAGCGTGGCGCGGGCAGCTGTTGCGTCGACGCGGCTCGGCCTTGGCGGCAGCCGCAGCCATTGCCGGTTCCTGGCGTGTCTAATCCCGTAAAGGCGTTCCGCTTCGGCCGCCCGGTTCGCGGCGCGTTGCGTCAGCCCGTCCTTTAGGGGTTGTCGCAAAGTTGTAACGTAACGTTGCATCCATCGGTGCAAAGTCATCCGACTGACGCCTAGCTCAGCCGCCACCTCGCCGAGCGAATGTCCCTGCGCCACGAGGTCCTGCAGTGTTTGCGCCATCTCAGGTTTGAAGAGACTAGGACGCGCCATCCGCTTCGCTCAACCTATCACGCGTCGCCGTCGTGCTGTGTAACCTGCGGCCCGCCGCGCAGCGCCAGCTCCGCGTCTTTGATCCATTTTCGAAGTTGCTCCCTTGCTCGACCGTCGTCAGGGACTGCAATCGCCTTGGCGTGTGGCGCCGAAAGGATCAGGCGCTGGACCTCGGCGAGAGCCGATCGCAGTTGCAGGTGGTCATCGTCTGTCATGGCAATCTCGTTCCTAAGCTGCGCGAGGTAGCGGTGGTCGTTCTGCAGAGGTTTTTCAGCCGAGTTTAGGTTTGTGCGGGTATCAGCGGGTATCAGCGGGTATGTTTTTGGCCATAAATTCATAGATGTCAGGTGTGGTATTGTAATTACTCCGACAGTTTTATTCGTTTGATCGAAAGCATACCCGCTGATACCCGCTGATACCCGCAAAGTGCCCGAGCATCGCCGCTGCTGCCGTCGCAGCTGCATTATCCGCCGCCCACTTCTGCCAGGCACCACAGGTTCTGCTTAGCGTGCGTGTCTCTTACGGATGTGATTTTTAAGCCGTCGACGACGCGTCCGCTCTGTTTCCCCAGCCATTTGCCTAACTCTCGCGTGTCGATTTCACCTCGGCCGGGCACTCCGGCCACTTCGAGCAGCGCCGCGTGCAGGCCGGGATTGTCGAGCTTGAAGCCGCCGATAGTCCCCTTCTTTTCCGCGAGCTCTTTCAGCCCGGCTGTGGCCAGCGGCTTGCCTAAGGCCGTAGGGTCAGGCCGTGCTGCCTCACCCTGCAAGGCGTCGCGCCATGCAGCGACGACTTGCCGAACCTGGGTCTTTTTCGGGTCGTCGACCCTCGCGGCTTCCATCGTATCGACAGGGTCGGTGCGACCGAGCCATACGATCGCTGAGCGAACCAGCCGTGACCAGTCACCGAACGAAGCCAGCGCCGGCAGCGTAGCGGGACAACCGGCCACGCTGTATGCGCGAACGATGGTAAGAGCTGCGGCGACGTAGTGGCCGCGGTCGGCCAGCACCATTTCGAACGGGTCGGCTTTGAACTGCCGCAGCTCTGGCCGCTCCATATTGGGGTCGAGAGAACAGGTGATCGATCGCCGAACGATATCGCCCACGATCTTGATATTGTTGCCGGTCGCGAACATGGTGGACCGGCTCTCAATCCGGACGTTCTTCGATTGACCCAGAACGCGGACTTCATTCACTGGCCTTTCAATGAACTGGCACAGCGCGTCGCCGTAGAGTTCGCCGTTCAAATTATCGATCGAGATCAACGCCTGCCCTTTCATGAGCGCTGAGCCGAGCCGCTTCTCCGTCTCTTCCTCTGTCCTGCCGGCCGCTATAACCGGGCATCGCTGCCCTGTGGCAATAGCGGACGCGAGGTCGACGATGTAGCTCTTGCCCGAACCGGCTTCCGGGGCATTGACCACGTGCAGTGGTGCGACGACTAGCGCACCACGCACCACCGGCGTGATCAGCCCGGACAGCGCCACCGAGCGGCTTGCATCATCTGCAAATGGAAACTCCGTGAGGAGCCCGTCGAGAGTGCTGAGCGCTCGCAGCGCGTCGCTTCGACTTGGCCTTTCAGATATCGCCGGCAGCGTCGGCGGGTCGATGAGGATCAGCCGTGTTGCTGGATCATAGCCCGGTTCACTCAAGATGGTTCCGTCGGGTCTCAGCGTCGGCGTGGTGATGACGCCCGCAACGCGCGGCAGCCGCCATTCGCCATCACGCGAAAGGATTGTTGCAGCGAGGTCGTGGGATGGATCGGTCGGCACGTAAGTCTTTTTGCGGGCATCCCATTTTTGAAAATTAGCGACACGGGACATATGGTCTTTGAGCGTGTCGGTCGTGGCTTCCGCAAACCTCGCCACCTTGGTTTTTCGCCCCTTGGACGCGTCGACTTCGTCGACGACAGGCCGCTTGATCCTTTCACCGTGAACGTAGAGCGGTGCGCCGGCGTCGATCAGCGCCGTTTCCGCCTGCGTCGCTAGTGTGTGCAGGATACCGGCCCTTACTGTGATGAGGGGGCGGTCACCGTCGCCGCGGTCGAGGCCTTCGCGCCAGTTCGGATTTGCCTCGCTCGCCATATAGAAGATCGTACCGGCGCCGATCTCGCTGGGCGGTGAGTTTGCAAAGCCTTCCCACCTCTCCGCGCAACATGCGTAGTCGTACTTACCCACCGCCTTTTTCGACCATTCATCGAACAGCTGAAAACCTTCGCCGCTGCCTTCCGACGCCCGCCACAGTGCCATTCCCACCTTGTTCCACTCGTCCCAGGAGACGTTGTCGTTTGGGATGACGGCCATGGCCGCCGATAACAGTTCGATGCCGGCATGTGGGTCGTTGCCGGGCTTGTGGTTGCCGGTATCCCCACGCTGCGATGCGTGGGTCAGCTTCACCCAACCACGCTTTTCGAACAGCCGGTCGACGGCATCGCAGATCGCGTAAAGTTGCTGTTTCGTCACCAACGGCAGTTTGTCGATTGGCGTGTTGGCAGGTGACGCGTCGACCCATGAGTATTTAGCGGCCACCGTATTGCCGTCGGCTTCAAACGAATGGGTGCCGATCACGCCTATGTACCGCTTGCGCGTGCCGCCGAAAATTTCGAGCTGGCACTTGTTCTGCTTCATGAACGCCTTTCGCTCTGTAGGGGGCATCGCTGCGACCTTCTCAAGGTCCGTCTCCGGCGGCAGCCAGGCACGCGAAGACATACTGTCAAAGTCGCCTTCGATGCGGGCCAGTATTGTGAACTTGTGGCCGACACTGTTGCGAATGAGCAGCGGGTTGCGCTCGTCGTTCAGGTCCGGCGCGCCGTTCATGATCTCTTCGAATGCTAGGTCGGACATTTCCTTTTGGTAGATGTCGCCGTCGAACGCGATCAGCGGCGGGGTGATAATCACTCCGCTGGAGCCGCCCTTACGCGACCGGCCCCACTTGATAATCATCTCCGGTGTCGGTTCGAGGGTCTGCCATGCGTCATGCAGCGGGGTCGCCTTGTCGCGGGTGAGCATGACGAGGTAGCCGTTCGCCAGTGCCGCAAGCCGCCACGCCGTCAGGTCGCTCAGTTTTGTAGCGTTTTCGGCCGTCGCGGTGTCGAGAATGTTCATTGTTCTTGGTTCCATTTCAATGCCGTTCACGGTTCGCTCTGGCGGCTCGGCAATCGCAGCGAGCCCGTCGGCGGGCTCGGCGGCGCCACTTCGGGGTGTTTCTGTGTTGCCTTCCTTTTGGTTTTGTGCGCGCTGCCGGCAGTGCTCCACCCTTCCAGTCATTCGCGACGGCGGTTTCGCTTAATATGCCGCGCGCCGTGGATTTGGCCTGCGCTCGCGTCGGTCGAGCCATTCGCGCACTGCGACAAGGCGATACAATTTACGCCCGCCCACCATGAGGCTCGGTATGCCGTCCGGCTGATTTTCGTATCTGGCAACCGTGCGCTCAGAGCACTTCAGCGCATCTGCGAGCGATGCCCGGTCAAGGTAGCCGTTAAGAAGGACGTCAGTGGTGTTCATCTTGCTCTCCAAGGGTCTGCACAACACCGTGCGTTGACAATGGATGACAAGATCGTTGAAGCCAGCCTGTAGTAAAAGTAGGGTCTATTTACAGGATTTGTCTTCGAGGTGTTTTGCCCAGATTTCCGTTACGCAATCGAGCGTCAATGGCGCAGGCGGTCCGTAAGGTTGAGCCTGCCACCCACCACGGCAGTGGTAATCGTAAACTTCGGTAGCCTCGGGGCTAGCTTTGCGGTGGCGAATGTTGTCTCGCAGGTTCTTTAGCTGCTCCCAAGGCTGCAACTCTCCGTCGCCAAGTTTCATACGGCCGCCAGTTGCCTTCGCCACGTCCCTGCAAGCCTGCTCAAGCGAGATATGTTTCTCCGCCACCAGGGCGTCGACCGCTGCTACCGTCAAGGCCTCGTCCACCGCCCGCTGGAGTGGCTTTGCCCGCCGTCCTTTTTTCCGACGTTCGTCCAGGATGTCGACCAAGAACCGGAACGGCGCTTCCAGCTGTTCGTCGTGGAGAAAGTCCGATACGGCGGCCAATGCCATGTTGGCGCTCTTCTCGCGGTCAATGGCATAAGCGCCCGCGGCCGCCCTCAGAGCGTCCATCAGCCCGTCGCGGCGCTGTTGCTCAGCTCCGCTGATAATATTGGCAATCCCAGCCCTAAGATGGTCCATAGTGCACCTCTTATTCCGTCATCCAACCCCGGTACAGATCGACGCCGGCCACGTAGTGCCAAACCCACCGCCATTCTTGCACCATGGCCTCGGCTGTCTCCTGGGAGGTGCTTCCGGTCGGAAGCACGCCCTCGTCGAGGAGGTGCTTGGCGACCGCCTTCTGCGTTGGTGGAGCGGCTCGCGGATACCTCGCCTCGAAAAGGACCGCAGCATCGTAGGCCTTTTCCCAGCCAGCTCGGATCGGTGCCGCGCCAAGAAGTTGTACGGCCATCACTGCGATCCCTTGCGAGTGGCGACGTCCGGCGACTTGGCCGCACCTTCCTGCGGCTGTTGCGGGGCGCGCTTTGTTAGCGCATCGAGCAAGGCCTGATCTTTAAGCCGGGCGAGGTCTGCCTCGTCCTGCATCGCTTCCATAAGGTCGTCCGCCGCCTGCTGTAGCGTCTTCATCGTCAAGCTCCTTGCCTGATGGGAAAAATCTCCGCTGACGTCGCGCCACTCGCGCTCTCGCCCGTTGGCATCACAATCGCGCCGGCTCGCTCAGTTGCCTGCCGGAGCGGGTCGTCCATCAGGTGCGCATAGCGGGCCGTGGTGGCCGGCTGCGAGTGCCCGAGCAAGGCACCGATGATCGGTAGCGACAGGCCAGCCGACGCCAGGACGGAGGCGTAGGTGTGCCGCAGGTCGTGGAGGCGTGCCGTTGGCGTCAGGGTGACCCGCTCCTTGCCTTTGCTGTCCTTTGCAGATGTCGCCTGCACGATCCCGGCAGCGACACAAAGCTCACGCCATGCTCTTTTGATCTCGATCCGGTGCGGGCTGCCGCGGCCGGGGAACACGAAGGGCGACAGGTCTTCGCCACGCTTCGCGGCTGCCTTCTCTGCGGCGGCATGGATGGCGACGAGGAGTTGCCGGGCAGGGGCGGAGAGGGGGACGCGGTGCAGTGTCTTCTGCTTCGTGGTCGAGCCTGGTTTCGTCCACACGCCATCCTTGATGTCGAACTGATCCCACTTTTGCGGCCTGGACCTCGCCACGGCGCGCGCCGGTCAGCAGCAGCAGCCGCACAATGTTCGCGGCTTGTTGGTCCTCATGCTCGGCAAGCGCCTTGGTCAGGGTCGCCAACTCGGCGATAGACAAATACCGATGGCGCTTCTGCTCATCATTGCGCTCGACGCCCTTGGCGGGGTTGTCTGCGCGCCACCTCCACTTGATGGCGAGCCCAAACATCTTCGACAGAACGGCCACCGTCCTGTTTGCTAGATAGGGCGCGCCTTTCGAAATCTTTCGGTGCAGCTCATCGATGTCGGAAAACTCGACCTCAGCAACCTTCTTGTTTTTCAGGGCGGGCAGGATGTGGTTCTTGATCAAAGCCTTGTAGTCGCGAGAGGTTGAAGCTCGCTTCTTGGTCAGATGTTCTTCTTCGAAACGGTCGCACAGGTCGGCCACGGTCTTTGCGTCGCGCGCCGCGGCAACGTCACCCATTGGATCAGCGCCCACATCAACCTGCTGCTTGAGGCGTTTCGCTTCCTCGCGTGCGGGACCGCTTTTCCAGTCTGGGAAGGAGCCGATCGTATATCGGCGCTCCAGGCCGGAGCGAGTGCGGTAATTCAAGATGAAGGCCCGCGCGCCAGCCTTGGTAACGCGAACGCCAAAGCCCTTCACGTCGTCGTCATAGGTAATCTTGTTTCCGCTGGCGGGTGCCGGTAGGTTCTTGATCACGACATCTGAAAGCTTCACGTCAGGCTCCTGTGTCCGCACTGTGTCCGTCGGCCCGACGGCTAGCAGTGTGCGGTTATTGTCTCACAGTGTCCTGATTTGTCAAAAGGTGTCCTATAGAAATCAATGGCTTATGTGCAGACGCGGATAAAATCAAATGAAAGCAACAGCTTGCCCAAAAGGCCAAAAAAGAACTTTTAATCAGTAGGTCTCGGGTTCGAACCCCGACGCGCTCACCAGAAATATTTCGTGCGAAAGTTGCTCCCTGTCAGCAGCCCCCGTCGCCGCCTACAATCGCCGCCCGGTCTTGACGTCGAACAGATGAGCACAGGCGCGGTCGATCTCGATCCGCATCTGCTCGCCCTGTTTCAGTGCCAGCCGCTCGCGGAAAAGGCAGGAGATTTCTTCTCCGGCGCAGTCGACCCTGGCAAAGATTTCCGAACCCGTTGCTTCCAGAAGCACGATCGTGCCGGGGATTCCTTTGGCGGTCGTCGCTCGGATGTGTTCGGGCCGGATGCCGTAGATGAGGTCGTCGCCGGGAATGTTGGTCAGGTCGATGCCTTCTGGCAGCGGCAAGATCAGTCCACCGGCGCTGCGGAAAACGCCTTCCTCGACATGGCCGCGAATGAAATTCATCGCCGGCGAGCCGATGAAGCCGGCAACGAAGAGGTTGGCCGGGCGATCGTAGAGATCGAGCGGCGCGCCGATCTGCTCGACAAGGCCGTCATGCAGCACGACGATCTTGTCGGCCATGGTCATGGCCTCGATCTGGTCGTGGGTGACGTAGATGGTGGTGGTTCCCAGCCGCTGGTGCAGCGCCTTGATCTCGCCGCGCATCTGCACGCGCAATTTGGCGTCGAGATTGGACAGCGGCTCGTCGAACAGGAACACCTGCGGGTCGCGCACGATGGCGCGGCCCATGGCGACGCGCTGGCGCTGGCCGCCGGAAAGCTGACGCGGATAGCGGTCGAGCAGCTTGTCCAGGCCGAGAATGCTGGCGGCCCTCCCGACGCGGCCGGCGGTGTCGGCCGGATCGGCTTTCTTGATCTTCAGGGCAAAGCCCATATTGTCGGCCACCGTCATATGCGGATAGAGCGCGTAGTTCTGGAACACCATGGCGATGTTTCGGTCGCGCGCCCTGAGATTGTTGACGACGCGATCGCCAATGGCGATCCTGCCGCCCGAGATCGTTTCCAGTCCGGCAATCATGCGCAGCAGCGTCGACTTTCCGCAGCCCGACGGCCCGACCAGGATGACGAATTCGCCATCGGCGATGTCGACGCTGACATCGTGGATGATCTTGGCGGCTCCGAAAGCCTTCTGAACGTTCTTGATTGTTACCGATGCCATCGGATTTCTCCCGGAAATGAGTGATGTCGGGGCCGTGCCTCAGCCGCCCTTGACGGCGCCTGCGGTCAGCCCGGCGACGATCTGCCTTTGCGCGAACAGGGTCAGCACCAGCACCGGCAGCGTCACCACAAGTGCTGCGGCGGCGAGCGGACCCCAGCTCACCTGCTCGTAGGAAAGCATGTTGTAGACGGCGACCGGCAGCGTGCGGGTCTCGCGGCTGGCGAGCACAATGCCGAAGACGAAATTGTTCCATGAGAAGATGATCGACAGGATGAAGGCGACGACAATGCCCGGCTTGGCGATGGGCAAGGCGACCAGCCGGAACACCTGCCAGGAACTGGCGCCATCGATGTTGGCCGCTTCTTCCAGCTCCATCGGCGTGGTCTCGAAATAGCCGATCATCACCCAGACCACGATCGGCACCGTCACCACCAGATGGATGATGATCTGCGGCCACAGCGTGCCGAGAATGCCGACCCACTGGAACAGTAGGAACAGCGGAATGAGATAGGAAAGCCCCGGCGTCATGCGGGCGATCATGATGACCACCGCCGAGCGTTCGGCCTTGAGCCGCGCGATGCCATAGCCCGCCGGCACGCCGATCAGCAGCGCCAGCAACGTTGCCGTGCCCGTCACCAGAACCGAATTCCAGAAATAGAGCAGGAAATTGTTCTCCTCGAATACCTTCACATAGTTCGACCAGGCGAGATGTTCCGGGATCAGGATCGGCGGGTATGCACCGTTGTCGATCTCGAACTTCAGCGACAGCGAGACCATCCAGAGGAAGAACAGGATCGCCGGCGAGACGAAGACCAGAGCCGCGAAAAACAGCCCGATCCGGTTGAGCAGCCGTGAACTCATCTATTTGCCCTCCACCCCAATCCATTGGGAGCGCTGGCGCAGCATCAGCAGGATGAAGGACAGCGCGACGATGACGATGAAGAACACCACGGCCATGCTCGAGCCATAGCCGATGTCGTAGTAGGAGAAGGCGGTGTTGTAGAGATAGATGTTGATGGTTTCCGAGGCCGTGCCCGGTCCGCCCTGGGTCATCGCGTAGATGATGTCAAAACTCTTCAGCGCATCGATGGTGCGGATGATCATCGCGATCATCAGGAACGGCGCGATCATCGGCAAGGTGAGATAGCGGAATTGCTGCCAGGCGTTGGCGCCATCGATCTCGGCGCTCTCGAAGGGCTCGCGCGGCACGGAGGCCAAGCCGCCCAGCACGATCAGCATCACCAGCGGCGTCCACTGCCAGGTCTCGACCGCAACCAGGGACGGGATGACCGTCCTGGCATTAAAGATCCATTCCTGCGCCGGGATGCCGACCAGCGACAACAGATAGTTGAGCACGCCAAGCTGGGGATGGAACATCATCGTCCAGACCAGCGCCACGGCGACTGGCGTTGCCATCATCGGCATGACGAAGACGCCGCGCAACAGGCCGCGCAGCGGAAATTTGGCGTCGAAGATCAGCGCCGCGACAGTGCCGAGGAACATCGGCGCCGCGACCGAAAGCGCCGTGTAGGTCAGCGTATGGAAAAGCGATTCCCAGAAGCGTTGGTCGACTGCCAGCCGCAGATAGTTTTCCATCCCGGCAAAGCTTCGCGCCTGGCCGAGGGTCCAGCGGTTGACGCTCATCCACAGTGTGAAGGCCCAGGGAAAGACGATCACGGCGCCGACGACGACGAGCGCCGGGACGACGAAAGGCCAGTAGTTGGGAGCCAGACGGATGGTCTGGCCCCCTTCGTTGGCTTGCGTCGTCACCCCGGTGCGTTCTGGGGTGATGGCGGACATCAGCCTTGCTCGCTCCTGTCGAGCACCGGCTGGAATTGCTCGGTGGCCTTCTTCAGTTCCTCTGCCGGATCGGCGCCGGCGATCAGATTGGTCAACGCCACGCCATAGATGTCGCGGAACTCGGTGACCGGGATGATGACCGGAAGCGACAGCCGGCTGACATTGCCCGAGCCGACCACGGCATCGAGCCAGCTCGCCGGCATGGTGACGCCTTCGCGCACCTTGGGGTCTTCCAGCACCGACTTGCGGAACGGCACGCCGGCGCCGGCCTGCAGCAGGCGCGCGCCCATAGCCGGTGACACCGCCCACTGACAGAACAGATAGGCGGCCTCCTTCTTCTCGCTGGCGGCCGTCACGCCGAGGCCGTCGCCAAAGGTGCCGGCGGCATGCGCCTTGGGCCCCTTGGGCATGACGCCGTAGCCGACCTTGCCGACCACTCGTGACTTTTCCGGGTTTTCCATCGGCGGGGCAAAGCCGACGCCATCGAACCACATGCCGATCTTGCCTTGCAGGAAGGCGGACTGGGCTTCGGCCCAGTTGAATCCGGTGACGCCTGGAGGCGCCGACTTGGTCATCAGCCGCTGGTAGAGGCTGGCGGCCTCGACCGCCTCGGGCGAGGTCGTGCGCAGCTTGCCCTTGTCATCGAGCGGCGTCATGTCGTAGCCGAGCATCAGCGACGTCCACACCGGCGTGTTGGCGTTTTTCAGGCCGCGGGCGACAAAGCCGTAGGTGTTGGTCGACGGATCGGTCAGCGTTTCGGCGGCGGCCACCAGCTGCTCGAACGTCTCGGGGTATTTGAGGCCCTTGGCCTCGAACAATTCCTTGTTCCAGTAGACGATCCAGTAATCCACCGAGAACGGCAGCGAGCGCAGCACGCCCTGGCCGTCCTTGGCAAACAGCATGCCGGCATCGGCGAAATCGGTTTCCACCAGCGCAGGATCGGTCAGGGTCGGGTCGGCGAGATAGCCTGATATGTCGGCCAGCCAGTCGCCCTTTTCGAACTGGCGCTTCTGCACGTGGTAGCTCAGATGCACGACGTCGAAGCTCGGTTTGCCGGAGCTCAGTTCGATCACCGTCTTCTGGCGCTGCTGCTGTTCCGGCGTCGCTTCGGCATTGACCTTGATCCCGGTCAGTTCCTCGAACTCGGCGATGTATTTTATCAGCGTGTCGCTGCGCGGGCTTTTCACCAGATTGACGTCAAGCGTCGTTCCCGCAAAGCGCTTCCAGTCGACGCCGGCGGCAAAGCTTGGGCGAACGCCGGCAAAGCCGGCGGCGGCAAGGGCGGCGGTTCCCTGGAGGAGTTGCCTCCTGGTTGGGTTGAACAGATTGGACGACATTTTCTTCCTCCCGGTTGTTGTCGTTGTCGATTGCGCCGCAGCGACCGCGGCGCGGCTCATGCTTCCTCAGATTTGCAGCGCCAGCCGGCGCGCCTTGTCGATATGCTGGCTAATGGCCTCGACCGCCTTGCCAGGATCGCGGCTCTGCATCGCATCGATCACCGCCAGGTGCTCGCGCATGACCGGCACGACGCGCCCGTCGATACGGAACCGCTCCTGGTGGATCAGCCGGATCTTCACCGAATTGACCAGATAGGCCTTGGCGATGATCTCGTTGCCCAGCGCATCGATGAACGTGTCGTGCATGGCCCAGTCGATGGTCTGCGCCTTGGCCTCCATCTCCGGCGTCGGGGTATGCGCCAGCGCCTGGGCAAGCATGTCCTCATGCTCGCGCCGCAAGCGGGCAAGCTCGGCGTCGGACGCGCTGACCGTAAACAGCGCCACCGCTTCACGCTCCATGAACAGGCGGAACTGAAAGGCCTCGCGGATCAGGCTGATATCGATATGGGCGATCTGCATGCCGCGCTGCGGGAAGGTCGTCAGCAGTCCTTCCGCCTCGAGACGCGGCACGATCTCGCGAATGGCGCCGAGCGGCAGTCCGGTGAAGGCAACCAGCTCACGCTGCGACACGAACTGGCCCGGCTTGAAGTCGCGCGCCAGCAAATGCCGCGTGAAGCTGGCATAGGCCTTCTCCCTGAGGGTGGTCGGTTCGTTGCCGTCTTCCATTTCGGCGCGCTTCTCTTTGCCGGTCAGGCCGGTTCCCTGGCAAACAAGCTGTCATAGGCTGCGGCAAGCTGCTGCTGCCCTTGCGACGCGATCGGCTCCAGCGGCGGACGGACCGCCAGCCAGCGCTCGTCGCCGGTCTTACGCGCCACCATCACCTTTACCGCCGGGGTGACCGGATATTTGAGCAATTCGAGCACAAAACTCTCGACGCGAGGATCGTCGCGCCCGTCCTCGGCCATGGCGCGGATTTCGCCCGGGACGAAATTGGCCATGCCCGAGATTGCGCCTTGACCACCCAGTCGCACCGCACGCGCCAGATGCCTTTCATCGCCGATCAGGATCACCAGATCGCCATGGGCGGCAAGCAGCGCCTCGCTGTAGCTCCAATTTCCACCGGAATCCTTGACCCCGGCGACCACGTCGGGAAAAGCAGTGCGCAACCGGCCGATCAGGCCAAGCGAAAGCTGCACCATGGTAACCGAAGGGATGTTGTAGAGCAGCACGTCACGGGCGAGGGGGCCGAGCGCGGCAAAGACGGCGGAGAACCAGCCGAAAAGGCCCTCCTCGCCGACATTCTTGAAGTAGCTCGGCGGGGCCAGCAGAATGTTTCGGGCGCCTCGCTGCAAGGCATGCTGTGCCTGTTCGGCGGCGTCTTCGGCGGCGTCGACCAGCACGCCGGCAACGAGTTGATGCGGCAAGATTCCAGCAGCCAGCATGGCTTCGGTCACCGACCGCCGCTCCGTCGTGCCCACCGACGCGCCTTCCCCTGTGGTGCCGAAAAGCGTCACGCTGCCGCAACCCTGCGCCAGGCAACTTTTGGCCTGAGCGATCATGGGAGCGGTGGCGATCTGCCCGCGGGCATCGAAAGGCGTGGCGAGAGCGGCCGAAAGGCCAAAGCGTGATGTCACCGGAAGGTCTCCGAAGTAGGTGTGTATGCCCTGCTAGCACACTAACATGTTAGTCGTAAATTGGGGTGGTGCGCTTTTTTAACGGCGGAGGGCCTTCACAGGTTCGAAGCCCATGGCGGATCGAGACCATTGGCGAAACAGCAGGATGGTCCAGTGTTCGGGCGCGGAGCGGCAGCTCCAAGCTTGTCCCCATTCCAGTCGATGGCTAAACTCAGCCTTCCCAGGGGAGGTTCTGACATGACACTTCAGCTTTCGGCGGATGCTGTCGCTCCTAAGGCGGCGGCGCCTCAAAAATACCTCTTCGGCCCGGTCGCCGATTTCCTCATGCTGGGCGGCAGCGCCTTTCTCATCCTGCCGGTGCTGTTTCTCGTTCCGCTCGAATATGAAGGTCCGGTGGCCGCAACGATGGTCTTCGTGGCCTATCTCGTGAACTATCCCCACTTCGCCCACTCCTACCAGCTCTTCTACCGCAATTTCGGGCGCAAGGTGACGGGCGACGGCTACGACAGGAGCCTGCAGCTCCGCTACATCTTCGCGGGCATTGTCGTGCCCCTGGTCATGGCCGGGTTCTTTGCCTATGGCGCCGCGGCGGCGAACACGCGCCTGCTCGGCTATGCCACCAACGCCATGTTCTTTTTCGTCGGTTGGCACTACGTCAAGCAGGGCTACGGCATGCTGATGGTGGATGCGGTGCTGAAGCGCAAATTCTTCGACGACCGCGACAAGAAGGTGCTGCTGGTGAACTCCTATGCGGTGTGGATCCTGGCATGGCTGCAGACGAATACGGCGGTCACCCAGGGCAAATATTATGGCCTGGACTATTACACATTCGCGGCCCCTTCCTGGGTCACCAACATCGCCATGCTGGCGGCCGTTGCGTCGACGGCGGCCACGCTCTTGATGCTGGTCAATCGTTGGCGGAAGAACGGCGGCGGCCTGCCCTATAACGGTTTGGTGGCCTATGTGGCGTCGCTCTATCTCTGGATCCTGATTGCGCGCGTAAACCCGCTTTGGCTGCTGATCGTGCCCGCGCTCCACTCGCTGCAGTATCTCGCCGTGGTCTGGCGCTACCAGACGAACGTCGAGCGCGACAGTTCCGATGCCGAAAGCGATCCGCAGCCGAAAATCCTGTCCTTTCTTGGCCCTCTCTACAGGTTTCGGCTCCTCGGCTTCATCGTCGGCGGCACGGCCCTTGGCTATCTCGGCTTCTGGCTGATCCCATCCGCGCTGACGGCTTTGATTCCCTATGACAGGCAAGTCCTGGGGTCATCCCTGTTCTTCTTCATCGTGCTCATCTTCATCAATGTGCACCATTATTTTCTGGACAATGTGATGTGGCGCCGTGGCAATCCGGAGGTATCGAAGTATCTGTTCCGCTGACTGATGCGCAGACTGTCGAGCCCGGTTTTCGTCAGCTGTCGAGTATGCCATCGCGAGCGTGATCGTCAGTGCAACGGAGAGCCCTGGAATGGCGGAGTGCTTTTCCGAGAGCCGCCTGGAAAATACCCTGCGGTGGCATCTGTACCGCCGTTGGCGCCGCCGGCGTGCCATCGATCATGAAGATGGACATTGAGGGCAGCGAAGCCGAATGCCTCGAAGCATCCCGCGAAGCTGGGCTGCAAGACGCTATCGGCGCCATTCTGGTTGAAACGCACGACCGGGTGTCGCCAGACATAGCGCGTCGGGTGGAGCGCATTCGCCAGCGCATCGCCCAGGAAACATCCGAAACATCAATCTGGAATGGATCTGACTGCGCGCCGTCGTTGCCCGGCAACCGACGGCCCCAGTTTGCTTGATCGGCTAACTTTAGGACAACCCGACCAGGGAAAGCGCCTTGCGCCGGACCCGCTTTGCCAGCAGGCGCGCGAGTTCTGCCGTCGACTGGATTGGCGGCTCGACATAAACCGGGACCTCGACCACCACGGTCTCTCGTTCCGGCGTCGTTTGGTGCGGACGGAAACATTGCGTGGCGTTTTTGCCGCACGTGGATCGGGAAATGCTAGGCCGGCTTGCGCTATAGGACGTTTTCCGGCAATGGAAACGCAACATCGGGGCGTTAGCGTAGAAATGATTGATGGATTGCGTGTGGCGGTGATCATGCCCGCCTATAATGCGTCGGCTACACTGGAGAAGACCTACTTCGCCTTGCCGATGCAATTGATCGACGACGTTATTCTCACGGACGATCTCTCGAAGGACGATACTGTCGGCATTTCGCGACAGCTCGGCATTCACACAATCGAGCATTCGATCAACAAGGGCTACGGTGGCAATCAGAAGACTTGTTACGATGCGGCGCTGCAGCGCGATGCCGATATCGTCGTGATGCTTCATCCCGATTATCAATATTCGCCCAGGTTGGTGCCGGCCATTGCCTCGATGGTCGCCTCTGGCGAGTATGATTACGTCTTTGGTTCGCGCATCTTGGGCAAGGGTGCCCTGCGCGGCGGCATGCCGGTCTATAAATATATCGCCAATCGCTTTCTGACCCTGGTTCAAAACATCCTGATCGGTCAGAAAATGTCGGAGTTTCACACTGGCTTTCGGTGCTGGAGCCGGAAAGCGTTGACCGAGATTCCTTATCACCGGTGCTCGGACGACTTTGTGTTCGACAATGAGATGGTCTGCCAGGCCGTCTATCTCGGCCTGCGTGGTGGCGAGATGTCCTGTCCGACGAGATACTTCCCGGAGGCGTCGTCGATCAACTTTCGGCGTAGCGTCGTCTATGGCTTGGGTGTCTTGAAAACCGCGGCGAAGTTTCGCCTCAGCAAACTGGGCATTCGACAAGATCCGTTATTCGTCGGGAGCAATATCTGATGAGGCGTCGGACACGAATGGCCCTCGGTGTGGCGGGCCTTGCGATGGTTCTCGTCCCCGCGGCGCTGTCGGGCTATCTCGACGATATCTTGCGGATCGCCAAAGCGAGCGTTCAGCAGACAGGGCTGTTTGGTTTCGTTGCGCTGGTCGTGATGCAGTTTCTAGTGGCCGCCACCGGCATATTGCCGGCGTCCCTGCTCGGGATCGCAGGCGGAGCGGTTTACGGATTCGCCGGTGGATCGGCAATGGCGCTCGTCGGGACTTTGGCCGGCGGCATCGTCGGCTACTACGTAGGCCGAAAGGGTCTCCAAAACGTTCCTTTTACCAACACGAAAATTGTTGGCGGCCTCGACAAGGTCAAACAGTTCCTTGCCGCTGACGGCTGGCGATCGGTTTTTCTGATCCGCCTGTCACCGGTCGTTCCCTTTGCCGCCACAAGCATTGCGCTGGGCGCGAGTGGAATTCGCCTCGCCGACTACGTGATAGGAACCGCAGCGTCGCTTCCCGCCCTTTTTGGTTATGTCTATGTCGGTTCATTGCTCGGCAATGCGGCGTCTCTCGAATCGCCTGAGTTTCACCAGGTTTTTTTGCTGATGCTGGCGGGAGGCGTTATTGCAGGCGCGACGTTGGTCGGCAGGTTCGTCATGTATAAGCACAATTCCGAAACAACCTGATGTGCTTGTTAGCAGTGGTATTCTCCACAGTCCGGTAGCTGCACTCCGCCTGCTCCGGGGTAATTTACAAGCGTTTGCGACGGTGACGTGAGATGGGTCGTTGCCTGCGAGGACCAACTGGTGTGGGACGGTGTGAAGAACAAGCCTTCGACCATGGCGTTGTAGTCTCGATTTGCGAGGACCGCGCATAGGCAAATAGCAACCGCCGCGACCCTTGTAACCAACCTCCACGAAGACGCCCAAATCGCCAGAACGATCAGAAGTGTTGCGACTGGCGCGAAGTAATACCTGAAGCCAGATCCTGATTGGAGCAGTGACTCGGCACCTCCGACGGCGAGAATCGCAGTAGCCGAAAATTGCAGCGCAACGATCGGGACGAGCAGCAGGATGGGCTGGCGGCGGGCGAGGAAAACTGCAGTTCCAAGCACGCCAAGGAAGACGATGGCAGCTGCTATCAGTTCAAGCGTACCCGGTGTCAAGTTGCTGAAAAACAAGGCCGGCCAAAGGATCGCACCACCCACCTTGAGCAGGAACAGGTCCGGCAAGCTTGCAAAACCGAGGAACGTGAACGGCCGTACGGCCAAGCCGGTATTCGTTGCCGGCAACAGTGCGCAGCCGATCTGCGTCGCCAATCCAGGAATAGACCAAACCAGAGGTCGGACAAGATAAGGCTGCCGTAGCACAAAGCCGGCAGCCGCCCATATGATAAGCGCGAAAGCTGCGGGGGTTCCTGTGAACGGCAGCACTAGAAGAAGACCGATATGAACGCGATTGAGCGGCTGTTTGAACGCTAACGACCCAAAAACAAGCGCGGCATAAACAGGTCCCCAGCCTTTGATGTGCAGTGCCGTTCCGAATGTTTCCGATGCAGTGACGCAATAGAGCGCGGTCGCAACCGCCAACAGGATTCCGGTTCGCCACGATATCGATTGCGTTGTGCCGGCGACAACAAATGGAAACAGCAAAGCCACCAGAAGACCGGAGCCGGTGTCAACGACCGGCCACCACTGAAGTCCGGCCGACACCGCAACGGCTGAAGATAGGTTTGCCGCTAGATCGTAGTAATTGCTTGCCGGGTTGAACAGAGCGGCTAACGGACCGTTCGCATAGGCATAGCCGAAGTACAGAGGGCCAATTTCAGCCCAAACCCTATAGAAAGTAAGCAACGCCGGGGCTCTTACCGCGACCAGGATCGCAAACAGTATCCCTGCGACGATGGTACACTCGGTCTTGCCCCTGGGGGATAACGAATCGTCTGCCCGGACATAAAGGAAGCTCAACCCTGCAAAGGCGAGAAACTCAACCAAAGTAAATGCACTGAACGGTGTCGACATCTGCCCCCCGGCTGGATGGCGTGGCGCCCCACGCGGTCTGGGGCGGTGATACAGACGGGATGGCGAAGAGTAAATGGCTACTTTTGCTACCCGCTCAGCGGCGCTCCAGACAGCCCGAAGACGAATTCTGCGGAGCTAGATCAAGTCCAGGATGTTCGGGTCGCCGCGCTCTGCCCGGAAGCGGTCTGCCCATTCGAGGTTTGATGCATCCCTTTGCAGCTCAACGGTCACGTTGCCGGGGTCCAGCTTGGAGGGCGGCTTCAGGCCCATCAGCTCGGCGACCTGACTGACGGCGTGGCGAGGGTCCTCGATCATTGTCTCGTATTCGAACCGCAAGGGCTCGATACCGGTGCGCGCAAAGAACATCTCCCAGCGGGCTCGTTCACGAGCAAGGGCGTTGAGCTGGCTCTGGATCAGTCCAGCGTCGAAGACCGGCTTCTGGGCCATCGGTTGGCTCGATCGGTATTGTCCTGTCTGCAGCGCGCGTGCCCAGGAAATCGCTTGGCCAAGCAAGTCGCGTCTGGTGAGCAGCACGAAGCGAAGATTGGGAAGGGCATCGACCCAGTTCACCTCGCCCGAAATCCAGTCGTGCTGGTGGGCAAATAACTTCAAGCCGTAGATGCCGTTGGGAGTGGCGCCCATGGTAAGGATTTTCCAGACCTGGCCGGCGATATCCTTGGGGTAGTCCGGGTCATCGAAATAGCGCCGCCCGCCCCAATTGAAATATTCCAGCGGATGTCCGAGCAGGCCCGTGCCGCTCAGATGCTGGCACAGGAAATTGCTGCCGGATCGTGGCGAGGTGCAGATGCTGTAGCCACTCAATTTATCGCGGTCCAAGCCGTCGAGCCCTGTCAATGTCCGACCCCTTTACGCGCCCGAAAGAGAAGCTTTCTGATGAACAGGGGGATCATACCGTTGTACAGCCGCTTTATCTCGTCCACAAAATTTGAAAGGTTCGAAAGCTGTTCCTCCACCCGGCTCAGCACAGCCGGGTTGTCGCCCAGCGCGGCGGCGCGCGAGACAGCCTCGTCCAGAACAAGCTGCTGGGTTCTGGCGATCTGTTCGCCAAGCTTCTCCAAAACTCGCGAGTTTGCGTGGGACTGAGCCAGAAGCGTCGCCAATTCGGGCGCATCCGGCCAGCCGTGCAATTCTTTCACGATGTGAAACCATCTTCGGCGTGGATGCGAGACCCCGATCTCTTCGATCCACACGGCGGTCGCAAGCGCGCGCTCATCGGGATCCAGCCCCCTGTCGGATCGCAGCACCTGATCATAGATGCGCACATGTTCCTCGACAAAATACGCATCGCCGGCCGCCTTCCGAAAATAGGTGGACACCGCCGCGGCATCGTTCGCATCGAAACCGGATATCGCGCCCAGAAGATTTTCGACCGTGGTCGGCTTGGTCAAAAGCCCAACGCCCAGATTGAAGCGACGCCATGCCTCCATGTTTGCGCTGCTGAGCAATCCCGCGAAACCGCGCGCGTCGCAAACCACGACGGAACAGCCGACCGCAGCTGCCTCGATGGCCATCCGGGCGGTTGCGAACACGATGTCGTAACCAAGCAGATCCTGTTCCAGCTGCTGCGAAAACCGCCCGGTGGCTGGACCTAGCTCATCCAGCTGGATGCCACTTCTCGCACAGGCCTCACGAACCGCCGCCTGGTGCTCGAAATTCTTGGTCAGCAGCAGGCCTCGCGCGGGTCTGGCGGGGAGCGGTGGGCGCTGTTTGAAGCGATTGAGATCGACCGCGTTGTAGACAAGGCTCATCTGGTCGGCCGGTATGCCCCTCGACAGGCATTTGGCTCGGCACGCCTCGTCGACCGCAATCCAATGGCGTATCTGGGGATGCAGCATCGGCGCTTCGACTTCAAAGAAGGCGCTGTGACAGGAAAATACCGCTGGCACGTCGGGAAACCTGGCGAGCGCAGTCAGGCAGGGCGTCAGATGCTGGGCGTGAATGACATCGGGCCTTTCGACGATCTCGGCAATCCGATCGACGACATGATGCCCGCGCCGACGCATTCATCGGCCATGTCGCCCAGAGTGGGAGCCAGCAGCATGGTCTGATGGCCGGCGCCGCGAAGCCCGTCGGCCAACAGTTCGACGACCGCTTCCGATCCGCTGTTTCGCGACAGGGAGAGATTGGTGATAAGAATTCGCAACGGGCGATTCCTTGCTTGCGCACTACATCTGATATGAGAGAGAAAGGCGCATGAGTTTCTGGCAGCGTCTTAAGTTGAAGCCGCTGACCAAACAAGCTTCGTCAGCATTGTCGCCGCCAAGGTTTGCGCCTGAATTTGTCCCCAGGCCATTCGGCTCGATCGGACCAGAAACTGGATTGGAGCCATTGTTGCCTGAAAAGTCAGGAGAAAAACTGGAAAACGTGCTGATCCTCGCTCACCCCGGGCACGAACTCAGGATCCACCATTGGCTCGAGATCGCCAAACCAAGGGTCTATCTTCTGACCGACGGATCAGGCGGCAAGGAAACATCGCGAACCCGCTATTCGCGCGATCTGGTCGAAGCTGCGGGCGCGACACGCGGCGCGGTGTTTGGGGAAATTCCGGATGGCGCCTGGTACGAAGCGCTGCTGGCCGGGAACCATGATTTCCTGATCGACGTGTTTTCGAGAGTGCGCGCCGATCTAACGACCGCAAAGAGTGTCCAGATCGTATCGGATGCGGTCGACGGCTATAATCCCATACATGATCTTGCCTTTGCGTTTGGCCAGGCCCTCTGCCGAGGACTGCGAAAGACGGCACAGGTCGGCAAACAGCTTTGTTCCGCTGCGGTTCCAAATGTGGCGGGACGTGTCGAATCGGCAATTCAGCTTTCCCCGGCCGCGCGGGCGCGGAAGATAGCGGCTGTTGAAAACTATAGTCCCCTCGCCGATGAAGCGCGTCGGATACTCGAGAGGGATCCGCAATGCTTCGACAGGGAAAATCTGATGTCCCAGGATTTTGACTGGAATTCCTCCTGGACACCGGAGTGGGAGCGCATTGGTAAACAGCGCGTTGCCGATGGCCGCTACCGCCAATGCATTACATACAGGGATAATGTCCAACCCGCCGCGCGGCGCCTCATGTCTGAAAGTGCTGCGGTATTTGCGGCCGCAAACTAAGTCTCAGGCTTTCACGAAACCAGTGAGACATTGCCGCCGGCATGGCGCTCGATGCGGCCGGCAAGGTCGAGTTCCAGCAGCACCATGGAGACTTGCGCGGCGTTGAGGCCGGTGTGGCGGATGATCTCGTCCACGCCCACCGGCGTTGGGCCTAGCACTTCGAGCACGCCGCTGCGTTCGTCCTCACCGGGCGGGGGAGTTGCCGAAAAATCGGGTGCCTTTTCTGGCGGCGCAATGCTTCGCGTTCGCGTGCCCGCCAAGGGTGCGATCGCACCGGAAACATCGGCCGCCTCGGTGACCAGGGTGGCGCCGTCCTTGAGCAGGCCGTTGGAGCCGGCGCAGCGCGGATCGAGCGGCGAACCCGGTACGGCAAAGACCAGCCGGCCCATCTCGCCGGCCAGGCGCGCGCTGATCAGCGAGCCGGAGCGTTGCGCAGCTTCGATGACCACCAGTCCGAGGGCGGCGCCCGCGACAAGCCGGTTGCGGCGCGGAAAATCCTGCGCCCGCGGCTGCCAGCCGAACGGCATTTCCGAAATAACGGCGCCGCCACGCTCGGCAATGTCTTCGCACAAGCCGATATTTTCGGGCGGGTAGGGGACATCGAGCCCACCGGCCAGCACACCCACTGTACCAGTCGAGAGACTGCCCTGGTGTGCTGCCGTGTCGATGCCGCGCGCCAGGCCGGAAACGATGACGTAGCCGTCGCGGCCAAGATCCGCCGCCAGCATGCGCGCCATCTTGATGCCGGCGAGCGACGCGTTGCGGGCGCCGACGATGGCCACCGCCGGCAGGCGAAAGACGGCTGCCTCGCCCTTCACGGCAATCAGTGGCGGCGGATTGTCCATGTTTTTCAGCATCGGCGGGTAGTCGGCCTCGCCGATGCCGACGAAGCGGGCGCCGTTTTCACTGGCTGCGTCGAGTTCCGCTTCGGCTTCCTCCACGGAAGGAATGCGCATGATCCTTTTGGCTCCGCCCGAAATCATCAGCTCGGGCAGCATCTCCAACGCCGCCTCCGCCGAACCAAAGCGGTTGATCAATTCGCGAAACGAGGCCGGGCCGACATTTTGTGTGCGGATCAGCCGCAGCCAGCTCAGCCGCTGCCGGTCGCTGAGGCGCGGCCCGGCGGCGGGCTTGCTCAACCCTTGGCTCCGATCTTGCCTTCGGTGCCGGCAAGAAGGCGCGAAATGTTGGCGCGATGTTTGAAGATGACGATCAGGCTCATCACCAGGAACAGCCCGGCGGTCTCAGGTGTGCTCCAGAAATAAAGCGCGATCGGCACGATGACCGCCGCCGTCAGCGCTGCCAGCGAGGAATAGCGAAACAGAAAAGCCATCGCCAGCCAGACGACGATAAAAATCAGCGCCACATGCCAGCCGAGCGCGATCAGCACGCCGAGATAGGTCGCCACGCCCTTGCCGCCCTTGAAACCGAGCCAGACCGGAAACAGATGGCCAAGGAAGGCGCCAAGGCCCGCCCAGAGTCCAAGGCCGGCCCACAGTCCGTAGTCGTGTCCAAAATGGCGCGCGATCATCACCGCCGCCGTACCCTTCAACGCGTCGAGCACCAGCGTCGCGGCGGCGAGGCCCTTGTTGCCGGTGCGCAGAACGTTGGTGGCGCCGATATTGCCGGAGCCGATTTTGCGCACATCGCCGAGGCCGGCCGCGCGGGTGATCAAGAGGCCGAAGGGAATCGAGCCGAGGAGATAGCCGAACAGCAATGCCAGGATAACGTTATAACTCATTGTTTGCCCCCGCATTTCCCCAGCAACATATCGGTCTGCGACGTGGCGCGATCGCTCTAGCTCGAAAACACTGTGCGGCCCGCCACCAGCGTTTGCAAGACCATGCCTTGCAGCCGCGCACCTTCGAAGCAGGTGTTTTTCGAGCGCGAGCGGATGCCGCTTTCACTCACGATCCAGGGTTCTTCAAGGTCGATCAGCGCAAGATCGGCCGGCGCTCCCGGCTTCAGCGTGCCGCCCGGCAGGCCGAACAGCCTTGCTGGTGCGGTGGACAGTGTTTCGACCAGCCGAAGTAGCGGCACGTCGCCATTGTGGTAGAGCCGAAGCGCTGCTCCAAGCAGCGTCTCCAACCCGATCGCGCCGGCAGCTGCATCGGCGAAGGGAAGGCGCTTGGTGTCGACATCCTGAGGGTCGTGCGAGGAGACGATGATGTCGATGGTGCCGTCCTTGACCGCCTCGATCATGGCCAGCCGGTCTTCCTCGGCGCGCAAAGGCGGCGTCAGCCGGAAGAAGGTGCGGTATTCCCCGACATCGTTTTCGTTCAGCGACAGATTGTGGATCGCCACGCCCGCCGTGACATTGGCCTGGTCGGCTTTCGCCCGCGTCACCGCTTGCGCTGCCGTCGCCGTCGAGATCTTGGCCGCGTGGTAGGCGCCGCGCGTCAGCCGCGCCAGCGCCAGGTCGCGCTCCAGCGGGATGGACTCGGCCTCGCGCGGAATGCCGGCAAGGCCGAGCCAGCTGGCATACAGGCCTTCATTCATCACGCCTGCCGAAGCGAGGTCGCCATCCTGTGTCTCATGTGCGATGACGCCACCGAAATCGCGGGCATAGGTGAGAGCCCGGCGCATCACCAGTGCGCTGGATATTGTGTGCCGCCCATCGGTGAAGGCGACCGCACCGGCCTCGCGCAACAGGCCGAATTCGGTCATCTCGCGACCGGCGAGGCCTTTGGTGATCGCCGCCGCCGGAAAGATGTTGACGCTTGCCGTGTCCCGGGCGGTGCGCAGCACGAATTCGACCAGCGCGACATTGTCGATCACCGGGTCCGTGTCGGGCATCATAACGACGGAGGTAACGCCGCCGGCCGCCGCCGCAACGCTGGCCGAAGCGATGGTCTCGCGATGTTCGCCGCCCGGTTCGCCGATGAAGACGCGCGCGTCGATCAGGCCGGGAATGATTGCCTTGCCGGCGCAGTCGACCACGGTGGCTCCCGCCGGCAGGCCCTGGTTCAGGGCAGCCTTGCCGGCGGCAACGATCTTTTTCCCCTCGACGATCACGGTGCCGACCTCGTCGATGCCGCGTGACGGGTCGACGATGCGGGCGCGCTCAAAGACCGTCGTGCTCATGCCACCCGGCCCTCGTTGCGGCGCGGGTCGAGCAGCGCTTCCATCACCGCCATGCGCACGGCGACACCCATCTCGACCTGTTCCTGGATGACGCTTTGGGGACCGTCGGCGATTTCGGACGCAATCTCGACGCCGCGGTTCATCGGACCGGGATGCATCACCAGCGCGCCGTCCTTGGCGGCCTTCAGCTTTTCGGCATCGAGGCCGAAATAGCGGAAATATTCGCGTACCGAAGGCACGAAGGCGCCTTCCATCCGCTCACGCTGCAGGCGCAGCATCATCACCACGTCGGCGCCCTTGAGGCCCTCGGCCATCGAGCGCGAGACGATGACGCCCATTTTCTCGATGCCGGTGGGCAGCAGCGTCGACGGCGCCACGACCCGCACCTGCGCGCCAAGCGCGTTCAACAGCATGATGTTGGAACGCGCGACGCGCGAATGCAGGATGTCGCCGCAGATCGCTACGATCAGTTTCGACAGCGGCCCCTTGGCGCGGCGGATGGTCAGCGCGTCGAGCAGCGCCTGCGTCGGGTGTTCATGCGCGCCGTCGCCGGCATTGACCACCGAGCAGCCGACCTTCTGCGCCAAAAGGGCGGCGGCGCCCGCAGACTGGTGGCGGATGATCAGGATGTCGGGCCGCATGGCGTTCAGCGTCATCGCCGTGTCGATCAGCGTCTCGCCCTTCTTCACCGAAGAGCTCGCCACCGACATGTTCATGACGTCGGCGCCGAGCCGTTTCCCGGCCAGTTCGAACGACGACTGCGTGCGCGTCGAGGCTTCGTAGAAGAGGTTGATCTGGGTGCGGCCGCGCAGCGTCGAGGTCTTCTTTTCGGACTGCCGCGAAATGGCGACGGCGCGATCGGCCCGGTCGAGCAGGAGCTCGATATCACCGGGGGAAAGATCGCGGATGCCCAGAAGATGGCGGTGAGGATAAAGCGGCAGGGACGAAGCGTCGGTCATCTCAAGGCGCTGCTATAGGGGGGAGAATTCCTTGCCGCAAGCGCCAGCTTGGGATTGCGGCCTTTCTCCCCGGTATTTTCGTCGCGCGCGCCGCCTGGCTTGGGCTATATCTAGCCGATTGCTTCGGATTCGAAGCCTTGTGATGATAAGGCCTTTCTACCGTTAGAAGGCCCTTCTACTTTCAGAAGGATTGGGCGTGACCGACGACGTGACCAACCAGCCGCCGCCGCTGACGGGCGGCAACGCCTGGCGGGGCGATCCGTTGCTGATCCAGCTTGCCGAGCGTTTTTCCGATCCGGTGCGCAAGGACCTCGACGGGCTTGGCCGGTTCGTCCTGACGCAGGAGGCGCAGGAGCTGGCGCGCCTCGCCAATGTCGAGACGCCGAAGCTCCGCACGCATGACCGTCAGGGCCGGCGCATCGACCTCGTCGAATTCCATCCGGCCTATCATGCGCTGATGCGCCGCTCGGTTGCCGGCGGCCTGCATTCCTCGATCTGGGAAAACGGCGATAGCGAGATCGGCCGTCGCCATCAGGTGCGCGCCGCGCGTTTCTACCTGACCGCCGAACTCGAGACCGGGCATCTCTGCCCCATCACCATGACCAGCGCTTCGCTGGCCGCCCTGATGGCCAGCCCAAAGCTGTTTCGCGAATGGGCGCCGCGCGTGACGACGCGCAAATACGACCAGAGCCAGAAGCCGCCGGTCGACAAGGCCGGGCTGACGCTCGGCATGGGCATGACCGAAAAGCAGGGCGGCACCGACGTGCGCGCCAACACCACACGGGCCGAACGCGCCGGCAGCGGCTTTTATCGCCTCACCGGCCACAAATGGTTCATGTCGGCGCCGATGTCGGACGCTTTTCTCGTGCTTGGACAGGCGCCGGAAGGGCTTTCCTGTTTTCTCGTCCCGCGCATCCTCGGCGACGGTTCCGGCAACGGCTTCCGCTTTCAGCGGCTGAAGGACAAGCTCGGCAACCGCTCCAACGCCTCATCGGAGGTAGAGTTCGTCAACGCCATCGGCGAGATGGTCGGCGAGCCCGGCGCCGGTATAAAGACGATCATGGACATGGTCACGCTGACCCGGCTCGACTGCGCCGTCGCCTCGTCGGCAATCATGCGAGCGGGGCTGGCTGAGGCCGTGCATCACGCCCGTCACCGCCAGGTGGCCGGCTCGACGCTGATCGAACAGCCGCTTATGCAGCGCGTGCTGGCGGACATGGCGCTCGATGTCGCCGCCGCCACGGCACTCTCGTTCCGACTGGCGCGCTCCTTCGACGAGGCTGCCGGCGACCGCGGCGAGGCTGCTTTTGCCCGCGCCATGACCCCGGTGGTCAAATACTGGGTCTGCAAGATCGCGCCGCCACTGCTCTATGAGGCGATGGAGTGCCTCGGCGGCAATGGCTATGTCGAGGAAGCGCCGCTCGCCCGCTACTACCGCGAAGCCCCGGTCAATGCGATCTGGGAGGGCTCAGGCAATGTCATGGCGCTCGACGTGCTGCGCGTGCTCGGCCGCGCGCCCGGCCTGTTCGAGGAGGTGCTGGCCGGCATCGACCGCGATCTCGGCGCCGGCGGACGCGGAACCATTGGCGTGCTCAAGGCGGCCATGCAGGTCGCCGGCACCGATGAGGGGTCGGCCCGCCTGCTGACCGAACAGCTGGCGCTGTCGGCGGCAGCTGCGGAATTGCGCCGGCTGGGGGCAGGGCGGATTGCGGACGCCTTCGTCGAGACGCGGCTCGCCGGCCAGTGGCGCAACACCTATGGCATGCTCGATTCGCGCCACGATGCGCGCATGATCATCGACACGCTCTATCCGCCGGTGAATTGAGGGCCTTCCGCCAGGCCGTGAACGAATTTGCCTGCCTGTGGACAGCCGTTAACCTTAACGAATGGTTTCCGTTGCAGCCGCAGGCCGCAGACCCCACTGTCTTTGTCACCAAAGCAGGAATGCCATGCGGCACATTTTGACGTCCTTTCTGGCCTTGCACTGGGCGCTGGTTTTCGCCCTGCTGGCGTTCATCTGTGTCGATGGAAACCGCGGCGTTGCGGGCGCTCTGGGCGTGCTCGGCGTCGTCGTGGAAAACACTCGTCTGGCCGATCTCGACAATGCTGCCGTCGTGGCGCCGCTGGCCATCGCCTTGCTGGTCGTGGCGGTGCTGTTTTGCTGGGTCTTCGTCGAGAGCCTGGTTAACGCCGCAGCGAGCCCGGACGAAGCCGACAGTGTGGCGCGGACCGCCTTCATTTCGGCATCCGCGGTGTTGTCGCTCATCCTGATCGGCGGCGCAGCGCGAGGCATCAACGGCCTGTTTTTGGTTGTCGCCGTGCAATTGGCGGCACTTCTGGCCTCCTATGTCGCCATGCTGGCCGAGCGGAGGTCGGTCTTCGCTGTCATGGTTTCTCGGGAGGCAGAGAGCCGCGCCACCGCCCATGCCATGGCCAAGGGTGCCGCGCACGGCTCCTTGCTATCGCGCATTTCCGGCCGTCCGGACATTGGTCCCAGCGGTCGCAGAGGCGGCTCCAGCCGCAGGGACGGTCACTGATGCGCACGCTGTTCGCATTGTGGGCCGCGCCACTCGCTCTGTTCTGGGGCTGGTTCTTCCTGTCGCTCAACGACATCAATTTCGGCTACGTCATGCTCAGCCGGCAGCTGCATGATTTCGTGTTTCAGCTCTACGGGCAGATGCTGGGCATCGATCCGGCGATCATTCCGGGCATGGTGGCAAGGGCCTGCATCTTCGACGGCTTCCTGCTGATGGCATTGTGGGCGTTTCGCCGCCGCCGCAACATCATGGCCTGGGTCAGGCGGCAGGCGGGGAATCCGGTTCCGTCCGATCGCGTGGGTCAAGCGACTGGAGCCGGTCCAGAACTCCCTGCAGAATAAAGGCCGCAGCCGCCGAATCGATCTTGCCGGCGCGCTTTCGGCGCGAGAAATCCATCTCGATCAGCGTCCGCTCCGCCGCCACCGTCGACAGCCGCTCGTCCCACAGCACAAAGGGCAGGTCGGTTATACCTGCCATGTTGCGCACGAAGGCGCGCGACTTCTGGGCGCGGGGACCTTCCGAACCGTCCATGTTGATGGGGAGACCGAGTACAAACGCGCCGACATTGTCCTTCTGCAGCTGGGCGAGCAGCGCTGCCGCATCCAGCGAAAACTTTTTGCGCAGGATGACCGCGCGCGGATGGGCGAAGGACAGGCCGCGGTCGGAAACGGCGACACCGATCGTCTTGTCGCCGAGGTCGAGCCCGGCCAGCGTCCTGCCGCCCTCCAGCCGTGCCGGCAGATCCTCGATTGCTATGATGCCCAACGGCTTTCCCCAACCAGTTTTACCGTGACCCAGTCTAACCGTGACCCAGACTTGCCGTCACAAAGAGCGCGACACGTTCTTTTGAACCGCGAGCACACTATGTCACTTTAATTTTGCTGCCGGCGTTCTATCTTCCGGCGCAACCAAAATCGAGGAACACGATCGATGAAATTGACCTGGTACGGACATTCCGCCTTCCGCGTCGAGACATCAGGCGCGAACATCCTGATCGACCCCTATCTCGTCGGCAACCCATCATGGACGAGCGGCTGGGAGGGGCCGGCGGAAGGCGTCACCCATGTGCTTCTGACCCACGGCCACAGTGATCATGTCAGCGGCGCGGTGGAGGTGCTGAAGAAGAGCGGCGCCCAGCTGGTCGCCAATTACGAGATCTGCATGTACCTGGTCGGCAAGGGCGTCGACGGCAAGAAGATCAATCCCGGCAATCATGGCGGCACCGTCGATTGCGGTGCCTTCACCACCACATTCGTGCAGGCACTGCATTCCTCGTCGTTTGGGCTCGATGGCGGCCAGAACGTCTACCTCGGCAATCCCAACGGGCTGGTCCTGCATTTCCCGGAGGACAAGACGCTCTACCATATGGGCGACACCGACATCTTCTCCGATATGGCGCTGATCGAGGAATTGCATGAGCCGAAGATCGGCCTCGTGCCGGTCGGCGACCGCTTCACCATGGGCGGCGCGGTGGCGGCCCTGGCCTGCCGGCGCTTCTTCCACTTCGACACCGTCGTGCCATGCCACTTCGGCACCTTCCCGATCATCGACGCGACGGCGGAGAAGTTCGTGGCCGGCCTCGAAGGATCAGGTGTCGACGTAGCCTTGCCAGCCATCGGCCAAACGATCACACTATAGAGCGATCGTTGAAACGATCCCTTGTCGCAAAGGGGAATTAAACCATGGGTTTGAGAGAGACTCTTTGCGTTTCGATGCTGGTCGCTGCGTCGCCCGCATCCGCCGCCGAGGACTTCATCAAGGGCGTTTACCTCCAGACCCAGGAGCTTTGCGCGCAAGCCAAAAAGGACACGCTGCAGACGCTGATTGACACCGGCAATGTCATCTTGTCGGCGGACGGCCTGCAAAGCGTCGAGTATAATTGCGAGTTCGTCCAGGTCACCAAGGCGACGCGCTCGCCGAGCTGGGCGGTCACTGCCATCTGCCAGGAGCCGGGCTTTCTCTTTCCCGATATACTGTCGATCACGCAGATGAACGCGACCCAAATCGACATCGTCTCGGTGCGCCCGACCGCCGACGAAGGCGAGCAGGCCGGCAATGGCGGCAGCTATTATCTGTGCGAGGGTGTATCGCTGCCCTAGGCTGAAATGCCGCCCTGGCATGAACGGGCTCTATCCCCAAGCACGATCGATGTTGCGCGGCACGCGCCACGCCGCTATAGCGCCATCTGGTTTTCCCAAAGGCTAAAGACATGTCCGTTGATCTGCAAACTGTGAAGCGCGTCGCGCGTCTCGCCCGCATTGCGGTGAGCGAGGAGGATGCCGAGCGCATGACCGGCGAGCTGAACGCCATTCTGGGCTTTGTCGAGCAGCTGAACGAGGTCGATGTCTCCGGCGTCGAACCGATGACATCGGTGACCCCGATGGAGATGAAGAAGCGCCAAGACATCGTCACCGACGGCAACAAGGCTGCCGATATCGTCGCCAACGCGCCGGCCACTGACGAGAATTTCTTCCTCGTGCCGAAGGTCGTGGAGTAGCTGGCCGATGGCAATCGAGATCGCCGTCGAAACGCCGCTGCAGGACGATGTCCGCGCTTTGGTCGAGGAGCTCAACGCGACGCTGCTCGAACTGACGCCGCCGGAGCATTGCTACCATCTGACGGTCGAGCAGATGGCTGGCGACGACACCACCGTGTTCATCGCCCGCGACGACGGGCAAGCCATCGGTTGCGGCGCGCTGAAGCGCCATGATGCCCGCGTCGGTGAGGTCAAGCGTATGTACACGCGGCCTTCGCATCGGGGCAGGAAGATCGGCGCCAAGATCGTCGAACATGTCGAAACGCTGGCGCGCAGCGAAGGGCTGAAGCGTCTGGTGCTGGAAACCGGCGACCGCCATCCCGCCGCCTGGACCGTCTATGAACGCGCCGGCTTCTCGCGCTGCGGGCCGGTGCTGGATTATCCCGATTCCGAGTGGTCGGTGTTTTACGAAAAGAGCCTTTGATGAGCGAACTGACCCATCTGACAATTTCGCAGGCGCGCGCCAAGCTGCGCGCCAAGGAGATTTCTGCCGTCGAAATCACCGAGGCCTATCTCGGTGCCATCGAGCGCGCCAATCCGGTGCTCAATGCCTACATCGTCGTCACCGGCGACAAGGCGCGCGATATGGCCAAAGCTTCCGACGCCAGGCTCGCCAAGGGCCAGGGCGGTGCGCTGGAAGGCATCCCGCTCGGCATCAAGGACCTGTTCGGCACCGAAGGTATCCACACCCAGGCCTGCAGCCATGTGCTGGACGGCTTCAAGCCGCGCTACGAATCGACCGTCACCGCCAATCTGTGGGCAGACGGCGCCGTCATGCTGGGCAAGCTTAACATGGACGAGTTCGCCATGGGCTCGTCCAACGAGACCTCCTATTACGGCCCTGTCGTCAATCCGTGGCGGCGTTCGCGCCTCGACACGGTGGTGATGCCGACCACGCATCAGGGCGATGGCGGTTTCGTTTCGGCCGGCGGCACCAAGACCGCGCGCACGCTGGACAATGCCCAACTGGTGCCCGGCGGCTCCTCGGGGGGCTCGGCTTCCGCCGTCTCGGCTTTCCTGTGCGCCGGCGCCACCGCCACCGACACCGGCGGCTCGATCCGCCAGCCAGCCGCCTTCACCGGCACCGTCGGCATCAAGCCGACCTATGGCCGCTGCTCGCGCTGGGGCATCGTCGCCTTCGCTTCGTCGCTCGATCAGGCCGGCCCGATCGCCCGGGACGTGCGCGATGCCGCGATCATGCTGAAGTCCATGGCCTCGGTCGACCCCAAGGACACCACTTCCGTCGACCGGCCGGTGCCGGATTACGAGGCGGCGATCGGCAAACCGATCAGGGGCATGAAGGTCGGCATTCCCCGGGAATACCGCGTCGACGGCATGCCGGAAGAGATCGAGGCGCTGTGGCAGAAGGGCATTGCCTGGCTCAGGGATGCCGGCGCCGAGATCGTCGACATCTCGCTGCCGCACACCAAATACGCTTTGCCGGCTTATTATATCGTTGCGCCCGCCGAAGCGTCATCCAATCTGGCGCGCTATGACGGCGTCCGCTACGGCCTGCGCGTGCCGGGCCAGGACATTGTCGACATGTACGAAAAGACCCGAGCCGCCGGGTTCGGTCGGGAGGTCAAGCGTCGCATCATGATCGGCACCTATGTGCTGTCGGCGGGCTATTACGATGCCTACTATCTGCAGGCGCAGAAGGTGCGCAATTTGATCAAGCGCGACTTCGAGACGGTTTTTGCCGACGGCGTCGACGTCATCCTGACGCCGGCGACGCCGTCGGCCGCCTTCGGCATCGCTGACGAGGACATGGCCGCCGATCCGGTGAAAATGTACCTCAACGACATTTTCACGGTGACCGTGAACATGGCCGGACTGCCGGGCATTGCCGTGCCTGCCGGCCTCGATGCCAAGGGCCTGCCGCTCGGCCTGCAGCTGATTGGCCGTCCCTTCGACGAGGAAACCCTGTTCCAGACAGCCGCCGTCATCGAGCAGGCGGCGGGAACCTTCCAGCCGGAGAAGTGGTGGTAGCATGCCGCCTCCGTCTCGCATTTCCATCGTCGAGACGGGAAACGAACTGCTGATCACGAACCCGCCACGCACCTCGGATTTCAGGACAGTCTTTGTCCTGATCGGGGCCGCGATCGTCGCCTACACCGGCTACATGGGATTGACGGATATGTCGTCCGCAACGCTCACCAGCGGCACGCTCGGCCTGCTGTCCTTCGTGGCGGTCATTGCCCTCTTCACCTATTTCCTGGGCAAGGATTTCATCTGGCGGGTGTTCGGCAGGGAAACCCTGCGGCTGACCGACACTGCAGCCGTGCGCTCGGTGAGGGGTTCCTTGCGAAATCGGTGGTCACTGCCTTTGAAAGGGCATCTTAGGGTCGAAATCCTCGACCATACCTATCCCACGGACGAAGTGGGACTGTCGGAAGTCATCAGCTTGACCAACGCGAACGGCGTCCTTGTTTTCGGCAGGGAGTTAAGCCGCCTCGAAGCGGAAGCGGTAGCGAGTGCGGTCGAGCACTTCACCGGCCGTCACAATTTGAGCTGGAGATAGGCAGGCAATGTTCTTCTATCTCTCCAAGGTATTCTGGTTCTTCGTCCAACCACTCAACCTGGCGATCTTCCTGCTGCTTGCCGGCTTGCTCGCGGCGCTGATCGGCCGCCGGCGATTGGCGGCGACGGGCAGTGTGTTCGCCTTCCTGATTCTGGCGCTGTCGGCCTGGACGTCGCTTGGCGCCATGATGCTCAATCCGCTCGAAGAGCGCTTCCCAAAGCCGCCGCTGCCGCGGAAGGTCGACGGCATTGTCGTGCTCGGCGGCGGCTTCGAGGGCGCCATCAACTTGGCGCGCGGCGGCTATGAGCTGAATTCCGGCGGCGACCGCATGGTCGAGGCGGCGATCCTTGCCCGGCGCTTTCCCGAGGCGAAAGTGGTTATCTCGGGCGGCACCGGTGAACTGTTCATCGATGGCGAGGGGGATGCGGCCACCGCGCCGCGGCTGCTCGGTGCGCTTGGCGTCGACGCCGATCGCCTGATGCTCGAGAGCAAATCCCGCAACACCTATGAGAATGCCGTCTTCACCAAGGAACTGGTAACGCCGAAATCGGGCGAAACCTGGCTGCTGGTGACCTCCGCCTTCCACATGCCGCGCGCCAAGGCGCTGTTCGACAAGGCCGGCTTTCACACGGTCCCGTGGCCGGTCGACTATCGCACCTCGGGCAAGGAAGGCTTTGGCCTGTTTCGCGACAACGCACCCGATTCGCTGCAGACCACGACCGTGGCGATCCGCGAGTGGATCGGGCTCGCCGCCTATTGGCTGTCGGGCCGGATCGACCAGCTTTTCCCCGGCCCGGGCGGCTGACCGATCACGGCTTGCCTTGCGGCGGAAAAGAACTGACGCCGCACCAGCACTGCCAGTAGCAGCAGCGTCGACAGCACGAACACGATCGGGTCGACGAACCAGCCGAGATAGCCGATCGAGAAGAACACCGCGCGCAGGCCTGAATTGAAATGCTTGCCGGCCAGCATGTTCATGCGCGCCGCGCGCCACACCGCCGTTTCGCTGACCGGGTTGCGTGACGCCTCGCCATAGGGGATCGGCACCGCGCCGATCAGGATCGTGCAGTAGTTGAAGAGACGGTAGGCCCAGCCGAACTTGAAGAAGGCGAAGGCCAGGATCAGCACCAGGCCAAAGACCTTGATCTGAAAGGCGGAGCGCGATGAGGTCGCGTTCAACGGCAGGTCGTTCAGCACGGCAAGGACCTGATCCGAGGCGCCAAGCAGCGCGAAACAGCCACCGAGCGCAATCAGCGAACTGGAGGCGAAAAAGGCGGTGCCTTGCTGCAGGCCGCTCATGATGGCGGTGTCGACGATGCGGATTTCGCGCTCGGCCATGGTGCGCATCCAAGCCTCGCGCTGCACGTTCATGGCCATCGTCAACGACACCCGGCTGACCAGTCTGCCGTCGGACGCCAGCGTATGCAGCAACCATGCGAGCAGGAAGAAAGCCAGCGCCGCCAGATCAGCCGTCGACAGATGGAAGGAATCGCCCATGCCGCCTTTTACCACAGGCAAAGCGGTCAGTTCGATGCTCCAATGCATGCGCCCAGAGGTGAGCTGCGGTTCTGGGACAACGACATGCATTGAAACAAGAACTTAAAGCGCGTCGCATGAATCCGTTTCAGCGCGACACGCTTTCAGCCGGTGATGTCGCTGCCGGAGCAAACAAGGTCGGCAGGTGCAGCGCCGCAATCCGCAAAACAGCACAAACATCATGGAAAGTCCTATATGTAGGTCTTGATCCCATTCCCGGAGACGGCGCAGCGTGTTTCTTTCGGTTTTCGACCTGTTCAAGATCGGCGTCGGACCGTCGAGTTCGCACACGATGGGACCGATGACAGCGGCGCGGCGGTTTCTCGACGAGATCGCCGGAGACGACTGGCCGCGCCCGGCCGGCGCGAAAGTTGATCGTCTGGGCGCCAGCCTGCACGGTTCGCTCGCCTATACCGGTATCGGCCATGGCTCGGATCGCGCCGTTGTCCTCGGCCTTGCTGGCCTGACACCGCAGACGGTCGATCCCGATCAGGCCGAAGGCATCGCCACGCGCATCGCCGCCGAGAAGCGGATATCGCCACACGGCCATCCCTCCTATCGCTTCGACCCGGCGACGGATCTGGTGCTCGACCGCAAGACGCCGCTCACCGGCCACGCCAACGGCATGGCTTTCTACGCTTACGATGCCGGCGACCGGCTGCTGCTCAAGCGCATCTATTATTCCATCGGCGGCGGCTTCGTGGTGTCCGAGGAAGAGCTGCAGCGGATGAAGGTCAAGGGCTCGGTGACCACAGAAGGCAAGAAGGTGCCCTATCCCTTCAAGAACGCCGTCGAGATGCTGAAGATGGCAGGCAAAAGCGGCCTGTCTATCGCCGACATGAAGCGCGTCAATGAAGAGACGCATATGTCGCGCGAGGAGCTCGACAGCGGCCTTGATGCGATCTGGGGCGCCATGAAGGGCTGCATCGACCGCGGCCTGTCGCAGGACGGCATCATGCCGGGCGGGCTGAAAGTGCGCCGTCGTGCCCGCATGCTGCACGACAAGCTGCAGGAGCAATGGCAGCAGAACAAGCCCAACCCTTTGCTGGCCAATGACTGGCTGTCGATCTACGCCATGGCGGTGAACGAAGAGAACGCGGCCGGTGGACGCGTCGTCACCGCGCCCACCAATGGCGCGGCCGGCACATTGCCGGCGGTGCTGCGTTACTGGCTGCATTTCCACCCCGAGGCTGACCAGCCGAGCATCCGCGACTTCCTGCTCACGGCCGCCGCCGTCGGCGGCATCATCAAGACCAATGCCTCGATCTCCGGCGCCGAAGTCGGCTGCCAGGGCGAGGTCGGCTCGGCCTCGGCGATGGCTGCCGCGGGTCTCTGCGCCGTCATGGGCGGCACGCCCGAGCAGGTCGAGAACGCCGCCGAAATCGCGCTCGAACATCATCTCGGCATGACTTGCGATCCAGTCGGCGGTCTGGTCCAAGTGCCTTGCATCGAGCGCAACGCGCTCGGCGCCGTCAAGGCGGTCACCGCCGCCTCTCTGGCGATCAAAGGCGACGGCGTCCATTTCGTGCCGCTCGACGCCGCGATCGAAACAATGCGCCAGACGGGCCTCGACATGAACGAGAAGTACAAGGAAACCAGCCTTGGCGGGCTCGCCGTCAATGTCGTGGAATGCTGACCGCGCAACGCCACTGGCACTGTGGAGAAGTCGGGCAGGGCCGTTGACGCAATCGCGCGCCGGACTAAACCTTAAGCGATGGCACTCAATCTCCTAAAACTGTGCGTCGGTTGCGACAGCGTCGAGGACCTCGAAGAATGGATCGCCTTTCGCGTCGATGAGCGCCGCCGCGCCGGCGAACCCGCCGAGCACTGGCACACCACCCGCATGGTGCCGGCGCGCGGCGCCGAGGTGACCGATGGCGGTTCGCTTTATTGGGTGATCAAGGGCAGCGTGCAATGCCGCCAGCTGATCACTGATATCAGGCCCTTCACCGACGACGAAGGCATCGGCCGTTGCCGCCTGATGCTCGACCTCGACGTCGTGCGCACCGACTGGCAGCCGCGCCGCGCCTTCCAGGGCTGGCGTTATCTCAAACCTTCGGATGCGCCCGCAGATATCGGCAAGGGCAAGGCCGGAATGGTCGAGATGCCGCCGAAACTGAAGCGCGAGCTCGCCGATCTGGGCTTGCTGTAGAGCCAAGGGCGCGGCCGCTTCTCCCAGAGCGTCGAGCGCTGGCCCTTCATCTTGTCCAAGGCTGGACTTGCAAGGGAGCCGACAACGCCACATCTTGCTTCTTATGAGCGACAAGAAGCAGCGCGTGCCCGCAAGGGCCGATCCTGCGCCGGTCAAGCCTCAATCCAATGCCGGCGAGATCGACGCCTTCATCCGTCAGGCCCGGACGCTTGTCGCGACCGGCACGGGCCGGCTGATCCTTGCCCTCGACGCAACGATGAGCCGCCAGCCGACCTGGGATCTCGCCATCAAGCTGCAGGGCGAAATGTTCGACGCCGTCGGCAAGGCCGGCACCCTCAGCGTCCAACTGGCCTATTTTCGCGGGTTGGGCGAGTGCCGCTCGTCGGCTTTTGTCGCCGACACCAATGCCCTGAAGCAGCTGATGACGCGGATCGACTGCCGTGCCGGCCACACCCAGATCGGCAAGGTGCTGGCGCATGCGCTGAAGGAAACGGCGGCGGCCAAGGTCAATGCTCTGGTCTATATCGGCGACGCCATGGAAGAGGATATCGACGACCTGGCGCAGAAGGCCGGCAGCCTCGGTCTGCACGGCGTTCCCGTCTTCGTCTTCCAGGAAGGCCATGATCCCGGCGCAGAAAAGGCGTTCAAGGAGATTGCGCGGCTGTCCAAAGGGGCTTGGTTCCGATTTGATCGGCGGGCTGCCGCGACCTTGGCCGGGCTGCTTTCGGCGGTTGCCGTCTATGCGACGGGTGGATTGAAGGCGCTCGAGGCAAGGGACAGGCCGGGAGACCGGCTGCTGATCGAGCATCTCAGGGGCGGCGGGAATTGATGGGCGCTATCATTGCACTTGTTGCACTGTTTCTGGTGCTGCTCGGCGCGGCGACGATCTTTGTCCGCGCCGATGCGCAAAAACTGGCAAGCGGCATGCGCACGCTCGGGCCGGTGCTTCTGGCGCTGGTCGGGCTCGCCGTGCTGGTGGTCGGGCGCGAAGGCATTGCCGGCCTCATTCTGGCCGCGGCCCTTGCCTGGTACGGTTCGATGCGAATGAAGCGGCCGTCGGTCGGGCCGGCGCCCGGCAAGCGCTCGACGGTGCGGACCGCCGCACTGGAAATGGAGCTTGATCACGATACGGGCGGGCTTGAAGGCCTGGTTCTGGCCGGCCGCCATGAAGGCAAGATGCTGGGCGCGATGGGCCTGGCCGAGCTGCAGCAGCTTTACCGCGAACTCCCCGGCGACCCGGAGAGCCGCCAGCTCCTAGAGACGTATCTTGACGGCCGTTTTCCCGTCTGGCGCAAAGACGCTGAGGCGAACGGTGGCGAAGGGCTGGGTGTTGCGCCAGGTGCGGGCGCCATGACTAAGGAGGAGGCCTACAAGATCCTTGGTCTTGAAGCGGGGGCCGCCGCGGCGGATGTCCGCAAGGCGCACCGCCGCCTGATGCAGCGCCTGCACCCCGACATCGGCGGCACGTCTTTCCTGGCGGCGCGGATCAACGAAGCCAAGGACGTCTTGCTCTCCAATCACAACTAGTCTCCTTCGACGCAGTAAATTTCCGGGAGATGGTTCCGACGCCGCCCTACTGTTGGACGGCGTAGCAGGCGATTTTCTTTTTCTTCAGGGCATTGCAGGCATTCCAGGCCGCGTCCTTCGAGCGGAAGCCGCCGAACCGGGCGCGGTAATAGGTCTCGCCATCCTTTTCGAAGGCGACGGTGAAACCGGAAGCAGCCCCAAGAACTTTGGGCGCCAGCTTGGCGGTCTTGTCGAGGAAAGCCTGGGCTTCGGACTGCTTGGGCGACGACGCCACCTGCACCGCCCAACCAGCCGGCACCGAGGCCGTGTTGACCGGGTCGACCGCCTGTGGGGATACAGGCGTGGGTTCGGCATAGGCAGCCACAATCTGCGCAGTTTCGACCTTCGGCGCCGTCACGATGACGGTCTTGACCTTCCTGGTCTTGACGACGGGGGCGGGCTCTTCGACCGCGGCCACCGTCTGTTCGTCGGCAGACTGGCCTTCAGCAGACTGCTCGTCAGCGGATGTCGGATCGTCATTGGACGCTACGGGATCGTCTTCAACGATCGGCTTGCCATCCGGCGTCGGCGCGTCATGCTTGGGCAGGAAGACCTTGGCCAGCGCCTTGACCGGATTGTCACCGCCGGCCTTGGCGACCAGGGCGCCGCCGCCGCGGGTCGATGCGCGCGGCATGTAGGCGTTGATCAGGCCGGCCATCTGGTTGTCGCGGCTGCGCCCCGAAGTGCCGCCCATGACGACGGCGACGAGGCGGCGGTTGCCATCCGAAACCGACGAGACGAGGTTGAAGCCGGAGGCGCGGGTATAGCCGGTCTTGATGCCGTCGACGCCCTTGATGCGGCCGAGCAGACGGTTGTGGCCATTGATGCGCTGGCGGCCGTAAAGGAAGGAGCGCTGCGAGAAATAGCCGTAATACTGCGGAAAATGTTCCCTGAGCGATATGCCGAGCATCGCCATGTCGTGGGCGGTTGTGAACTGGCCGGGATCGGGCAGGCCGTTGGCATTGCGAAACACGGTGCCGTCCATGCCGAGCGCGCGCGCCTTGGCGGTCATCATGCGGGCGAAATTGCTTTCGCTGCCGCCAAGCAGTTCGCCGAGCGCGGTCGCCGAATCATTGGCCGACTTGGTCACCATCGACAGGATGGCGGTCTCGACCGAAACCGCTCCGCCCGCCTTGACGCCGAGCTTGGTCGGCGGTTCGGCCGCCGCTTTGGCCGAGAACGGCACGGGCGTGTTCCTGCTGATCCGGCCCTTCGCCATGGCCTCGAAGGTCAGATAGAGCGTCATCATCTTGGTCAGCGACGCCGGGTAGCGCCGGCCGTTGGCATCGGACGAATAAAGCACCTTGCCGGTCTTGGCGTCGACGACGATCGCCGAAGACCTGGCGGCCATCGAGGACGCGGCATCCGCAACGACAAATGACATCGCCAAAGCGAGGATCATGATCGTTTTGAGGGAAGATGCGGATTTTGAACCGAAGACCGACAACGCCTGACGCACTGATAGTTCCTTTGAAACTCATTGCCCTGGAGGCGGCAAAGGGATCCGACCTCACTTGTCGTCAAACTATCGCAGCCAGCGTTACCAATCCGTTTATGGTAACCGGCGCGTTCACCATTTTACTCGGGCTTGAGCCTTTCTTTATTCGAATTTTAGCTGTTGCCGGCGCAGCGCGGCCTGATGCCGCTGAAATCTTGACTTTTGTGCAGCGCACAATATATTCTCGTGCATTGCACAACCGCGCTCAGGCAAGGGCGCTTCAAAACGCCAAGGGAAACGTCAAATGACCCAGACCTACGAGGACTTCTCGAAATACGGCAAGGAGTTTGCCGATACCGGATTGAAGAGCTTCACCTCGCTCTCTAAGGGCGCGCAGGCGATCGCCACCGAAGCTGGCGAATACACCAAGAAGAGCTTCGAGGCCGGCAGCGCCGCGGTCGAAAAGCTGTTCTCCGCCAAGTCGCTGGAAAAGGCGGTCGAGATCCAGTCCGACTTCGCCAAGCAGAGCTATGAGAGCTTCGTCGCCGAGGCGACCAAGTTCGGCGATCTATATGCCGATCTCGCCAAGGAGGCTTACAAGCCCTTCGAATCGATTGTCGCCAAGGCGAAGTAATTTCGCTCGAGAATACCAGGCACGGCCTTTCGGGCTTGCAAAACAGACCCGGTCGCAGATGCGCGGCCGGGTTTTTTCATGCCTGTTTCAATTCCGGGGCTTTGGCGGTTCACGATTTTGAAAATCGCCTCGGTTTGCCCACCTAGCCATATTGTCAGCTAACAAGAAGGGCTTAAAATCGTCCATCGAACACCTACATATCGAACTCGCATGGGGATTCGAAAGAGGCAGGATTACGTGACTTCAGGTTTGACTGCCACAACAAGCGTGGTGCGGATGCAAAGTGACGGCGACGGCAATGAGGCCGGTCGCGGCACAGCCGTCATTACGCGCACCAAGACCAAGACCAAGAAGCCCAGCCTTTACAGGGTCCTCATCCTCAACGACGACTATACGCCCATGGAGTTCGTGGTTCACGTCCTGGAGCGTTTTTTTCAAAAGGACCGCGAAGCCGCCACACGCATCATGCTTCATGTTCACAATCATGGGGTGGGCGAGTGCGGGGTCTATACATTCGAGGTGGCCGAGACCAAAGTGTCTCAGGTCATGGATTTCGCCCGACAGAATCAGCATCCGCTGCAATGCGTGATGGAGAAGAAGTGAGGTAACATGCCGGCTTTCTCCCAAGGCCTGGAAAAGGCGCTTCACCAGGCGCTGACGCTCGCCAATGAGCGGCACCATGAATATGCAACCCTAGAACATCTGCTGCTCGCCCTCATCGACGACACCGAGGCGGCCGCCGTTATGCGCGCCTGCAACGTCGATCTGGACGAGCTGAAGCACACCGTTCTGACCTATATCGACACCGAACTCGACAATCTGGTCACCGGTTACGATGAGGATTCCAAGCCGACCGCCGGCTTCCAGCGCGTCATCCAGCGCGCCGTGATCCATGTACAGTCATCCGGCCGCGAGGAAGTGTCCGGCGCCAACGTGCTCGTCGCCATCTTTGCCGAGCGCGAGAGCCATGCCGCTTATTTCCTGCAGGAACAGCAGATGACCCGCTACGACGCGGTCAACTACATCTCGCACGGCATCGCCAAGCGCCCCGGCGCATCGGAGACGCGCTCGCCGCGCGGCGCCGATGACGAGCAGGGCGGCCCGAACGGCGCCGAGCCGCAGGAGGAAGGCGGCAAGAAGAAGCAGCAGCAGGATGCGCTGACGGCTTATTGCGTCAACCTCAACAACAAGGCCAAGGCCGGCAAGATCGATCCGCTGATCGGCCGCGAGAGCGAAATCAACCGCACCATCCAGGTGCTGTGCCGCCGTTCCAAGAACAACCCGCTCTATGTCGGCGATCCCGGCGTTGGCAAGACGGCGATTGCCGAAGGCCTGGCCAAGCGCATCGTTGAAGGCGATGTGCCCGAAGTGCTGCAGGACGCCACCATCTTCGCGCTCGACATGGGCACGCTGTTGGCCGGCACGCGCTATCGCGGCGATTTCGAAGAGCGGCTGAAGCAGGTCGTCAAGGAGCTCGAGGATTATCCAGGCGCCGTGCTGTTCATCGACGAGATCCACACCGTCATCGGCGCCGGTGCGACGTCCGGCGGCGCGATGGATGCGTCGAACCTGTTGAAGCCGGCGCTGTCTTCGGGTGCCATCCGCTGCATCGGCTCGACCACTTACAAGGAGTTCCGCCAGTTCTTCGAGAAGGACCGCGCTCTGGTGCGGCGCTTCCAGAAGATCGACGTCAACGAGCCGACCATCGAGGACGCCATCGAGATCATGAAGGGCCTCAAGCCCTATTATGAGGAATTCCACAAGGTGAAGTTCACCAACGAGGCGATCAAGGCTTCGGTGGAACTGTCGGCCCGCTACATCAACGACCGCAAGCTGCCGGACAAGGCGATCGACGTGATCGACGAGACCGGCGCCTCGCAGATGCTGGTGCCGGAAGCCAAGCGCAAGAAGACGATCGGCATCAAGGAGATCGAAGCCACGATCGCCACGATGGCCCGCATCCCGCCGAAGACGGTTTCGGCCGACGACGAGAAGGTGCTGCAAGGCCTCGACATCGAGCTGAAGCGCGTCGTCTATGGCCAGGACACCGCCATCACCGCGCTGACCTCGGCAATCAAGCTGGCGCGTGCCGGCCTGCGCGAACCGGAAAAGCCGATCGGCTCCTACCTGTTCTCAGGCCCGACCGGCGTCGGCAAGACCGAAGTCGCCAAGCAGTTGGCTGCCTCGCTCGGCGTCGAGCTGATCCGCTTCGACATGTCGGAATATATGGAACGCCACACCGTTTCGCGGCTGATCGGCGCGCCTCCCGGCTATGTCGGCTTCGACCAAGGCGGCTTGTTGACCGACGGCGTCGACCAGCATCCGCACTGCGTGCTCTTGCTGGATGAGGTCGAGAAGGCGCATCCGGACCTGTTCAACATCCTGTTGCAGGTCATGGACCACGGCAAGCTGACCGACCACAACGGCAAGCAGATCGACTTCCGCAATGTCATCCTTATCATGACCACCAATGCGGGCGCATCCGATGCGCAGCGCGCGGCGATCGGTTTCGGATCGACCAAGCGCGAAGGCGACGATGTCGAGGCCATCAACCGGTTGTTCACGCCGGAGTTCCGCAACCGTCTCGATGCGATCATCCCGTTCGGCTCGCTGCCGGTGCCGGTCATCCATCAGGTGGTGCAGAAGTTCGTCATGCAGCTCGAGGCCCAGCTCTCCGAGCGGGGCGTCACCTTCGACCTTTCGCCGGACGCGATCGCCTGGCTGGCCGACAAGGGCTACGATGAACGCATGGGTGCGCGGCCGCTCGGCCGGGTCATCCAGGAGCACATCAAGAAGCCGTTGGCCGACGAGGTGCTGTTCGGCAAGCTCAAGAAGGGCGGCACGGTGCGCGTCACCGTCGAGAAGAAGGAAACCGGCGAAACCGGCCTGAAGCTCGAATCACTGGCCGACGAAGCCCCGGTGCAGCCGAAGCAGGAGCCGGAAGAGACGCCGAAAGCCCGCAAGGCAGTGGCCAAGAAGCCCGTCGCCAAGAAGGCGGTGGCGCAGAAGCCTCAGCCCAAGGGCAAGGACGAGCCTGAGCCCAAGGGCAAGGATGGCGGCAAGCGCAGCCTGGTGCCGCAACTGCCGCGCAAGAGCTGAAAGGTTCGCCTATGAAGGGCCCGGTGACGGGCCCTTTTTTCATTGGCTGGCCGGTTTGCCGACACAGCGCCCCTGCTTTTCAGGGCAGATGTTGTTAGGTCAGGCGGCGACGCCCTCGGGTGCAAACTTGCCCAGGAAGTACCCGCACGCCTTCCAGATGGCGATCGAGATCAGAACGCTCGCATAGCCATCCACGGCGCGGCAGCTGCTTCTACCAACGGCTCTGATGTCGCAACCGAATGTTCCCCGATTTTGAAAACCCAAACGCATCCCGGTACGGCGCGCGTTATCACGGGTGGTTTGATATTTCCCTAACCGACGTAATGGATTGTGGCTGAGCTCATCGCCTTGAGGCGCACGCCACCTCAACCGTTCAGCGCTGCCCGGATCCTGGCCGCGTTCTCAGTCAGCACTTCGGGCTTCTCCATCTGTCCCGTATGCGGCTTGAGCGCGATGCCTTCGAACCGCGGGATGACATGGACATGCAGGTGGTAGACGGTCTGGCCAGACGCCGGTTCGTTGAACTGCAGGATGGTGACCCCGTCAGCGCCGAAAGCCTTTTTGACCGCCAGCGCCACCTTCTGGACCGTGGTGAACAGCCGGCCGAGCGTCGCCGGATCGGCATCGAGCAGATTGCGCGACGGTGCTTTGGGCACCACCAGCGTGTGACCGGGGCCTTGCGGCATCACATCCATGAAGGCGACCACGGCATCATCCTCGTAGACGCGGTGCGACGGGATTTCGCCGCGCAGGATCTTCGCGAAGATATTGCTGGGGTCGTAAGCCTCGGTCATGGCGGCGCTCCGGGAGTATGCTCCCGGTGTAGCGAAGCTGTCCCGGACCGGCAAGATGGTCCGGCGATATCGACAGGCGAGGGCAGGGCGGATCGCTATTCCTCAAGATCCTTGCGGAACGGCGTATGCTCTTCCAGAATTTCGCCCATCCGCTCGACCTCGCGCCGCTCACGCCGGAGATAATCGGCCACAGCATTGCGCAGGCCGGGATGTGCGATGTAGTGCGCCGAATGCATGGTCACGGGACGATAGCCGCGCGCCAGCTTGTGCTCACCCTGCGCGCCGGCCTCGACCACCTTCAGCTTACGCTCGATGGCGAAGTCGATGGCCTGATGGTAGCAAACTTCGAAATGCAGGAACGGGTGGTCCTCGATGCAGCCCCAATTGCGGCCGTAGAGCGCATCGGAGCCGATGAAGTTGATGGCGCCGGCGACATAGCGGCCATTGCGCTTGGCCATTACCAACAGGATATCCTGGGACATGCGCTCGCCGATCAGCGAGAAGAACTTGCGGTTGAGATAAGGCCGGCCCCATTTGCGGCTGCCGGTGTCCATATAGAAGGCGAAGAAATCGTCCCAGGCCCTTTCGGTCAGGTCCTTGCCGGTCAGCCGGTCGATCGAGATATCGTTGGCGAGCGCCTCGCGCCGCTCCTTCTTCATCGCCTTGCGCTTGCGCGATGCCAGCGTGGCGAGGAAATCGTCATAGGTCGAAAAGCCTTCGTTGAAGAAGTGGAACTGCTGGTCGGTGCGGTGCAGGAAGCCGGCTGCTTCCAGCGTTGCAACGTCGCTTTCACTGGCGAAGGTGACATGCGCGGAGGACACGCCGAGCTTTTCCGTCACCGCCTTCAGGCCCGCTGCGAGACCGGCCTTCACAATGGCGCTGTCCTCGCCCTTGCTGACCAGCAGGCGAGGGCCGGTGACCGGAGAGAACGGCACGGCGCATTGCAGTTTCGGATAGTAGTTGCCGCCGGCGCGTTCGAACGCATCGGACCAGCCGTGGTCGAAGACATATTCGCCCTGGCTGTGCGATTTGAGATAGCAGGGCACGGCGCCCAGCAATCTGCCTTGGGCATTTTCCAGTCTGAGATGATGACCTTGCCAGCCGGTACGCCGCACGGCGCAGCCGGAATCTTCAAGCGCGCTCAGAAAAGCATATGAAACGAGAGGGTTATAGCCATTTTCTGTGTCGCTGCGGGTTGTGCCGGTAAAGCCGTTCCACTCGTCGCAGGTGAAGGCATTGATGCCGGCGGCGACGCGGATGGAAAACTCCGCATTCGCCGTTTGCCCGTCGCCTTCATCACCCTGATCCATGGGGCCTATTTAAGCTCTGTCGGGGCCGCTACAAGTCACGTTTCAGGCACTTCCATCAGGCGACACTGACAGATCGGGTTCGAACCCTTCGAACGTCATCTGGTCGGCGTATTTGAAAGTGAGATCCACCGCCGGCTGGTCATGCACCGTCCAGGTGATGACAGGCATTTTAAGCCTTTCGCGCACGAAGCTGACGAACGGGTTCGGCAGATCGCCCGCGGCATAGGAGGTGAAGGCGAGGTCATGTGCCAGCATGGCAAAATGCGCCTCGATCAACTGATTGTCCCTGCCGTAGGCGGTCAGCCCACCCGGAATGCCAGGCGCATCCCTAGGGAAGTCGCGGACCAGCCAGTGGTCGAACGACATGATCGCCGCCTTGCCCTTGTAGCGCTCCAGCATCTTGCCGACGCTTGCCACCAAGCCCTCGTCGTAACCGGGCACACCCTTCAGTTCGACAATCATCGGCACACGGCCGTCGACCAGGTCGAGCGCTTCTTGCAGTGTCGGCACATGGTCCTTGGTGCCGCCGATCCTGAGCGCCGCCAGTTCCGCTGCCGTGCGCTGCCAGACAAAGCCGTCCTGGCCGGTCAGCCGCTTGAGGTCGCCGTCATGGATGATGACGGGAACGCGGTCGGATGAGAGGTGCACGTCGCATTCGATCGCATAGCCGCGCTCGGCGGCAGCAGCGAAGGCCGACAGCGTGTTTTCCCAGCGCGTCTTGTTCATGTCGTGAAAGCCGCGATGCGCCACCGGCCGGGCGGTCAGCCAGGAAAGGTCGGTCATTGTCTTGGTCCTGCTCATGCGACCTCGAAGACGGCTTCGATTTCCACTGCGGCATTAAGCGGCAGACAGGCGGTGCCGACGGCGGAGCGGGCATGCTTGCCGCGCTCGCCAAGGGCCGCGACCAGGAAATCGGAGGCGCCATTGGCGACCAGATGCTGCTCGACGAAATCCGGCACTGATGCAACAAAGACGGTGATCTTGACCAGCCGCTGGATTTTTTCGAGATCGCCAAGTGCTGCTTTTGCCTGCGCCAAGATGTTGATTGCACAGTACTTTGCGCCTTCCTTGCCGGTTGCCGTGTCGACGTCGCGGCCGAGCAGGCCGCTTGCCTGCAGCTTGCCGTCCTTGAGCGGCAACTGCCCGGCGGTGAACAAAAGATTGCCGGACCTGCAATAGGGCACATAGTTCGCGGCGGGCGCTGCGGCGGCAGGTATCGTCACGCCGAGATCGCTTAGCCGCTTTTCGATTGTTTCACTCATGGTATTTCCCTATTGCTTGGAGACGCCGCGCTGGCCGGGCCGAAATTGCTATTTTTGCCTCGCTTCCGCCACGACTTTTTTTAAGCTGGACCATCTTTACCTGCGGCCTGCCATCAGCTGCGACGATCGGAGCCCCTTATGCGCGCAACGCGCCTTGCCTTCCACGCCGTTCTCGTTCCGGTGCTGTTCTCGATGGCTCCGGCCTTTGCCGTGCCGGCGCTGCAGGCGCATCGCGCCGTCTACGATCTTACCCTCGACAAGGCGTCGGACCGCTCGGGCATCACCGGGATTTCCGGCCGCATGGTCTATGAGTTCAACGGCTCGCCCTGCGAGGGCTATACGGTAAAATTCCGTTTCGTCACCCAGATCGCCACCGGCGACAACACCAGGCTGACCGACCAGCAGACGACCACGTTCGAGGACGCCGAAGGCAAGACCTTCTCGTTCGTGACCAAATCCTTCGTCGACCAGAACCTAGACAAGGAGGTCAAAGGCACCGCCACAAAAGAGACCAAGGGCCTCAAGGTCGACATCGACAAGCCCGAGAAGAACAGCCTCGAACTCGCCGCCACCCAGTTCCCGACCCAGCATCTGGTCGAACTGATCGGCAAGGCCGAGAAGGGCGAGAATTTCTACGAAACCAGCCTGTTCGACGGTTCGGAGGATGCCAACAAGGTGATGACCACCACCGTCATCGTCGGCAAGAAGGCCGAGGGCGACAAGGCCGACCCCGAAGCGCCGGCGCTGGCCAAGCTTGCCGGCGACAAATACTGGCCGGTCGACATCGCCTATTTCGACGAGACCGACAAATCGGGCGAAGAGGTGCCGGAATACCGCATCAGCTTCAAGCTGCACGAGAACGGCATCACCCGCGACCTCACAATGGACTATGGCGAGTTCTCGATGACCGGAAAGCTGGTCAACCTGTCGCTGTTCGATCAGACCAAGCCTTGCCCGGTCTCGAAATAGCAACAATGCGGCGCTGGCCACGGCAGGCTTGATGGCAGTTCCCGATGGCGGTCTATGTCGATGCGGCGATCTGGAAATGGGCCGGCCATCGCTGGTGCCACCTGATGGCCGACGATACGGACGAACTGCATCGTTTCGCCGCCGAGCTTGGCGTCAAGCGTTCGTCCTACCAGGGGCCGCCCAGGACATCGGCGCCGCACTATGACATAACCGGCTTCGAGCGCGACCGGGCGGTGCGGCTCGGCGCCATCGAATGCAGCCGCGAGGAGATCGTTGCGATCTTCAGGCGCGTACGGGTACCCAACGGAAAGGGCCGATCGTGACGCTAACGGCATTCCTGGCTTATTGCCTTGCCATCACACTTGCCGCCGCCACGCCGGGACCGGCGATGTTCACGGTGATCACCAACGGCGTGGCACGCGGCTTCCTGCGTGCGTTCGTCGCCGGAATGGGCATTGCCGCCGGTGATGCCGTGCTGGTCACCCTGGCACTGCTCGGGCTGGTGGCGCTGGCCCAGACCTTCGAATGGGTGTTTCTCCTGTTGAAATACGCCGGTGCGGCCTACCTGATTTTCCTCGGCATCAAGATGTGGCGGGCCGCGGCCGCGCAATCGGCCGCGCAAGGAATCCCCCAAACCGGATTGTCGCGGTCGTTCCTGCTTGGCGCCTCCGTGGCGCTCGGCAACCCGAAGGCGATCCTGTTCCACGCCTCGATCATGCCGCTGATCCTCAACCTCGACACCATGACGTTTGCCGACGGCCTGCTGGTGGTGGCAGTCGTCGTCGGCGCCAATATTCTCACCATGGGCATCTACGCCGCGCTGGCGGGCAGGGCATCCGGCTGGCTCAGGACGCCCGAACGCATGCGGCTGATTAACCGGTTCGCCGGCAGCGCCATGATCGGCACCGGAGCGCTGATTGCCGCACGCTGAGCGATGAAGCACCTCACCGCTTGCGTTTGCAGCGCTTCCCCTCTATATGCGCGCTCATTCCACACACGGACTTTGGTGTCTGCCCGGGAGAAATCCGGCTGAAACCTCCGGTGGCGTTCGAGGACAAAGTCCAAAAATGCCTGTGTCCGTGGAGGCTAACCGGAAAAGGAACTAAGAATGGCACTGCCTGATTTCAGCATGCGCCAGCTTTTGGAAGCTGGCATTCACTTCGGCCACCAGACCCACCGCTGGAACCCGAAGATGGCGCCTTACATCTACGGCGCCCGCAACAACATCCACATCATCGACCTGTCGCAGACGGTGCCTTTGCTGCACCAGGCTCTGAAGCAGGTTTCCGACACCGTTGCCAAGGGCGGCCGCGTGCTGTTCGTCGGCACCAAGCGCCAGGCGTCCGACATCGTCGCCGACGCCGCACAGCGTTCGGCCCAATACTATGTCAACTCGCGTTGGCTCGGCGGCATGCTGACCAACTGGAAGACGATCTCGAATTCGATCCAGCGCCTGCGCAAGCTCGACGAGATGCTGGCCGGTGAGGCCCAGGGCCTGACCAAGAAGGAACGCCTGAACCTCGACCGCGAGCGCGAGAAGCTCGACAAGGCGCTCGGCGGTATCAAGGACATGGGCTCGACCCCCGACCTGATGTTCGTCATCGACACCAACAAGGAAGCGATCGCCATTCTCGAGGCCAAGCGCCTCGGCATTCCGGTCGTCGCCATCATCGATTCGAACTGCGATCCGGACAAGATCGACTTCCCGATCCCCGGTAATGACGACGCGGCGCGCGCCATCCAGCTCTATTGCGACCTGATCGCCAAGGCTGCCATCGACGGCATCGCCCGCCAGCAGGGCGCGCTCGGCGTCGACATCGGCGCCTCGGTCGAAGCTCCGGTCGAACCGGCGCTTGATCCGGCTCCGGCCCCGGCTGCGGACGCTCCGGAAGCTTGACAGTCGAAGGCCGGTTGCGGCCTTCATCATTCTCATATTTGGCACGCTAGACGGACGCATCACCGAGTACCGGTGGTGCGTCGGTGCATTTAAAACAAAGAGGCGACAATGAGCATTTCGGCTGCACAGGTCAAAGAACTCCGCGACTTGACCGGCGCGGGCATGATGGACTGCAAGGCGGCGTTGACCGAGACCAACGGCAACATCGAAGAGGCCGTCGACTGGCTGCGCAAGAAGGGCATTTCCAAGGCCGACAAGAAGGCTGGCCGTACTGCCGCCGAAGGCCTGATCGGCGTCGACTCCGGCGTCCGCGAGGCCGCCATCGTCGAGGTTAACTCCGAGACCGATTTCGTGGCCCGCAACGAGCAGTTCCAGGAGATCGTTCGCAATGTCGCCAAGGTCGCGCTTGCTTATGGCACGACGGAGGCTGTCTCTGCCGCAAAGTATCCGGGTTCGGACAAGTCGGTCACCGACACCATCAAGGACGCCGTTGGCACCATTGGCGAGAACATGAGCTTCCGCCGTTCGGCCAAGCTCACCGTCCCGCACGGTGCTGTCGCAACCTACGTCCACAATGCGGTTGCCGATGGTCTTGGCAAGCTCGGCGTTCTGGTCGCGATCGAGACGACGGGCAATGAGCATGCCGCCAACGCCTTTGGCCGCCAGGTCGCCATGCATGTCGCTGCCACCAACCCGCTGGCGTTGACCGCCGAGCAGATCGATCCGGCAGCGGTCGAGCGCGAGAAGGCGATCTTCGCCGACCAGGCGCGCCAGTCCGGCAAGCCGGAAGCGATCATCGAAAAGATGGTCGAAGGCCGCCTGCGCAAGTTCTACGAGGAAGTCGTGCTCCTCAAGCAGGCCTTCGTGCTCAATCCCGACATCACTGTCGAGCAGGCGCTGAAGGATGCCGAGAAGGACATCGGCGCTCCGGCCAAGATCTCCGCCTATCTGCGCTTTGCGCTGGGCGAAGGCATCGAAAAGGAAGAGACCGATTTCGCGGCGGAAGTCGCGGCGGCGGTGAAGAAGTAGTTTTAAAAATAGCCCCTAAAAGGGCTTCTCAGCTCAGGCAACTCGGCCGGGTGTCCGCAAGGATGCTCGGCCGATTTCTTGTGCGGTGTCGATGAAGGCCCTGAGCTTTGGCGCCGTCGACGCCCTGCGCGGGAAGTAAAGGAAGAGGCCGGGCTCCTCGATCGCCGTTTGCGGCAGGATCTGAACGAGGCGGCCGGCGGCCAATTCCGCGCGCACCAGCGGCTCGAACACATAGGTCAGCCCGACGCCGGCAAGCGCAAGGTCGATCGCGGCCAGCGAATCGGTGACGATGACCGTACCCTTCGTCTCGGCCACCACATCCTTGCCGTCCTCGGTCAGGTCCCAGCGATAGAGTGCGCCGGAGCGCACAAGCCGGTAGCCGATGCAATTGTGGTCCGAAAGATCCGCCACACCGCGCGGACGGCCATGCCGGCCGACATAGGCGGGGGAGGCGACGATCACGGCGTTGAATGGCGGCGTCAGCCGGACCGTGACCATGTCCTGTGCGATCATCTCGCCCAGCCGGATGCCGGCATCAAAACCCTCGCCGACAATGTCCACCAGCCCCTGGTCGGTGAGCAATTCGATGGTCACATCAGGATAGCGTTCAGCCATCGCGGCGGCCACGGGAGTGACGGCAAGTGGAACGGCGATGTTGGGAACGTTCAACCTGAGCAAGCCGGAGGGCCGGCCCTTGATGGCTCGGATGCGGTCCATCCGGTCGGCGATATCCTGGAGGGCAGGGGCTGCCGTGTCCACCAGCGCCTTGCCGGCTTCCGTCAGCGAGACGCTGCGCGTGGTGCGCGCAAACAGCGGCTGGCCGATCCGCTCCTCCACGAGGCGCACCGCATGGCTGACGGCAGATGGGGACATGCCCAGTTCGGCCGCGGCAAGCGCAAAGCCGCCGCGTCGGGCAACGGCGACGATGACAGGCAAATGACTGAGCAGATCCCGGTCCATTCATGCATGATATCGCATAGTCCTTGCGAACACTTCAATCTTCCCGATGCCGACAGGCTGACCCATATTGCCATCACCGATGCACAAAGGAGAAGAGAGATGGATGCCTTGAAACACGCTACCTTCGCCGCAGGCCTTGCCCTAGCGCCGGTCGATGCCGGCGGCGCCGAGCCGTCCGGTTGGCGCGCGCTCGCCGACGAACGCGCCGTCATCCGCATCGCCGACGCCATCGACCGTGCCGTCGATGCGCAGGACTGGAAGCTTGCCCGCTCCTATTTCGCCGAGCGTGTCACCGTCGACTTCAGCAGCCTGTCAGGACAGCCTGCCGCCACCATCCCCTCCGACAATCTGATCGGTACCTGGGCCGGCAACCTCAGGGGCAGCAAGACCAGCCTGCATCTGCGCACCAATCACCAGGTGATCTTTGAGGCGGACGCGGCGACCGTCTCTTCGAACGGCTATGCCTGGAACCGGATGGAAGGCAATGGCGACCCGCTGTGGGAAGTCTGGGGCACCTACGAGCACCATCTGGTTCGCTCCGGGACCGGCTGGAAAGTCGACGGCTTCGTTTTCCGCGCCACGCATGAGCGCGGCAATCCCTGGGTCAAGATGACGCCTGGCCAGTGAGCCGGCGTCAAGAAATCAGGATAGGAAAAACACCATGACCATGAGCTATTACACACTGGGCAACAGCGGCCTGCGCGTCAGCCGGCTGGCACTGGGCACCATGACCTTTGGCACCGAATGGGGCTGGGGCGCGGACAGGGAAACCGCGCGCGCCATGGCCGACGCCTATGTCGAGGCCGGCGGCAATTTCTTCGACACCGCCGACCTCTACACCGGCGGCACAGCCGAAACCTGGCTCGGCGAATTCATCGCCGAGCGAGGCTTGCGCGACAGAGCGGTGATCGCCACGAAATTCACCTTCAACGCGGAGCCCGGCAATCCGAACGCCGGCGGCAATGGCCGCAAGAACATCTTGCGCGCCGTGGACGCTTCCCTGAAGCGGTTGGGCACTGATTATATCGACCTCTACCTCCTCCATGTCTGGGACGGGCTGACGCCGGCCGAGGAGGTCATGCGCACGATGGATGATCTCGTGCGTGCGGGCAAAATTCGCCATGTCGGCCTGTCCGATGTGCCGGCCTGGTATGCTGCCCGCGCGCAGACGATCGCCGAGTGGCGCGGCTACGAGCCGGTGTCGGCCCTGCAGCTTGAATATTCGCTGGCGGAGCGTTCGATCGAAAATGAGTTCGTGCCCTTCGGCACCCGCCATGGCGCAGGAATCATGGTGTGGAGCCCGCTGGCCAGCGGGCTGCTCAGCGGCAAGTACCGGCCGACGCAGGAAGGCCATGCCGGCCGGCTCGACGGCTTTCGCAACACCACTCATCCGGGGTTCCAGAAGTTCACCGAGCGCAACTGGGCGATCGTGGCGGAGCTCGAAAAAGTTGCCGCCGAACTCGGACGCAGCATGGCGCAGGTCGCGCTCAACTGGGTGGCAACGCAACCGGGCATCGCCACCGTGATTCTTGGCGCCACCAAGCTGGCGCAGTTGCAGGACAATCTGGCGGCGTTGGATTTCACTTTACCCGCCGAGCTTCGCGCGCGGCTGGATACGGTCAGCAAGACACCGCCGCCATTCCCGTACGCCTATTTCGGTTCCGACATACAAGCCCGGGTTACCGGCGGCGCCGTGACCGGCGACAAGCCGTTGGGTTATGCGCCGCCGCTGCTGGTCGACGGCGACGCCGTCAGCATCACCAGCAACTGACGGGCCGCGACGGGAAGGCGGAATTGGGCGACGGGGGGGCGCGGGGCGACCGGCCGGCCGCGGGGGGTGTGAGGACGCCACACGCCCCCCGCCCCCCCCCCCCCCCCGCGGGCCGCGCCCGCCGCGCGACCCACCAAA
>NZ_JAMYRH010000023.1:0-48107 GCF_040321305.1 Mesorhizobium sp. M0478
CCAAGGTTTGCAGCGCTATGGTGACGCCGGGCCGCCTGACACCGAGCATAACTGACAAGAACTCGTGCGTAATCGCAAAGCTGTTCCCGTCGACGCGATCATCGCACATCACCAGCCATCTTGAGAGCCTGTCGACGATGTTCATCCGGGCATTGCTGAGCGCGGTGAAGCTTGCCTGGAGGTGAAAGTAGTGAACGTAGCGGAGCAGAAAACTTCGCAGGGTTGGGCTTGTCAAAAGCGCCTTGGTGAAGAGGCCCGCGTCGATAACAAAGGCTCGGGCCTCTAATTGGACGTAACAATCGTGCGTTGACCGGTCATCGCCCATGATAAGCGCTGAGCCGGTCATACCCTCACAACCTATGATTCCGATCTCAGCTTCAATACCAGGCCGCAGTTCGCCCACCACTGACCCGAGACCGCTCTCGAAGAAGTACACGGTTCTGATTGGAGACCCCGCCACTTCGAGATGCGTCTTCAGTCCAAGGGAGACGCTTTCCAAATGAGGTTGCAGCAAGGCCAAATCTGCCGAGCACATTCGAAGCAGCAGCGAATTGCGATAGATGGAATTTTGGCGGGTGTCGCATTGCGCGGCAGTGTGAGTTCGTGAACTGGAGTCTGTCATAGCTCCCTCTCCCTATTGGGGCGGAAGCATGTTGATCGCTCACAGCCGACGGACGCCCTTAGAGTTGCCGTCGATAGCACACTGTATGCCTGCGGACCGCGGATGTCCCATTTATTAACAACTGCGTTGATCAGCGCGAGCCAAGCTTTAGCGCGCCCGCGCTAAGACGGCATTCAGATACTCCAGGAATTCGTCATCGCTTTTCGTTGACAAGCCGACTTGTCGAGCGCGAGTCACAATGCGCTCCTGGAGTGAAACCGCTGTCTCATAGTGGTTTCCACGATCATCTGAAATGAAGCGCTCACTGGGGCGGATTCAAAGAGCTGTGCCATTGTGGCAATGTAGTTCCAAGATGATGAGAGTCGATGCGGCCGCTGCTTTGCGTAACAATCGTACAATGTGCTCAAGAATGTGCGGTTACCGGATCTAGACGGCCTATCCGGAGGTGGTGTGGAATTCTGCTGACTTAGCAGCACGGATAGAACTCGTGATCCGCCACGCAGCACGCGCCAGATAGGACCAATAGGGCGTAACTAGCGACGCGAGCGCCGCCGCTGCGATGCAGTGAGCCGAATGCGCCGAGGCCCATCAACTTCCACCGGGTCACCTCGGCAGTGGCCGCCTTCACCCCGGTCATGTCTTCGCTGAGCGATTCACCGCGTCTTCAGCCTTGGCAAAACGCTGCACCAGCTTGTCGGTCTTGGCGTACATCTTCGATCGGCTGGCGGCTGGGCGCTGCTCGGATTGCTCGTAAGAGAGCGCGGCTCAAGCATCGCTGTCGTTTAATGTCGCGCCGGATCTCGGTTGCGTCTCGCTGAACGCCCTCCATGGACGCCCTTCATCGTGGGTCCACCAGGGCTTTCTTGTTGTCTGAATAGCCGCCTTCGTGCGCGAGCACCTTGGCAGGCGCTTTCTTTTCGCGCGAAATTGCCATCGTTTTCAAGCGGGAGGGTCGGGATGCAGATTTTCGATGACATCGAGGCGCTGCTGGATGCGGGTGAAGCCTCGACGGCACTTAAGGAAGTGCGGGCGCTGGTGCATCAATTTGGGCGCGGGTCCAGTGTCTTGGCGGGCGCGATCGACGACCTCATTATTGACCTGTCGACGCTATCATTCGTCGCCGATGCTTACGGAGGCCGCATCGCAGAGGCGGCGCGCATCTTGGCCCGAAAAAGACTATTGAAAATCAAGTTGCTCGCACCTCGTCAAAGCGTTGAAGTGGTCAGCTAGAGATTGGTGGTCGCTACGAAAAACGTGTAGACCTGCTCGGTGCTCCGATCGCATCGAAACCTCTCGCGATCATCGGTTCCGTACGGACGAAAGAGCCGCCTGACCCTGCGACCAGATGAAAGCTTGGACTTGCGGCAGACCGCAAGCAGTTGGAGCTTGAATTGCCGACACACTCTCAGGAACCGTTGCCGGGATCGCACTCCATTGGTCGTCGGCCCAGATCCGGCGCGCCTCGCTTAAGGTGCCGGTCGAATATGGCCAGCTTCTCTTCGTAGCCGATCCGCACTCTGGACCTGCAACTATCGCATTTGAAACCGGCAATCGTTTTCAGCCAGGATCCCCTTCTCACCATAGGGCGTGAACAGGAGGGGCATTGGAATTCTAAAGGTACGTCGCGCAGTTCATTTGATAGAGGCACTGTGCATGTTCTCCTCAGCGGCACGGCCACTGCAACAAAGTAGAAGGAGAAATGTTTCCGGATTCGGCCATTTGCGGGAAAGAATCGGACCTAAGTCTAAATGGTGAGCGGCCCTGAAACCCATCGGCCTTTGCGTCGGAAATTAAAAATAGCGAGGGTTCGAAGGCGGCCGCGGGCGTGAGGCTGGCAAGTGGGCCAAGACGGCGGCGGTAAGGCGGAGCTGTGGCGATCAAATAACCGGTTCGCCCAGAATCTCGTTCACCCAGCTCATGGTTCTCAGCCCGTATGCCATTCCGGCGCAGTCGGCAAACCAGTCGAAGACACTCATGTCACGCCCTGTGACGCTTTGAAGGATTTCGATCGCTGCGCCCGTAAAAGCAAGTAGAACCGCCAGCCGGACCACCTGTTGGGGCCAGCCGAGGCTACCCAAAGCCGACAAGGTGGCGAACGCGGCGGCGTGGTTGAGCTTGTCGTGATGAGACGTAAAGGCCAACGCGTGCAGCAAGTGGTCTGGCAATAGCGCGAGCAACAGGACGACCGCCAACGTGGAGAGAAAGGCAGCCCTTGCCATGCTCTGATAAAAGCTCGACTGCGGCAATCTATCCGCAGCACTCCCGGTTCCTAGTTCTCGCTTCCGATACTGGCGCACTAGGCAGAGCTCCAACCTGCATCTGAGCTACGAGCGCGAACAACTGGCATGCTTAACAGGCCTCCTGATGTTATCAGGAAGTTCCATGAAACAGCCTATGTCACTCTGGATGGTTCCATAGGGCGCTGCGAATGTCGCCCTCCATTGTGATGAGGCCGAGGGTTTCCTGCCGAAAAGGCGCGGCGGAATAGGCGAGCCATTGGTAACGCTTGCGCCCAGGTGCGATGCGTATCGTGCTGGGCGGGAGCGGAACTCTTTCCAGCCTTGGCCCAGCTGTGCAGCCGGGCCGACGCCCTTCTGAATTCAATTATCGCCGGCGTCGCGGCTAAAAGACGAAACCGCTGTTTAGTCTGGTCATCCCTGCCTTGGTGATCTCGCCTCTACATATTCCAATCCTAGACGCTAGGCCAGCAGCGGCCACTCGCGGCTGTCCATCAACAATCCCAAACATCAGGTCGCGGTTATATACAAAAAAGCCGGCCACCTTTCGGCAGCCGGCCAGTGCAAACAAGGAAGGGAACGTTGCACTGATGGGGCAGTGCACCGTCCGAAGCGTTTCCAGGCGACAATGTTCCACCGATGAGAGAACAAAGAAGGCTTCACCGCCAGCGCACATTCCCCTTAGCCGCGCTGTATTGCCAGCGGCTAGTCTCTAAAGGCCTTTAACCAGCCACGGATCGGTGTCGTATCCGAGGCGCGGCTTTTCCGGCGTTCCATCGGCCGGCAATTTGGCGGTTCCGGTCGGCCTGCAGTCCAGCTCGAACACCTGCTTCTTGGCCGACTGCTTCGTAGAGCAAAGGTCCGTGGCGTCATTCACCACCACCTTCTTCTCCTTGGCAACAGCGACACCAGTCCCAGCGATCACGATCGCCGCACAAAACGCAGCAACTCTCATCATACTTCCCCACCGTTGCGCCTCCGCAAAAGGCTGAGCATGACGTTACGGCACTTTTAAATTAGCGCAAGCGAATATTAGCTGCCTAGTCCCTTCACATCGGCTCTGGTCGCCTCCCCTTGCTGCCGGCGCCTTGCGATACCGGCAGCGCGATATGCTAGGATGGGCGCATGCCTGCTCATGACCGGGCGGCCGCTGTTAACGACTTGAGCTTGACATGGCAGAAGGCTGCAGCCGTCAAGTTTCCCAAGTCGTCGTGGCGATGAACGATCGCGTCGAGGATCGCTTACCAAGCGGCGTTTACTAAGTTCCGCTGGTGCAGCCCTGCGCGAACACCATAACCACGTGATGACAAATCAGCCATGTGTGTGGCGCGGCGGGCTTGTTCCGCTTGTGGCCGGCGCCTACCCACCCGGGTTCCCCAACCATGGCGTCGGCCATTTTCGTTCTCTCAGCGATTATAGGCCTTTGCTATCGGCCTATGTGTTGGCCTTGGATGGCGAGATCGCGGTTAGATCGCCTCGTTCGTTTGGATGTTTCGCTGGCGTTGGCAGGAGGCGCATATGTTCGCCAGCCGGCGGATACCACACCGCCCCACCGGTCAGGCCCAGCGCGTCCGCTGCAAAGTCCCCGCAGACCGCTGCTGGGCCGCTGGCGGGCAGCGGCTACTTGCTGACGATCCAATCCACCAAGCCAGTTTCGATCAGCTCGCACCCAGTGAAATCGCGCACCAGGGCCTTGGCTAAATCGCGCCATTGACACTCAGGCGTACCCGTTTCCCCTACTAGGGCTCGGAATGCACATCGGAGAACGTCGGCTTGAAAGGCGGAGACGGCAACAGTAGACGGGTCGGCATCTTCCCAGCCTAGCGCCACGTCGCGACGACGTTGACCAAGGCGCTTCAGAAGCTCGCGTGAGGCTCGGATGGCCCTGCGCGATCGATCCATGTCCCGGCGAAATGTGGCGGGTTCCGCCATGGACTTCTGGCGCATCAGCAAGGTGGCCGTAGTGGCCGCTCGAGCGATATCTATGGGCGTTGCAACCATCGCAGCCTCCCAGAAAAGGCAATGGCAAACGACACATTAATAAGCTCGCCGAAACTCTCTCCGCAATGAAAAGAGTTGTACGAATTTTACCAACCCGCACCCTTTCAGTGATGCCGGGCCGCTGCTGTCCTCGCTCTTGTTCTGTCATCGTAATGAAGGACGACATCTCCGAGCACCCGTAGCACACCTGTTGCATGGAAAAAGCTGTAGGCGTTTATAGGTGCCCGGGCACTCCGCCATTTGTTTGCGTTGTGGAGCGGGACAAAGCAGGTTTCCTCACTCAGGCCGCCTACCGTGAAGCGGGGCACAAGCCCGACTTCGACGCATTGCCTTGGGAAGCTGAATACAGGGCCGCCAACTCAACGAAAGCCGGTCGTACGCCTAGCTAGCAACCAGAGGCACCGTGACGGTCGTGGCGTAATTTATCGGATGCTGGTCGAAATACGGGAAAGCGATGACGAAGGCATAGCTCGCGGTCAGATGCGCCATCTTGAAGCCGCCGCTGGCAGGGTCGATCGCGATCGTCACAATGACGTTCTGCAGACCCAGGTTCACCAATTTCTGCGTGGCGATGGCCTGGATGTCGCTCTGCGAAAGCGTGTTGTTCAGCTGCAGCGCCCGAGAAGAGGTTTCCAGTGTATAGCGGACGGTCGACACGGCATTCATGGCCCAGCCGAAGGCGAAGATTCCGAACAAAAGCATCACCAGGAAAGGCGCGATCAAGGCGAATTCCAGCCCGGCTGCGCCGGAGCAGTCACGGCGCCACCTGGATCCGATCCTTTCAGCGGACACGGATCACCTCCTGATGGCTGATCGCGCGCGGGTCCGGGAAAACACCGAAGTTGAACGGGGGCACCCAGGTGCCCGTGGCCGTTATCTGGACGAAGACAGTCGGCAGCTTTGTTCCGCCGCAGATGGTGGTCTCATCCACGACCGTGGCGCCGCACAAATAGGAGCGGATCAGCACGACGGCGGCGTCCTCGGGCTTGTCGTTCCAGCTCGAAAGCGCGACCGCCTGCGTTCCCGTGTCATTGGACGCGCCGGCCATTACGAGATTGGCCGCGGTTTTAACGCCCGCGCGCATCTGCAGGTAACTCGTCACGTAGGACCAGCCGTCGGCGATGCCGAGGCAAACGAGGCACAAGACCGGCAGCAACATGGAAAACTCCACGGCAGCTATCCCGGATTTGTCCCGGACAATGCGCAAGGTCCGCCCACCCATCCGGCTACTCGACGAGCTGAACGGACTGCGTCGCCGGAATGTCTTCCATCCCTAGACTGGTGCAGTTCTGCTTGATCGTCGTACTGCCTGACCACTGGATGGTGTCGGCGACGACCTGAGTGCAGCCACCGTTCCCCGAGAAGTTGCCAAGATAGTTGACCTGCTGCCTGGGAAAATAGATGGCGCCGGTCAAAAGCGAGTCCGCTGTGCCATTGAAGGTGCTCTGCGCCGCAGTCCCGGTCCTGTCGCCGTAGAACAGCACGCCGGAATAGGCTCCGGAGGTAGGCGCGCTCAGCGTCACCTTGGCGTTGCCGTTCATGCTGACAGTGTTGCTGCCTGCCATGGAGGTCGGTTTCGGCGGCGCAGTTTTACTGCCGCAACTTCTGCGCGGGGCAGCATTCGTTTGCGGTGTTGATCGCTCGCAGGATGTCGTGAACGCTGCCTCCCACCGGTTCGCCGATGCAGTGCGCGCCGGACGAGCCGAGTTCCGAGTCGGGCTAGTCGAGGACTTGCCCTTGCCGGATAGCACATTCGACAAGGCTCTCAGCGTCCACACAGTGTACTTCTGGCAAAGCCTTAGAGCTGGATCCGCAGAGCTCGCTCGCGTCCTTAAACCAGGCGGTCGCGTCGTGCTTGGCTTCCTCCCGAAGGCGCATATGGACCGGATGAACATGCCGGCCGACATTTTCACAGCTCGCGAGCCGGATGAGGTGATTGCTGCCTTGCGAGACGCAGGGTTCAGCGATCCTGAAGTGCGGAGACCGAGCACGGAAACCGCATGGCTCGTTGTGACAGGCACGCGAAGATAAGTTTCGGCGCCTGGAAGCGGAAAAGCCCGCCGCCGAAGCCAACTGGCTTTGTTGCAGGGGTTTGCCTAGGCTCCTCTGGGTTCAACACTGGGTGCCAATTGCGCCGTCACTGCGCTGAGACGCCCACGTTTGGTCAGTACTGGCTTGCTGTATTCTTTCTTCACTGCAGTCCCTCTCTAGCGAATTTCGGCAAAGCGCCTTGGGCCTAAAGGTTCTCACTCATCGGTGCAGGTTGATGGCGTGCACACAGCCGTTACGGCCGAGAGCTTCTCGCGCTTCTTTAGTTCCGGCTTCTGATAAGGCTTCTTCATGCAGGGTTCCCCACGTTTGTCCCTCAATGCGAAAATGCGGTGCGCCGACCACGATTGTCAACCGGAAACACTGAAGTAGCGGCCGAGCGACGCCAGGGGCCGGCACGCGCGGTCAGGGCGGCGTGCGCAGCGTGGATGCTGCAATTGCCTGGCCGGTTGCCATGGCCTGCTAACGAGCGCACACTGCTGCGGTCGCCTCGAAAAATCAAAAACAAACAGGCACGAGGCGCTTGGGAGCGATCATCAGGCTTTCGCCCGACCAGGGAGAAGGCCCATGCCCACACCGGCACAGAGCCGGCTCATATATTTTATGGGCCAACTCGTTCACAACGAGAGCATCGTTTCCAAGCAGGATATTATCGTCGGCTTACTGGATCACGAAGGCAGTCCGACGGCCGACGCCGACGAATTGCTGGCGAACTTGCATCGATCACTGCAACAGGCCCGACAGAGCTTGCACGAGGCGCAAGAGATCTATGGAGTCAGAAATGCGGAGTAGCGAAAAAACAAAACTCGCATACACAGCCGCAGAGTTCGCCGAAAAACACGGTTTGACCGTGAAGGCAGCCGAAATCATCCTGTCCGTGAACGGCTCCTCACGTGTCGCTTGCGATGCAGCAGCACGCGCATTCAAAGAAGCGGTTGCGCACCGAGCACACAGCAATGACGGCGAATGAGGCCCGCGCCTGCTTCCGAGGCTGCGCGGGCCGACCATGACGAGTGGAGAGGACATCTTGGTCACCGGCAGGAATCGCTGAAGAACGAGCCGGGTGTGACCGAACAGCCTCAGAGCGAGGTTGTTCCCGACTGACGCAAAAAAGCCCGCCAACATGAGCCGGCGGGCCAAGTAATGGGTCGCTGTCCAATGAACGCGTTAGGTGTCTTCAGATGGATTTTGGTCGAGAAGCCGCCGCGCGTCAGGCGCAACAAATCGGGCGCCGATTGAACGCCCTGCGGACGCAGGAACGCCTTCGTCTCGCGGGCGCTCCGCGTAAGCAAATCTTCGCCGCCGAGAAGCTCAATCGTCTCGGCCCAACCGTCGTCTGCAAGCAATTCGTGTGTGATCGCAGTTAGAATCCCACCCGATTCCGCAGGGCAATACCTATCTTATCGCCTAGGCCCTTTTGCCCCTACCGCCGAGACATGACCGCGCACCACGGAGCTGTCGAACATCTGCACCAGGTGCGACCGGTGTCGTTGCGCCCACTTCTGTGCCGGATAAGCAAAGAATAGGCCGGTAAACGGTGAACGCAGTTCGGGGAGTACCCGCACCAGATCGAGCTGATGGGCGAGATAGCCTGGAAGAAAGCTGATGCCCAATCCTATCGCCACGAGCGCCCTCACCGTCAGCAGGCGCCGGATCTGCTGCGGCTCCTTCGACCAGGAGTTTTCGAGCGCCTCCCAGACCTGCTCCTGACGGGCGTGATCGTCGGTCACGGTGAACGCCATGAGCTGCTCGAGCTTCATGCCATCCTGCTCGTAAATCTCCTGCAGCTTGGCCGAAACCCTGGCCAGCCTGAGGCGCTGCTGCACGAATGTTGCGGAGACGAAGAAGCGTGCGGCAATCTCCTCATGGCTCGCGCCCTGGTCATGAAGTGTCTGGAAGGCGCGAAACATGTCGAGCGGATGTAAATCTTCGCGCTGAAAATTCTCGGCCAGCGAGTCCTCCTCGATCGGGACCGCGCTGTGGGCGTCGCTTATGACGCAGGGAACTGGCTCGGTCTTGCTCATGCGCTTCTGCTTGACCAGCAGTTCCAGCGCGCGATAGCGGCGCCCGCCAGCCGGCACCTCAAACATGCCGGTCTCGTTGCCCTCGCCGTCCAACACTGGCCGGACGTTGAGGCTCTGGAGCAGGCCGCGCCGAGCGATCGACGCGGCGAGGTCCTCTATGGTTTCCCCGCGCTTGATGCGCCGGACATTGGACTGGCTCAGCATCAGCTTGTTGAAGGGGATGTCACGTGAAGCGTTGAGGGTGATCTTCTGCTTGGGCGTAGCCATGTGGACTATCTCCGCGACGGGCGGCCGAAACTCTCTCGTCCTCCAAACCCGTCAAAAAAGACGGGCGCAGCCCTCTCACTCTGAGGACTGAGCCGCACCGAAGATCCAGAGGTGGGGACAGGGCCGCAGACACGACTGCGCATCTGCGGCTTGCGGATTACAAGCTGAGATCTCACTCGCCGTCTCGGCCAGATTGGCCGGCATGGTCGAGTTGCGTTCGGCGTCGCGAAGGTTTCCGCCCCGGCGGACCGCCTCTGCCCAGACGGAAATCGGCAGGTCGGTGCCAAAGAGCATGTCCCGCTCGATGCCGATGCCGAAAGGCAGCCGGATCGACGTCATCTCGAGCGCGGTTGCGAGCCAATTCCTTCGCCGAGTTGATTTGAAGAGCTTCACCACCCGTACGTGTTCGGCGTCGCGATCGCGGCTATTGGCGAGCAGGCACGCGCAGTTCCTCGGTGAGAGCGATCATGCCGCCCTCTTCTCGATTTCGACCTCATCGACGCTGGCGGGCCCTGCCCTGGTTCCGTTGTCGGGTTGCGGAAGGAAGGCGAGCAACCAGTCGGCTGCCTTGCTGGCTTGGGAGGCGGCACGCACGATGGCTCGGTTGTCTTCGCGCAGGACGTCGAGCCAGGAGGCCAGGTAATCGGCGTGGCGCACGGTCGGCGCAATACCTCGCGAGGCGCAGCAGAAGGCTGCGTTCATTTCGGCGACCAGTTCCTCGAAAGCATATCGCTTTGTGCCGAAGGCGCCGCCGAGGTCACGGCCGACGCGGGAGGGATGGCCGGTCGCATGGCCAAGCTCGTGCAGGGCGGTGCGGTGCCAGTCAATGGTCTCGAAATACGCCTGCGGAGGCGGCACCTGCACGTAGTCGTGCGCCGGCACATAATAGGCGCTATTGCCGCCGATGCGGAAATCGATCCCTGTCGCCTTGATCAGTGCCTCGACGGCCGGTTCGATCAGTCCGGGCTCTGGTGCGGGCGGAAACACCGCCAGATCGTCGGGCAGATTTTCGCATTGCGCGACGTTGAAGACGGTGAAGCGCTTCAGAAACTGTATGGCCCGTGCTGCCTCGCCGGTCTCCCGCGCGCGTTTCTTCTCGTCGTCAGGGATGAAGCGGTCAGAATAGACGACGGTGGTCCCGTGTTCGCCCTTGCGGACATGGCCGCCCAGCGATAGCGCCTGGCGGAAAGTCAGCCAGCCCTGGACGGGAAAGCCATGCTCGACGACCGCACCCCACAGGATCAGCACGTTGATCCCCGAATAGGCACGGCCAGAGGCGGCATTGGCCGGCATGGCGAGGGGTGCTTGCGCCGCCGCCGTGCCCCAGGGCACCCAGGGAAAGCGCCCAGCCTCCAGCTCGGCGATGATCTTGTTGGTGATGTCATCATAGAGGCTTGCCCGGTCGGCGCCGGCGCGAGCGTAATGTCTGGACATCGGGTTTCTCCGCGACGGGCGCCGGAGGCCTCTCCTCCAGCTCTCAACCCGTCACGGCAAACCGGTCCGTACTCTCGCTCTAGAGGCTAGCCCAGGCCTCGAAGGGGGACGCTCCCGGACTTGGGGCAAAGGCGGTCCGCGCCAATCAGTAGTGTCGCTGACCTATGGTTATTGCTGCCGGACTGCGTGCCGAATGCGGTCGGTAAGCGTTTGTGCGACGTCGAAATAACCTTCCCAGGCTTCGCGCAACTGAGCCCGCGCGGCGGCGGCGAAGACATCGAAGCCGTTGGCGTTTTTCGCAGGTGGGCAACTCATCCCAGCTGACAGGCACCGCGCACGACGCCCCCGCGCGTGCCCGAGTCGACCAGGGGCAGATTGCAGTGGAGCCCTGGCCGTTGCGCAGGTAATCGAGAAACATTCGGCCCTTGCGCTTCGCCTTGCTCATATTGGCGACGAAGCGCGACGGATCTGTACGGGCCAGCAGTTCGGCGAAGTCCTGGCAGAAGCTCTTGACCTCGTCCCAGTCTGCCTCCGGGAGGAGCAGGACGACCACATGAACGCCCTTGCCGCCGGACAGCAACGGCCACGACTGCATTCCAAGCGCTTCCAGAATGCTCCGAATGTCGAGGGCTGCCTGCTTGACGGCAGCAAAGCCCAAGCCCTGTCGGGGTCGATGTCGAAGATCATGCGGTGCGGCAGATCCGGCTGCTGGCGACGGCTTCCCCAGATGTGGAATTCGAGCACGTTCGTCTGGACGCCCGCGATCAGCCCAGCCAAGTCATCGACCACGAGATGCGGCTTTCCTTACCGGACACCTTCTCCAAGTGGCCATCATGGATGGCCCTGGGCACGCCTGGCAGGTTGTGCTTCTGAAAGAAGGTCTGCTGCAGGTCGCCGTGAGTATCGCGCACCAGCGACAGCGGCCGATCCTGAATGTGCGGCAGCATCTTCTCGGCGACCACTGCGTAGTAGGCGGCGAGCGTGGATTTGGTCACCTTGGTGCCTGGATACATGACCTTGTCCGGATGCGTCAGCTTGACGCCGACAGCAGCGGCGATCTCGTTGCCGGATCGAGATTGGCCGAGTCTCTGGGCCGTTTGCGCCTTTTGTTGAGAGTGCCGTCTACTCGGACATGAGGAACTCGGATACATGTCAATACGCTGCCTGGGATTCGGTTCCATGCCCAAGCACCGCGCCGGCGACCGTCGGCGCTCAAGGAAGAACGGCGCATAAGCCGCAGTCCTGCGCGCGGCCGCAACAGCGGACAATTGTCACGCGCAGGACGGAGGAAATTCGCCCCACGCCGCGGGCGGTGAACAGGACAGCCGTAGGAGCGTCAGCATAGCGCCGGCCGCAGGACGGGACGCGGGACCGACTGTCCCCGTCCGCGGTGGTCCGCATGTTTTGGTTCGAAGCCCACCGGCTGAGATCGCGCAGTTCAGTTCTCGACAGTCCGACCGCTGATCCGCGATGATGCAAACAGGATTGAACCACACCAGAGCCGAGTTTGGCTGCAAGAAATCGATCTGGTCTTGCACCCTTTCGGCTTCTTCCTCAATTGCGTTGCAGCTTGTGAATTCCAAGCCTGACAGGCCCTCCCCTGTCACAACTCGTGCAGAAAAGCGCTCGCTCGCCGGAACTGACAATGCGGCTTTTCCATTGCGCTCGATGAGGCGTTTTGCCGTTGCATGGTGCGAACATGATCTGCAACAAGCTCGCAACACATGCCACTCGCGAAATGTCGAGCGCCCATACAGGCCACCGTGAACGCTGCCAGGCGCTCTCAAGCGTCAACGCCGGTTGCTGTTTAGCTGGCGACGTCCCTTGGCACGCTTTCGGTCGGAGAAAAGCGAATATCCGCCGTCCTCCCGAAATCTGCAGCGACGCATGAGCCCCGGGCTTGACCCATTGCGTCGCCGAGATTTATTCCCTTGGGCGCCGGCATGGTGTGCCCCAGGAACCTCTTCCACAGTCGCTAGCCAATAGCGGGGCTCGAATTGATGCGGCTGAGCCCACAAATTTCGATCGCGCGGCCAATCGAAAGCCATGAAGAGAGGTGGAAACCCTGTAGTGCCGAAGTATCACGTTGAGGGGATGGATGGTGCTACGCAGACGGCCATACGGACAGTCAACGCCCATGTGGGCCGGTAAGCATCCGAATGCACTCTGCGCGCAAGTGAACCCCTTGCGCTAACGCTTCGACGCGCCATCAAAGCATTGACCATGTTGGGGGGCGATCGCACCGCTGATGGCCAGCGAAGGCCAACAAGTGGTCCGGCTACCCTTGGAGCCAATCCGCATTTCTGGCGATTTTTCCCTGGAGCAATCAGTGCATTGACATGAACTCGGCCGTTTTATTGTTCCTTGCTGAGTGCAGGTAATCGTGCCGGAACTCAGCAAGAAAGGCCAGTCCTTCCCAATCATGGATGGTCAATTGGCCATTCACAAGTGATGTAAGGTGCTTCTCCCGAAGAGACTTGAGCGTGCGGTTGATGTGGACTGCCGACAGCCCTGTCGCCTCGCCAAGGTCAGCTTGAGTCACACCAAAAGCGCAGGTTTGATCGGACGCAAGTCCGGCATCTTCCATACGTAGCATGATTTCACAGAGAAGGTGGGCCACTCGGCCAAGCGCTTGGCGCTTCCCGACATTGACCACCCATTCGCGAAAAATCGATGCATCAACCAGTGTCGTTCGCCAAAGATTTGCCGCCAGCCTGGGGTGGCGTTCGCAGAGCAGCCGGATAGCCGAGTGATCTATGAAGCCAACACTGCAAGCGCTCACCGTTCGAACGTCGCTATCCAACAGATCGAGGTGCAGGCTCAACAGATCGGGCATGTCGCCAGGCACATGATAAGCAGTGACCTGACGCTTCCCGTCTCCTGTTACCTTCGAGGTGCTGGCTAAGCCAGCCAGGACCATTATGCACCGGGACGGCTGGTCGCCTTCCCGGACCAAGTTCTGGTTTGCGCCAATCGCAACGATCCTTATTCTTACCGCGTCGAGAGCTTGACGCTCACCTGACGTGAGGGTGAAGGCACGATGGAACTTGGCGGTTAAGGGGCTTTGATAAAGCATGTCGGCTCTCCGTTTGGGCGGGAGCGCTATGGTCTCTCAGTCACCCGCGGCCAGCAGAACGCGAATGATGCCCGACCTTATATCATAAACACCGGACCGACTTAACCTGTGATAAGTCTGGCACTGCTTCCGATGGTCCTTTCCCCATCGGCAAACACAGGCTCAACAGGATTGGTGCTTACGAGGGAAGCGGCCCATCATCGGGCCTCGAGTTGCGCAGCTGCGGCAGCAGCTATAATAGATCGTTCTCAAATTCGAGGACTCACACCATGACCGACGCCCCCGACCACGCCGCTGAACTGGTAGACCTCACGGCGGATGTGGTATCCGCGTACGTCAGCAACAATCCCGTGCCGGTCGCGGGCTTGGCGGACCTGATAGCCTCAGTGCACGGGTCGCTGTCTGGGATTGGCCATCGCGTGGCTGCCGCGACCGAAGAACCAGTGCCTGCGGTAAATCCAAAAAGGTCAGTATTTCCCGATTACATCATCTGTCTTGAAGATGGTAAGCGGTTCAAAACCCTTCGGCGACATCTGCGCGTGGATTTCGGTCTCACTCCTGACGCGTATCGAACGAAGTGGAACTTGCCATCCACTTATCCGATGGTCGCTCCCAACTATGCGGCCTCACGGTCTGCCATGGCGAAGTCGATCGGTCTGGGTAGGAAGGCACCGCAGCCCACGGCAACTGCAACGGGCAAGGCAAGGCCGACGGCTAAGGCTAAAGCGTAGCTTCCGCGATCACACCATTACCACCGCGGCACCAATCGGCGATGTATGCATCGCGGCGGACCTGTCCGCTCTTGGCCGGTGCCCACCCAGGTTCCCCAACCCATGGCGCCGGCCATTTGTGGCCCACACCTCAGCTTCGTATTGCTGCCCAATCTTTTCTTGTTGTAGGCCGCTTACGACGTTAATCTCCGCTTGGCCTGATTTGCTGGGAGGCAACGCCATGGCTGACATAATTCCAATTCGCAAAGCACGCCCTTGTGTCGAAGTTGGCAAACCCTGTGGCGAGTGGTTTGTCCGCGTGATCGAGGAAGACCAGGAACTCACCCGATCATTCAAGCTCGAATCCTATGCCGTGGCCTTTGCAGAAGGCCAAAGGTCGCGTCTGCATCTCAACACGTTTTCGCGGCTGTAGAGCAAGCCTATGCAGAGGTCCGCAGGGTTACTGGCGAATTTGGGCGATAGCATCGAAGCCATCGCCGGCCACATTGCGACCATGGAAACGCGACAACTGCACCAATAGCTCAAGTCGTTGCCATCGAGATCGGAAATCGCCAGCGCGGAAATGGTGATGGGCATCCTCGTCTATCGAGAGGTTGAACTGCGCCGCCGGCGGGGGACGGGCGGCAACGTGCTGCCCTTCCCCGGTCTCGGGACTCCACCTATCCAGCACTAGGCAGCGACGCCGGACCTGTAAGAGGCCATCGGATAGCGCATCCCTGTCGGTGATTGTTCACGTTCTTGAGCAGCACTTCATGCGGATCCTGCACGGCCTGGTGATTGTCGCAGATCGGCGACAATCGGGCCGACGATTGCCTTGTGCAGCCGTTCCGCCTCGATCTTGAAGCGGGCGAGCTGTTCCTGCGAAACGTGTTGTGAGGGGTTTTCGTCTTGACCATGGTAGCGAACTCCGTTGAGGGGATCGCCGCAAACGGTTCTTGCACAAAAAAGCCCGTCGCGGTGAGCGACAGGCTATTATGACATCAGGGATTAGAACTTGTAGGCGATGCCGAAGCGAACCTCGTTGGTCTTCAGATCAACGTCGGCATTGACCAGACCACCAAAGGATTCTGTACCGAAGTCGGTATAGCGATACTCGCCTCGCAGCAGCAGATTGTCGGTCATGGCATAATCCAAGCCCACGCCTATCGTCCATCCTGTGAATGTATCTCCGAACGAAGGTCCGCCTCCATTATTACTTATGTCGACATCGCCAAACGCAACGCCACCCGCAATATAAGGAAGAAAGCGATCAACGGCATATCCTAGGCGCAGTCTTGCCGCCGCACTCCAGTTGAGTTCTTCGGTGGCGATGCCGCCCGGGATCGGGATACCAGGAGCGCTGAAGACTTGGCCGCTGCCATCAACATTCGCATATACGACGTCCAGCTCCGCGCCAATCACAATGTTATTGGACATCTGATAGTTGTAACCGGCGTAGACGCCACCAAGGAACCCGTCGGGATCTGTGTCGACAAAGCCCGGCCCACCGATTTCGTCTATGTTGCCATTCCCCCAAGCATAGCCTGCCTGTAGGCCGACATACCCACCCGTCCAGCTAAAGACCGGCGCGGCTTCTGCAACGATGGCATCGGCAGCATACGCCGACGAAGCCAGCAGAGACAACGACAGACCAAGAAGCAGCTTCTTCATAGGTGATCTCCTGTAACTAACCTTTTTGGTAGCAGAGCGCGCCGATTGATGCAGTTGTTTTTCTGCCACAGTTGGCCGAATTCAAATCGGCCGCCCGCACTTACATGAGAACCTTATGCCAACTCGCTGGTGGCGATCGGATCGCCCCTCGCCACAGTGGGCAACTGCTCGGCCACCCAAACTGTCCGGAACCTTCAGGCCGGGAACACTCATTCCGGTATCCCAGAATTAACATCGAGGAGGGTACGATAAAGGCTGTCGACCTCCTTGTCGTCGAACGCCTCGGTCAGCTCGCTTTCCGCAATCCCCTCAGCCTCTGCGTCGGCGATTAGGCGCTTTGCGAGCTGCTCGATCTCCGCTCGCTCTTTCGGCGCACCGGCGTCGGATAGATCGTGTTTTTTTATCCATTGGTTCAAAAATAGGACGGCCGGCTTGCTCATTCGGAAACACCTGGGGCAAAGTGCACGACGGCATCGACCAGCGTCCGATATAGGCTATCAACCTCTTCGTCGATCTCTTCGCGCTCGATCGTCAAGGCTTTAGCGTCGGCATACAATTTGTGTATGTACTCACTTACCGAAACGGCGTCGGTTTTAGCCGTTTCGGGGAAATTGTTGCCGATCCAGCGATCGAGACTTGACGCCGCGTGTGCTCATGAAGCCTAAGCTCGATCCAGCGCTTAGGTTCCAGCAGGGCGCTCGACGGCAGCTTCGTCGACCTCGGCTTCCATTTCGTCGTTGACAGTCTTGGTCTTGCCGAAGGCGGCCACCGGCTCACCGTCAAAGCCCTGCAGCCACGCGTCGGCATGCTCTCCCCAGTAGGCTGGCACCGCACGTCTCCTTGCCATCCTTGCTCGCTTGGGCGTACATCCAGGCGTAGGTGGCGCGCTCCTGATCTTTCCTAGCCACGGCCATCTGTGTCATCCTCTCGGAAGTCCTGCAGTGAGGCGTGGCGCAGGTCATCCTCGCCGCGCAGGTGCTTTACGCGGCCGATCAGCCCCGGCTTGACCCATTGCGTCGCAGGCCGCTTCATGACGCCCTTGGGCGCCGTGCCTGGGTGCTCTTGGACGCGTTTCCATAGCCTCTCGCGCATTTCCCGGTTCAAGGTGACGAACGCGCTGCCGACATAGCGCCCTGTGCCCCGCTCGGCCATGAGAGCGAAAGCCGGCTTGCCCGCTTCACGCTCGACGCCGAGCAGATCGAACTCGTCGATCGCATAGCACTTGGCCTTCAGCCAGTTGGCTGACGGACCGCTGCGGTATTTGCTGTCCTTCCGCTTCGACACCATGCCTTCAAGTCCGGCTTGGTCGAGCAAGTGAAGGATCGCCTTGGCTTCGCCGGGCAGAGGCTCGCTGAACTGAATACGCCGCCCGGGCTTGATCATGCTGGCCAGGATCTCGCGCCGCACCTCAAGCGCCATGTCGCGCAGATCGTGCCCATTGAGGTGCAATAGATCGAAGGCGACGAAATAGAGGTCTTGCTGTCGGCGGGTGATCGCTTTGCGCAGATCGCCGAAGTCCGAAAGGCCAGCTTCGTTCAAGACGATGATCTCACCGTCGACAATCGCGCTTTCGGCACCAAGACTCTTTGCCTCCCCCACCAGGTCGCGATATTTCGCAGTCCAGTCGTGGCCGTTGCGCGTATAAATGCGTGTGCCGTCTTCATCGATGATCATCTGCGATCGGTAGCCGTCGAACTTGACCTCGTGGGTCCAGCCTTCACCCTCGGGAGGGTTCTCCACAAGGGTCGGCATCAACGGCTCGATGAACTTCAAACGCATGCACTGATCCGCCCTCCGGCGATTCAATAAATTTGAGCTAAAATAGTTCCGAAACCGGAAATCAGCCTCTTGGGTGCAACAAACACGTCAACTCGGCGTTGCGGGATGAGCGAAGGAGGAATCGATATGGCCGACGACAAGAGCAAGCGGGACTTTCGCGATCGGGACCGGGTCTCGGCCGATGAGGATTATGAAGTCGAGTATTTCGCAGCCAAGGCCGGGATCACCCCGCAGCAGGTCAAGGAATTGATCGCGAAGCACGGCAACCAACGCGAAACGCTGGAGCGCGAAGCGAAGGCTCTGCGGAAATAATGACCAGGCTATCGGATCTCGGCAGACCAATAACTGGGCACCGACATGAAGGCCCGCCCGCGAGCGAACTCGCGCATTTCCTCCCTTGCCCTGTTTGCGGGCAACAGATCGATATGCGCGATTTTCGCCAGGTCGCTTATCATGCCGATCCGGATCACGATCAGCCTCTCGAACTAGACGCTTAGGAACACAAGTGCCGAAATACCACGTTGAGGAAATGGATGGCGATACCGTGACGGCTACCCACATCGTGCACGCGACAACGCCGATCAGGGCGGCGCGGGAAGCGACGGAGCGCGACGTCACCCTGCGCACCAGCGAACCCATTTGGATCAGGGTTGCCGACGAGAAGCGCGGGCACGTCTTCGAATACTGTTTCAGCCTGTAGCTGGCGATCCAACCCGGCTAGCTGAGTTTGGATGGCATACCATGCCGTCGACTTCGATACGCAAGTTCGACTATGACCCGAACACCAGGGTTCTCTCGGTTTGGTTTGTAGCGAGCGGGAAGCATTACGAGTTTTTGGACGTACCTGCTGAGGCCGTTGCCGCGTTCAAAGCTGCCTTTGCCAAGGGCGTCTATTTTAACAGCCACATCCGCAATCGTTATGCATTCCGGCTCGCGGCAGGGAGGGCAGCAGCCGCATCGGGCGATTGACAGAATTTCAGATTCGAGGCGGCCCGCGCCATCGCAGGGGAGCAACTGTGCGAATTGACCAGGTTCCGAGGGCAAACGAAAAGCCGGCCGGCCGGGCCAGCGGGCGCGTATTATACTAAGCTAGGTGCTGGGCCTATTTGCCCATCATCATCGCAGTTTTGCAGAAGTTTTCATGGACCTGTCGGACAGGTCTGCCACGACGCGTGACCCACGGCGACGGGTCGGCAAACAGCGCACTCCTGCGCATCCACTGGGCTTACGAAGTCGGTCGGCTGCTCTGCGATCATAGTGCCTTGTCGGAGAACCGCGCTGAGCTCCGCGCAGTCACCGGTCCTGCAATACGGCCGGATCTATGATCAAAGCGCTGAGCAGGAGCCATTCGGGGTCTACGCCTGCCGCCCGGTATTTATTGTCACAAAAAGGGGAACAACGGCAGCTCGGCCGTGTTGGGAGCACAACATGTATTTCGTCAAAGTGCTTTTGGCTGCGATCGCCATCGGTCTCATCAGCCCGGGGGCAATGGCTCAGACCGCGACGACGTCCCCGCAGGAATTTGTCAAAGCAGCTGCGAGTTCAGACATGTTCGAGATCCAGTCGAGTGAGTTGGCGCTGCGGAAATCGAAGACATCACGAGTGAAGGAATTCGCTCGCATGATGATCAAGGACCACACGAATTCTTCCAAGCGGCTCATTGCGGCGGCAAAGAAGGACGACGTCGCAGTGGCACCGGAGATGACAAGCAAGCATGCTGCCCAATTGGAAGCATTGAGCAACGACAGCAGCGGGGCGTTCGATAACGCCTACGTCGACGCCCAGGTTGCAGCGCACCAGTAAGCCCTGACGCTGATGACCTCCTATGCGGAAAACGGTCAGGAAAATCATTTGGCGGCCCATGCGAAAAAGACCGCGCCGGCTCATCCGGCAGCATTTCAAACATGCCCAGCAACTGAGCAAGAGCGGTTCTCAGGGCTGAGTGGATCTGGCCACGACGTTGGTTCTTCGCGTTGCTGTGGAGTCTGTGCCAACCCTCTGGCACTGCCTCCGCCCCCAGGGACGCTGCAACCTTCAAGCGGTCGTCGATGCAGGCTCTAAAGGGTGCGTCGCTCAGGTAGTCCGGCGTGCAAGCACCAGCGTCGTCGAATTTGCCAAACGAACAGGAGACCTGACATGCCAAAGCAAAACGAGACCTCGCATTCGAGACGAAGTGACTTCGCCAATGATGAACCCATTCGCCCGGAGGATGCCGCCGTGTTGGACAGCCCCGTGGGCCACGAAGACAGGCACGGCGCGGAGCCAGGTTTCGGGGGAGCCGACGATGTCGACCAGCCGATCGGCGCAAGGCCCCGCAGCGAAATTACCGGTCGTCATGATGAAGGGGCAGGCGCCAATGAGACGATCGACGGCTTAAGCGAAACCGAGGAACTGACCCGCAGCTACGCCGAGGACATACCAACCGGTGACAATGATGAGGAGGAGGAAGACATCCCTGTCTTCGAAAGAGGCCGAAGCAACACCGAACTCTGAGCGCGCCAGGTTGAACCCCGCACGGTGAGGAACATGACAATGAGCACATTCGGACTTCGGGTTGCGTCTTTGGGGCTCCGGGCTTTTTTGGGACTGGCGGCCTCGCTGACTTTGGGCGTCGAGGCATCTGCGCAGACAAGTCAGGCCGCGCAGCAATCCGGCGACTCGTCGCAAACAGCCAAGCAGGGTCGACTGCCGGCGCAAGGATCGTCGCCGACCGCCAAGGATGATGTCGGCGTTGACGTCTCGCTCGGCCGGCCGGAGGTGAAGCAACAGGTTGCAAGACATCTGGGAGTGGCTGAGACCGAGTTGCCACTGGCGGTGCACGTGCCGATCGCGCTCGCTTCGCAAGTCTGCGGGCAAGAGGTATTTACCGCCCGCGCCAATGTAAACCGAAGCTGCACCGCGACGAAATTCATTCCGGAAATCGCCGAGGCGGCACGCAACCATCCACAAACCTCCGCGGTACCGGAGCAGTAGCACCGAAAATGTCCGAACCCGGCGCGACGGTCGTGCCATGCTTACCCGAGGGTAGCGCTCCAACCCGGGGTAAATCAGCCAGCCCCACCGCCGTCTGTTTTTGGCGGCATGCATGATGGCGTTCGCCGCCATCTCTTAACCAATGTGAATGCTGTTGCTCCGCAGCCACGCTACGAGATCCTGTCCGAAGCGGAGGCAGGCAGATGCCACTGGAATCCCTGATCGATCAATATGTGAGCAGCCGCAAGCGGCGGGGTCTTTTGTCGATACGGCACGCTCTCGAGGCGTTGAAAGAGGCCGTTCCGGCGCTGTCGATCGGCGAAAGCCATCTTGTCAATATGATCGCCGAGCGAGCGCTCGCCTTTGGCCTCGCCATCCACTTCGATCATTCCGGCGAGAATGCCGGGTAAGACATCCACGAGCGTCTGCTGATGCTACAGGACGAGGAACTCGGTGTTCGCGTAGCTTCATTGCCTGGTGGGCGGATCTTTCCGAGGCTGCTCCCATCCGTGTTCTGGGCGGGTGGTTAAAGTCGCCGAAGCGATGCCACGGCGTGCACCGAGCCCACCCCGGCGTTGGACAAGCTCCCCCAGCTTTCGCCAGTTGGAGCTTTCGTCTACTCGCAGCAGCCCTAGCGAGGCTCGATCAGCCTCCGCGTTGGGCGGTCTCGGGTTTTGCTCCAGCGGGCGGTTCGGGCCGGCGAATTGAGGTTGAAAGGAGAAGATGATGACGGACAACAAAACCGAGCGTGATTTTCGCGACAGGAACCGGGTCTCGTCCAACGAACGCAACGAACTCTTCCATTTTGCCCAGCAGAACGGCATCACGCCTGAGCAGGTGATGGAGCTCATCAAAGCCGCCGGGAATGACCGCGCCTCGTTGCGGCTGCGAAGGAATTGAAATCAGTTTCCCGGGGCGGCTCGCTTACGGCATGAAGCCTCGCTGCCGAGGAGAACCTTGAGCCGTGGTGAGAATTTGAGTGTAGCATCATCCTGACGCACACGCGGAGCAGGTCGAGCGTGAAAGTGAAAATTGTACCCCTGCCCAACATGCGGCAAGCGCTGGAGGTTCGAGGCTGCGCAGATCGGCTATGGTCACCCCGAACCATAATCCACTCCAACCCGAGTCCTGGACGCACGGCGTGGCACCGAGCCTACTTCCTGCCGTCGTTCAATAATAATCCCGCGCCGCAGTCAGCCAGCGAGATCACCGTCGTCTGCCGGACGCGTGTCGGCTTCCAAACTGACAACGCACAGCCTTTGTAGCGACGCTTTCCAGCCACGATCACCTGCGCAGCTTTGCCGCGCTCGCTGCGCACCAATAAATTCCATCTCCTTCCCTCACACTGATCTTGTTCAGGCGGTCGTTTTGCCGCTGCGGTAGGCGCTGTCCTTCCGCTTCGATCGCGGTAGCGCCCAGTATCAACGCTGCCAGATCAAACCGCACAATCAGCACCTCAAAGCTGATCAGCAGAAGCAGCAGTGAATCAGGACCTCGCAGAAGCAGCAGTGAATCAGGACCTCGTCGATCAGGGTCAAAGGGCCAAGCACATATGTCTGGGCACGGTGACCGTGGCATAGCCGGCGCTGCAATGACGGCGTCGGTGCCCGTCTTGTGGAGCCGGAAAGCCCAACTTAGAAAACAGTCGGCGGTGCCGATCTCGAAGAAATTCTAGCCCGGCACGGTGAACAGGCTGGGGGCCGCATCGCGATCTAGGGTTCAGCACAACTCCGGCGGCATCGAGACGATCGACCTCAGCCCGGTCGGCGGCCCTCGGCCACGTCCATGACCAGCACGCGCAGCATGGTCAGCTGGCGCTTACCCTCCATGGCGCGCCCGTCGGCGACGGTCTGTCTCTTTCGGCTCAGGAAAACGTCACTCTGAGTTTGCTAAACGCGGTGCTGGACCGGTTACCACGCGTCAGATCTGGATCATCACCTTGCCGGCCTCGATTCTCATCGGATAGATCGCGAGCTTGACGCAGACCGGCGCGCCCTTGACCTGGCCGGTCGCAGAGCGGCCAATGTGCTTCAAGGCATTCGATGACGTCGTCGATCACCAGCCCTTCGGCTAGATGCGCCTTCTCATGGGTCCAATATCCGTCGGTGGCGAAGAGCTCGTCATCGGGCGAGCGGCAAACCGCGAGGATCGAAGCAGATGACATCCTCTTCCTCGATGTCATCGACCGCGCACGCTTCAATCCAGTCGGCCATCTCCGGCTCCCGCACCATCCGCTATGGCTATTCAGCCGCCGCCGACATATCCACCTGGTGAAATTCGCCGCGATAGGGTCTGGCTGTCGGCGGCAATTCGCGCTTGAGATAAAAATCCTCGTACCGCAGCTGCTTCAGCAGCACCGGCCAGACCTCGCGATAGGCATGCCACATCGACGGGTTCGCTACCGGCAGGTCGTGCTTGATCAGCTCGTGCAGCCTCGGCAGCGCATGATAGGGCACCATCGGGAACATGTGGTGTTCGACGTGATAATTCATGTTCCAGTAGATGAAGCGGCTGACCGGGTTCATGTAGACGGTGCGGGTGTTCAGCCGATGGTCGACCACGTTGTCGGCCAGGCCGATATGCTGCAGCAACCCTGTCAGCACCATGTGCCAGCTGCCATAGAGGCGCGGCAGGCCGATCAGCACCAGCGGCAGCAGCGACCACGTGAACAGCGCCAGCCCGACTGTCGCCGCATAGATGGCGACATGCCAGCGCGCAGCGATCACCGCCTTGTGCTGCTCCATCTCGGGGATATAGCTCTTCTCTTCATCGGACAGCTTGCCGAACGCCTGGCGCACCAGCGCCGGCAGCGAATAGCGGAAATCGAGAATACCGGTGAAGGCGAGCGCCGCCCGCAGCAGATCTGGGGGGCGCATGACGGCGATTTCGGCATCGCGGCCGACGATGATGGTATCGGTGTGATGGCGGGCATGGCTCCAGCGCCATTGCACGGGGTTGCGCATCAGCATGAAGCTTGAGATCTGGTAGACGACATCGTTCATCCAGCGCGTCCGGAACGCGGTACCGTGGCCGCATTCGTGCCAGCGCGAGTCGCTGGACGAGCCGTAAAGCACGCCATAGACGAACAGGAACGGCACCACCCACCACGTGGCCCAGAACCATACGATGCCGGCGGCCGACACCAGGATCGCGGCGACCCAGATGATCGTGTCGCGGATCGCCGGCCCGTCGGAGCGTTGCATCAACTCCTTGATCGCCTTGCGCGGGACATCGGTGTGATACCACTCGGCCGAAGCCAATCCGGTCTCAATGGCGCGCTTGGTGCTTTCACCGACCAGGCTGTAGTCGCGCTTCCTGCTTGCCGTCATCGTCATCTCCGCTTTCCCGCCTGCGCTCCGCAAGGGCCGCCTGGGGCCGGCCGGGCCGCGCCTGCTTCCGTATTCCGGCGCACTTCCCGCCCGCCGCGGCAACCGATCGTGCGTTTCAAGCCGGTCACGCCTGCAGTCTCGCAAAAGCGCCCGACGGCGCAGGGTAATCCTGTTGCGGCTGCCGGGCGATCGACCCTATCCTCGCTTCCGCTTGGGCGATCTGGCCGGCACCGTCGAGCACCCGGAACACGGCGTCATAGGAGCGGCTTTCGCCATGGTCCAGCCAGATCATCTCGCCCCGTTCGCGCGCGGCGAGATTGCCCAGAACATGATGCGTCGAAGGTTCGATTCCCAACGCATATAGGCCGGCCTGGAAGTTCTGCCACTGATAGGTGCAGGGCAGCTGATCCTTGCGGGTAACGACCTCGAAGCCGAGGCCCAGGTGGTCATTGACGACGGCCACCGGCACCTCGCCCGCCGCATCGGAGCCAAGCTCGTGCTCCCAGACCTGCTCGCTGAACCCCAGCTGCGGCGCCGGCACGGTTCGGTAGCCGACTTTCTGCGCCTCGTAGCGTTCGCCGGCGTGCGCCGCCCAGACGACATCCCGGATCGGCGCCAGGTAGCGCGAACCCTCGTCGAGCAAGGGATGGCTGACATTGACGTGATAGAAATACATATGCGGCGTGCGGCTGAAACCGTGATTGACGACGCGGTCCGACAGGCGGATCTCGCTGCCGCCGACATCGGCCTCGATGCGGCGCAGCAAATGGAGATCCTCGCCGAACACGGTTGCCTGCTGGACGATGCCTTCCGCCCACAGCACGCAGCGGTCGCCGTCCCAGGCCTCGCCGTAGCCGGTCAGCCGCGCCGGCACGGTGCCGATGCGGCCATGCAGCGAGTGCAATACCCGCTTGCGCCCGGGATAATTGTAGCTTTCGGCCGGCACGTCTTGCCGGCCCAGTATATGATCGAGGCCGCAGGTGACGAGCAGCCCCGAGAACGACCGGCCAAAGGCGAAACCGTCCTCCCCTTCATGCTCGTGCAGTCCGGGGTGGCGAAAGCCGCTCGGCGAATGCCAGCCGATCGCCTGGCCCCGGAAGTCGCAATCGGCGATATCAAGCGCCCGGTCGACCAGCGCCGTGAAGCGCAGGCCGGAGCCGGTGCGGAACTCGAGCATCCGGATGCCGCGCTCCACGCCGTCGCCGAGCGTCATAAGCCGCACACCGGCAAACTGCGACAGCATGCCGGACCGCTCGGCCACCTGCCTTCGCGACAGCGTCTTGCCGTAAAGCTCTACCATGCGACGTCCTTCACTTTGCCCGCCTCCTTGAGCAAGGCCGACATGTCGGCGCCGGTGATGATGCTTTCCACCGTCAACAGGTCGGTGTCGGCGACCGTCTGTTCCGCGACGATTTCGCCGCGGCGCATGACGATGATGCGGTCGGCGACCTGGAACACGTGGTGGATGTTGTGGGTGATGAGCAGCACCGAGTGGCCGGCGTCGCGCACCTCCTTGACGAAGCGCAGCACGCCGTGGGTTTCCTCGACGCCAAGATTGTTGGTCGGCTCGTCGAGTATGATCACCTTGGCGGCGAACTGCATGGCGCGCGAGATCGCGATCGATTGCCGCTCACCGCCCGAGAGCGTGCTCACCAGTGCATCGGCATCGAGCTTTTTCGAAATGCCGACCCGCTTCAGCAGCGCCGAGGCGGCGTTGCGAAGCTTGGCGAGATCGAGCGGCGCGAACACGCCGAGCCAGCCGAAATTGACCGGCTCCCGGCCCAGGAAAAGATTGCGCGCGATGCTGAGGTCCGGCGCGAGCGATGTGTCCTGATGGATGGTCTCGATGCCGAGGTCCATCGCGTCGCGCGTCGAGCGGATCGATGCCTTCTCGCCGCGCACGAAGATGTCGCCGTGGTCGGCCGGGAAGACGCCGGAGATCGCTTTGATCAGCGTTGACTTGCCGGCGCCATTGTCGCCGAGCAGGGCAACCACCTCGCCTTCGTTGAGGGTGAACGAGGCGTTCTTCAGCGCACGCACGTTGCCGAAGGACTTTTGCAGGTCTTGCAGACGCAGCACTTCCATCGTCAGCTCCTTGCGGCGTTCTTCTGCAGCAAAGCGTGCAGGATGAGCATGGCGAGGATGATGACGCCGACGAAGATGTTGTATGCCAAGCCCGGCACGCCGATCAGCACGATGCCGTTGCGGATGGCGCGCAGCATCAGCGCGCCGACGATGGTGCCGAGGATGGTGCCGCGCCCGCCGGTGAGCGCCGTGCCGCCGACCACCACCATGGCGATCACTTCGAGTTCGTAGCCGGTGCCGGCCACCGGCGAGGCGGCCGAAATCCGGAACGCGCTGATCATGCCGGCCAGCCCGGCCACCACCGAGGTCAGGATGAACAGCCAGATCTTGACCGCGTCGGCCGGCACGCCGCGCGCCACCGCTGCGTTGCGGTTGCTGCCGATGGCGCTGATCCAGTTGCCGAGCTTGGCGTAGCGCAGGATGTAAATCGCCAGCAGCGACAGGCCGATGAACCACCAGAGCGAGGTGTAGAACCGGAACGAGCCTACATTGAAGCTGCCGGCAAGCAGCGTGACGAAGAAGCCGGGCTGGTCCCACGACTTCAGGGGGAATCCCTGCGTGATGTAGAGCGCCGCGCCGCGCACGACGAGCAGCATCGACAGCGTGACCAGGAACGAGGAAATGCCGATCTTGGTGACGATCAGCCCGTTGATGGCGCCGATCGCGATGCACAGCACAAGCCCGGCCAGGAGGGCGACGCCGATGTCGATACCGCCATTCTGCACCAGCAGCATCACCACGACGGGCGCAAGGCCGAACACGGCGCCGACCGACAGATCGAACTCGCCCGCCGTCAGCAGCAGCGTCATGCCGAGAGCGATGATGCCGAGCTCGGGCAGGAACGCCATCATGTTGGATATGTTGAGCGGCGACAGGAAGTTGCCGTCGGCGATGGCGAAAACCACGAGCAGCACGATGAGGATGATGAGCGAGGAGAATTGCGGCGAACGCAGCAGCGCAGACCTGCCCTTCGCTCGCTGCGTGTCGTCGTCTGCTGTGATTGCCATATCTGTCAGGACCATGCGTTTCGTCCGGCGCCCGCCATTTCGGTGCGGGCGCCGATTGTCGTCACTTGTTGTAGAGTTTCAGGATCGGCTCGACGCTCGAGGCGTCGTAGAGGCTGAATGTGTGAATGTCGTAGCCGACCGGCTCGCCAGAGGCCGCAAGCCCGAGCAGCGCCACCGGCATGAAGCCCTGCGCCGACGGGTACTGCCAGGCCGCAGCATTGACGAAGCCGGACTTGACCGCCTCGGCCGTCTCCTTTGAGTTGCCCCAGCCGACGACCGGGACCTTGCCGGCCGACACACCGGCCCCGTCGAAGACGCGTTTGATGCTTGCTGCCACGGAATCGCCCAGTGCAATGATTGCCGGCGGATTGTTGGCGACCATGTAGTCGGTCATCTTGGCGATGATGCCGGCCGGGTCGGTGCCGCAATCGACCACGTCGTACTTGATGCCGAGCGGATCGAAGACGCTGGCGATGCCCTCGGTCTCGAGCTGCTGGTAGCTGGCGCCCGGCACTTCGACCGGCAGGAACACCTTGTCACCCTGCTTCACCATCTTGTGGTCGACGAGATACTTGGCCCAGATGACGCCCGCTTCCCTGAGGTCGGCCCCGACATAGGCCTGCCGCCCGGTCGCCGGATCATCGGTGTTGAAGAACACGATCGGTATGCCGGCGGCCTTGGCGGCCTTCACCTCCTCCGTCCACAGGCCGGGCTGAGCCGAGGTGGTAGCGATGCCGTCCGGCTTGGCGGCGAGCGCCGAGTTGAAAGCCTCCTTCTGCGCCGCCATGTCGCCGCCGCTGAACGAGATCTTGCAGGTCACCTTGAGCTGGTCGCAGGCCTTGGTCGCGCCGGCATTCCAGTCGATCCAGAACGCGTCCGAAGGGCCACCATGCGACAGCAGATAGAAGGTCTTCTGGCCGTCCTGCGCGAATGCCGGCAGGCTCAAGGAGACCCCGGCTACCAGCGTTGCCGCGGCAGCCACTTTCAATGCGAATTTCAACATTCATTCCTCCCTTGGTTGGAGTTGCGCCGCCATGCGCCGGCGGCGCAACCGGCGCTCACAGCCCGTTGGCGCGGAACTTCCCGTCGAGGAATTTCTTCGCGCGCGGCACGTCGTCTTCCGAGAGATGCTCGATGATGACCGGGATGTTTGGGTGCTTTTCCGCCAGCCGCTGGAGATAGAGATCGTAATTCAGCGAGCCCAGCCCGGGCGCCGGCAGCTCGATCTCGCCGACGCCGCGGAACGTGTGGCTCTCCATCGCATCCTCGTCGCCGATGTCGGCATGCTTTTCCGACTTGTCGCTGCCCGAACGCTTGACGTCCTTGGCATGCGCGATCTTGATCTTGTCGGTCAGCGTATCGAACACCTGGTTCAGGATCTGGTCCATCCGGTCGATGTTGTGGGTTTCGAAATAGTTGGTCGGATCCATCAGCAGGCCGAGGCCCGGATGGTCGACCTGGGCGAACATCTTCACCGTCTCCTCGACCGAACCGACGACATTGTTGACATAGGTTTCGAGCAGGAACACCGCCCCATGGTCGTAAGCCGTCTGGGCAAGCTCCGAGATCACCTTGCGGCATTCCTCGAATCCTTCCTCGGTCTTGTTCTTGGGGTGATGCACCCAGTCGGATTCGGTGTTGTAGGTGCCGGTCTCCGAGATCACGTAGGGCGAGCCGAAGGCGCGCGCATTGCGGATGATTTCCTTGAGATAGCCGACGCGCTTGTCGCGCTCGACTTTATCGGGGTGGATAATGTTGGTGTAGCCCGACACGCAGCAGATCGGCAGGTTGTTGTCGCGGAAGACGTCGCGCACCTGCTTGGCCTTTTCCTCAGTGATCTGCCCGGCCGACAGATCGATATCCCTGAAATGCAGGTCGAGCTGCACCGTGTTGAAACCGAGCCCGCGGATCTTCTTTGCCGTCTCTTCGAGCCCGTACGGGAAATAGCCCGTGAAAATACCTGCCTGCATCATGATGTGAACTCCTCCCTGTAAGCGATTCAGTTGGCTGATTTTATCGAGATTTCGGAAAGCTTGACGGTGCGGCCCTCGTCGATCGAGCGATAGCCGGCTTCGACCAGCGCCATCGTCTTGACGTTGTCGGCCACCGATAATGCCGGCGGCGCGCCTGTCTTCACCGCATGCTGCAATTGCTCCATCACGCCGATGAAGGCATGCGGGAACCACATCGTGTCCCAGCTCGGGCTGACCCATTCGCCGCCGGTCGTCTCGGTCGAGGCATAGGTCAGCGTCGAGGCCACGCCTTTCGGCCAGCCGATCGTGCCTTTGGCGACACCCTTGGTGCCGTCGACGCGCCAGTTGATGTGCTGGTCGTCCAGATAGCCCTCCTGGCGCGGTCCGGACCAGACATCCTCCAGCGACACGGCGAGCACGCCGGAGGGAAAGCGCAGCGTCGAGACGGTGATGCCGTCGCTATGCTCGAATGTCGTGCGCGGGTCCTTGCGTGTCAGGGTGGTGATTTCCGAGGGATCGCCGAACAGGAAGCGCAGCACGTCGAGATGGTGCACGCTCATATTGGCCAGCGTCAGCCGGTCGTAGTCTTGAAGGAAGGTCTGCCAGTGCGGGATCGCATGCATGTCGATCTGCGCAAAGACGATGTCGCCCAGCGCGCCGCTGTCGATGATCTGCTTCAGCACGCGCATCGACTGGTCGTAGCGCATGTTCTGGTTGACCGAGAGGATCTTGCCGGACTTTGCGGCTTCGTCGCGCAGTTTCACGGCTTCATCGACCGACAGCGCCAGCGGCTTCTGCGCCAGGATCGCCTTGATGTGAGGCTGCTTCAGCGCATGGCGGATCAATGCCGGCTGCTGGTCGGGCGGAAACGCCAGGTCGACGATCTCGACCTCGGAATCCTCGATCAGCTGTTCCGGTGTGTCGTGGACGGTCGGAATGCTCCAGCGTGCAGCTACCTTCTCGGCACTGGCCTTGGTGCGCGAAGCGATGGCGACGACTGGGAAACCGGCCTGCGCATAGGCGGCAAGATGGCATTCGGCCATGATCATGCCGGCGCCGATGCAGCCGATACGGTATTCTTTCGTGCGGACCTTCACGTCCGGCTCGAAGCCTTCGCTCGCCATGTCTTCCTCCCGCAATTCTGTTTTCGCAGCCGCGATCATCTCGCCAACGCGCCTCCGTCCTGCCCGAAATAATGCACCCGGGCCGGCTCGCAGGATATCGCTACCACCGCATCCGGCCTGATGTCGGGCTGGCCGCGCAGCAGCGCCTTCAGCCGCGCCTCTCCGGCGGCGAGCGTTACCACCGTGTAGCCGCCAAGGGGCTCGACCTCGAATACGCGCGCCGGGCGGCCAGCGCCCCCTTCGACCCAGGGCCCGACCTTGATGTCCTCCGGCCTCAGCCCGATTTCGATCGCGTCGGCCGGAGCAGCGCGATCGTCGATGCTGACCGTGCCTTCGGCGGCCTCGAGGCCATCTTCGCCGCGAACGGATTTGAGGATGTTCATCATCGGCGAACCAAGCAGTCGCGCCACATAGGTGTTCGCCGGGCGGTCGTAGATCTCGGACGGGGCGCCGATCTGTCGGATCCTGCCATTCTCCAGAATCGCGATGCGGTCGGCGATCGACATCGCCTCTTCCTGGTCATGGGTGACGTAGATCAGCGTCTTGCCGAGTTCGCGCTGGATGCGCTTGAGCTCGACGCGCGTTTCCTCGCGCAGCCGCGCATCGAGCGCAGAGATCGGGTCGTCCATCAGATAGGCGTTCGGGTCGCGCACCAGGGCGCGGGCTATCGCCACGCGTTGCCGCTCGCCACCGGAAAGCTGCGCCGGCGGCTTGTGCAGAATATGGCCGATGTGGAGCTTGGCGGCCACATCGGCGACACGCGTTTCGATCTGGGCCTCGGCGACCTTGCGCTCGACCAGCGGGAAACGCACATTTTCGCGCGCGCTCATATGCGGGAACAGCGCCAGGTTCTGGAACACCATGGCGACATTGCGCTCGGCCGGCGAGACGGTGTTGACCGGTTTGCCGCCGATCAGGATCTCTCCGGCGTCAGGCGTCTCCAGCCCGAGCACCAGGCGCAGGATTGTCGATTTGCCCGCCAGCGGCGGCCCGAACAAGCAGAAGAATTCGTTGTCATTGACGGTGAACGAGGCGTCGTCGACGGCGAGCGTCGTGCCGTAACGCTTGCTGACATTGCGAAAGACGATATCGGCCATGTCAACCTGCCTTCATCGCAATGCCGCTGCGGGCATCGAAGACACGCACGGACGATGCCACGGGGGCGACGACGGCAAGCTCGCCGATCGACAGTCCGACAGCATTGTCGAACACCGCCTTCACGGCGGTCTCGCCATCGCCGAGATGGACGATGGTCCTCGCGCCGATCCGCTCGACGAAGCTCACCGGCATGGCGAGGCCCTGCCCGCTCTGCACCAGCGACACCTGTTCGGGCCGGAAGCCGTAAAGCACCTCAGAGCGCGATCCGCGCAAGGTGGCGGCCAGCGCATCCGGCAGCGTCGGCGTGACCCCCAGTGGCCCGAGATCGACCACCAGGCCCCGGTCGCTCTCCGCCGGCCTTCCCTTCAGCAGGTTCATGCCCGGAGCGCCGATGAAGCGGGCGACGAAGACATTGGCTGGATTGTTGTAGACTTCCAGGGGCGTTCCCACCTGCTGCAGCACGCCGTGATCCATGACGGCAATGCGGTCGGCCATGGTCATGGCCTCGAGCTGGTCATGGGTGACGTAGACCATCGTCTGCCTGAACTGGCGCTGCAGCTGCTTGAGCTCGGTCCGCATTACCGCCCGGAAGGCGGCGTCTACATTGGACAGCGGCTCGTCGAGCAGGAAGATCGCCGGCTCCATGATCGCCGAGCGTCCGATTGCCACCCGCTGCAGGATGTTGACCGAGAGCCGGTCGGCCTTGCGGTCGAGCAGCGGCGTCAACTGCAGCAGCTCGGCGACGGCGCCGACGCGGCGGTCGATCTCGGCTGTCGCCGCACCGCGCATCCGCGGCCCGTAGGCAAGGTTCTGGCGCACCGTCATGTGGGTGAAGATGGCGTAGTTCTGGAAAACGAAGCCGACGCCGCGGCGGCCCATGGGCACGCCGGCCATGTCGCGCTCGCCAAACAGGATCTTGCCGCTGGTCGGCTCTTCCATGCCGGCGATCATGTTCATCGTCGTCGACTTGCCGCAGCCCGAAGGCCCGAGCAGCGCCATGAACTCGCCATCGGCGATGTCGAGGTCCATGGTCTTCAGCGCCGTGAACTCGCCAAAGGTCTTGACCAGGTTGCGCAGCTGGATCGCGCTCATGCCGGCACCAGCCTTGCGCGCGCCATGCGCTTCATGGCGAATACGGCAACGATCGAAAGCACGACCAGGATGGCCAGCGCGATCGCCGCCACATAGCCCCAGATCAGGTCCTGCGTCGTGACCTTGTAGATGTAGACGGAGATCGTCTCCGTGGCGACGCCGGGGCCGCCGCCGGTCATGATGTAGAGCGTTTCGAAGATCTTGAAGTTCTCGATGACGCGGATCGCCAGCGCGATGATGACGATCGTCTTCATCTTCGGCAGCACGATGGTGACGAAGCGCTGCCACGGGTTGGCGCCGAGCAGGGTCGCCGCCTTGATCTGGTCCTGCGGCACGCCGACCAGGCCGGCAAGCAGGATCAGGAACATCAGCGGCGTCCACTGCCAGATATCGGCGATGATCACCGCGATCAGCGCCAGTGTGGGGTCAGACAGCCAGGCGATGGTGACGCGGGAACCGCTGAGTGCCGACAGGATGTCGTTCAGCGGCCCGCCCGACTGGAACAGCATGAAGAACATGTAGCCGGCCACCGCCGGAACCACCATCATCGGCATCAGCAGGATCGAATAGAAGACCCGCTTGCCCGGAAAATCGTCCGCGAACAGCGTCGCCAATGCCAGGCCAAGCAGGAATTCGACGGGCACGCACACGACCATGACGATGGCCGTGCGCCTCAGCGCGCTCCAGAAGCGCGCATCGGCGGCAAGGTCGGTGTAGTTGGCGAAGCTGTTCCACATCTCCCATGCGTTCCACCAGCCGAGGCCGGAGAGCGGCGACCAGTCGGTGACGCTGATGTAGAGCTGCATCAGCAGCGGGAAGACGGAGATGAAGAGCACCAAAACCTGCGCCGGCAGCGTCAGCCGGAATCCCAGCCGCGCTCCCTCGTCCCGCAGCGCGGGCTTGCCAAGCGCGGCCTTTGCGTCCTTTGAGACAGTCACGGTCACCGCGCTCATTGCTTGAGCGCGCCGAACGTCAGTCCGCGCACCAGATGGCGCTGGATGGCGATGCCCATGATGACCGGCGGCACCGCGGCGATAAGACCGAGCGCGGCCTTGGCGCCATAGAGCTGCCCGGTCATCGAGGAGGACAGCGAGGCCATGTAGACCGGGATCGTCACCCATTCACGCGTCGTCAGCAGCAGCGCGATCAGATAGTCCGACCAGTTGAGGATGAAGACGAAGAGGGCGGCGCTGGCCAGCGGTGCGCGCATCATCGGCAGCGTGATGCGCGTGAAGACGCGCAGCCGCGAACAACCTTCGACAAGCGCCGCTTCCTCGATCTCGCGCGGCATGTCGTCGAAGAAGGTCTTCATGAGCCAGAAAGCGAACGGCAGGGTGACGATGCCGTAGATCAGGGCCAGGCCAAACCAGCTGTCGGTGAAGTTCAGGAAGGCCCACATGATCATGACCGGGATCATCACCGCCATTGGCGGAAACAGCCTGAGCTGGATCAGCGCCAGCGGCAGGTTCTGGCCGGAGCCGAAACGCGACAGCCCGTAGGCCGCAGCCGTGCCCGCCGACATTGCGATCGCCGTGCCGAACACCGAAGACAGCAGCGACGACAGGATCGGCTTCAGCGCGGTGCGGTCGAGCGCCACGATCAGATTGTTGTTGGACTCGCCGAAGACGAACTGGAAATTGCCGAGCGTCGGGTTCTTCGGCCACCATGTCAGGTCGGCGCCGGTCGCCGACCATTCGGCGATCGGCTTGAAGGCCATCGACACCATCCACAGGATCGGTACCAGCGTCACCGCCATCGCCGCGAAAATCGCGGCGTAGCGGAATATCTCGAAGGGGACGGAACGCTTCATCTGGCTGCTTTGCTGGTGGCGTTGACTGCGGCGGGGAGGAACAGATGCTCCTCCCCTCCAGCGCTGATCCAGGGAGACGGATCAGCTGATCGGGTCGAGAACCGTCGGCCGGGCCTCCTTGTTCGTCCTGATGGCTTCGAGCAATTTGTCCTCGCCGATGCGGCGGGCGATCTTCTTCCACTCCGCTTCCGTGTCGGCCATCGCCTGTTCCGCTGTCTTGGCCTTGGTCAGCGACGCCATCAGATTTTCGTCCAATGCGTTGTGGAAGGCGGTGGCGCCGGGATAGTTGATCGTCGGCACCGTGCGGGCGACGGTCTCGCGCACCACGTCGATGTGGTAGGCGTGGTAGGTCTGGCGCACCAGCGGATCGGAGAAATCCGAGAGCCGGAACGGATCGAGATAGCCGCCCGGATTGGCGCTCATCCAGGCATAGATGCGGGCGGAGCCCAGCCACTGCAGCAAAAGGTAGGCGACCTCCTGGTTTTTCGACTGAGACGAGACCATGCCGGTCAGCGAGAACCACAGCACGGAACGGCTGATCAGCTTGCCGCCGACTTCGCGGCCGGGCGGCAGCATCGAGCCGATCTTGCCGGTGACGGCTGAATCCTTGTTGCCGGCATTGTCGAGGAATTTCGGCAGGTTCGAGAAGGCGCAGGTCATCGCCGCGCCGCCCTTGGCGAAATTTCCATACTGCTCCGGCCAGCCCCAGGAGATCGCGTCCGGCGAGTGATGAACCAGCGAGCCGACATATTCGTTGGTGGCGGCAATGCCGTGCTCGGAATTGATCAACGGCTTGCCGTCGTCGCCGAACAGGAACTGGTTGGGCGATGCCATCGAGACATAGCGCTGATACCAGTTGGTGTAGCCCCAGCCCTGGTTGCGCAGGTCGGTGGAGCCGAACAGGCCCTTGTCGGGCCGCTGGAAGAAGCCCGCGATGTCACTGTGCTGCTTCCAGGTCTTCGGCGGCGCCAGATCGTAGCCGAATTTGTCCTTGAACGCCTTCTGCTCGGCAGCGTCGCCGAACAGGTCGGTGCGGTAGACCCAGGTCTGGAAGTCGCCGTCCAGCGACACGCCATAGTTGGACCCGCGATATTTGTTGAGCAGCGACACGCCCTTGGCGCCGTCGACATAGCCGGTCTTGGGATCGTCCCATTCGGGCTTGTACTGGGCGACGAAGTCGTCGAGCTTGGCGATGCCGCCGGTCTCGGCAAGGTCGCCGAGGCGGTTCCATTCCGTCGAGTAGATGTCATAGGCCCCACCCTTGGTGGAGATGTCCTGCATCGTCTTGGTGAATTCCTGGCCGTTCGGCAGGCCGACGATCTCGATCTGGATGCCGGTTTCCTTTTCCCACAGCTCCTTGATCGACGGCGCACCCGCAGGGAAAGGCTGTGTGAGTTGGCCAATCGAGCCATCCGACAGGCCAAGCACGATCTTGGCCGGTGCCTTGCCAGCTCCCTTCAAGGCCTTGGCCGCCTCAACGGCACGGGCTTCCGGCGTGTCGGCGCCATATTGATAGCGCTCGGCGCCCTCGAAACCGGTGGGACCGCCTACCATGCCTGGCGCCAGCGCGTCGGCCGCAACGGCACGGCCGGGACGGATGAATTGCGGTGCGATACCGGCCGCAGCCACGAACGCCGCCGCCTTCCCTCCGGACGCCAACAAGCCGCGTCGCGATATGCGGATCAAATCAGACATTGGAATTCCTCCCTCAGGGCCGATGTTTCCTCCACGAGCCCGTTGAGGGATATTGACGGCAGCACCGGAAGGCTGTCAACATCATAAATACTCAAAATACATCGTAACACCGCAACTGCGGAGAAAATACGTCATGCAAAGGTCGACACACGGGCTCAATGCCTCGATTTGATGGGAAATCTGCCTTTCTGGCACGCGACTATCACGCCGGGCGACGCGATTTAGCCCAACCTCCTTGCGCATCGGCTAAGGCTCGATACATCATTTCCCATCAGAATCGCTGATGGCTGGCAGCTGTGGCCGTCGGACGGGCTAGCGGCATTGTGCGATCTGATGCATTGAGGAGATGAAGACGGTGCGTTCCACCTTGACTGACATAGCCCGGGAAGCCGGCGTTTCCGCCGCCACCGTCGACCGCGTGCTGAACAACAGGCCCGGTGTGCGGGCGCGCACGCGTGAGATCGTGCTCGAAATGGCGCAGCGCCTCGGCTACATCGGGGAAGGCCCGAACGGAGCGCCGCCCAGGCCCTCACCTGGAGAGGTCATCCGTCTCGACTTCGCCCTGCCGGCCGGCACCAATTCCTTCATCAAGATGCTGCATCGACACATCGAGGCGCAGGCCCTAGCGCGCCCCGATCTTGACGTCCACATCGCCACCATAGAGGGCTTCAACCCCGACCGGCTCGCCCGCCTGCTGCAAGAATTGCGTGGACAGACACAAGGCGTCGGCGTGATCGCGCTCGATCATCCAACGGTGCGCGAGGCGATCCGCTCGCTGTCAGCCAATGACGTCAAGGTGGTGACCATCGCCTCCGACATCCTGCATGTTCCGAGAGTGGCCTATATCGGCATCGACAACCGCGCCGCGGGGCGGCTGGCCGGCTATCTGCTCAACCGCTTCATGGGATCCGAACGCCCAAGCAAGGTGGCGCTGTTCGCCGGTTCGCTGTCCTACCGCGGCCATGAGGAACGCGAGATGGGATTCCGGCACATCTTGACCGAGGAGTCGCCCAACCTCAAGATCGTCGAGATGCGCGAAATGCTGGATGACCGAGAGAAGGCTTATTCGGAAGCATCAGCGCTTCTGGACCGGCACCCCGATCTTGCCGCGATCTACAATGTCGGCGCCGGCAACACCGGCATCGCTCGGGCGCTCAAGGAGCGTGGACGCGCCAAAGACATTCTCTTTCTCGGCCACGAGGTGACAGACGGCACCAAGGAACTTTTGTTGGATGGGACGCTCGATGCGGTCATAGATCAAAATCCGCGCGTCGAGGCGCGGGAAGCGCTCAACATTTTAAGCCACTCTGTCAGGCACCTGAACTATGAACCGCATCAACCACGACTTCAGGTGATCTTCAAAGAGAATATACCTGAAATCTGATCAATGGATCCGTGATCGTATCGCAAAGCACAGCGTTGGCGTCGCCACCGGTCCCAAATACGAACGAGAGCCCGAATGATCTCGTCAAAGCCGCCGATCTGGCACTATTCCGTGCGAAGTCGGAGGGCCGAGATCGGGTCGTGGTTGATGGTGCATGAGAAGGCCGTCGCCCGTTGCAACTCGGTCAGCCTTTCCGAACCTAAAAAGACCAAGTCCACTCATAGCACCGAAGTCGCGAACGATTGGGGCGAAGAGGGTTCTGGATGTCGGCACGAAGCCGACGAATGGCATACGCCCGTCCGTCCGCGACGATCACCTGAGGCATCGCCCCGGCCCCAGGCGCACGAGCAGATATGTCGCAGGCAACCTCGTGTGTTATACACGCACGCTGACTTTTTGGGTCGGACACGAGATCGATGGACCAGGAAACGCTTCTTGCCGCAGTCCTCTTAGCTGATGTCGTGGGCAGCACGCCACTCTATGAGCGGATCGGAGACGATGCCGCTCTACAGCAGGTCTCGGATTGCCTGGACACGATGCGCGAGATCGTCGCCAAACACGGTGGTGATTTCATTTACTCGAAGGGCGATGACATACTCAGCCTCTTCGAGAGCCCGGAAATGGCGCTGACGGCCGTCTGCCAAATCAGCCACCAACTGACTAAAGGTCCGTTAAGCGCCCGTATCGGATTGCATTTCGGGGCGGTCATTCGCGCGCGGGGCGCGATATTCGGTGACGTTGTCAATGTCACCGCAAGGTTGTCCACCACGGCGAACCCCGGAGAGGTGCTGATCAGCCAGAGCTTCTGCGAAGCCCTTTCCCCGAGAAGCCGCAAGGGCCTGCGGCTCCTCGACAAAATGGCCTTGAAGGGGAAGCAAGAGTTCTTCGATGTCTATACCCTGTGGAGCGACGATGGGGGCCCCGGTACGCAGATCACCAGCCATGGCGCCACTACAGATAGACGCTCGGTCCTGCCGCGGCAGATTCATCTGGTCATCCGCTACAGAGATCAGCTGCGATCCTGTCGAAACGGCGAATCCGTGACAGTCGGCAGATCGGCGGAATGCGATATCATCCTCGAGCGGCCCTGGGTATCGAGGCGCCACGCCGCCTTCACCATATTGAATGGCAGAGCTCGGCTTCTCGAACGAAGCTCTTCGGGCACATTTGTGTCCATGGGACTGGGCCATGAAGTATTCGTACGCCGTGAAGATATTATCCTCTTCGGCTGCGGCGTCATCTCGCCTGGAGTGAAGTCGGCACTCGACGAAGCCCAGCTTCTTCACTACGAAATTGTCTCGGATTGACCCGGCCCGGCTACTAGCTCGACCGGTTTCGAGGTGGTTCGCTGCGCCCTCAATGTCGCGCCGTACTCTTTGACAGCCATTGGAATCGACCGTTCACAAATGTGCCAAGGCCAATCCAGGAACGTCTGCTCTCGAAGTTGGACTGCGAAGAGCTGACCTCCGTTTCCCTCGCTGAGTTCGACGGAGCCGCGGGCCGGTGCATCTCCCTTGCAGCATGCGGAGTTCTATCTGCTCCTAAGCCACATTCGGCAGGTGGATGGCTTCGGCAGCAAGCTGGCCCGCTCGATCGATGACGCGCTAGGTCTTGCCGCGAAAAGGCCGGTGCGTGGGAATTGTGCTGGACTGTCGGCCAGACAATGAGCTGGCGACGGGAGCGGCCGGCTGAAGCGGGATGCCCGGACCAATTCCCTGCCCTGTGTCGCCTTGATATCCCCAGGTGCTGAAGGTCAGCACCGGCTGTTGCAGCCCGGGGTCGACGAACGCTTCATCAGACCATTTGCGCCGCAATAGCTCCTCGAACACCTGCGAAGGCTCGCGATTGGGCTACCGTCACGAAAATTGGCCCAGAAGCGCAGACCACTGACATATCGCGGCGTCGAGATGGAGCTCGATACCACCGTCTTTGCAGCACCGGGGAAAATTCCTCTTGGGCCGATCGAGTTCAAGTTGCTGCGCCACATGGCTCGAGAATCCTGAAAGGTGATCAGCCGTGATGAATTCATCGCAGCTGGCTGGTCGCAGAAAGCCAGTGTGAGCGCCCAGGTGGTCGACGTTCACATGAGCCAGTCGCGAAAGTTGTTGAAGCAGTCGTCGCAGAGTTGCCATTCGCACCCTGCGGCTTGCCGGCTATTCTCTCGAAGACACTGCGGGCTGACGATCTCGGCGATTGGGTTCAGAAAGGTCGCTGCGTGAGGCCGCAAGGGGACCGACCCAATGGGAAAGGTCTTGGCAGCTAGGGGACTTAACGCCACCGACATTGCAGCCGGGCGCTGCTCTAATCGAGAGAAAGTCTGGGCGTATAGAACAAGCGACATGAGCGTGTCGGATTGTTTGCATTCAAACGACCTTTGCGACGTTATCCGTGCCTTCGCCTTGCTGGTGCCGGAGGAAATCATGACGTCGCCCGACAATTCGGTCGAACTCGTTCGCGACAAGAAGTGGACGGTCCGCATCACCGCCTACGGCAGCACCCTGACGTTTCCGTTCGAAGCAGAAAGCTATGCACGTTCTTATGCCGATGGTCAGGCATTCCGTCTCGGCGTTCAGGTGGCGGAACTGAAGCGATGCGGCTGACACTTTGTCGACGCGTTGGCGGATAGCCTGCATCGCGATCGGAACGAATAGGTCGCTGATTGCAGCCTCGCGATTTTTCCATCAAATCCCGCCTGCAATCTTGACAGCAACTCGGCAAAATCCCTCGCCGACTAGTGTTGTCATATGAGCTGGAGCTTTCCTCGCCGCCGGTGGTAGGCGGGATACGCTGCCGGGACAGCCCTCTTTTCGCATAGACGCGAACCTTGTGCTTTTCCGTCTCAAGGCTGATTGGCGGCTGGATGCGCGCGCCGTCTTTCATATTCTGCCATCAGCCCGCGCGGAGCGTGGAATCAACGGCGGGGAAGCGGATGATGTTTCCTGTTTGCGCTCGCGTAGCACAAGAAACGCTGCGAAGAGCATGATAGCCATGCCGATGATGTCGATCAGGCTAACCTCCTCGCCGTAGGTGATGATGCCAAGCACGACGGCAATGACGGGTGAGACGAAGGCAAATGCTCCGGCGCGCGAGGCGCCGATTTCGTGCAGGAGCCGGATAAATAGAGTGTAGCCTATGAACGAACCAAACAGCACGAGGAACAGCCACCCGACCCAGGCCGGCCAGCCCCAATTGCCTTTTAGAGCCGCGGTCGCGCCTGGCTCCACAACGAGTGAGATGAGAATTAGGAATGCGCCCCCGAAAAGGGTGGTGAAGCCGGCGATGAAGTCCGATGAATATACCTCAAGAAGCGGCCGCGCGAGCACCGAACCCCATGCATAGATTAAAGCTGCCGACGCCACCGCTGTCATCGCCAGCAGCCGGAGCCCCCTGCCCTGCTGGTCTGCGTGTGTCCAACTAGCATAGGCTTCGGGCCCGAACAGGACGCACAGACCGGCCGCACCGAGCAAAATCGCAAAGAGCCTGCGGCCGTCATAGCGTTCGTCCCCCAGAAGCAACGCAAACCCAAGCAGCGTGACGGGGGTCAGCGAAAGCTCAAGAACAGCCGCGGTGCCCGTATCGACGTAGAGCATGCCCCAAAAGAGTGGGCCATAGCAAAGCGGAATCATGAACAACGTAACAACGAAAAGACGCGGCCAACTCCTTTTCGCCACCCGTGGTAGAGCAGCGCCCCTTAGGCGCGTCGCGCTGAGGATCAGCAAGCCGGCTACTGTAAAACGCGTGCCTGCGAACATCAGAGGCGGCACGGTGGCGATCCCTGCCTTGATACCGATCCACGTGGTGCCCCAGATCACACATAAAACCAGAAATGTCGCTGTGTTGCGGTTCATCGGAAGCAGCCTTCGCTGGGCGTTGTTGGTTCGTCGTAACGGCCAAAAGACGTTTATTTCGTTACAACGGCCTCTTGCCAATACGGTTCCGCCAACCGATGTTTCCGGGATGGATGGTGCGAAGACTATCGTCGACATGCGCATGGTTGGCGGTCACCCCTGCTTGGACTTCGTCAACACGGTCGACGCGCGACGCGATGTGTGGGGGCCAGACCTCTTGCAGACCTATGCCGACCTGGTCGTCTGGGCTGGACGTGCCGATTTGATCGACGTCGATGAGGCGCGAGCACTGCTCGCGGAGGCTCCCGCCCGCCCGCTCCTTGCGGAGGCGGCATTGGAAAAGGCCAAGATTTTGCGCGAGGCCGTTTACGCGGCTCTCCAGGCCGAGGCGGCAGGCGCCCGGGTGCCGGACGATGCCTTGCAAATCGTGCGCGATGCAGTCGCCCTAGCCCTACCGAAGCGCTCGCTTTTCCCGTCCGGCGACCGCCTCGCTTGGCAGTGGACCGACGCAGCCAGTCTGAACACGATCGGCCACCGCGTGGCCTTTGAGACAGCCGAGTTTTTGGTGTCCAGGAATGACCGCCGCCGCGTGCGCGAGTGCACCGGGCCGAACTGCGGTTGGCTTTTCATCGACACCTCGCGTGGCGGGCGCAGACGGTGGTGCTCGGATGAGAGCTGCGGCACACGCAGCCGGGTAAGGCGCTTCAGGGCAAAAGCCGCAGGGAACATGGCTCCCGACAGCAAGAATTAGTATCTGACGCCAGGCTTGGATGACCAACGCAGCATAGTTGGCTTCACGCTATCCCTGTCGCTGTTTGTCCAACGAAGCTGGTCTCGCGAGCGACTGTGGCCAAGAGTGTGGAGAACACAGCCGGCGCGGCAAGCCATCATCGCGTTCCAGAGCGGGTTGCTTCGGGGCCGCCTACCTCGCCACGCTTCGATCGGTCGATCTGCTCAAACTTGACGGGAACTCCGGTAGCGTTACGGCGTTTTTCTCAGTCCGAAACAAACAAGGATAGGTGCCATGGACTGGAACCGTGTCGAAGGCAATTGGAAGCAGGTAAAGGGCAAGGTCAAGGAACAGTGGGGCAAACTCACAGACGATGATCTGGACCGTATTGCCGGTAACCGCGATCAGTTGGAAGGCAAGATTCAGGAGCGCTACGGCATTGAGAAGGACCGCGCTCGGCGCGACATCGATGACTGGTATGGCCGGCAAGGCTGGTAGGTCGCCGGTTCCAAACTGAACTTGAAAAAGGGCTCCGAGAGGTACGGCGCCCTTTTTTGCCGCGTCTCTTGTCGCCTTTTCGTGAGTCTCACGACAAGGGCGCTCACCGAGAGACGTGGAACCGCGAAAGGTGCCCGTCGTTATCTGGTTCTCGAAATTACATTGGGGGATTAGTTGGACAGAGACGACGCCTCGGCGATCACAACTGGAGTTAGCGGCCTCGACTACATTCTTCGTGGCGGCTACGCCAGGAACCGCTCCCATCTCATCGAAGGGAAACCAGGTTCTGGAAAAACCACTCTTGGCCTCCAGTTTTTGATCGAGGGCGCCAAGAATGGCGAGACATGCCTTTACATCACTTTGTCAGAAAGCCAGCGCGAACTGCTCTCGGTTGCTGGCCGTCACGGCTGGGATCTGAAGGGGGTGCAAATTCTTGAACTTGTGCCGCCGGAGCTCAGTTTCGATCCTGCGCAGCTACAGACATTGATCCATTCCTCGGAATTGGAACTCGGCGAAACCGTGCAGTCTGCCATGGCCGAGATCGGACGCGTCAGACCCGATCGCGTGGTGTTCGATTCGCTCTCTGAAATTCGACTTTTATCGCAAGGGTCACTGCGGTATCGGCGCCAGGTGTTGGCATTGAAGAGCTTCTTCATGCTCAACAATGTGACGGTGCTTATGCTCGACGACCTGACCGCTGAGCAGGATGACCTCAATTTGCATTCGATCAGTCACGGCGTCATTCGGATGGAGCAGCTGTCGCCCGTCTATGGTGGAGAGCGTCGGCGGCTACGCGTGATCAAAATGCGCGGCGTGCAGATCCGGGGCGGCTTTCACGATTTCGTCATTCGCCCAGGCGGCGTTATCGCCTATCCGCGGCTCGTTGCAGCCGAGCATGAGGTGGCCGAGCATGATACGCCGGCCATGAGCAACAACCGGATCGACACCCTGCTTGGCGGCGGGCTGGCCCGTGGTACCAGCACGATGCTGATGGGGCCGTCTGGCGTTGGCAAGTCTACCATTGCCTGCACCTATTGCTATGCCGCACTCGAGCGTGGCGAGCGTGTGCTGGTGCTGTTGTTTGACGAGACAAAGCGCATCTTCTTGGCGCGCGCCGCCGGGCTCGGCATGGACCTGGAGCCGTTTGCCGAGGACGGCACGCTGATGCTTGAATCTGTCAATCCGGCTGAGCTTTCACCAGGCGAATTGTCTTCGCGCATCCAAGCGGCCGTCGAAGAATCCAATGTGCGGATCGTCGTGATCGACAGCCTAACTGGCTATCTCAATGCCATGTCCGAAGAACAACATCTGGTGCTTCAGATGCACGAGATCCTCACCTATCTCAATCAGAAGGCAGTGGCGACGATCCTGCTGTTGGCCAATCACGGGCTGTTTGGGCAAACGGCAGCGCCGGTCGACATGACCTATCTCTGCGATTCCATCATGCTTCTGCGCTTCTTCGAGAACGCAGGTCAGTTGAGACGCGCGATTTCCGTTGTCAAGAAACGTGTCGGCCCCCACGAAGAGACGATTCGTGAGTTTAAAATCGGCGGTAACGGCGTGGCCGTAGGTGAGCCACTGGAACAATTCCGCGGCATCCTGATGGGATCTCCGGAATTTGAAGGCAAGCCGACAGACCTTCTGAGGGATAAGGCGCTGTGATGTCGTCCAGCCCCGCCGTTCTCGTGCTGGCGCCGCTTGGCCGTGACGCGAGGATCGCGGCCTCCATCCTGGCTACAAACCAGATTGCCTCGCGTGTGTGCGGCAGCTTGGAAGAGGCAGTGCCGCTTCTCGACGAGGCTCAGTGCCTTGTCGTGGCCGAGGAGGCCCTGCTCAGTTCCGATCGAACGCAGTTTGCGGCCTGGCTTGAAGCCCAACCCGCATGGTCGGATTTTCCGATCGTGCTTCTGACGATGCGGGGGAACGAAGTCGACACGCGGATGGCATTTCTGGACCGCTATCTGATCGTGCTTGAACGGCCATTTCTGGCTTCGAGCCTCGCCAACTCGGTGCGCTCCGCCTTGCGTGCCCGCGCCCGCCAGCGTGAGGTCCAGTCCTACATCGAACAGAAGCGGGAGGTCGCCGATCGGCAGAAATTGCTCATCCGCGAGCTGCATCACCGCGTCAAGAACACGCTAGCCAACGTTCGCGCCATGATGGGCGCGACGGCCAAGTCGAGCGGCAACGTCGATGATTTCGTACGCGATTTTTCAGCCAGGCTCGTTTCCCTGGCCCAGACCCATTCGATGCTTACCGACGATTATTGGCAGACTGCCTCCCTGCACAAGCTGCTCGAAAGCGAGCTTGACCACTATGAGACGCGCGACAGGCCGCGTATCGTTCTGGAAGGCCCGAACGTAGCGCTAGTCGCCGACATTGCGGTCCCTGTCGGGATGGCTTTCCACGAATTGGCCTCCAATTCGTCGAAGTTTGGCGCGCTTTCGCAAACGGGAGGCCGCCTTGATGTCCGCTGGTCGTTAGGCGGGTCCGGCGATACACAGATCGTCAATCTTGACTGGCGGGAACGAGATGGGCCGAAAGTCGAGCAGCCCAGTCGCCGGGGGTTTGGCACGACACTTCTGGAAAAAGTCGTGACCGTGCAATGCAACGCCAAGATCGAATTGAACTACCATCGTGACGGCTTGCAGTTCACCATGGCCTTGCCGTTGCGAAACACGCGCCTTGTGCCGGCTTACTGAGCGGCAACGGAAAGGCTGGCTGGGCGCCGCGATAGGGATTAACTGAGCGTCACTCGGCAGGCTGGTCTAGCGCTTTAGCCAAAACATCAGTTCCGAAAAAGACCGCCTCTATATCTCCCATATGCCTCTGCAACATTGCGAGAGCTCCGGCGTGGTCTATGCGGCCGACCTTGGTGATGAAGTCGAACTCGTGCCGCGGCGCCGTGACCCGGGTCATGCGTCCTAGACGAAACCTTGGGCTCCCGGAGCGCAGTTTTGTCGCCTTCGTGGTCACCCCCCGCCATTTTGCTCACGATCCTCGTTGATAGCCCGGATGCGCATCTGAATCATCTGCGACCCGTCTGGGTTCCGACTGGCGTCGTAAAAAACCAAGAGGCCCGCAGACAGGCTCAATCGACGGTCAGCTATCCCGAACAGCAAACGAAATCACCCTTGCCTTTGGCCAACCAACTTTCGCCAGATCACCTTCGCAATGGCTGCGGCCCCAGTACGGTCGGACAGCCCGCGCCTCTGGCGGCCGAAGTGAGGCGCCGGGAACATACAACGTCGGTCGTTGTTTCTCTGATCAGGAGGAAAGATGATGGCAGACGATAAGAGCAAGCGTGATTTTCGAGATCGCAACCGTGTATCAGTCGATGAAGATTATGAGGTTGGCTATTTCGCCAAACAGCATCGTATCACGCCAGAACGCGCGAGCTAATCAGAGAACACGGCAACGACCGGAAGAGGCTCGGACGCGAGGCAAGGAAACTCGCTGATACCGGCTGATGGTCGCGACGCATCACGCGGCTTTTCGACGAGCGGGTCTGAAAGGCTGCGCGAGCGTGAAAACGTCTGGCCGGATGCCCGCCTCGACTTGCTTCCATGTGACCGGGTGGGCAATTGGGAAGCCGGGCCGCGCTCGCGGGGAAAAAGCGCCTATTGCGGTATTGCCCCGTCCGTTGCGCAGATAGTCGAGAAAGATCCGGCCTCCTCGGGCTGCGGGGTCAGCTGACAACAGGTATCGGTCAGGATCGGTATCAACCAGACGGTGGGCGAGCGACTTGGCCAGTTTCCGGGCGCTGTCATGGGTCATCTTCGCAACGAGCGGTGCCATCAAGTGGATGCCTTTGCCGCCAGTGACCTTTGGCCAGCTCTCCAAGCCTGCCGCTTCCAAGATGCCCCGTAGCGCCAGCGTGGCCTCGATCACAGCGTCCCATGGGACGCCTTCTCCGGGATCGAGGTCGAGGACGAGCCGGTCCGCATGTTCGATGTCGTCAATCGTCGCGTTCCAAGGATGAAGCTCAACGGCATCCATCTCGACCAAGCCAAGCAGACCATCCATGTCATCTATCCATACCCGAATGCCTTCGCCGCCTTCGCGCTTTTGAACGCGGAGTTGGTGCACGGACGCCGGTATCCGAGGTAGCGGTCCCTTGTGATAGAAGGTTGCGCCGGAGGCGTGGCGGACCAGCTTCAGCGGTCGCCGAACCAGATGAACTAGAGCTTGATCAGCGACCCGCCGCCAATAGTCTGCCAGCTCTTGCTTGGAAGGTGCAACCGCATCGGGTAGCAGCTGGAGAATGTTCTCGCGCGGGACGCCGTGTTGGCCTTCCGACCTCCGCTTGGACGGTGATGGAGGCTTGGGCGGGATTGCCTGAAGGTCCTCGCGGAGTCCCTTGAAGACCGCCTCACGCAAGATGCCCCGGTCCGACACGCCACTGAATTGCACCTCGGCGAGAACGTCTGGTTTGACCCATGTTGCCTTGGGCTTTTTGATCGGCTCCGACAGCGGTGACTTGGCGACTACGAGCGGATTAAGCCGTTCCCTAACGCGCCGGGCTGCGTCCAGCGTATAGCCGGTCTGGGCCTTCCCGGCATAAAGCAGCCGGTCGCCCTCTCGCCTGCCGATGTACAACGATGCGATGCGGCGTGGCTGCGCGCCAAGTTTCTCGACGAAAGCCACGATTGGAAAAGTGTCGCTCTTGACACATTTGACCTTGACCCAACTGGTCTGGACGCCCGAGCGGTAGTGAGCATCCGCTCGCTTCGACACGATTCCCTCTATGCCCATCCGGCAGGCATGGTCGAACATATCCTTGCCGTTCACCTCCAGATGCTCGGCATAAGTCAGGGTTGGCTCGGTTTCGGTCAGCAGCTTCTTCAGCGCAGCCTTGCGCTTCACTAACGGTTGTTCCCGTAGATCACGGCCATCGAGGTACAGGAGGTCGAAAGCGTAGAGAGTCATCTGCAGCGAACTTGGGTTGCCCAGCTCCCGTTCCAGGGCTTGATAGTCCGGCAGGCCGGTGTCGCCCAAAACGACAGCTTCACCATCGATGATAGCGGATTTGACCGGCAGGCTTGCCGCGGCCTGAACAATCCTCTTGTAACGGTGGGACCAATCGTAGCCGCGACGCGTGAATGCTCGCGCCTTTCCGCCTTCAACGACCAGCTGCGTCCTGTAGCCGTCATATTTGATCTCGTGAAGCCAATCTCCGCCTTCGGGAGCTTTCTCGACCAGTGTGGGCGATTGGAACTCGATGAACGAAAGCCGGTCAATGGCACTGGTCATATGCTCGCGACTCCAGGAATCGCGACTCAAGCCCCAGCGCCCCTGTCGGTTCCGAGCCTTTTAGAAGAATTGCATCGCGACGATTGGTTATCCGCCTCACTTGTTGATGTGACGGCGCAGCAGTCTGATGTTGCGATTGTTCGCCTTAAAATAGACGTCGAAGATCGAGCCGAGAATTGGAACACTTCCTACGAGCGTATCCAGCAGCACGTTGCCTAGCATGCGGGCGACCAAGCCGTTTCCGGCACCGACGTTTCGAGCTCGCAAGACGATGTAGGCCGAGACAATGCCCGTCGCCGCATCTCCGAGTACGGGGACCAGACCTACGAGCGCATCCAGTC
>NZ_JAMYRH010000024.1:0-42374 GCF_040321305.1 Mesorhizobium sp. M0478
CCCACACGCTGCCCGCGCTCACGGCGCTTTTTACGCGGGCTCCCCCCCGCCGACCCCCCCCCCCTGTGGGGGGCGGGCGCCCCCCCGGCCGGGGGGGGGCCCGGTGCCGCACCCCCACCCCGCTGCTTCGCAGCGACCCTCCCCACAAGGGGAAGGGTAAAACTTACGCCGCCAGCAACGACTTCAGCTTTACCCCCTGCGATCCCAGCGCCTCCGGCGCCGGCCTGGCCCGTTTGGCGATCAGCATCTCGGCCAGCCTGATGTCGCGCGCCACGGCATTGCCCGTACCGAGGCCGCTCGCCGCCACCAGCCTGCCATCCTCGGCCAGATGAAACAGAATAAAAGCACCGTCGCCGAGATCGCGGCGGACCGTGCTTTTGCCCTCGTCCGAAAGGCCGGCGATCTGCAGCGACAAACCATACTGATCCGACCAGAACCATGGCACCGCGGCATGCGCTTCGCGGGCGCCCAGCATGTTCTTCGCGGCCAGCGCACCCTGTTCCTGCGCATTGCGCCAGGCTTCCAGCCGCACCCGCCGGCCAGCATAGACAGCGAGCGGAAACGAGCAGCAATCGCCGGCGGCGAAGATGTCGGGATCGATTGTTTGGAGTTCGCCATTGACGGCGATGCCGTTATCGACGGTCAGGCCCGCTTCCGCGGCAAGCCCGGTCACCGGCACGGCGCCGATGCCGATGACGGTGAGATCGGCGACGATGTCCTGCCCATCGGCGAGCATGATGTGCACCTCAGCGCCGTCGTCGGCGATATCAGCGATGCCCTGACCGGTGAGCACGGTCACGCCTTCGGCCTCATGCGCCTGATGGATGATTTCAGCGATCTCCGCCGGCACCCCGCGCATGAGGATGCGCGGCTGCGCCTCAATGACCGTGACGCTGGCCCCGAGCTTGCGCGCCGAAGCGGCGAGCTCCAGGCCGATAAAGCCACCACCAATGATGGCGATGCGGTTTGCCGGGCTGAGGTGGGCGCGAATGGCCAGCGCGTCGGCAAAGGTGCGGAGGTAGACGCAGCGCGACCCCAATCCCGGCATCGGCAGCTTGCGCGGTGTCGAGCCGGTCGCCAGCAGCAGCTTGTCGTAGGGCAGGGCCGAACCGTCCGACAGCCGCACCATATGCGCCGGGCGGTCGATCGCCACCGCTTGAACGGAATGGATATGCCGGATCGATTTCTCGGCCAGAATTTCGTCGCTGGCGATCGTCTTGATCTCGGCCGCGTCGCTCGTCATTGCGTCCTTGGACAGGGGCGGCCGCTCATAGGGCAGATGGGGTTCGTCACCCACCAGCGTCACCGGCCCGTCATAGCCCAGTTCGCGCAGAGCAAGGGCTGCCCGCCCGCCGCACTCGCCGGCGCCAATGATGACCATTCCCGCCTGCATGGTCCTACCCGATCTGGATCAGCACTTTGCCGGCCTCGACCTTTATCGGATACGTGGCGAGATTGACGCAAACCGGCGCGCCGCGTGCCGCCCCCGTCTTGTAATTGAAGCGGCCATTATGCTTGGGGCACTCGATGATGTCATCCATCACCAGCCCGTCGGCCAGATGCACCTTTTCGTGCGTGCACAGGCCATCGGTGGCGAAGTAGTCGTCATCGGGGCTGCGATAGATGGCGAAGGTGCGGCCGCCATGATCGAAGCGCATCACATCTTCTTCGTCGATGTCGCCGGCAGCACAGGCCTCGACCCAGTCGCTCATTTTTTCTCTCCCAAAGCAATTCCAGGAAAAGTGCGTAGCGGTTTTCCGTCCGGAATTGCGTCAAAACAAACAGTCTAACAGGATCGTCATTCCGCCGCGGCGGCGACGGCGTCGTTGTGGAGTTCCTCGCGATAGGGCCGCGCCGTCGGCGGCAATTCGCGCTTGAGGAAATAGTCCTCGTTGCGCAGCTGGCGCAAAAAGGCCGGGATCATCTCGCGATAGCCGGCCAGGATCGACGGCGTCGGCGCCGGCAGATCGTGCTTGATCAGCGCATGCAGTTTGGGCAGCGCATGATAGGGCACCATCGGGAACATGTGGTGTTCGACGTGATAGTTCATGTTCCAGTAGATGAACCGGCTGACCGGGTTCATGTAGACGGTGCGGCTGTTCAGCCGGTGGTCGACGACATTTTCGGCGAGCCCGCCATGCTGCAGCAGGCCGACCATGACATGATGCCAGGCGCCGTAGAGCCGGGGCAGCCCGACCAGCATCAGCGGCAGCCATGAACCGAAATAAAGCGCCAGCGCGATCGTCACGGCATAGATCGCCGTCCAGATGCGGGCGATGCGAATGGCCTTAGGCTGCTCCTGTTCGGGGATAAAAGTCTTTTCCGCCGCGCTGATATTGCCGGCGGCAATGCGCAGCATGTCCGACATCGCATGCCAGGCATCCAGCACGCCGATAAAGCCAAGCGCGACCCGGAACAGATCCGGCGGCCGCATGACGGAGATTTCCGGGTCGCGGCCGACGATGATGGTGTCGGTGTGGTGGCGGGTGTGGCTCCAGCGCCAGGTCACCGGATTGCGCATGATCATGAAGCAGGCGATCTGGTAAACCGCGTCGTTCATCCACTGGGTGCGGAAGGCGGTGCCATGGCCGCATTCGTGCCAGCGTGAATCGGTGGACGAGCCGTAGAGCACGCCATAGACGAAGAAGAACGGCACGCACCACCAGCTGCCCCAGAACCAGGCGCCGCCGGCGGCACTCAGGATCAGCGCGGCGAGCCAGATCGTGGTGTCGCGGATCGCCGGCCCGTCGGAGCGCTGCATCAGCTCCTTCATCTGCTTGCGCGGTATATCGGTGTGATACCACTCGGCCGCCGCCAGCCCGGTCTCGACGGCGAGCTTGGAATCGCGGCCGATCAGGCTGTAGTCGCGCCGGGACGGTGGTGTGGATAGTGTCGCTTCCATAGGGGCTGCCTCCGTCGGCCACAGCATCCGTCAGGACGGATATGTCCATTACAGGCGGTTATGTCCGAGCGCAAAATAGCGCCATGCGGTGATAGTCTCAATATCACAAAGATAGTTTCTATCATTTTCCATCAGAACGATGTAAGCAGTTGCAGGCACTCATGCGGGACAGTCATGGCAAAACGCCCAACCATCACCGATCTGGCGCGCATCTCCGGCGTCAGCGTCGCCACTGTCGACAGGGTGCTGAACAACCGGCTGCCGGTGCGCGAGGAAACCGCGCGCCGCGTCTATGAGGCGGCGACCGGCATCGGCTACCACGCCGCCGGGCTGATCAAGCGGCGCATGCGCCAGGAATTGCCGGAATTCCGCCTCGGCTTTCTGCTGCTGCGAGGCAATGATGTTTTTTACGGCGATTTCGCGAGGGAGCTAGAAATGGCGGTCTCGCAATCGCAGCGCTTCCGCGGCGTCGCCACCATCGATTTCGCCAGCTCGCTTGCCGCCGACGAGATCGCCGCCCAGATGCGCAAGCTGGCAGCGAAATCCAGAGCAATCGCCGTTGTCGGTCCGGACCATCCGACGCTGACGGCGGTCGTGGAGTCGCTGAAAGCGAGGGGGCAACCTGTCTTCTCGCTGCTGTCCGACTTTGCCGCTGGCATCCGTGAGGGATATGTCGGCCTCGACAATCGCAAGGTCGGTCGCACCGCGGCCTGGATGATCGCCAGGGCGGCAAAGAACCCCGGCAAGGTCGCCCTTTTCGTCGGCAGTCATCGCTTCCACGGCCATGAACTGCGCGAGATCGGATTTCGCTCCTTCTTCCGCGAACATGCGCCGGACTTCACGGTGATGGAAACGCTGGTCAATCTGGAAGCCAACCAGGTCACCCACGATGCGATGATCGATCTCCTGGTGCGGTATCCGGATCTTGCCGGCTGCTATGTCGCCGGCGGCGGCATGGAAGGCGCGGTCTCGGCGCTGCGGGCTGCGAAGCCCGCAAGCATGCCGGTGGTCGTCTGCAACGAGATCAACGCCGAATCGCGCGCGGCACTCGCCGACAACATCCTGACCATGGTGATCTCGACGCCGCTCGCCGCCTTGTGCCGCGAGCTTGTCGACCTGATGGCGCATTCCATCGAGGCCGGCGCCGCCAACGCGCCGGGCCAGACCTTTCTGCCCTTCGACATATATCTGCCGGAAAATATCTAACGCGTTGCCGCGCCGACCCGTTCGGCGCGGGCTCTCCCGGCGATGATAGAATCTATCAGATTCTGCCTTCAGACTCGGCCTGGGCCGCTGCCGGCCTTGATTCGACGTGAAATTGCGGCGCGGCGACCGAAAATCCGCTTTCCGACTTAGGAATCGCTCTTGACGTCTCGCGAAAAAATGGAATAAATATTTCATCAGATTGGTATTTTGGTTCTTTCGTTCCGGAACATCTGTTTCAAACTGGGAGCCTGGCGTTCCATCGCTTGGACAAAACGCCATACGGAACAGGAAGGCATCAGGGAGAGATTCCTCGGGCTATCGGGGATTCCGGGTAGATCGGTGCAGCCGGACACCAATGTGGAGGAGAAACACAATGAAGAAACTGATTTTGGGCGTCGCCTTTGCGGCGCTGATGAGTTCGTCCGCTTTTGCCGCCAAGGTCGGCGTGTCGATGGCCAAGTTCGACGACAATTTCCTCACCGTGCTGCGCAACGGCATGATCGAGCAGGCCAAGGGCATGAGCGGCGTGGAACTGCAGGTCGAGGACGCGCAGAACGACGTCGCCAAGCAGCTCGACCAGATCAAGAACTTCGCCGCCTCGGGCGTCGACGCCATCATCGTCAACCCGGTCGACACCTCGGCCACGCAGGCGATGTCGGACGCCGCCGCAGCCGCCAAGATCCCGTTGGTCTATGTCAACCGCCAGCCGGTCAATGTCGACACGCTGCCGGACAACCAGGCCTTCGTCGCGTCGAACGAGGCCGATTCCGGCACGCTCGAGACCAAGGAAGTCTGCCGCCTGTTCACCGAGGCCGGCAAGAAGGAAGCCAATGTCTATGTCATCATGGGCGAGCTTTCCAACCAGGCCGCCGTGCAGCGCACCAAGGACATCGAAGAGGTGATCGCCACGCCGGAGTGCAGCTTCATCAAGATCATCGACAAGCAGACTTCGAACTGGAACCGCGACGAAGCGCAGAACCTGATGACCAACTGGCTGTCAACCGGCAAGCCGTTCGACGGCGTCATCGCCAACAATGACGAAAGCGCCATCGGCGCCATCCAGGCGATGAAGGCCGCCAACATCGACATGAAGACGGTTGTCGTCGGTGGGGTCGACGCCACGCAGGACGCGCTTGCCGCCATGCAGGCCGGCGACCTCGATGCGACCGTGTTCCAGGACGCGGCCGGCCAGGGCGCTGGCGCGCTCGACGCGGCACTGAAGCTCGCCAAGGGCGAGAAGGTCGAGCACAAGGTCTACGTGCCCTTCCAGCTGGTTACGCCGGCCAACATCGACAAGTTCCTGAAGAAGAACTGAGCCGGCAACTCGTTCGACTAACGGAGCGGCGCATCAATCGCGCCGCTCCTGTTTCCCTCACCGCCCTTACGTGCGGGAGGGCAAATGCCGCCTCACGGAGGACAGACATGTCACAGACATCTCATGGCGTCGGCGGGGTCAGCTATGACGCGAAGAGGCGGACATGGCCGGCCGAATTCAACGTCTTCCTGGCGCTGGTCATTCTGGTCGTCATCTTCGAACTGATCGGCCGCATCTTTCTTGGCGACAGCTTCCTGTTCAACACGCGCGACAACGTCGCCGGGATCTTCAATGAGGCCCGCCTGCAGATCATCATCCTGCAGGTGTCGATCGTCGGCATCATCGCCATCGGCGTCACGCAGGTGATCATTTGCGGCGGCATCGACCTGTCCTCGGGCTCGATCGTCGGCGCCACCGCCATGATCGCCATGAGTTTTGCCCAGGTGGCGACGGTCAACGGTAACCCCAACCCCAAGGCGATGTTCCTGGCGCAAGGCTGGACCGACCTGCCGGTGATCGTGCCGGTACTGGTCGCCATCGGCTGCGGTCTGCTCGCCGGTCTCGTCAACGGCTCCTTGATTGCCTATACGCGCATTCCACCGTTCATCGCCACGCTCGGCATGATGGTGACCGCGCGCGGCATTGCCAAATGGTGGTCCAAGGGCCAGCCGATCTCGTTCCCGACCGAAAGTTTCGCTGGCATCGGCAAGGGGCTGATGCCGGTCATCATCTTCCTGTCGCTGGCGGTGCTGTTCCAGCTGATCATGACCTACACACGCTACGGCAAGCACTGCTACGCCATCGGCTCCAACGAGGATGCCGCGCGCATGTCGGGGATCAAGATCGCCAACCACAAGATCCTCGTCTATGTCATTGCCGGCATCCTCGCCGCGCTGGCCGCCGTCGTGCTCTCCTCCAAGAACCTGACGGCACAGTCCGGCATGGGCGTCATGTACGAGCTCGACGCCATCGCCATGGCGGTCATCGGCGGCGTCTCTTTGTCGGGCGGCCGCGGTTCGATCGTCGGCACGGTGATCGGCGCGCTGATCTTCGGCGTCATCATTTCCGGCTTCACCTTCCTGCGCCTCGACGCCTACTATCAGGAGATGGTGAAGGGCGTGATCATCGTCGGCGCGGTCGTTCTCGACCAATGGCGCCAGCGCATGCGGGCATTGAGGGCTTGACCATGCCAGATATCTCCACGACAGACATCGTCCTGAAGACCGAAAACCTGACCAAACGCTATGGCGGCGTGCACGCGCTGGAAGGCGCCAATTTCGAGCTGCGCAAGGGCGAGCATGTCGCCATCATGGGCGACAATGGCGCCGGCAAATCGACCTTCGTGCGCCAGATCACCGCCGTCGAGCAACGCACCAGCGGCCAGATCTGGTTCGACGGCAGGGAAGTGAATTTCGCCGGGCCGATCGAAGCGCGCACGGCGGGCATCGAGACCGTGTTCCAGAACCTGGCGCTGGCCGACGATCTCGACGTGCCGTCGAACCTGTTCCTCGGCCGCGAAAAGGTGCTTTTCAATCTCGGGCCGTTCTCGATCCTCGACCGCAAATACATGCGCAAGGCGACCGAGGCGGCGCTGATCCGCACGGCAGTGAAAATCCCCAATTTGTCCAACACCATTCGCCACATGTCGGGCGGCCAGCGCCAGTGCGTTGCGATCGCCCGGACCGCGACCTTCGCCTCCAAGCTGATCATCATGGACGAGCCGACGGCAGCCCTTGGCGTGCAGGAGACGGCGCAGGTCGAGAACATCATCCGCACGCTGAAGGACAATGGCGAGCCGCTGATCCTGATCAGCCACAACATGCGCCAGGTGTTCGACCTGTGCGACCGCATCGTCGTCTTCCGGCGCGGCCGCATCGTCGCCAACCTGCGCAAGGAAAACACCGACGGCAACGACATCGTCTCCTACATCACTGGCGCCAAGACCGGGGAGGCGGAACTCGCGGCCTGAACAGGATGGTCATCCTGTTTTCTGGCGTGCTCGAAAAATTATCTTGCCACCTTTCTCAAAAGGAAGGTGGAGACACAACTCTCTCGAACCCATCCCCCTAGAGGAAATACCCCATGACTGTTCGTTTCGCCCTCCTCGGTGCCGGCCGCATCGGCAAGGTCCATGCCCGCGCCGTCGGCTCCAACCCGCAGGCCAGACTGGTGGCCGTTGCCGACGCTTTTGAAAAGGCGGCGACCGAGTTGGCAACCGCCTATGGCGCCGAAGTGCGCACCATCGACGCGATCGAGAAGGCCAAGGACATCGACGCCGTGGTCATCTGCACGCCGACCGACACCCATGCCGATCTGATCGAGCGTTTCGCCAAGGCCGGCAAGGCGATCTTCTGCGAGAAGCCGATCGACCTCGACGTCAAGCGTGTCGAGAAATGCCTTGCCGTGGTCGACAAGGCCAAGGCGACGCTGATGGTCGGTTTCAACCGCCGCTTCGATCCGCATTTCGCCGCCGTGCGCAAGGCGATCGACGACGGCGCAATCGGCAAGGTCGAGATGGTCACCATCACTTCGCGCGATCCAGGTGCGCCGCCGGTCGACTACATCAAGCGCTCGGGCGGCATCTTTCGCGACATGACCATCCACGATTTCGACATGGCGCGCTTCCTGCTCGGCGAAGAGGTGGTCGCGGTCAGCGCCCATGCCTCGGTTCTGGTCGACAAGAAGATCGGTGAGGCTGGCGATTTCGATTCGGTCAGCGTCATCCTCGAAACCGCGTCCGGCAAGCAGGCCGTCATCTCCAATTCGCGCCGCGCCACCTATGGCTACGACCAGCGCATCGAGGTGCATGGCTCCAAGGGCATGGTCGCCGCCGAGAACCAGCGGCCGGTGTCGATCGAGGTGGCCAATGAGAAGGGCTATACGCGCCCGCCGCTGCACGACTTCTTCATGACCCGCTATCTCGACGCCTACGCCATCGAGATTGCCGCTTTCATCACTGCTGCAACCTCGGGCAAGAAGGCATCGCCGAGCGGCGCCGACGGCCTCGTGGCGCTGAAGCTGGCCGATGCCGCGCTGAAGTCGGCGAGATCAGGCAAGACCGTCCGTCTCGACAAGTAAGAACCGGAACCAAGGCACAGGAGCAGAGCGATGAGCACATCCGCCGATCGCAATTCGAAGACGCGCGCCATCGTCACCGGCGGCGCGCAAGGCATCGGCTTTGCCGTCGCCGAAGCGCTGGCCGACGAGGGCTGCAAAGCGCTGGCGCTCATCGGCCGCTCGCAGGAGAAGGGCGACAAGGCGGTCGCCCACTTCAAGAAGGCCGGCGTCGATGCGATCTTCATCAGCGCCGACGTCTCGAAAGTGGCGGACTGCAAGCGCGCGGTGGCAACCGCGATCTCGCATTTCGACACCATCAACGCGCTGGTCAACGCCGCCGCCACGTCCGCGCGTGGTTCACTTGTCGAAACTTCGGAAGAGGTGTTCGACCAGATTTTCCACACCAATGTGCGTGGTCCCTTCTTCCTGATGCAGGGCGTGGTGGCGCATCTGCTGGACAAGAAGGCGCCGGGCTCGATCGTCAACGTGCTCTCTATGTCGGCGCATTGCGGCCAGTCCTTCCTGGCGCCCTATTCATCGAGCAAGGGTGCACTGGCGACACTGACCAAGAACGTCGCCAACGCCTATCGCTCCAACCGCATCCGCTGCAACGCCGTTCTGCCGGGCTGGATGGACACCGAGGGCGAGGACATCGTGCAGAAGAAATGGCACGGTGCCTCCGACGACTGGCTGGCAAAGGCAGAGGCCGGCCAGCCCATGGGCCAACTGGTGAAGCCCGACCAACTGGCGCGGCTGATCAGCTACATGGCCAGCCCGCAATCCGGTGTCATGACCGGCTCGCTGGTCGACTATGACCAGAACGTCGCGGGGACCTCGCCGGAGTAGCTTCAAACCCTGTTGCAGCAACATCGCCATTCCCAGATAGTCATGATAGTCATGATAGTCACGAGGGATGCGATGCTAACGTCATCCAAAGGCACCAACTGGACGGTTGCCGGGGCAAAAGCCCGGCTCTCCGAGGTCATCGAGCGCGCGCAGTCCTCGCCGCAGACGATCACCAAGAACGGCAAACCAAGCGTGGTTGTCGTCTCGGCCGAGGAATGGCAGCGCAAGATCGCACGCAAGGGTACGCTTGCCGAGTTCCTGCTGGACTCGCCGCTGCGCGGCGCCGATCTCGACCTTGAACGTCAGCGCGACGAACCGCGTGACCTGCCGCGGTGAGACTGCTGCTCGACACGAATGTCCTGTCCGAGGTGACGAGGCCAGCGCCTGTCGCACGTGTCCTGGGCTGGCTGGACGAGCTTGATGAGGACCGCTCCTTCATCAGCGTAGTGTCGATCGCCGAGATCCGGCGCGGCGTCTCTCTGATGGATGAGGGCCGCAAACGCGAGGCGCTGGCCGAATGGCTCGCCCGGGACCTGCCCCAGCGCTTCGAACAGCGGGTTTTGCCGGTGGACGATGCGGTTGCCTTGCCTGGGGCGACCTGATGGGTCTTGCGAAGCGCCGCGGTCGTGGTCTGTCGTCGATGGACGGCCTGATCGCAGCCACTGCGATTGCGCACGAGCTCACCTTGGCAACGTGCAATACGAAAGATTTCGAAGGCTTTGGGCTTGAACTCTTCGATCCCTGGACCGCATGAGCCGCTCCGCGTTATACGTGTTGGCGATTGGCGAACCGCCGGCACTTCGTCATCCACGGGCGGAGCAAGGAGCGTGGCGACGCAGCGCAGACCCGAGGATCCACGCCGCGACTTCAGAGCGCTGCTACGGTCCAGAATTCTGCTCCGCCGCACTCCACGGCCCAGGTCACGGAATGGATCCCAGGGTCTCCGCGACGGAGCTTCGCTCCTGCTCCGCCCAGGGATGACGAAATCGCGAGGATTCGGCCCATCCCGAATTGTCTCCGCATACCCCACGTGACAAACACCCCCGCATCGACTATATGAGCCTCATGATCAACCTGACCGCCACCTATTGGTACTTTACGAGCTCGCTGGCGGCGGGAGGATTGCGCTCGATCTGAAGATTGCAGCAACAAGTCCGAACAGCCGCCAGACCTGGCGGCTTTTTTGTATCAGCCGGCAGGTCTCCTAAAAACAGGAGCAGAAAGCCGTGTTGACCACCACAGACGATCTTCGGGTCAAGGAAATCCGAGAATTGAGTACGCCGGACGAGGTGATGCGGGAGATCCCGCGCACGCTGACGGCAACGCGCACCGTGAGCGCATCACGCAACGCCACCCATGCCATCTTGAACGGCACCGACGACCGGCTGCTTGTCATCGTCGGCCCGTGTTCGATCCACGACCCGGTCGCGGCCGTTGACTATGCCAGCCGGCTAGTGGCGCTGCGCGAGACCCTGTCCGACCGGTTGGAGATCGTCATGCGGGTCTATTTCGAAAAGCCGCGCACGACTGTCGGCTGGAAGGGCCTTATCAACGACCCCGATCTCGACGGCAGCTTCAACATCGACAAGGGGCTGCGGATGGCGCGCAACGTGCTGTCGGCGGTCAACAATCTCGGCCTGCCCTCGGCCACCGAATTTCTCGACATGACGACGCCGCAATACATTGCCGACCTCGTCGCCTGGGGCGCCATCGGCGCGCGCACCACCGAGAGCCAGATCCACCGCGAACTGGCTTCCGGCCTGTCCTGCCCGGTCGGCTTCAAGAACGGTACCGACGGCAATCTCAGGATCGCCGCCGAGGCGGTGAAATCCGCCGCCCAGCCGCATCATTTCATGGCGGTGACCAAGGGCGGACGCAGCGGCATTGCGACTACTACCGGCAATGAGGACTGCCACGTCATCCTGCGCGGCGGCGTTCAGCCGAATTACGATGCGGCGAGCGTCGAGGCGGCCTCGGTCGAACTTGCCCGCATCGGCGTCGCCCCCCGTCTGATGATCGATGTCAGCCACGCGAACTCGAGCAAGAAGCCGGAGAACCAGCCGAAGGTGGCGGCCGATGTCGCCGGCCAGGTGGCAGCAGGGGACGAGCGTATCATCGGCGTCATGATCGAGAGCAATCTCGTCGCCGGCCGGCAGGACGTGGTATCAGGCAAGCCGCTCGTCTATGGCCAGAGCATCACAGATGGCTGCATAGACTGGGCGACCACAGAGACGGTGCTGCACGGCCTCGCCGGCGCCGTAGAATGGCGCCGCTCAGCCCGCCGCGCCATGATGGAGAACCGGCCGGGCGCCGCCTGATACGAGGCGATGCGCGGGAAGGACGCTGCGGCTCCCTTGCACCCCGGCAACCGGTCTGCTAAATACTGAACCATATGGTTCAGTATACCGACTTGGATTCCTCGTTCGCCGCGCTCTCGGACGCCACCCGGCGTGGCGTTCTGGAGCAGCTCGGACGCGCAGACGCTTCGATCACCGAGCTTGCCGGAAAGTTCCACATGACCCTCACGGGCATGAAGAAGCACGTCGGCGTCCTGGAGCAGGCGGGGCTCGTCACCACGCAGAAGGTTGGCCGCGTGCGGACCTGCAAGCTCGGCCTGCGCGGACTGGAGGAAGAGGCGGCCTGGATCGAGCGGCACCGCCTGCTCTGGGACGCACGCTTCAACGAGTTGGACAAGGTTGTCGAGGAATTGAAACGGAAGGAGAAAGCCGATGCGCCAAAGAACCGAGAGTGAGCCCACGAACAGCCGCACCACGGTCGAACGGAAGTCCGAGCGCGAGCTGGTCGTCACGCGAACAGTCAACGGTCCGGCGCGCATCGTGTTCGAGGCGTGGACCAAGCCCGAGCTGTTCAAGCAGTGGTGGGTGCCGAAGTCGATGGGCATGTTCCTGCGTTCCTGCGAGATGGATGCTCGTACCGGAGGCACGTACCGCCTGGTGTTCGGCCACGACGCCTCGGACCTTCACGAATTCTTCGGCAGGTATATCGAAGTGACACCCCACTCACGCCTCGTCTGGACCAATGACGAAGGTGGTGACGGTGGACCCGTCACCACGCTGACCTTCGAGGAAAAGGGTGGCAAGACGCTGCTGGTCATGCACGAACTCTATCCCTCGAAGGAGGCTCTCGACGCGGCCGGTACCGGGGCGGCGGATGCGATGGGCGAGACGTTCGAGCAATTGGACGAGCTTCTCGTCGTCTTGGGCGAGGGCGTGAGGCGGTCATGACGTCATCGGTCTCGCGGACGGGGTAGCTGCCGCCCTCGACGACGAAAAGACCGGGACAGTGATCCGCAAGCGCCGCGCCGAGGCGAAGAAACGCGGCGTCATCGCTTGATCGGGATCACGCTGCCCTCAACCCTTCCCATGCCGTAAACACCGAGACCGCAAACAGCAGCAGTCCGGCCGCCCGGCCCGCAAAAGCGGTCGCCCGCGGATTGGCCACCAGCAGATTGCGGCTGCGGCCGGCGGTGATGGCGAGCCCGCCATAGATGGCGGCCTGCGTCAGCATCGTCAGCAAGCCCATGACCGTCGCCTGCATCCAGATCGGGCCGTAATCCGGCTTCAGGAACTGCGGATAGACGGCAAATATGAAGAGATAGGCCTTCGGGTTGATCAGGCAGGTCACCAGTCCCTGGCGAAAGGCCTTCCAGGCCGTACGGCTGCCGGCGGGCCCGTCATGGCCGACGGTGATGGAACTGCGCATCAGCGAGATGCCGATGAAGGCCATGTAGGCGGCGCCGGCTATCAGCAGCGGCTTGTACAGGATTGGTACGAAATGCATCAGCAGGCCGACGCCGATGGCGCCGTTCAGCGTGTGCACGATGCCGCCGACCATGATGCCGCCCGTGGCGGCGAGGCCCCGGTCGCGGCCGCCGGTGAGCGCATTGGCCAGCACGAACAGCATGTCCATGCCGGGCACGATGATGATGCCGGACAGCAGGATAAAGAACAGCCAGAGATTTTCCGCGTAACTCATGTCAGTTACTTGTCGCTTCCTGCTGGGGTGCCGTTAAGGAATTTGTTGATTTTCAAGCTGATAGGCAGTCCAATAAATCACCCCAACTGACGGGGATGTGTCAGTAGCGTTTCATCAGGGAGAGGAAATGCGCAAGGCGTCGCGCCTGTTCGAGATCATCCAGATCCTGCGGCTGGCGCGGCAGCCGGTGACGGCGGCGATGATCGCCGGGCAGCTGGAAGTCACGGTGCGTTCGATCTATCGCGACATCGCCGCACTGCAGGCGATGCGCGTGCCGATCGAAGGCGGGCGTGGCATCGGCTATATATTGCGGCCCGGCTTCGACCTGCCACCGCTGATGTTCTCAATCGAGGAGATGGAGGCGATCGTCCTGTCGCTGGCGCTGCTGGAGCGCACGGGAGACAGCGAACTCAAGCAGGCGGCCAAGCGCGTCAGCGCCAAGATCGCCGGCGCCGTGCCGCCGCCACTACGCCAGGCGTTCGACGCCAACGCACTGCATGTCTGGGGGTTCGCTGCACCGGCAATCGGCACCATCGATCTGGCGCTTGTGCGCCGCGCCATCCGCGACGAGGAAAAGCTCGACCTGTCCTATCGCGACGAAATCGGCCGCGCCTCCGAGCGGCTGATCCGTCCAATCGCGCTGATCTACTATTCAGAAACCGCCAACATCGTCGCCTGGTGTGAACTGCGCCAGGCCATCCGCAATTTCCGCAGCGACCGCATCGAGGCTTGCCAGCCGACCGGCCTGCGCTTCAAGGGCGAAGGCGATCGCCTGCGGCAGGTCTGGGTCAATGGCTGGGAGGCGAACGCTGTCGCTGGCGGCTGAAGCGAGCGGATCTTACCGCACATCCACCCAGCGCTTCTCCTCGAACGACCTCGCCATCGCGTGAACGGTGCGCTCGATCTCCAGCCCTTCGGCAAATTCGATGACCCGTGCCGGCTTGCCGGCAAGCCGCGTCAGCAATTCGTGGCACTCGATGATCTTGAGGTCGTTGAAACCGAGCCCATGGCCCGGCGCCGGGAGGAAGGCGTCGTAAGGCTTGTGGTGCGGCGCCACCAATATGGTGCGGTAGCCCTGTTCGGTCGGGCGATCGGCGGTGACGTAGAGCTGGATTTCGTTCATCCGCTCCTGGTCGAACAGGATCGATCCTTTGGAGCCGAAAATCTGTATGGCGATGCGGCCCTTGCGGCCCCAGGCCGAGCGGTTGACCAGCAGCGTGCCGGCAATGCCGTTTTCCAGATGCATCAAAACGCTGGCGATGTCGTAGGTCTCCACCGCACGGCGGCCGCCGCCGGCCAGCTTGCGGTCGGCATAGGGCTTGGCCATGTCGCAGATGACTTTTGCGACGCGGCCGAACAGTGTCGAGACCAGCGACAGCGGATGCACGGCGAAATCGTCGAGCGCGCCATAGCCGGAAGCAGCCTCGTGCTTCCAGAAGAACAGCGCTTCCGGGTCGGCCATGAAGTCCTCGTCCATCTCGATGCGCAGATGGTTGACCTCGCCGATGATCTTTTCCTCGAGCAGCGCACCGATGTGGCGAATGGCCGGGCTCTGTATGTAGTTGTAGCCAAGGGCTGCGACCTTGCCGGATTTCCTGGCAGCGGCCGCCATCGCCGCTGCTTCGGCAAAGCTCGGCGCCATCGGCTTCTCGCACCACAGATGCTTGCCGGCTTCGAGGACGGCGATGGCCATCTCCGGATGGAACTGATTGGGCGTGGTCAGCGAGACGATATCGACCTCGGGGTCGTTGACGACGGCACGCCAGTCGCCCGACGCCTTGGCGAAGCCGAACTCGCCGGCCTTACGCTTGGCCAGCTCCTCGTTGACCTCGCCGAGATGGACCAGCTTCGGCTTGGCGACATCGGGAAAGACGGCGCCGACGGCGCTCCACGCAATGGCGTGGCATTTGCCCATGAAACCCGTGCCGATAAGACCAACGCCGACCATTTCTTTCTCCCAATACCTGAAGCGATCGATGGATGAATTAGTCCATTTATTCTCCGAATGGAATGTCTGCCTCATTTTTTATGGCCTTCTTGCGCAGGCTCGCTATGATGGGGCAGAGAGGACGTCACTTGAGTTAAAGAGAGCATGATGTCGTCCGAAACCGATGCACTCTTTTCGGCATCATGCTCTAATGCATGTCGCCCAGAAGTGTGCCGCGGTTCTGGGACAACGGCATGCATCAAAACAAAGACTTAAAGCGCATCGCACGAATCCGTTCACCGCGACGCGCTTTAGGTGAGCTTGGACGGGGCGACGATGGACGAACGGGTACCTCGCGACTTCGAGACGCTGCGCGCCACGATCCTCGATCGCCGTGAAACCTTGCCCAAGCGCATCGCCCAGATCGCCGCCTATGCGCTCGACAATCCCGATGACATCGCCTTCGGCACCGCCGCCAGCATCGCCGCTTCGGCGGGCGTGCAGCCGTCCACCTTGATCCGCTTTGCCCAGCAACTAGGCTTTGACGGCTTCACCAGCCTGCAGCAGGTGTTTCGCGAGCGGCTGCGCGAGCGCAATTCCTCTTATGACGAACGCCTGCAGGCGCTGCGCGCCAAGGCCGATGCGGGTGCTGGACACCGAGCCATCTTCGACGGCTTCGTCGCCGCCGCCAGCACTTCGCTCAACGACATCTCACGCTCGCTGGACGAGGCGCATCTGGAAGACGCGATCTCGCTGCTGGCCAAGGCCGAGACCATCTATGTCCTGGCCAAGCGCCGCTCCTACCCGGTGGCGAGCTACATTGCCTATGCCTTGGGCAAGCTGAAGATCCGCAACCAGCTGATCGAATCCGCCGCCGGCCTCAATGCCGAGATGGTCGCCTTCGCCACCCCGGCGGACGCCGTCATCGCCATCAGCTTCTCGCCCTACGCACCGGCCACCATCGAGGAAGCCCGCACCATTTCCGAACAGGGCGTGCCGATCGTCGCCATCACCGACAGTTCGTTTTCGCCACTCGCCCAGTTCGCCAAGGTCTGGTTCGAGGTCGCCGAGGCCGATTTCGCCGGCTTCCGCTCGCTGTCGGCCACCATGGCGCTGGCCATGGCGCTCACCGTCGGCGTCGGCGAGAAGCGGCGCAGCACCGGAAAGAAGCGCAAGGTCTAGGCAATCCCAGAAAAAGGCGTGAAGCGGTTTTCCGTCCGGAAAATGCGGACTTGGGATCTGTGGAAAGGGATCATCCCGTATGCCATGCTAGAACCGAAGTTCATCGAGAATGGTTCATGCATGAATTGGGAACAGATCGCATCGGATTTCGCTTGGGACGGCTCATGGCGAGATATCTACGTTCTGAACACGTCTGAGGCAGATTGGCAGGCCGTCTGGGACATCCTCCTCGAATGGACCCCGCCTGCCAATTTCAGTGTCTCCGGCAAGATCGAATCGATGCCATTGGGGGTCGAAGCCGCCCTGGAAAGCGAAACAGACAGCCTACTTTCTTTTTACGTCGGGCCAATCCAGCTTGCATGTCACTTCTTCACCGTTGTCGAAATCGAGTTCGACTTCGATCCTAGGCAAGTCAGCGGAGAAACTGAGATTGAGCACCTTGACCGCTTTGTGCGATTGCTAGGTGACGCTACTGGGAAGCAGGTAACTCTGACGCAGGAAAATGATCAGGAGGCTATCATCGCCCGCTACTCTCCCGACCTTGGGAGTGTGGTCTGGCGTGCTTTTTCATAACCGAATCGTTTTGTCGGCTGGCGGCTTTCCCCCTCAAACTCGTCTCGATCCACATCTGGTTGCGCGGTAACGGGTCTCCATCCTAAGTCTCCAGCAGCCATCGCTCTTCGGCACTTTTAAAGGAAGGAATGCTCATTCCATATTGACTATGGATTGGAATTATTATTTCATATTCCCGGCGCCACGCTGCCGCTCGCGCGTGTCCCCCAACTACGTTGCTCAAGACAACAAGACCGACGGGAGGTTCCAATGAGCGAAGCCGTGGACGCCAAACAGGCGACGCTCGATGTCATCACCATCGGTCGCGCTTCCGTCGACCTTTACGGCCAGCAGATCGGCTCGCGGCTGGAGGACATCACCTCCTTCGCCAAATCGGTCGGCGGCTGCCCGGCCAACATCTCGGTTGGCACGGCGAGACTAGGCCTGCGCTCGGCGCTGCTCACCCGCGTCGGCGACGAGCAGATGGGCCGCTTCATCCGCGAGCAGCTGCGGCGCGAAGGCGTCAATGTCGACGGGCTGAAGACCGACAAGGAACGGCTGACGGCTCTGGTGCTGCTTTCGGTCGAGAGCGAAGGGGTCTCGCCGATGATCTTTTATCGCAGCGACTGCGCCGACATGGCGCTTGCCGAAGAAGACATCGATGAAGCCTTCATCGCCTCGGCCCGCTCGATCGTCGTCACCGGCACGCATTTTTCTCGGCCCAACAGCGACGCCGCCCAGCGCAAGGCTATCCGCATCATCAAGGCCAGGGGCGGCAAGGTGGTGTTCGACATCGACTACCGCCCCAACCTCTGGGGCCTCGCCGGCCATGCCGAAGGTTTTGAGCGCTATGTCAAATCCGACCGCGTCTCGGCCCAGCTGAAGACGGTGCTGCCCGATTGCGATCTCATCGTCGGCACCGAGGAAGAGATCATGATCGCGTCGGGTGCCGACGATTGCCTGAGTGCGTTGAAGACGATCCGCGCGCTGTCTAAGGCAACCATCGTACTGAAGCGCGGCGCCATGGGCTGCATCGTCTATGACGGGCCGGTCAGCGACGATCTGGAAGACGGTATCGTCGGCAAGGGCTTTCCGATCGAGATCTACAATGTGCTCGGCGCGGGTGATGCCTTCATGTCCGGTTTTCTGCGCGGCTGGCTCGGTGGCGAAAACCTGGCAACGGCGGCGACCTGGGCCAATGCCTGCGGCGCCTTCGCCGTGTCGCGGCTGCTCTGCGCGCCGGAATATCCGACCTTCGAGGAATTGCAGTTCTTCCTCAAGAACGGCAGCAAGCACTTAGCGTTGCGCAAGGACGAGGCGATCAACCACATCCATTGGGCGACGACCCGCCGCCGCGATATCCCCTCGATGATGGCGCTCGCCTGCGACCACCGTGTGCAGCTTGAGGACGTCGCGGCAAAGACCGGCGCCGATCCGGCGCGCATCCGCGATTTCAAGGTGCTGGCGGTCAAGGCTGCGGCGAAAGTCGCCGCCGGCCGCGACGGCTATGGCATGCTGATCGACGAGAAGCATGGCCGCGAAGCAATGTTCGAATTCGCCCGCCACCCCTTTGCCTGGCTCGGCCGTCCCGTCGAACTGCCGGGCTCGCGGCCGCTGCGCTTCGAGTTCTCGCAGGACATCGGCTCGCAACTGGTGGAATGGCCGGTCGACCACTGCATCAAATGCCTGTGCTTCTATCACCCCGACGATCCGGCAGCGCTCAAGGATGAGCAGCAGCAGAAGCTGCGCTCGCTGTTCGAAGCCGCGCGGAAGGTCGGCCGGGAGCTTCTGGTCGAGATCATCGCCGGCAAGCACGGCAAGCTCGACGAAACGACCATCCCGCGCGCCCTGGAAGAACTCTATGCGCTTGGCATCAAGCCGGACTGGTGGAAGCTCGAACCGCAGGCGTCGGCCGGCGCCTGGGCGAAGATCGAAGCGGTGATCCTGAAGCACGATCCCTGGTGTCGTGGCGTCGTGCTGCTGGGTCTCGAAGCGCCGCAGGACGAACTGGAAGCGGCCTTTGCCGCCACCGCCAAGGCGCCGATCGTCAAGGGCTTTGCCGTCGGCCGCACCATCTTCGTCCACGCCGCCGAACAATGGCTGGCGGGCAAGATGACGGATGACGAGGCTATCGCCGACATGGCCGCGCGCTTCGAACAGTTGACCGAAGCGTGGCTTGCCGCGCGTGGCCGTAAAGCAGCATAAAGGCGCGGCAAGAGGACTGCGGAGGAAAACACCATGAGCAAGACAATCCGCCTGACGATGGCGCAGGCGCTGACCCGCTTTCTGAGCAAGCAGATGACCGAGATCGACGGCAGACGAGTGCCCATCTTCGGCGGTGTGTGGGCGATCTTCGGTCACGGCAATGTCGCCGGCATCGGCGAGGCGCTGTACCAGCTGCGCGACGAATTGCCGACCTTCCGCGCCCACAATGAGCAGGCGATGGCGCATGCGGCGATCGCCTATGGCAAGGCCAATTTCCGCCGCCGCTTCATGGCCGCGACCTCTTCGATCGGCCCCGGTGCGCTCAACATGGTGACGGCGGCGGCGCTCGCCCATGTAAACAGGTTGCCCGTCCTGTTTTTGCCGGGCGATGTCTTCGCCAACCGCATTCCCGACCCGGTGCTGCAGCAGGCCGAGGACTTTTCCGACGGCACCGCGACGGTCAATGACTGCTTCCGTCCGGTGTCGCGCTATTTCGACCGCATCACCCGTCCCGAGCAGATCATCCCGGCATTGGCGCGGACCATGCAGGTGCTGACCGATCCGGCGGAATGCGGCCCGGTGACGCTGTCGCTCTGCCAGGACGTGCAGGCCGAGGCCTATGACTATCCCAAGAGCTTTTTCGCCGAGCGCGTCTGGCACCAGCGCCGGCCGCGTCCGGACCGGCATGAATTGGCGGCGGCGGTCACCGCGCTGAAGGGTGCGAAAAAACCGCTGATCATCGCCGGCGGCGGCGTGCTGTATTCGCAGGCTTCGGATGAACTGGCGAAATTCGCCGAGAGCGCCGGCATTCCGGTCTGCGAGACGCAAGGCGGCAAATCCTCGCAGCCCGACACACATCCGCTCAACATGGCGGCAGTCGGCGTCACCGGCACGTCCGCGGCCAACCGGCTGGCGGAAGAGGCCGATGTCGTGCTGGCGATCGGCACCCGCCTGCAGGATTTCACCACCGGCTCATGGGCGCTGTTCAAGAATTCCGGCAAGACCATCATCGGACTCAACGTGCAGCCTTTCGATGCCGGCAAGCATCGTGCGCTGCCGCTGGTCGCCGATGCGGCCGAAGGGCTCGCCGAACTCGGTGCTGCGCTGGGGAACTGGAAAGCACCGGCGACATGGACCGACAATGCGACCCAAGGCAAGAAGGCTTGGCAGGCCGAAGCCTCCAAGGTGACGGCGTCGACCAACGCCGCCTTCCCGTCGGACGCGCAGGTGATCGGCGCCGTGCAGCGCGCGCTGGGGTCCGGCGTGACCTTGCTGAACGCGTCGGGCGGCCTGCCGGGCGAGTTGCACAAGCTCTGGCAGGCAGGCGCGCCCGGCTCGTACCATGGCGAATATGGCTTCTCGACCATGGGCTACGAGATTGCCGGCGGGCTCGGCGCCAAGATGGCCAAGCCCGACCAGGAGATAGTCGTCATGGTCGGGGACGGCTCTTACCTCATGATGAATTCCGAAATCGCCACGTCGGTGATGCTTGGCCTGAAGCTGACCATCGTGGTGCTCGACAACAGGGGTTATGGCTGCATCAACCGGCTGCAGATGGCCACCGGCGGCGCCAATTTCAACAACCTCTTGAAGGACGCGCGCCACGAGATCCTGCCCGACATCGACTTCGCCGCGCATGCGGCGAGCATGGGCGCTATTGCCGAGAAGGTGCCGTCGATCACTGGCCTGGAGACCGCGCTGCAAAAGTCGAAAACCAACGACCGCACCACCGTACTGGTCATCGACACCGACCCGCTGATTTCCACCGACGCGGGCGGCCATTGGTGGGATGTCGCGGTGCCGGAAGTGTCAGCACGGCCGCAGGTCAACGCAGCGCGCAAAGCCTATGACGAAAAGCGGCAGATGCAGACTATTGGCGATTGATGCAAGTCAGCGCTGCCCCCTACCTCCCCCTTGTGGGAGGTCGGACCGCAGGTCCGGGTGGGGGTCTGGCGCCGCACCCCACCCCGCTGCTTCGCAGCGACCCTCCCCACAAGGGGGAGGGTGAACAAGAAACCGGAGCTAAAACTTGAAAGCCAAACTGGGCATGTCCCCCATTGCGTGGTGGAACGACGATCTTGCCGAACTCAGCGACGACGTCTCGCTGGAAGAGTGCCTGCGCCAGTCGCGCTCGGCAGGCTTCACCGGCATGGAAATGGGCCGGCGTTTTCCAAACGACCCCGAAATCATGCTGCCGATCCTGAAGCAGGCCGACGTGACGCTGTGCGGCGGCTGGTTCTCCGGCACGCTGGTCGATGAGGACATGGGCAAGAACAAGGATCGCATCCAGCCGATGATCGACCTGTTCAAGGCGGTGAATGCGCCTTGCATCGTCTATGGCGAGGTCGGCCGCTCGATCCAGGGCGATCGCTCCAGGCCTCTCGCCACCAAGCCGAAATTGTCGAATGACGAGATGAGGGCCTATGCCAGGCGCCTCACCGAGTTCGGCGAATGGTGCGCCGAGCAAGGCATGCCGCTGTCCTATCACCATCACATGGCGGCGGTGGTCGAGACAGAGCCGGAGCTCGATACCTTCATGCGCCATTCCGGCGAAGGCATTCCGTTGCTGCTCGATGCAGGGCATCTCGCCTTTGCCGGTGGCGACGTGCTGCGCGCCATCGACAACCACCACAAGCGCATCAGCCATGTCCATGTGAAGGATGTGCGCATGGGCGTGATCGACGGGCTCGACCGCACAAAGCAGTCCTTTCTCGACGCCGTGGCGCTCGGTGCCTTCACGGTGCCTGGCGACGGTTCGCTCGAATTCGGCGCCATCGTGCAGCGCTTCGCCGACCATGGCTATGAAGGCTGGTTCGTCGTCGAGGCCGAGCAGGACCCGAAAAAGAACCCGCCGCTGAAGATGGCCCAAGTGGGTTACAAGGAGCTGATGCGGGTGATGACGGCGGCCGGCTACACGGTCGAGACGCAAGGCTTTCCCAATGCGTAAGCCGGTCCGATGAAGGATTACGAGCACCCGTTCTTCCGGCCGCTGTGGCGGCGCGTTGCCGTCGTCGCCGTCTGCGTGATCTGGGCCGGAATAGAATTCGCCTCCGGCACCCCGTTCTGGGGCATCATTGCGCTCGGCTTTGCCGCCTACGCCGTCTGGCAGTTCTTCTATCTTTACAAGCCGGTGGAGGAGAGCAAGGCTACGCCTGATCGACCGAAGACCGGCGAAGCGAAGGCGGACGCCGAACCGAAGGAATGAACGGCCGTGGCTCGGAAGGGCTTGCGGGTCGGACACTCGACACCTGGCGTATCGCCTACGTCGGTGATTGGCCGGAATGTCCCTCGCTTCGTCATCCTAGGGTCTTCGCGACGGAGCTTCGCTCCTGCTTCGCCCTAGGATGACGAAGTTGAGAGGCCGACCTCGAAGACATGCGATAGGAGAGACAAAACATGTCGAAACTGCTCGTCAAAGCCGACAAGGGCCATGGCCGCGTCGCGCATGTCACGCCCAACAGCGCCGGCTGGACCTATGTCGGCTTCGACCTGCACCGTTTGAAGCCCGGCGAAAACGCCTCGGGTAAGACGGGCGGTCGCGAAGTCTGCCTGGTGTTCGTCACCGGCAAGGGCACGGCCAAGGCCGGCGGCCGGGAACTTGGCCTGCTCGGCGAGCGCATGTCGCCCTTCGAGGGCAAGCCGTGGTCGGTCTATATTCCTGAGGGGTCGGATTGGTCGGTCACCGCCGACACCGATCTCGAGCTCGCGGTCTGCTCGGCGCCGGGCCTGGGCGGCGGCTTGCCCGTTCGCGTCATCGCACCCCACGACCTCGGCCAGGAGACTCGGGGCAAAGGCACCAACACGCGCTACGTCACCAACATATTGCCCGAGGGTAAGCCGGCCGACTCGCTGCTGGTGGTCGAGGTCATCACGCCCGGCGGCCACACATCGAGCTACCCGCCGCACAAGCACGACCAGGACAATCTGCCCGCCGAATCCTATCTTGAGGAAACCTACTACCACCGCCTCAACCCGCCACAGGGTTTTGCCTTCCAGCGCGTCTACACCGACGCCGACAAGACCGGCGCCCGCGAGCTGGACGAAGCCATGGCGATCGAGGACGGCGATGTTGTGCTGGTGCCCAAGGGCTATCACCCCTGCGCCGCCTGCCACGGCTACGACCTCTATTACCTCAACGTCATGGCCGGGCCGAAGCGGACGTGGAAGTTCCACAACGCGCCCGAGCACGAATGGCTGATGAAGGCCTGATCGGCCTTCACTTGCGGCGGAAGCTGTTGGTCAAGCAGGAAAAAATCGTCGGCTAACGATCCATGGGGTCGATTTGCCTTCGAAAACCCGCATAAGCTTCGTCAATCCGTCATGGAAATCACCTATGGCAGCGGGCCAGTGCATGTCGCCCAAAAGTGCGCAGCTTTTTTGGGATGACGACATGCAGCAAATTAAAGACTTAAAGCGCGTCGCGCCATCGGTTCGGTTTCGGCGCGCTTTAAGGAGGATTTTCGATGCGCTACGCCATCTATTTCACCCCAAGGCAGGACGAGCCGTTGGCGCGGATCGCCGCCAACTGGCTGGGCCGCGACCCCTTTGGCGCCGCCACCAGGCCGGTCGAGGCGGTGGGCGAGCTGTCGGCGGCCGAAGTCGCCTTTCACACCGCATCGGCGCGGCGCTACGGTTTTCATGCGACGCTGAAAGCGCCCTTCCGGTTGGCCGCCAACGAAACCGAAAGCTCGTTGCGCGCGGCGCTGGACGCCTTTGCCGAAGCAACGCCGACGGTCACCATCCCGCGCCTGGTCGTCAGCCAGATCGATGGTTTCTTCGCTTTGGTGCCGGAAGGCCCGCTGCCGCCGCTCAACCGTTTCGCCGATTATGTCGTGCTTAGCTTCGACCGTTTTCGCGCGCCGCTCACCGAGGCCGAGATCGAGCGGCGCAGCCTGGATTCGCTGAAGCCGGCCGAGTTCCGCAATCTCTGCCAGTGGGGCTATCCCTATGTGTTTGAGACCTTTCGCTTCCACATGACGCTGTCCGGCCGGGCCGGGCCGCAGGAAAGCCAACGTCTGCGCGCGGCAATTGACAGCCTGTTCGCCGATGTGCTGCAGCAGCCGGTGCTGGTGGATGCGCTGACGCTGTTCGTCGAAACCGAACCGGGCGCTCCGTTCATGGTGCTTTCGCATCATGCGCTCGGCCGCCGCGCTGCCCGAAAAACCGCCTGACCGCAATTCGTCCGAGTAAGCAAGGACTGCCTGAATGACCGCCGAAACTGTTCTCCACAACGCCCGCATCGTGCTTGCCGACGAGATCGTCGAAGGGTCGCTCGTGCTGCGCGACGGTTTTATCTCCGGCGTCGACGCCGGCACCGGCCACACCGGCGGGAGCATGGGCGGCGAGGACATGGGCGGCGACTACATCATTCCCGGCCTGGTCGAGCTGCACACTGACCATCTCGAAGGCCACTATGCGCCGCGCCCGAAAGTGCGCTGGAACCCGATCGCCGCCGTCCTTGCCCATGACGCGCAGGTGGCCACCGCCGGCATCACCACCGTGCTCGACGCTTTGCGTGTCGGCATGGACGAGGACGCGGATATTACCTCCGACGACATCCGCAAGCTCGCCGGCGCGATCGAGGACAGCGTCGCGAAAGACCGGTTGCGGGCCGACCATTTCCTGCACCTGCGCTGCGAGGTCTCGGCGCCGGATTGCTTGCGGGCTTTCGCCAATTTCGATGGCGACGGGCGGGTCAAGCTGGCCTCGCTGATGGACCATGCGCCGGGACAGCGTCAGTTCGTCAATCTCGAGACCTACGCCCATTACTATCAGCGCAAGCTGAAATTGACCGATCGCGACTTCCAATTGTTCTGCGAAAAGCGGATGTCGGAATCAGCGAAGAATTCGGGACCGAACCGGGTGGCGATATCAGCCGCCTGCAACGAGCGGGGCATTGTGCTGGCAAGCCATGACGACGCCACATCGGGCCATGTCGACGAAGCGATCGAGCAGGGCGTGCGCGTCGCGGAATTCCCGACCACGCTGGAAGCCGCCAAGGCCTCGAAGGATGCCGGGCTCGGCGTGCTGATGGGCGCGCCCAACGTCATGCGCGGCTCCTCGCATTCGGGCAACGTCTCGGCCCGCACGCTGGCCGGCGACGGCCTGCTCGACATATTGTCGTCCGACTACATTCCCTTCAGCCTGATCCAGTCGGCCTTCTTCCTCGGCGACGTCGTCGAGGGCATTTCCCTGCCGCAGGCGGTTGCGATGGTGTCGAAGAATCCGGCCGAGGCGATCGGCCTAAACGACCGCGGCGTCATCGAACAGGGCCGCCGCGCCGACCTCGTGCGTGTGCGCGTCGACGACCATGTGCCGGTCGTGCGCACTGTCTGGCGCCAAGGGCGCCGGGTCGCCTGATGGTCTCGGCGTCGATCGAGCGCGAACTCAGCAGCGAGGCCTTTCCGCTCCGCAACGGCGTGTTTGTCGCCGTCGTCGGCCCGAGTGGCGCCGGCAAGGATACGGTAATCGGTTATGCCCGCACCTTGTTTGCCGACGAGACGAGGCTGGAGTTCGTCCGCCGGGTCATCACCAGGCCGAGCGATGCGGCAAGCGAGGATCACGACACGCTGGCCGACGCGGCCTTTGTCGAAGCCGAGGCCGACGGCGCCTTCGCCATTTCCTGGGAGGCGCACGGCCTGCGCTACGGCATTCCGGCCGATGTCGACTCGTCCATCGCCAACGGCTATGTCGCGGTCGCCAATGTCTCGCGCGCAGTCATCCCGGTGCTGCGGGAGCGCTATGCCAATCTGGCTGTCGTCGAGATCACCGCCTCGCCGGAAATCCTCGCCGAGCGTCTCGCCCAGCGCGGCCGCGAATCGCGCGGCGAAGTGCTGGCTCGGCTCGCCCGCAGCGCCAATATCGCTTTGTCCGGCTCCGGCGTCACCTCGATCGACAATGGCGGCCAGCGCGAAGCCGCCGGAGAACGCTTCGCCGAGGTGCTGCGCAAGGCGATGGCCTTCTCGGATATATCCGGCGTGATGTAGCGCTACTCCGCCGCGACAGTCTTCCGGCTGGCATCGAGCATCAGCCGCCTTGCGCGGAACACGCCCCATTGCTGGTCGACCAGCACGCCGATCAGGATCACGCCGCCCATCACCGCGAAGTTGAGCGAGGACGGGATGCCGAGCAGATTGACCAGGTTCTGCAACTCCTGCAGCAGCACGGTGCCCAGGATGACGCCAACCAGCGAGCCTTCGCCGCCGCGCAGCGAGAAGCCGCCGAGAACGGCGGCGGCAATGGCGTAGAGCTCGTAGAACTGGCCGTGGCTGGCCGGCGAGATCGAGCGCGTGTACATGGCGAAATAGATCGCCGACAGCGCCGTCAGCACGCCGCAGATGACATAGGCGGCCATCACGACGCGGCCGGTGCGGATGCCCGAATATTTAGCCGCCTCTTCGTTCTTGCCGATGGCATAGAGGTAGCGTCCGAACACCGAGCGGTGCAGCACCACCCACATGACGATCGAAATGACGATCAGTGCGATGAAACTGTTGGGCACGCCATAGCTGCGGCCCGCGGTGAGGAATTCGAGCTCGGGAAAATTCTGGCCGAAGGCGAAGCCGGCGGTGCCGTCGGCGGTATAGAAACGGGCGACCCCGCGATAGATCAAAAGGCCGCACAGCGTCACCACGAAGGGCTGCAATTTCAGCCTTGTGATCAGCCAGCCATGCGCCAGCCCGATGATGCCGCCCAGCACCAGGATCAGCGGCAGCGCCAGCGGCCATGGCATGTCGCGCACAGCGATGAAATCGATGAACAGCGTGCCGAGCAGCGCCACCAGCGACCCCACCGACAATTCGATGCCGCCGGTGATGATGACGAAGGCCTGGCCGATGGCGAGGATCCCGAACAGGCCGATCAGGTTCGAGGTGTTGGCGAGGTTGATCGGCAAAAGGAAGCGCGGGTTGATGGCGGTCACCACGGCGCCGACCACCAGGATCAGGATCAGCAGGCCGAGATCTTTTTTGCTCATCGTCTTCTCCCCAATGCGCCGGACCGGCAATCGCCTGAAGCCCGCTAGTTTGCCGGCTTGCCGACCGCCAGCAACAGCACGTTTTCCTGGCTGAATTGTTCCTTGTCGAGAATGCCCGAGATCTGGCCCTCATGCATGACGGCGATGCGGTCGGACACGCCGATCACCTCTTCCATGTCGCTGGAAATCATCAGCACGGCGACGCCGGCGTCGGCCAAGGCTCGCATCAGCCCGTAAATCTCGGCCTTGGCGCCGATATCGATGCCGCGCGTCGGCTCATCGAGGATCATCACCTTCGGGTTCATCGCCAGCCATTTGCCCAGCACCACCTTCTGCTGGTTGCCGCCAGACAGCGTGCCGGTTCGCGTCTGCACCGACGGCGCTTTGATGCCGAGATTCGTCTTCTGCTTCTCTGCGGTGGCGGCCTCGGAGCTTGCCGACACCAGTTGACGCTTCGCATGCGCCGGCAGGTTGGGCAGCGAGATGTTCTGCGCGATCGACAGGTCAAGCAAAATGCCGGTCAGCTTGCGGTCTTCCGGAACCAGAAAAATGCCATGCGCGACCGCATCGGCCGCCGAACCCAGCACAAGCGGCTTGCCGTCGAGTTCGAGCCCACCGCCAAGCGTGCTGTCGATGCCGAAGAACACCCGCGCCAGTTCGGTGCGGCCGGAGCCGACAAGGCCGGCGAGGCCGAGGATTTCACCGCGCCTGATGTCGAGGTCGACCGGCCGGGCAGGGTAGGCGGGGGTGCGGATGGCTTTGGCCGAGAGCGCAGTGGCGCCCGGCGCCCGAGCCGCCTCGGAGGCCTTCTCGCGCTCCTTCAGCATGCGGCCGATCATCAGCTTGACCATCTGGTCGTGGTTGATGGCGCTCTTCGGCAAGGTGCCAGCCAGCATGCCGTCGCGCAGCACCACGACGCGGTCGGCGACGCGCTCGACCTCATGCAGCCGGTGCGAAATGAAGATGACGCTGATGCCATCGGCCTTCAGCGCCTTGATGACGTCGAGCAGCTTGTCGGTTTCGGCGAGCGGCAGGCTCGACGTCGGCTCGTCGAGGATCACCAGCCGCGCCTTGATCGACAGTGCCTTGGCGATCTCGACCATCTGCTGCTGCGCCAGCGACAGCGAGGCAACCGGCGTATCGGCGGAGAAATTGGCGCCGACGCGCTTCAGCAGTGGCGCCACCATTTCGCGCAGCTTGGCGCGGTCGACCAATCTCAGCGGCCCGCCGCGCAACGGCTCGCGGCCGAAGAAGATATTGGCGGCAACATCGAGGTTTTCGAAGAGATTGAGTTCCTGGTGGACGAAGGCGATGCCCGACCCCAGGCTGCCTTCGACGGTAAGCCCGTCATGCGCAACGCCGTCGACGGTGATGGCGCCGCTGTCTGGCCTGGTGACGCCGCCGAGGATCTTCATCAAGGTCGATTTGCCGGCGCCGTTTTCGCCGACCAGGCCGATCACCTCGCCCGGCCTGACCTCCATGGAAAAGCCGTCCAGCGCCACCACGCCCGGATAGGTCTTGCGCACGTTCTCGAGGCCGAGGAACGGGGTGGTTGCGACGATAGATGGGTCGGAATAATTCATCACGCCATATTTGATCAGGCTTGCCAGCAGCCGGTGGGCTACAGACTGACGGGCCTTGGCAGACCCGTCAACACGATCGCCGGCTCAAGGCGAACCCTGAGCCGGCGCAACTGCTCGTGGTCTCAGTTTCCGGACATCGCCTTCAGATTGGCGGCATAGGCGTCGACATCGTCCTTACCGATGATCTTGGTCGGGATGATGATCAGGCCGCCTTCCGGAATGCCTGATTTGTCGCCCTTGAGATAGGCGGCCATCAGCTTCATGCCCTGATAGGCCCATTCGAAGGGCTGCTGCACGACGGTCGCCGCCACGGTGCCTTCCTTGACGCCGCCCAGCGTGATCGGATCGTCATCGAAGCCGACGACGGTGATCGAGCCGAGCTTCCCGGCGTCGCGCAGCGCTTCATAGATGCGCGGCGTGTTGTAGGAATAGAAGCCGACCATGCAGGTAATGTCGGGGCTGGCGACCAGCGCGTCCTCGACATTCTTCTTGGCGCGCGCCTGGTCGATGTCGTCGCCGCGCACGTCCACCAGTTCGATCTTGCTGCCGGCGAGGCCGTCCTTCATGCCCTGGATGCGTTCCTTGGCATTGTCGGCGCCGAGCAGGCCGACGAAGCCGAGGCACTTGCCGCCGTCCGGCATCGCTTTCTTGGCGATCTCGGCCGCCTGCTTGCCGGCGTCGACATTGGACGAGCCGATATAGGCAACGCGCTTGGTCTGCGGGGCATCGGAGTCGGTGGTGAACAGCGCCGTTTCCGACGCGATCTTGTTCAGACCGTCGGTCGAGGTCTTGGGGTCGACGGCCGAGACCATGATGCCCTTGACGCCGGCGGTCACCAGATCGTCCATCAGCCGCTGCTGGATGGCGACCGAGGACTGCTCGGGATATTTGAGTTCGAGATTGTAGTCGGGCAATTCGGCCTGCGCCTTCTTGACGCCGGCTTCGGCGGCCTTCCAGAAATCGGAAGCGCCGTTGACGACGAAGGCCAGCGTCGGCTTGTCGTCGGCGCGCGCAATGGCTGTCGCGGTCAGGCCAAGCAGCAGGGCTGCGGTGGCCACGGATGCATGTCGTATCAAGGATTTCATGTTCAACCTCCCGTTTTGGCTCAGTCGTCGGACTGAACCGATCTTGCATTCACTGACTTGCCGCTCGCGATTTGGACGCCCTCCTCCTCAGGGGTTCCCGGCGCTGAAGAATGGCGTCGTCGGTCGCGATCACGGACTTTAGAGACTCATCCCGTGCTCGTAAATAGTCTGATTTGTCTGACATATCACATGTCCGAGACCAGGCTTGCGGAGGCAAACCCCGCTCGCCATCGGGCCATTCACGTGCACTTCTCGCCGCACGGGCCCACCTGACCGGACACGGCGGATTGACGTTACAGCGTCGTTTTGTATTAGTAAACACTATTAGCAGAGGTCTCGCGCGGACACTCGGCGGCGGCCCTAGGTCTAGTTTGCCCGAACAGGTGCAGCACGGCTTCGCGCAAGCAGATGCCTTGCAGTCCTCGAATTTCACGCGGCCCGAAGCGGCATGGCGGGGAACTTCAAAGCTGCTAATAAAGATAAACGCCTTCGACTATTTCCATTGGTCGACGGCGCGACACCATCTTGTCGGTGTGGCAGGCTTGCGACTAGACAGGCTGGGGATTGGGACGCAATGCCATGAGCGAGACGAGGGATCCGGACGACACGGCGAAGCGGCGCAAGGCGCCGGCGAGAGCCGCCAAGGGCGGCCGCGTCACCATGACCGACATCGCCAAGGCAGCCGGTTGCTCGCAGGCGACCGTCTCTTTCGTGCTCAACGATTCGCCCGGCATCCGGCTGTCGCAGCAGACGCGCGAGCGGGTGATCGACGCCGCGCGTGCGCTCGGCTACGCAGCACCCGCCTTCTCGGCGCTGCGCAAACCTGTTGCCGCCTTCGATGGACTTGACGGTGTCATCGGTTTCGCTGTCGACCAGTTGGCGACAAGCCCGGAAGCCGTTGTCGCCATCGAGGGCGCGCGCCAGGCATCGTGGAACGCCGGCAATGTGTTGCTCGTGGCGCAGACGATGGGCGACTCCGTCATGGAGCCGCGCGCCATTGCGGCGCTCACCAGGCGCGGCATCTCGGCGCTGGTCTACATGACCATCTTCACCCGCGAGATCACGGCACCGGACTTCCTCTACGGCCTCGACATCCCGGTCATCCTGCTCAACTGCTACACGGCCGATTATGCCTTCCCGGCCGTGGTGCCGTCCGAGATCGCCGGCGGCCAGAACTCGACCCGGCATCTGATCGGCCACGGCCACCGCCGCATCGCCACCATCACCGGCGAGCCGTGGATGCAGGCCGCGCAGGACCGGCTCAAAGGCTACCGCAGGGCGCTCGCCACCGCCGACATCCCGTTCGATCCCGAACTGGTGGTCGAGGGCGACTGGTCGGCGAGCGCCGGCTACGCGGCGACCGTGAAGCTTTTGGCGCTGAAAGAGCGTCCGACCGCTATCTTCTGCCAGAACGACCGCACGGCCATCGGCTGTTACGAAGCGCTGAAGGAGGCGGGCCTGCACATCCCGCAGGACATCTCCGTCATCGGCTATGACGACGAGGAGATCGCCCGTCACCTGTTCCCGCCGCTGACGACATCGATCCTGCCGCACATGGCGATGGGGCAATGGGCGATCGAACAGCTCGAAGTGCCGCCGCCTGCCGGCCGCGGCCGCTATCCCATCACCAAGCTGGAATGCCCGCTGGTCGAGCGGGAGTCGGTGGCAGCTGTGGCTGGATAAAGCTGAAACAACCCATCCCGATGCAAATCGGGATGGGTCTGTTTGGTGGTTGCGCCTCAGGGCAGGGTCAATCCGGGAACGTGCCGCGGTTAGAACCGCAAGACGACAAAGGAGCGCCTGCGATAGCAGCGCCGGCGCAACCGGCCATGCCGCCAGAACGTGCGGCAGTGCCGTCTCCAGACATGCCGCCTGTGGTGGCGACGACGGTGCCATCGCCGATGCGATATCTGCTCGACATCGCCCGGGCCTTCGTCGTCATCAAACGAATTGGCATCCTGCTTGTCGAGTTCATCGAGAATGCCGTTGCCGACATTGGGAACCCCGGCCACGGCCTCGAGAGGCCGAACCGCGGTAGCAAGCGCCGCGGCCCCCGCAACGCCGAACAATGCTGTCAAGAATGATCGCCGATCCATCAAAACCTCCATCAGCAAGACAAGGCTAACATGACGAGCCTAACACAAAGCAGCTAGAGCGGGTGATACAAAAGGCCAGAGGCGAATCTTCGAGCCGGCCCAAACGGGTGACCGGACGGACGGCAGAGGTCAGATTAAGGCCGCAACCGGGCGGCGCGCTTCCTTCGGCTCGGCGACCAAGCCATGCGGAATGCCGCCGATGAAAGCGCACAGCCTGAGCGGTTCCGCCTTTCCGCGAAACGCTGAACCGCTCGGCAAAGCTCTCTCCCTAAGAATGCCCGCCACCTTGCGGCATTGGGGCTGGCTGAGAGACTGACGCCCCACGGCAGATGCGATGTTGCGGTACTCAGCGCCGCGCCAATATCCGGCAGAGCTCCTTCAGGTCCCGGTCGTAGGTGCCCTTGCCGCTGAGCACGCTGGCGCAGCGTTTCTTCATCTTGGCGATCTGGCCGGCCGACATGGCGCTGATGGCAACCACCGCCGGTCGCGTCGGCACCGCCGGCGTGTTGGGATCCCGAGGGCTGGTGGGCGCGGTCGGTGCGCCAATGCCGACCCCGACCCCGGCCGTCACCCCATTGCCCACCCCGACACCGGCGCCGACCCCGACACCGCTGCCGACGGTTGCGCCGACCCCGACCCCGACGCCCGTGCCGACCGATACGCCGGCGCCGGCGGTAACGCCGCCGCCAACCGTAGCGCCGACACTGGCGGTGGTGCCGCTGGTGCCGCCGACCGTTGCGCCGACATTGGCGCCCTTGCTGCCGCCGACCGAGACGCCGACGCCAAGCCCGCCGCCACTGCCGCCGACCGAGACGCCCACCCCACCGCTGCCGCCGATGCCCACACTGAGCCCGCCCGCGCCAGCCGGAAAGCACAAAGCCACGGCAACAGCGCCACCGGCCAAGGCCTTTGTTAAACTTTTAAAGAAATCCATAATGACGCTCCCCGTGTTGGTTGCCTGGACGCAGGTTGAACAGCATCCGTTACCAATATGATTACGCGAGTGTAGCGTTTTTAGTTTCTGCAAGAATAGGTAGTATTGGGAATCGTTGTTATGGCTTCTTGCGGCGACCGGAATATATATTTTGGAATTGGCGGAAAAAATCGAGGATTTGCGGTTAGACTCGGAACCTTAGACAGGCAGGACGAGTGCTCGCATGCGGGAATTTACCGGGCGCATGCCTCAGGCCATCTTGCGACGCCGCTTCGCTAGGCTGCGGTGGAGAATGGACCCTCGAGAATGGGGCTCGTACTGCAGAAAAGGGGACGACCCAAGAAACCCGCGACGATCTCCACCGATGTCGGGCGCGTTGTGCGTCACATCGTTCCGCTGCTCGCAGTCGACGGCGTCAGCGCTACCCTTGCGGGCATACCTTCGCCCCGTTTGGCGTTTCTGCCCTTTGGATCGGATGCCGATCGTCCGCTGGCGTTTCGAATCTCTTCAACTTACGCCGAGTTTCGCAAATCCACTTTCATCCCGGCTAACGTTCGAAGGGTTCGCCAAGCGAGGCGACACCGTTCAGCCTGAGCAAGCGGCGGTCCGCCGAGATGACACCGAGCACGACGATCGTAACGAGATAGGGAAGGCTGGAAAGCAGTTGCGATGGCAAGTCCAGACCGGTCGCCTGGGCGGCAAGGCTCATCAGCGAAACCGCGCCGAAGAGGCAGGCACCCAGGAAGATGCGGCCAGCGAGCCACGTACCAAAGACAACGAGTGCGATCGCGATCCAGCCACGTCCGGCAATCATACCGTCCGCCCAAAGGGGCGTGTACACCGCCGCCGCATAGGCGCCGGCAAAACCCGCCATCATGCCACCAAAAGCTATGGCCGCGACACGGATAGCGATGACCGGATAGCCGATGGCGTGGGCTGCCTTGGGATTCTCGCCGATTGCCCTCACGACAAGGCCGACTCTCGTATAGGCAAACATCGCCCAGATCGCAAACGTCACGGCAAGGGAAAGCCATACGACGACGTCCTGGACAAACAGCCTGCCGACTACCGGGATTTCCGAGAGGCCGGGAAAGACAAGTTTCGGGAGCCCCTTCACCGTCAAGCTCTCGTAGCTTTTGCCGAACAGCGCCGAAAGGCCTTGGCCGAGAATGCCGATCGCAAGGCCTGTCGCGACCTGGTTTGCCCGGAATCCGAGTGCCAGCACTGCAAAGACGAGGGACAGGACGGCGCTACCGAGGCCGGCGGCAACGAACCCCAGCAGGTGTCCACCGCCGTGGTAGACGACGATGAACGCGAGCACCGCGCCGAGGGCCATCAGGCCCTCTACGCCGAGGTTAAGAACACCGGCGCGCTCGACCACCAACTCGCCGAGTCCGGCAAGGAGAAAGGGGGTTGCCGCTGCGAGCATGCCCGAAATAATGAACTCGACGGCGTTCATGGCTGGCTCAGGTGATGGGGGCGGCGCCACTCGATGCGGTAGCGCACGAAGGCCACAGCGCCGAGATAGGCGAGCAGCAAGCTGCCTTGGAAGACGCGGACGGCGGCGATCGGCAGGTTTGCCGACACCATCGCATTGTCGCCGCCGATATAGAGGACAGCCATAAAGAGCGCGGAAAAGATGATGCCGACTGGATGCAAGCCGCCGAGATAGGCGACAATGATGGCCGCATAACCGTAGCCGGTCGAGATCGAGCGCTGCAGCTGGCCGAGCGGACCCGCGACTTCCGCCGCGCCTGCCAGTCCCGCCGCCATGCCACCGATCAGAAGCGATAGCCAAATCGCACGCCCTTCGCTGAAGCCGGCGTAACCGGCCGCGCGCGGGGCAAGGCCGCCGACCTTGAGCTTATACCCCATGAAGCTTCGCTGCATGAAAACCCAGGCCACCAGCGAGAGCGCAAGTGTGATGAGCAGCGAGACGTTGACGCGGGTACCGGTGATCAGGGTCGGCACCATCGCGTCGTTCTGAAACATGACGGATTGTGGGAAATTGAAGCCGGTCGGGTCCTTCCATGGGCCGAGCAGCAGGTAGTTGAGGACTTGCGCCGCAACGAGGCTCAGCATCAAGGAGACCAGGATCTCGTTCGCATTGAGCCTGACGCGCCAGAAGGCGGTGATAGATGCCCAAAGTGCACCGCCGAGGGCACCGAGAAGCAGCATCAGCGGCCAGATCCACTGCCCGGTCGCCTGCGGAAACCAGACGGGGATCGCCGAGGCGAAAATAGCGCCCAGGATAAACTGGCCCTCCGCGCCGATGTTGAACACTTTTGCGCGGAAACCGATCGCCAGCCCCTGAGCAATGAGGAGAAGGGGCCCCGCCTTCAGCAGCACCTCCGCAAACGATGCCCAGGAGAGGAACGGCTCGAGAAGCATCGCGTACAGGACGGCCGCCGGATCTCGGCCTATCAGCACATAAAGGCCCAGATTGAGGATGATCGCCATGCCAAGCGCGACAGCCGGGGCCAGCATGGCCGCGACGAGCGAGGCATGCTCCCGGCGGACGAGCGCGGGGAGGAACGGCGCGGCCCAAACGCTCATGCAGGAACCTTCTCTGGCGAGGCATGTGCTCCGATCATGTATCTGCCGATGTCTTCGGGGCGCGTGTCCCGCGTGACCAGAGGCGGACTCAGCATTCCATGATGGAGCACCTGGATGAAATCGCAGAGTTCGAAAAGTTCCTCGAGTTCCTCGGAAATTACGAGGATCGCCACGCCCAGGTTGCGCAACGCGATGAGCCGCCTTCTGATGGCGGATGCAGCGCCAATGTCTACACCCCAGGTTGGCTGCGCCACGAAAAGCAGTTTTGGCGACAGCATCATCTCGCGACCGACGATGAATTTCTGCAAGTTGCCGCCGGACAGCGAGCCCGCTTCGGCATCCGGGCCGGAGGCGCGGACGTCGTACCGACGGATGCATTCGCTGGTGAAAGCCGTCGCTCCGGCGCTGTTGATGAGGCCGCGCCTCACGAGATCGAAAGGATGGGCGGTAAGAACGGTGTTGAGCACGAGCGACATTTCAGGGACCGCGCCGCGTCCCAGCCGGTCTTCGGGCACGAAGGCGAAGCCAAATCTCCTGCGCGCGGCCGCATCGAGTGTGCCTACGTCGCGGCCCATCATGTAGATCCGGTCGCGTTGTTCCTTCAGCAGCATCGCTTCGCCCGAGATGAGCGCGGCAAGCTCGCCTTGGCCATTGCCCGATATTCCGGCTATGCCAAGGATCTCGCCTGATCGTACCGTGAGGCTGATGCCGGAGAGCGGCGTGGCAAAGGGGTCGTCCGGCGTGTAGTCCATGTCGATTATTTCCAGCCGCTTCTCCCCCTCGGGCATGGCCAACGCGGGCATCACCTCGGGCATGTCGCGGCCGATCATCATCCGGGCGAGGTCGTGCGCATCATAGTCGCGCGGGTCGACGGTGCCGATAACGCGCCCTCCACGCAAGACCGTCGCCTGGTCACAGATCGTGCGAATTTCCTCCAGTTTGTGGGAGATGAACAGGATGGACACGCCGCGGTCGCGAAGGCGCCTGAGCGTGTCGAACAGCTTCTTCACCGCCTGCGGCGGCAAGACCGAGGTCGGCTCGTCGAGAATGAGCAGCTTCGGGTCCGTCATCAGGCAGCGGATGATCTCCACCCGCTGCCGTTCGCCGACCGATAGCGCGTGCACATCGGCGAGAGGATCTACTTCAAGGCCAAAATCCTGGCCGAGGCTGCGGATGCGCCCGGCCAGCTCCGCCTTGCCGCCGGGGACGACGAGCTGGATGTTCTCGACGACAGTCAGCGTCTCGAACAGCGAGAAATGCTGAAAGACCATGCCGATGCCCCTGCGCCGTGCCTCAGCCGGCGAGGCAAGGCGCAGAGGCTCTCCGTTCCAGACGACGGTGCCTTCGTCCGGCTGTTCAACGCCATAGATGAGCTTCATCAGCGTCGATTTGCCCGCCCCATTCTCCCCGAGGATCGCATGGATCGATTGGGGCGCCACGTCCAGATCGATGGCTTCGTTAGCCCGGATCTGGCCGTAGCTCTTCGAGATGCCGCGGAGCGACAGAAGGGGCGGGGTCATGACTTACTTCGGCAGTGGTGTGGTGACACCCTTGACGTGCCAGTCCATCGCGACGATCTCGGGATCCGCTATCGTCGCACCGGCGGCGGCGGCTTCGCTGCCGTCGGCCTTGGTGATTGGACCTGTGAAGGGCGAGAAGCTGCCGTCGGCGATCCTCGCCGCCACTTCCTTGATCTTCGTCATCGTGTCGGCTGGGATATCTGAGTTCCAGTCCACGACCTCCACCACCTTTTCCGCGACGCCGAGGAAGGTGTTGGCGCCCTTGAAAGTTCCGGCGAGATGGGCATCCACGGAAGCCTTGAAGAAGGGCGACCAGTCCGTCGCGATGCAGCCGAGATATTTCTTCGGTGCATATTTCTTCATCGACGAATTGAGGTTGAACGCATAGACGCCAGCCTCCTCGCAGGCCGAGATCACGGAGGGTGTGTCCTGCGCGTTCGAGAAGATCACGTCGCAGTTCTGTGCCATCAGCGCCTTGGCGGCTTCCTGTTCCTTGGCCGGGTCGAACCAGGAGTTCACCCAGACGACCGATACCTCGACATCGGGATTTACAGTCTGTGCGCCGAGCGTGAATGCGTTGATCGAGGTGATCAGCTCCGGAATGGCGAAGGCCGAGACGGAGCCGAGCTTGCCGGTCTTGGAAAGAGCTGCGGCGGCTATGCCGAGCAGGTAAGTGCCCTGGAAATACTTCGCCGCGAAGGGCGAGAAATTCGGCGCGGTCTGGAAGCCGGAGGCATGCAGCACGGTGACCCCAGGATCGCGGCGGGCGATCTGTAGTGCACCATTCTGGTAGCCGAATGAGCCGGCGATCAGGAACTTGTTACCGTCGGCGACGGTCTTGTTCATGATCCGGTCGGCGTCCGGCCCTTCGGCGATGTTCTCGATGACGGTGATCTTCACCTTGTCGCCGTAGGCGGCCTTGACCGGCTCGAGGCCGGCGGCGAGCGCATGGCCCCAGCCGACATCGCCGACCGGCGACGGGAGCACGAGCGTGATACCGAGCGGCTCGTCGGCCGCAAAGGCGGGACGGCTGCCAAGCGCGCCGGCAAGCCCTGTCGCGGCAAGGCCCTTCATCAGAGTTCTGCGGGTCAGATAGTTCAGCATGTCAGTTCCCCTGTCTTAAGTTGTTAGAATTCCACCGCGGCAAAGGCGGCTTCCGCGTCCGCAGCAAGCCGGGCCTCGTTCAGCCCGGTAAACGCACCCTTCTCCCAGACGATGCGGCCGTTGATCATGGTCATGTCGGTGGGCATGCCGATACCGACCTTGGCGATCAGGCTCAATGGATCGTGGCGCGTGCCGACATAATCCATGCGGCGCGTGTCGATCGCGAAGAGGTCGGCGGCCATGCCGGGCGACAGTCGGCCGATGTCATTGCGGCCCAGAAGCGCGGCCCCGCCCGTTGTCGCATAGCCGAGGAAATCGACCGGCGCAGGCACGGGATGAGCGCGCGTCGAGGCCGCCAGGCATTGCAGCATGTAGGCGGAATGGATGCAGTGCATGAGGTTGGAATTGTCGTTCGAGGCAGCACCGTCGCAGCCGAGACCGACGCGCAGGCCAAAGGCGGACATGGCGGGAATATCAGTCACCTCCGCGCCCACCAGATAGACCGGCTCAGGGCAATGCGAGACACCGGTGCCGCTCGCCGCCATCAGCCGCAGTTCGTCATGCGTCAGCTCCCAGCAATGGGCATAGAAAGTGTCTCGGCCGGCAAATCCGAGGTCCTCGAGATAGTCCACCGTACGCATGCCATGGCGGGCCTCGATGATCGGGCTTTCGCCCTCGCCGACATGGGTGTGCATCCGCACCCCGCGATCACGCGCCAGCGAAACCGATTCCACGAAGGTCTCGCGGTAGCAGTTGACCGGCTGGCAGGGAGCGACCACGACCTGACGCATGCTGAAGGGACTGGTGTCGTGATAAGTGTCGATGAGGCGTGCGCAGTCGGCAATGAATTCGTCCGTGGTCTCCAGCATCTCGTCTGGAATGGTCGAGCCTTCCGATTTTGGCAGCGTGTTGCCGCCGCGGCCGGCATGGAAACGCATGCCGAGAAGATCGGCCGCTTCGAACTGCCGGTCGATGAGCCGTTTTCCGGCATGGCGCGGAAAATTGTACTGGTGGTCGAAGGCCGTCGTGCAACCGTGCTTTATCATCTCTGCCATCGCCGTGATCGAGGCGTGGTAGAAACAATCCTCGTTGAGCCGGGAGAAGATCGGATAGATCCGGTCGAGCCATTCGATGACCGACAGCTTCGTCCAGTCGAGTTCGGCACGGTTGCGCACAAAGCACTGAAAGAAGTGATGGTGCGTGTTGACGAGGCCGGGATAGACGAACCAGCCGTCGGCGTCCTGCACGATAGTACCGGCCGGCAACTCGCTTCTGTGCAGGCCTTGCCCGATTGCCTCGATCTGCGGGCCATTCGTCAGCACATCGACATTGCGCCGGACGCTCGGACCCCTGCCCTCGTCGGTGATGACCGCTGCGCAATTCTTCAGGAGATAGCCGGTCACCTCACGCCTCGTCCAGCATGGGTCGCGGTTCGGGCTTCAACTCGTGCAGCCGGTGGATACCGGGCATTTCGATGAAATTGTCGAGGCTGCGGAGCGCTCGCGACCAGAGCCGGATCGTGGGATACGGATCGAGGGAAACGCCGCCGTCGGGCGCGAGCGCGACGTAGGGAAAGCAAGCAATGTCGGCAATCGTCGGCCGGTCGGATGCGAGAAACCGATCGCCACGCATTTTTTGTTCGAAGAGGCCGGCTTCCAGCTCACGTAGTGCCGCTATGCCATTGGCCTGAAGCGCACCGATGTCACCGGGACGCAGCAGCATCTCATGCAGGCGCGCGCCGCCGAGGTTGGCGGTCAGCCTGTGCGAGAAGGAAAGCCATTGCTGGATGCGCGCCGTCTCCTCGGGGGCGCCGCTGCCGAGCCAGGCCGGTGCTGCCTTCGCGGCGAGATAGCCAAGCATGGCGGAAGACTCGGTCAGGATCAGGTCGCCGTCTTCAAGGATCGGGATGGAGCCTCCCGGATTAAGCGCCATAAGCTCGGGGCCACGATGCTCGGCGCCGGGATGGAAGTCGACCGGGCGGATTTCGAGCTTCACACCTGACAGCGTCGCCATCAGGCGCACCTTGTAGCAACTTGGGGAGAGGATGTAGTCGTAAAGCTTCATTGTGCCACCAATTGCGCGCCGTAGGTATAATTGTGGCGCTTCAGCCAGCGGCGATAGGCGACCGAGGTCAGGTCGGCGCGCGTCGGGATTTCCATGCCGGGATCGAGCGGCAAAAGACGCGGGATCTGGTTTTCGAGGATCGAGCGGTCCTGCAGGAAAATCGTCTGCTGGAAATGGATGAGGTCGGTCTGTGGCGTCTCGTCATCGAAAAGCGCCATCCACGGCCAGACGTCGCAGAGATCCTCGGCAAGCGGTTGGACGAATAGCGCAATGACATCCCATTCGCCCGGGCGCGGCGGGCAGGTCTTGTAGAGGACTGAGCAGGTCGGAGCCGGCACGCGGTACATGTATTCCGTCGTGATACCTCCGCTCGCGGATTTCGCCGCCTGCGGCTGGTAGAACTTTACCTGGGTCGCCCAGACCTCGTCCTCTTCCTCGCGGATCTCGACCTTGTAGTTTTCGACCTCGGTATGCGGCTCCGAGCCGAGGATGTCGGTATGGACGAAGGGGAAGTGCGCGATGTCGAGGAAGTTCTCGACGGCGCGGAGCGGCGAGCAGCGCACCCGCACCACGCCGACATCGACGAAGCGGCGCCCGGGCTGGTCTGCCTCGGGAATCGGAAAGACCGGTTTCTTCGGTTCGCCGAGCGATGACCAGATATGGCCATAGCGCACCGAAACCGGCAGCACGCGCCCGTTTTCGCCTGTCACTTTCGCCGCGCCATTGGCGTCGAGCGCAACCTTGATCGGCTCGTCCATCAGGGTGGTCTCGCGCCCATAGCGGTCGAGCCGGCTGAAAAGCCCGACCGGATACCATTCGTCGCGCATCGCATCGTCGATCATGGCACAGCCCCTTTCGCCTCGATCCCTTCGGCCATGCGCCGAAGGCTCTCGGCGGCTCGCGAGGCGGCGATGCGCTCGGACGCATCGCAATCGGCTGGAACAAGGACGTGGATCAGCGTCTCGCCGGCTTCCTGCGGGATAGGCAGCAGGCGAATTGCCGGCGCGCCGGGTGCCTGCCAGACGTATCCTTCAACGGTGGCCTTCGTACCGGCAGCGACCGAGAGCGCCGAATGTCCGGCACGGGCCGTCAATGAACGGAGCGGCACGTAACCCTCAAAAAGGGGTGGCTTGCCATCAGGCTCTCCATCAGCGACCCAGATGATCCCGCCGGCCTCTTCGACCAACCGGGTCGCAACGCGAATCGTCTCCGGCGGCGTGAGGCTGGGATGGGCAGGAATGCGCAGGCACTGACCGGCCTGCGAATAGGTCCAGCCGTGATAGATGCAGGAGAGCGCCTCGCCGCGCACGAAGCCATGGGAGAGGCGCATGCCGCGATGCGGACAGCGATCCGCCGATGCCGCCAAGCGCCCCGATTGGCTTCGCCAGAGGGCAATGGGACCGGCGGGCGTCCGCGCCGGCATTACCTGTCCTGTTGGCAGATCCTGGGTAAGGGCGACCGGCACCCAGGTGTCCGTCTTGTCGGACAGCATGACCTTACTTTCCGTACTGATACTACTGTTTCCCGACCAGAGAGATGCCGGCGCAAGGAGTTGGCGAACCGCTCGACGCGGCTGACGTATGCATAATAATTTCGCAATTGCAATATTGGTTAAATTAAGTGCAAACCGAGGTAACCACACGCAAAGCTATATGTTTTTTTGCTCGACAGGCGCGCGGTCGATCGTCTCGACCCAGACCTCAATGGGCCCAAGCGAACATCCCATCTCCATCATGTCGATCAGCTCCGCCGCACCGGCAATATCGAGTTCGATGCGATCGGTGCTTGCATGAGCGATGTGGTGCGCGAGACCGAGCTTGGCCGCATGGCGCATGATCCAGGGCACGAAGGACGCGGGTTCGAGGTGGCCGCGAATGGTCATCCGCTCATGCAAGCGGTATTGACTTTGCTTCATCACGAACGGAACGCCTTGGTGTCACGGTCGGCAGCATAGCGTCTGACTGAACGGGCGGAAGTGGTAATCGACGCGCCATAACGCCGAATATCGACTGATCGCCCGTGCCTAGACCCGGGCACTCATGCATGTCGCCCAGAAGTGAGCCGCGGTCCTGGGACAACGACATGCATTAAAACAAAGACTTCAAGCGCGTCGCATGGATCCGTTCAGCGTGACGCGCTTTAGGGTTATCTGAGCTATTGTAATACAGTGCCCTTCCCGAGAGATGGGTGACAGTTCATTCCGGAGACATGGGTTACACTTTCGGCCCTTTGCAAGGAGAGCAAGGTGCCTTGGAAGGAGTGTAACGTC
>NZ_JAMYRH010000025.1:0-21961 GCF_040321305.1 Mesorhizobium sp. M0478
GCATGCCGGTGTGGCAGGACAAGCTGTTCATCGGGCTCGCCCGCTCGGCGGCCGATGCGACGGAGTATTTCCAGATCCCGACCGGACGTGTGGTCGAGATCGGAACGCAAGTGACGATTTAGGGCATGCCGCGGTTGAGAAGAATCGGTGCTGTCACATTGATTGAGCGGGTAAGGAAATCCAGGTAGCAGCGCGCCCGGCACTGTAAGTTTCAGCGGCTTGATGCACGCGATAGCTGGCCGGGACGGCTGTCACGCTGTGGCGACACACGCGATTTTGTTCAGATTTGCATGGGGGCGTTACGCAGGTCTCGATGTTGAGCCGATGACAGCGCATTGCAGGGAAAGTGAGCAGGTCGGCAATCGGATCATGGATGGAAACGAACCGCTGAAGCTGGCGTGCCGACTTGAAGCGTTTCATGATCCTTTCGCGTCGTCGGGTCGGCTGGTGCGAATTTTCCGCTCGATTATTCAGGCCTGTGTGCGACCGGTGTTCGACGCCGGGCATGAGGTCGCGCATGGCGGCATCATAGGATCGGAGCTTGTCGGTGATCATGATCCGTGGTGTCCGCCCTTGAGCTTTCAGCAACTTGCGCATCAGACGCTTTGCCGCCTTGGCATTTCGGCGGCTTTGTACCAGCACTTCGAGGACGAAGCCGTCCTGATCGACGGCACGCCAGAGCCACTGCTTCTTGCCACTGATAGCCACGACACATTCGTCGAGATGCCATTTGTCGCCCAGGCAGCCGGCTGATATTGATCTCCTGGGCGAAATGCCGTCCGAATTTCTCCGCGCAGCTTCGAACGGTCTGATGCGTGACGATGATGCCGCGGGCCGCCAGCATGTCCTCAACCATGCGCAGGCTGAGCGGAAAGCGAAAGTAGAGCCATACCGCGTGCGCAATGATCTCGGGGGAAAGCGGTGGCGACCATAGAGCGGACCACGAGCAACTTCTGACATGGCCCAATGTAAGCACATCTTCATAAGCTGTCGGCTGACTTTACGGTGCCGCGCCAAGCGAGCAGCATCCGGCCGGCGGGGCCGACCCCGTCTCCCGGCCGTGAGCAGAACGGCATCACGCAGGGGCCGCTTCATCCTCGACGCGGCCAGCCTGCTTTGCCGTTACCGCCGCCGCCGAAAGCGCCAGGCGTTGCCGCCAGGCGCCGGTCCGCCGGCAGCGGTTCGTCTCCACCGATGATCCGATTGCCAACCAATTCCACTTTCCCCCATACCTGCGTAACGCCGCTATGCAAATCTGGACGAAATCGCGTATGTCGCCGCAGCATGACAGCCGTCCCGACCAGCTATCGCTGCATCAAGACGCTGATATCTTTACAGTGCCCGCACGCCTCTCGCGCGCCAACCGCCAGTAGGTGTCGCGAATTGAGGCGCGCTGAAGCCGTCCGGCTCAGCCGATCATGGCGCTTCGGTTGCCGGGTTCGAGGTCGTGGCCTCTGCCGCTGCGCGATTCTAGCAATTGCGCCTTGGAGAGCTCTGCTTCAGCCTCGGCGAGGCATGGCTCGGCTGCGGTTCTCTGCCGCAGAAGGTCCGATTGCGAATTCTTGACGTTGTCACGACGTAGGCGAGCGGCCTTGGCGAACGTCGGATAAGCGAAATGATTGACATCGGAGATGCCGCCCTTCGTTTCCTCGGCGTTTATCTGGAACTCCAGTTCTCGCGCCATGCGTTCGAAATCGGCAATCATGATGTCTAGCTGGTGCAACTGTCGTCGCTTCTCATTCACCTGAAATTGCTTCAGTCGGACCAGATTACCTCGTGGCTTCATGACTCGGTACTCCGGTACCCATTTCGTCCAATCAAACCGCTCTCTCCCCTTGACGTTAGGCCTACAGCGACTCTCACGTTTTCTGCTGCGAGCGGAAACATATTTTCCAAAATCCTTGGCCGATGGCTGTGAGTTCAATGCATCGACAAGCATGCGAGCGGGGGACTTAAGGGGCGGTAAAAAAAGGCGGAATAGGGCGATTTTCACAATGTCTGCATATGAACGCGTTGAGACCTGCGGCGGGCTTGACACACAAAGCAATCGTCAAGATTTGCGACATGGACGCCGGGTGGCATGAATACGCCCGCCGTCAGCTACACGCCCCCCGATTTGCGCCGCCTATTATCGCCCACGCGCTCTGGCTTTATTTCCGGTTTCCGCTGAGCCTGCGCCTGGTTGAGGAAATGCTGCTGGAACGCGGCATCGTGGTTTCGTATGAGACAAGTCGCCGGTGGGGCATCTAAGTTCGGGCTGGACTGCGCTCGCTGCTTGCGCCGCAAGCCGCCGTGCCGGAATGAGGTCTGGTACCTGAACGAAGTGGTCGTCACCATCGCCCGGCAAAAAGCTTTGGTTGTGGCGCGCCGTCGACCAAGATGGATATGTGCTGGACGAAATCGTGCAAAACCGCCGCAACACCAAGGCCGCCAAGCGCTTGCTGACGCGGCCGTTGAAGAAGCAGGGGCTCGCGCCGAAGCGCATGATCACCGACTAGCTGCGCTCGTATGTAGCGGCAAAGCGACAGGTGATGCCGGACGTCAAGCACCGGTCGCACAAGGGGTTGAACAACGGAGCGGAGAATTCCCATGTGCCGCCGCGAAAACGGGAGCGGATGATGCAGAGGTCCGATCGCAGGGAGGCCTGCAACGCTTCGTCTCGACCTTGTCAGCCCTCCGCAACCTCTTCGTCCCGCCCCAAACGTTCTGCTCTCGCCATACATGTTCATCGCCTCAGCGCGATGGCGCTGGTGATATCACGACGCGTTTGTACCGCTCGACCTACGCCACAGGTGCCGACGCTGTGACGAGCTTCGTCGGTCGCGTGTCGAGTGACGGCACCGGGGACAATTATCGTCGACCGCAGTCCATTGCCCAGACCAAGGCGCTTCTCGGCGTCGGCACGATGGCAAATCGCAGCGTCACGATCTCGGCCGCTGCCCCTTCTGGCGGCGTGGACGGTGATTTCTAGGTGCAGCCGTAATGGCCCTTTACGTCAAAGCCTCCGGGGTCTGGGGGGCGGCTAGCGCCGTATGGGTGAAAATCTCAAGCCTCTGGACCAAGGCTCGACAGGTCTATGTGCGCAGCTCGGGCGTCTGGGAGAAAATGTTCCCGATAGATCTGGTCTTCAATGGCACTCACGAAGACTCGACTGCCACGACCGTTTACACCCACACCAGCATTCCGCTTCTTGTCGCGCCACACGCTAATCGTCGTGTCATCGTGACAACTGAGACCACTGACACCGAAAGTGCAGTGACCGTCAACAGTATGACGATTGGGGGTGTGGCTGCCACCCTTCTCGCTCAGGTGGAAAGCATCTTCAATTCTGGTGTGGTCTATCTGTCAGTGTGGCCGGCCCTCGTGCCAACCGGTACGACGGCAACGATCGTGACCACGTATAATGAGAGCGTGTTCCGTGACTACATGTCGGTCTATACGACCACCAATTGGGATGGTGTGGTGGGCACTGTTGCCTCTGACAACAATTCAACGGGTGGCCTGACAACGACCGTCAGCATTGGTGCCCTGGGCGCAGCGATCGCAATTGCGGGCAACGCCACCAAGGGGGCATCGGCACTGCGACATGGACCGGGCTGACCCAACAGTTCTCAAACACACCAGTCACGAATAGAAACCACAGCGGAGCAATGGCAATAGCTACCGCCGCCCAAGCTGCCCTCACCGTAACCTGTGCCTACAGCACTACTCCAGCACTTGTCGCACTGCTGGTGGTTCCGCGGTGCGCAACTCCTGACTGGCGACGGCGTCGGCGACATGCCTTACGGACTCGTATTGCCAGAGCTTGTAATCGTCGACAAACCAGCCAAGTCGGCTCTCGATCGCCGTAGCAAGCTCGTTATAGTCGAGGCTGTCGAGGCCGAGATCCCGCATTCTGGTTGTCATCGACACCTCTACTTTTTCGGCAACTAGAGCGTTGAGGGTTTTGAGAACCAGTTGTTCAATTTCAAGTAATGTCATCACTAATACATGCCTTTTGCTTGCAGATTCAGGTAATGCAACCCTGATCGGGGCGCAACCCCCAAAACGAGGTGTGCCGTTGAAACATGTTCTTGTCATTGACGATGATGCCGCAATGCGGCGCCTCATCGCCGATGCATGCCCTGAAGGTAACCGCAGTCCACGATAGCAAGCAGTTTGACTATGTTCTTTCACGTGAGCCAGTCGATCTCGTGGTTGTTGACCTTAACCTAGGCCGGGAGGATGGACTTGCGATCGTCCGCAATCTGGCGACAAAATCGGATGTTCCTATCATAGTGATCAGCGGCGACCGGCTTGATGAGGCGGAAAAAGTGGTTGCACTGGAGCTCGGCGCAACCGATTCATTCCCAAGCCTTTCGGGATGCGCGAATTCCTGGCCCGCATTCGAGTAGCGCTACGCCAGCGCATTTCTAGTCCGCGAACCAGAGAGCAGCGCTCATTTCGCTCTGGGGCCTGGAAGCTCAGCGTGAAGCAGCGGCGACTGATCTGTGCGGAGCGTGGCGAGGTCAAGCTTACCGCATGTGAGTTCAATCTCTTGATCGCATTTCTGGAGAACCCCCGCAACGTGCTATCCAGAGAACGGCTTTTGCTCGCGAGCCGTGTGCGTGGAGAAGAGGTGTACGATCGAAGTATCGATGTCCTAATCATGCGCTTGCGCCGAAAGCTGGAGGCTGATGCGGCCAACCCTCGCCTGGTCAAAACATCCCGTGGCGCAGGGTACTTCTTCAACGCTGACGTAGATGTTAGCTACGGAGGCACGTTGGCCGCGTGACAGTGAGCTATGCTGGAGATTGGGGTGACGAGGCTGATCAAGCCTTCCAACAGTACCAGCCTGATCAATTACAGCGAGAGCTACCGGTCCGGAGATCGCATCAGCGCCTCTGTCGTCAAGAGAGCTGTTCTGCTTGACCCCAGCCATGGGAGCTCAACGCCCCGCGTCGGAGCGCTCCCTGCTTCTGAAGGAAGCCATTAGGTCCGCTCGGGCTTGATCGGAGGCTTGGCTGATGGACGTCGTGGTTGCTTCGCTCAGTTGCCGCCCCATGGCGCGGCTTTGCGGATTATCAGTCCTCTGCCTCTTCGCCGGTCTCAACAGCGCTGTGTAATGTTCATTGTTTATGATGACGCCCCCGCTGTTCACGAGGTTGCTCCTGTCAAGTGTACTCGTCAGTCCGTCCTGGGCCTCACGCTTCTTGCCCAAGTGCCGTTCAAACGGCGCTGGCGCGACTTGTTGAGCTCGAGAGATGGGTCCCTGCTCTCCTGCGTGGCCATGAGCTTGTGCCGCGGTCTGCGCAGCGGCGTCCCCAATGGCACGAGCCTCCATGCCGACTGCGTCTTCCGGACGAGCAGCAAGGGCAATTTCGCGCCCGAGTGCGAACTTCCGGACATGAGTTAGTGCACTGATGTCAGCGGTTTTCATATAGCGCTTGGCATCTTCATCCAGCGACCGCTCGTGAAGCCGATCCGCAATCCCCGGCTTTTTGTTTTCAACCAGGCATTGACTGAAACGTCTAAGAGCAGACCCATAGACCTCAACGGTACGGGGTTTCGGCCCGGTCGGCGCTGCCTCGTACGCTTTGATGAGAGCCGCTGTGTACTCTCTGATGAGCACGGCGTCGGCAGGGTGGGGATTCAGGGCAGGGCGGCCCACCACTGGCGCTCCGCCCGCCCACGTCTTGAGACGACCCAGTGACCCAGCCACGGCCGAGGGGCCGCCACCCCAGATCTCGTACTCCTTGCGATCCCGATCCAGCGACGAATCGTGAAGCCGATCCGCAATCCCCGGCTTGTTATTTTCAACGAGCCAATGACCAAAGCCGAAAAGAATATCTACATGGCGCTTGACCGTGATCTCCCCGACCTTACCGGCATAGAGTGCTGACCTCAGCCCTTCGACAAGGGTCGCATCGTTGGAATAAAGAGGACCCTTGTCGGGACCGGAGACCACTTTTGGGCGATCTGGCTGCACCGCCGCCGGCACAGAACGAGCATGGTCACGCAACTCGGACGGTGCGGGGGGATTCAGATCAACCACTGACGAATCCGGCGCATGATGATGGCGCGCCGTTGAGTGACCCGGCTGCAGCACCGCGGCACCCAGCATCGACCCACTGCCTCCGGCGTACGGCGCCGCGGCGTGTTCTTGTCCGCTCCCTTGCATCATGGGCTGCGCCTCCCATGGCAATGCACCCACTTGATGGGTGGGGGCCTGCATCAGCACGCGAGCGCCTGAATTGCCGATCTCGCTCAGCTGCGGCTCAGTGGCAACGTCCTGCAGACGACTGTTCAGGGGCCTTTGCCTCTTCGCTGGTCTCAACTCCGCTGTATCATGCTCACGGTTGATGAGGACCTCCTCGCTTGGTAGCTGGTTGCTCCTGTCCTGTGCAGCGATCCGCTCGTCCGGCGCGCGCTGGTCGCCGTCGCGCCAGCTCAGGGGACGAAAGGACCCTGCGGGATCCGAGGCTTGGTGATGGGGCCCAGTTGGCACGAAAGACGATGCCAGAACAGCGTCGTCTTCATTAGCTTTCCCAGGGGGGAGATACTCTGGCCAACTGTATTCCTCCTGCGGCCCGCTGCGCTGCGCAGCGGCGTCCCCCTTGCTCTCAAGACTTTGAAATTTAAATGGGTCCCCGGGAGCAACGTCTGGCGCTGACTGGCCGAGCCGCTTGATCTGCTGGTGAAACGTCCCAACGGGGCTTTCCTTAACCGCGTCTCGGGCCTGTCGGTCCATGAGTTCAAAGTTCGTAAGATTATTTGCCGTTCCGAATGTATTGTCACCCCTGAGGCGGGTTTGTAGTGCCTGCCGATTGACGACGAGGTTGTTGAGGTTCAGGTTATCTGGCTGCGATTGCAATCGCCCAACCAGCGCCCGCGTGCCGTCCACCACGTAGACTCCGCAATCCACCACGTTGCTCTGCTGGGCGATGCGGGATACGCCCACGCGGGTCTCCAGGCTGGCGCCCAGATTTTCTGCGAGCTCTTTTGCAAGCGTGTCATTGCATCCGTTGTAGGAGTCATAATGATAGGCAACCGGCCGTTCCCGGTCGCTGCGATCAACGAACAGCAGCGACCAATGGGTGCCGCGCTCCGCAAGAGTCTTACCGCCATCGCTCACTGGCACGAACAGGAAGTCGGCTGTGTCGTTACCGTTCTGATGGACGATGCGCTGGAATGCGCTTAGCATGACGCTCTCGGAGCCCAAGCGCAGATGATAATTGGCTACGAGGGGATCCACGAACCGCGTCCGGGCGGCGAGATCTGGATTGTTCCCCTGCAACTCCTGCTCCAGGAGTTGGTAATCCCTCTGGATATGTTCGTCGCCTAGCCATTCCAATGCGCCGAGCACCCGCCCGTCTTTAGCTTCCCCAGGGGGCCTCTCTGGCCGACCCAATGCCTCCTGCGTCCCGCTGCGCTGCGCAGCGGCGTCCCCAATGGCACGAGCCTCCATGCCGACTGCGTCTTCCGGACGAGCAGCAAGGGCAATTTCGCGCCCGGGTGCGAACTTCCGGAGATGAGCTAGTGCACTGATCCTCCGGTTACCACCGGAGTTCACATAGCGCTTGGCATCTTCATCCAGCGACCCCTCGTGAAGCCGATCCGCAATCCCCGGCTTTTTGTTTTCATGCAGGTATTCACTGAAACGTATAAGAGTAGATCCATAGACCTGAATGGTACCGCGATTCGGCCCGGTCGCAGGCGCTTCTTTGTACTCTTTGATGAGAGCCGCTGTGTAATCTCTGATGAGCGCGGCGTCGGCAGGGTAGGGATTCCGGACAGGGCGGTCGACCACTGGCGCTCCGCCCGCCAACGTCTTGAGACGACCCAGTGCTCTAGCCACGATCGAGGGGCCACCCCTGCTCTCGTACTCCGAGGGGCCACCCCTGCTCTCGTACTCCTTGCGATCCTGATCCAGCGACGATTCGTCAAGCCGAGCAGCAAATCCCGGCCTGTTATTGTCAAAGAGCCAACGACCAAAGCCGAGAAGAGAATTTACATGGCGCTTGACCGTGCTCTCCTTGACCTTACCCGCGTAAGCTGACCTCAGCCCTTCGACAACGGTCGCATCGTTGGAATAGAGGGGACCCTTGTCGCGACCGGAGACCCCTATTGGAGGATCTGGCTGCACCGCCGCCGGCACAGAACGAGCATGGTCACGCAACTCGGACGGTGCGGGGGGATTCAGATCAACCACTGACGAATCCGGCGCATGATGATGGCGCGCCGTTGAGTGACCCGGCTGCAGCACCGAGGCACCCAGCATCGACCCACTGCCTCCGGCATACGGCGCCGCGGCGTGTTCTTGTCCGCTCCCTTGCATCATGGGCTGCGCCTCCCATGGCAATGCACCCACTTGATGGGTGGGGGCCTGCATCAGCACGCGAGCGCCTGAATTGCCGATCTCGCTCAGCTGCGGCTCAGTGGCAACGTCCTGCAGACGACTGTTCAGGGGCCTTTGCCTCTTCGCTGGTCTCAACTCCGCTGTATCATGCTCACGGTTGATGAGGACCTCCTCGCTTGGTAGCTGGTTGCTCCTGTCCTGTGCAGCGACCCGCTCGTCCGGCGCGCGCTGGTCGCCGTCGCGCCAGATCAGGGGACGAAAGGACCCTGCGGGATCCGAGGCTTGGTGATGGGGCCCAGTTGGCACGAAAGACAATGGCAGAACAGCGTCGTCTTCATTAGCTTTCCCAGGGAGCTCGCGCCCGAGTTCGGACTTCCGGAGATGAGCTAGTGCACTGATCCCACCGGAGTTGTTATAGCGCTTGGCATCTTCATCCAGCGACCCCTCGTGAAGCCGAGCCGCAATCCCCGGCTTTTTGTTTTCAACCAGGTATTCACTGAAACGTCTAGGAGCAGATCCATAGGTCTGAATGGTAGCGGGATTCGGCCCGGTCGGCGCTGCCTTGTACTCTTTGATGGGAGCCGCTGTGTAATCTCTGATGAGCGCGGCGTCGGCAGGGTCGGGATTATTCAGGACAGCGGCGCGGTCCAGCACTGGCGCTCCGCCCGCCCACGTCTTGAGATGACCCACTGCTCTAGCCACGTCCGAGGAGCCACTCTTGCTCTCGTACTCCTTGAGATCCGGATCCAGCGACTCCTCGTGAAGCCGAGCAGCAAAGCCCGGCCTGTTATTATCAAAGAGCCAACGACCAAAGCCGAGAAGAGAATTTACATGGCGCTTGACCGTGCTCTCCAATGCTGACCTCAGCCCTTCGACAATGGTCGCATCGTTGGAATAGAGAGGACCCTTGTCGCGACCGGAGACCCCTATTGGAGGATCTGGCTGCACCGCCGGCGGCACAGAACGAGCATGGTCACGCAACTCGGACGGTGCGGGGGGATTCAGATCAACCACTGACGAATCCGGCGCATCATGATGGCGCGCCGTTGAGTGACCCGGCTGCAGCACCGAGGCACCTAGCCTCGACCCACTGTCTCCGGCGTAGGGCGCCGCGGCGTGTTCTTGTCCGCTCCCTTGCACCATGAGTTGCGCCTCCCATGGCGATGTATCCACTTGAGGGCCGGGATCATGCACTGGTTCGTCCATTTGCTTTTGCAACCGAGCCCACCTTTCGGCCACCGCGGCCTCGCCAACCGCGGAGGGCGTCTCCTCAGCCCTGGCGAACGCTGGCCCGGCAGGCGCCGCCGGCACAGAACGAGCATGGTCACGCAACTCGAACGGTGCGGGGGGATTCAGATCAACCACTGACGAATCGCGCGCCGTTGAGTGACCCGGCTGCAGCACCGAGGCTCCCAGCATCGACCCACTGCCTCCGGCGTAGGGCGCCGCGGCGTGTTCTTGTCCGCTCCCTTGCGTCATGAGTTGCGCCTCCCATGGCGATCGTAGAAGGTCCGCGTGCGGAATCGAGTCGAAATATCCCGACAAATCAGCGTCGACCTTCTGCTTTTGCAACCGAGCCCACCTTTCGGCCACCGCGGCCTCGCCAACCGCGGAGGGCGTCTCCCCAGCCCTGGCGAACGCTGGCCCGGCAGGCGCCGCCGGCACAGAACGAGCAGGGTCACGCAACTCGGACGGTGAGGGGGGATTCAGATCAACCACTGACGAATCCGGCGCATGATGATGGCGCGCCGTTGAGTGATCCGGCTGCAGCACCGAGGCACCCAGCATCGACCCACTGCCTCCGGCGTAGGGCGCCGCGGCGTGTTCTTGTCCGCTCCCTTGCACCATGAGTTGCGCCTCCCATGGCGATGTATCCACTTGAGGGCCGGGATCATGCACTGGTTCGTCCATTTGCTTTTGCAACCGAGCCCACCTTTCGGCCACCGCGGCCTCGCCAACCGCGGAGGGCGTCTCCTCAGCCCTGGCGAACGCTGGCCCGGCAGGCGCCGCCGGCACAGAACGAGCATGGTCACGCAACTCGAACGGTGAGGGGGGATTCAGATCAACCACTGACGAATCCGGCGCATCATGATGGCGCGCCCTTGAGTGACCCGGCTGCAGCACCGAGGCACCCAGCATCGACCCACTGCCTCCGGTATGCGGTGCCAGGTGCTCGTCCCCCAGCATCATGGGCTGCGCCTCCCATGGCAATGCACCCACTTGATGGGTGGGGGCCTGCATCAGCACGCGAGCGCCTGAATTGCCGATCTCGCTCAGCTGCTTAGCTTTCCCAGGGAGCTTCTCTGGCCGACCCAATGCCTTCTGCGGCCCGCTGTGCTGCGCAGCGGCGTCCCCAATGGCACGAGCCTCCATGCCGACTGCGTCTTCCGGACGAGCAGCAAGGGCAATTTCGCGCCCGAGTGCGGCGTACGGCGGGAACTTCCGGAGATGAGCTAGTGCACTGATCCACCGGTTACCACTGGAGTCCAAATAACGCCTGGCATCTTCATCCAGCGACCCCTCGTAAAGCCGAGCCGCAATCCCCGGCCTGTTGTTTTCATGCAGGTATTGACTGAAACGTCTAAGAGTAGCCGCATAGTCCTGAGTGGTTTTGGGATTCGGCCCGGTCGCAGGCTCTGCCTCGTACTTTTTGATGAGAGCCGCTTTGTAATCTCTGATGAGCTCGGCGTCGACAGGGTCGGGATTCAGGGCAGCGCGGCCCACCATTGGCGCTCCGCCCGCCGACTCTTTGAGACGACCCAGTGCTCTAGCCACGTTCGAGGAGCCACTCTCGCGCTGGTACTCCTTGAGATCCTGATCCAGCAACGGATCGTCAAGCCGAGCAGCAAATCCCGGCTTGTTATTATCAAAGAGCCAACGACCAAAGCCGAGAAGAGAGTTTACATGGTCCGTGACCGTGCGCTCCCCGATCTTACCGGCATAGAGTGCTGACCGCAGCCCTTCGACAACGGTCGCATCGTTGGAATAAAGAGGACGCTTGTCGCGACCGGAGACCACTACTGGAGGATCTGGCTGCACCGCCGCCGGCATAGAACGAGCATGGTCACGCAACTCGAACGGTGCGGGGGGATTCAGATCAACCACTGACGAATCCGGCGCATGATGATGGCGTGTTTCCCCGGGAACAACGTCCCGTACGAACACCGAGTCTGGGTTGCCTTGGTCCGGCGCGACTGGAGCCAGGGCTCTGTCGTGTAACGCTCGCGCTGACTGGCCGAGCCGCTTGATCCGCTGGTGAAACGTCCCAACGGGGCTTTCCTTAACCGCGTCTCGCGCCTGTCGGTCCATGAGTTCAAAGTTCGTGAGATAATTTGCCGTTCCAGATGTATCGTCACCCATGAGTCGGGTTTGTAGTGCCTGCCGATTGACGACGAGGTTGTTGAGGTTCAGGTCTGGCAGGTCTGCCAGGTCTGGCTGCCATCTTTGCAATCGCCCAACCAGCGCCCGCGTGCCGTCCACCACGTAGACTCCGCAATCCCACTCGTTGCTCTGCTGGGCGATGCGGGGTAAGTCCACGCGGGTCTCCAGGCTGGCGCCCAGCCTTTCTGCGAGGTGTTTTGCAAGCTTGTCATGCCATCCGCTGACGGAGTCATAATGATAGGCAACCGGCCGTTCCCGGTCGCTGCGATCAACGAACAGCAGCGACCAATGTTTGCCGCGCTCCGCAAGAGTCTTACCGCCATCGCTCACTGGCACGAACAGGAAGTCGGCTGTGTCGTTACCGTTCTGATTATGGACGATGCGCTGGAATGCGCTTAGCTTGTCGCTCTCGGAGCCCAAGCGCAGATGATAATTGGCTACGAGGGGATCCACGAACCGCGTCCGGGCGGCGAGTTCTGGATTGTTCCCCTGCAACTCCTGCTCCAGGAGCTGGTAATCCCTGTGGATATGTTCGTCGCCTAGCAATTGCAATGCGCCGAGCACCCGCCCGCTGGGGTCGCCGAAAACACCAAAAAACCCTTCGACCGCGGGGGACATCCCCTCAGGAAAGAGCTCTGGCGAGGCGGAATTCCCCGCCCGCAAGCTGGGCGGAGCGAATTCCGGTGGCCTCAGTGGCACCTCCTCGCTTGGTAGCAGGTTGCTCCTGTCCTGTGCAGCGATCCGCTCGTCCGGCGCGCGCTGGTCGCCGTCGCGCCAGATCAGGGGACGAAAGGACTCTGCGGGATCCGAGGCTTGGTGATGGTGCCCAGTTGGTACGAAAGACGATGGCAGAACAGCGGCGTCTTCATTAGCTTCCCCAGGGAGCTTCTCTGGCCGACCCAATGCCTTCTGCGGCCCGCGGTGCTGCGCAGCGGCGTCCCCAATGGCACGAGCCTCCATGCCGACTGCGTCTTCCGGACGAGCAGCAAGGGCAATTTCGCGCCCGAGTGCGGCGGACGGCAGGAACTTCCGGAGTTGAGCTAGTGCAATGATCCTCCGGTCACCACTGGAGTCCTTATAGCGCTTGGCATCTTCATCCAGCGACTCCTCGTGAAGCCGAGCCGCAATCCCCGGCTTGTTGTTTTCAACCAGGTATTCACTGAAACGTCTAAGAGTAGCTCCATAGTCGTGAATGGTTTGGCGATTCGGCCCGGTCGCAGGCGCTCCCTTGTACTCTTTGATGAGAGCCGCTTTGTACTCTTTGATGAGCACGGCGTCGGCAGGGTCGGGATTCAGGACAGCGCGGCCCACCATTGGCACTCCGCCCCCCGACTCTCTGAGACGACGCATTGCCACAGCCACAGTCGAGGAGCCACCACTGCTCTCGTACTCCTTGAGATCTTCATCCAGCGACTCCTCGTGAAGCCGAGCAGCAAATCCCGGCTTGTTATTTTTAAAGAGCCAACGACCAAAGCCGTAAAGAGAATTTACATGGCGCTTGACCGTTTCCTCCTTGGCCTTACCCGCGTAGAGTGACCTCAGCCCTTCGACAACGGTCGCATCGTTGGAATAAAGAGGACGCTTGCAGCCGCGACCGTCGGAGACCACTACTGGAGGATCTGGCTGCACCGCCGCCGGCACGGGGGAACGAGCATGGTCACGCAACTCGAACGGTGCGGAAGGATTCAGATCACCCACTGACGAATCCGGCGCATGATGATGGCGCGCCGTTGAGTGACCCGGCTGCAGCACCGAGGCACCTAGCATCGACCCACTGCCTCCGGCGTACGGCGCCGCGGCGTGTTCTTGTCCGCTCCCTTGCATCATGGGCTGCGCTTCCCATGGGGCCGCGCCTTCGATGAGGCTCAGGTCTCCCTGAGACGGATGAGGATGGAACGGGTCTGGCAGAGCCGGAACGCCGGGGGCGGGAATTTGGGCAGCGGCTTGGCGCGCCTCGCCCGAGCGCTGCTCAAAGCCCTCTTGCCCGGCCTGTGCCGCTTGCTCTTGAGATGCCGGGGGCTGCACCTGCCGCCAACCTGTTACATTGGATAGGTCAAATTTGTGCCGGTTCACGCTAGCCTCACGTCCACAGATCAGCTGAGCAACCTACTCGGGCATACTTACGAGAAGCTGACGAGGTCCGCGGTCCCGGAGCGGGTAGGCCTAATTTTCTGCGCGCCGATTGCGCTGGCGCGACGTAGCCCGGCCTTTTGCCAGCTCGGCAGCTACGGCTCGCAAAGAGCGTCGTAAGGCTTGCGGAGCCGCCCCTCAGCTCCCGTCGAGGAGCAATCCACAATTCACATATTTGGAGATGGCTCGCTGGTTTACCGGTCTGCGAGCCCCTGCAAGCCCATGCTTCAGATGCCGCCCGTGCAGAGGTATTTCATTTCGAGGTAGTCCTCGAGGCAATGGCGGGAACCCTCCCGCCCGATGCCGGACTGCTTCACTCGGCCGAAAGGCGCGGCTTCGGACGACATGCGTCCCGTGTTCATACCACTATGCCATATTCCAAGGCCTCGGCCACACGCAAAACACGCTTCCGTTTGAGGCACAAATGTGGGGGAAGGCCTTAGATCGTGTCGTTGGCCTCATGCACGACCTATCCGCATCGAAGCAATCACAGGCGCCAGCCGCCCGAATGTCTCTTTCTTGCGCGATGGTCATCTCGCTGGAGACAGGACCGATAGTTCGACGTGCCATTCGCGCGATGCGTTTGCCCCCGCATCGAATTCTGCGGCCTTTCGCGACGGTATTGGCGATATGGGATTCGATTTTGGCCAGAGCCTGCCTGTCGATCAGCGCACCGATCGCCACTCCGGAGCAAAGCCCTCGCCAACGATAAGTGGCGGACTTTCTCCACGAACTCTCGACAAACACCTTCGTGAACGCCTGACTGGACGGGGGTAGCCATGCCGAACAGGTCGCATAACCACGCCATCGTTCGGCGACTGCAGCCGCGAAGCGTCTCGAACACATCGGCTCGATGCGGTTGCGTCCAGAATGCATCAGCGAGCGGCGGGAGTCTTCGCTATATTCGCCCCCGACATCCCGAGGTCCACCAGCTTGCCTGCCAAAAGGGGTGTTGCATGAAAAGACCCGCTTTCGTCGCCGTCAGCCGCGTGCCCAGGAGGACGACAGCCTCCATAGTAAGAATGCGAGATGATCATCGTATTCAGCGGCAGCGTGCCGGCCAAATTGGGTTTTCGGCAAGCCAAATAGGGCGATGCAGAAGGATGGTGAGGATTTCGCGTCCGCCACTGCGATGCATAGAGCCACCCTTCGGAACCGACCAGCGCAACAAAGCTCGTTATGCGGCGCGTAGGTTCGTAGACGCTTATCCAGTATCGAGATAACAACGCCGCTGCGCAGGAACGAACTCTGAGAGCGCACCCTGCGAGAGGTTGCGCTTGCTGACGCGGCTGTGGAAGAAGCAGGGGCTCGCGCCGAAGCGCATGATCACCGACTAGCTTCGCTCGTATGGAGCGGCAAAGCGACAGATGATGCCGGACGTCGAGCACCGGTCGCACAAGGGGTTGAACAACAGAGCGGAGAATTCCCAGCGCCGCGAAAACGGGAGCGGATGATGCAGGGGTCCGATCGCCGGGAGGCCTGCAACGCTTCGTCTCGACCTTGTCAGCCGTCCGCAACCTCTTCGTCCCCCGCCCCAAACGTTCTGCACTCGCCATACATGTTCATCGCTTGCAAGCCATCGCCGAATGGAAGGCCGTGACTGGAACGCCCGCACGATTCAGCAGCAGCAGCCCTCGGCCGGCCAATTTCAGACAACGTGACAAGCCCGACCAACAAGCCTGTGTCGTCAAATCGCCAAACCGACGCAAATTGTCGGACAGGGGAGGCCGCTGAGCCTCATCCGCTTCGATGAGAGCGGCGTCGGCGGGTTCTGTCGCAAACTTTTCGGAAAGCTCATTTGCCGCAAAAAATCGCTTGCGGCATCGCGACGAGCACTGAAGTCGATCAGCATCCGCAAGAGCCAGTATGTCAGCAACCGGGCTCGAACACATCTCAACCGGTGAAAAGGTTCTCGAAGTCCGCGAGGCCCCCGCGGCGGTCATCATCATGTACGCGCTGCGGCACCTCGAAACCGCTTCCCTTGGCGTCGGATCAATCGTGTTGAATCAAGGGCTTGAGCAAGCCTGGTCCCAGGAGGCGGTTTCAGGTGCATGGGGCAGTACTATTCACAAGAGGGTGCGAACGGGGCATAGCGTGCGCGCTCGAAGGCGTCAGCGGGAGCGTCAGCTACATAGTCGATAAGACGCGCTTTTTACCTCGGTCTCGGCTCGCAACGATGGATTGCTAACGGCGAACTCATGCTGGTCGGCAAGGCGATACTGGCTGGAGCATCAACTCGGCCGACGAGAGTGGCCACACCATCCTAGACAGGATCGGCCGATATGCCCGGCATCGCCGCTCTGCAAAAAGTCAGCGGGCATCCAGACGTTGCCGGGTTGACTATGGGTGTCCGAACCGCGAAAAGAGGCCGCTCTTTATGAGTGGCGTGCGCTGGCAGTCTAACCCCAAGCCCCCCGCCCGGGCTGCCGGCGCGCTTCTAGGAACATCGAGGTAGATGACGAGACTCCGAACTACATTTCCAAAGCTATCGGTGAATACACGTTTCAAGCCAAATCGATTTCCCACAGCCAGGCGCGAACGTTCGACTGGACCATTCAGAATTCACATCAAGGTGCACCGCTATTGCGTCCCGAACAGGTTCGGCTGCTCGATGACGACTACGAGATTGTTCTTATCAAAGGTCTGCCACCATTAAAATTGAGGAAGGTGCGTTATTTCTCGGATCGCATTCTGAAACGCATCTTTGAAAGCCAGACAGGCGCCCTCCCGGAGCCGGCGCCCTTGACGGGAGCAGAGGAGGCGCTCTCCGCAGAATCTCAACTCGATGACCCGCTGTGTGAATTGGCGCAGGACTTTGACGATACAGTTTGATGTGAGGCTAGTATGAACCGGCGAAATAGTAATCCATCCCGTTTAACAGCTTTGTCGCAGGTGCAGGACGCCGGCTTGGAAGACGGGCAAGCGGGCCAAGCCCGGCGAGTGGGCTTTGAGCAGCACGTGTCCGAGGCGCTCCGGCCACTGTTCGATGGTCGAGCTGACGAGCCGCCTACCGGTCCAGAGGAGCTTCTGCGACTGGAAAAAGGGTTTCGCGAGGTGCTTCAGCGAGGGCAGGATCATCAAGCCGCCTCGTCTTTTTTCAGCGATCCAAGGATGCCCGCTGGACGGGATGACCCCAAGGGAAGCGTGTCGGACGCTTTCGCAGCAGCCGGCTCTAGGCACGCCGGAGTTGAGGCCGCCGCCCCGCCAGTGTTAGCTGCCAGCCAACAGCAGATCCGGCCCTCGCCAGTTGCGTTTGACCGGCCGGTATCATCCTCGGCTGCTGCAGGCGTGCGCTTGTATGCCCCTTCGATGATCTCTCGGAAGACCAGTTTCGAAAACTGCGATCAGTTGCCCGCCTTGTGCTGCCGCCTCGCCGTCGAGGTCGAAACGCCCGCGAATCAATGGAAGGTCAGCGGGCCATGGGGGCAGAGTGCAACTGCGTCTACACCGCCTATTTGAGGGGAGAGGTACACTTGGCTTTCCTGTTCCAGCAGCATCCGGCCGCACACCGACGCGATGGGGAGCTAGAATTCAAATCGGACCTTCGCAAGGCACGCACCGCGGATCAAACGCCGTTCGTTTGGGAAAAATGGCTCAGTACCGACAAAGCTTCTGTAATGGCCCTAGTGGCCTCGGTCGCGCTCTTGGTCGCGATACAGTGGCAAGACCCCCAGATCAACGAGGCGGTCCTAAGCGAACTGCGGACGATTCAGATCAACTACGCATTGCTCCAGCGAGACGTCGCTCGCGCCGACATGGTATTGGACTTCCGTTCCGTTGCTTCTACCGGGCAAGCATTAAAAAGGAACCTTCAAAACTACCAACGCCTTGTTGAGATTTCGCCCGATGAGAGCTCCGGGGTGCACTCCAGGTTGGTTGCACAGCTCAAAAATTCCCTCGAAAACACAGAAGCTGCCATCTCGGCCTCGGCCGCGCAAAATGAGCTTCTGCAAAGCTCTCTGGTACGCTTTGCTCGCTCGGCTAATCGCCTTCAGGGGGGAGTGTCGAACAGGCCTGAATTTTCCAATCTGATCCTTCAATTTTCGGCCAGACCGGGATTCAGCCTCGCATTACAAATCGATCAGTCTCTCCGCCGACTTCCTCCTAGCCAGGACCAAGTCACGGAGGATGTTGCCCGCGAGGGCCGCGCTATCCTGTCCTCAATGTTGAGGTTGGACCGCGCTGTCAATCGGATCCCATCCTTCGACACGTTCGCCAAGGCTGCCGAATTGGAGCGAGAACATCTGAAAGCCTACAGCTTCGCCAGCGCGCAAGCGCAGCGTACACGACTTTTCTTTGGCTTGGTGTCCATATGCCTCTGCTTGTTTGCGACGATTCGAGCCTCCACGCTGCATGTGCGGACGAACCGGTTGGAAAGGCGGTTAGAGCTTGAAGCGGCAATGAGTGAGATCGAAGCTTGCTTCATCGACAGTCAAGCAACGAAGGCTTCGCGGCGCTTCTCCACCGAAGCAGCGCTTAGACTCATTCAATGCGTTTTCGATGCGGATCAATGCGCGCTTGCTCTGGTGGATCCGAGTATCAGCAGGAATACCGAGTACTTTGTCGCGAACAAGCGCATGCGCGTCTGGAACGCCACGCTAATCCATGAAGTCGTCTCACTTGTACACCCGGAACAGCCAGTGTTTCGCGTCGTTCCGGCGTCGGAAGTGGTTCGGACTGCCGTAGGCACTACCGGTGTTTGTCAAATTGTTGGGTGCAGGGCCTCCGATCAGCAGGCTGCGGTTTGTATCCTTGTTTTTGAAGGAGATCGCTCACCACCCTCCACAGACGACCTCCTGGTTCTGGCGAGCGCTACTGTGCGTTTAGGCAACCATCTTGAAATGCAACGTGTACACACGGAACGTAACCTTTTTGAGAGTCGATGGGAGCATGCGGAAAGGCTGACGGCTGTCGGCACAATCGCAAGCGGCGTTACACATGAATTCAATAATGTTCTAGGAGCAATAGTCGGCTACGCAGAGATGGCTAAAGGTCTTGTGCGCCGCCCCTCGAGAATTCGGGGCCACATCGGCCAAATTATCTTGGCCAGCAACCGAGCCAAGCTGATTATTGATCAAATTTTGTCACTAAGCCGAACTCGGAAGCGCGTGACGATGCCTTTCGACGTCTCGGAGAGTGTAATGGATCTCGCGCCATTGCTGCGGGTTACAGTTCGTGCGGATGTTCAGTTGAACTTCAAGATCAACGAGTGGCAAACGGTGATCGAGGGCAGCCCGACCGAGATACAGCAAATCCTTATGAATCTATGCAAGAACGCGTCGGAGGCTCTCTTGAATGAGGGCCGTGTCGAGATTAGCGTTTCTCGCGCTCACGTCTGTCAAACGAAGCCCGTGGCTAAGGGCACCTTGAAACCGGGAGATTACGTTCTCCTCTCCATCAGCGACGATGGCCAAGGAATCGCAAGTTCGGTGCTTCCGCACATCTTTGAGCCCTTTTTTACCACGCGCTCTCGCGTCGGCGGGACCGGACTGGGTCTTGCTGCAGTGGACCGCCATGTGAGCGCGCTCGCAGGATGCCTTGACGTCACCTCGGCTGTTGGCCGAGGTACACGCTTCGATCTCTACTTACCGGCCTGCGCTGAGGAGCAGGTCAGAGCTGATAGCGCTTCCGGTCCATACGATGGATCACTTGGCAATGGAGAAATCATTGCAGTCGTGGAGCCCGATCCAGCAGCGTTGGAGATCTACAACGATAAGATCGCCGCGCTTGGTTATAAGCCTGTCGGCTTCGCGACCTTCGAAAGTCTTTGCGACTGGATCGAGAGCGGGAAGGCAGCCGACCTCCTAATTTTCGATCAAGCGACTTTCCTCGGGCCAGGACAGCCCGAAGCCGTACGTACCACCCTGATGACGGTGCCCATCATCGTCGTTGGTGGAAGCGACCCCATGCCGATCACATCTGGTAATCAGACCTTCGTCCTTTGGCTAGCCAAACCGGTCTCGTCCAGGACGATGGAGCATGCAATTCGTAGGATGATAATGGCATGATGCCGCCGACGCGCTCAGGCTACCGAGCTACCGAGCTACCGAGGCAATCGGAGGCGGAGCCGGCTGGGATCCAGCAAATACAAGACCGTCGGACGATCTCTGCGCACCCGGCTCATGGCGAGTTCCCCTCGAACACTGTCGTCGGCTTCCGCCCAACGAAGGGCTCCCCGACCACGGCAAACCTGCCGCCGTGCTCGTGACCGTCAAGGACAAGTCGCCGCGCGATGGGGTCTGCGGGCCTCCATCCTTGACAAGTCACTGCGCGCTGGCGGCGACAGGCGACGGGTAATATAAGGTCGGGACGAGGAGATGGTCGCCAATCGGTTATGCAAGATGGTTGACGAAAAGCAAAGCTTGACAATCATCGCCCCATTCACGCCAGACTTCTCCTGTGCGCTCATCACTCGGCTATGGCTCCTCGCCTGCCCCGACAAGGCTATCGCCGCCCGGCCGGGCAAGCGATATCCCAGGTTCCGACGTGTTCCTTTCATGCTTCATGGACCTAGGCCCCGGCAGGGCGGGAGCATGAGGCTGGGTTCTCGGTCGCGGATCTGTGAGGCAAGCACGGGGTAAGCGAAGGCTCGACCCACCATTGGGGAGGCCGGCTTCGGCACGGAGGTGCGGCCTCGGCGTTGAGAGGCATCGGATCGGGTGTAGCAGGACTTTCGAACTAACTGCCGACAACACACTGGATAGGCTGTTCTCGTCGTTCGGTCCAGTTCACCAACGCCTGTGTCGACATTTTACGGCGCTTCACTACTCAGCGCCGCGCCCGTGAGCGCCAGCGAGTGGTCGTCGGCGGGCTCGATGGCGCTATCAGGTCGGGGACTCGACCTCTGTGATCATCACCGATTTAATTCAAATTTGTCTGTATATATTGACGATTGCACCACCTTCACCTCGTAAACGGCAATGCGGGCGGATGGAGAGGGTTCTATGATATGACAAGCGATTTTTCCGCCGCCCGAGGGCATTTAGATCGAGCGTATGACTACCTTTGTGGGGATGACCCGATGAGTCAAAGGGGCCGCGAAGCCTTGGATCTGCTAATTGAGGCGGTTGCCGTCGAAGAGTTCAAGCAGCCACGCCAAAGCGCGGAGGTGCTAAGGTTTCCGATCGGGCGCCGCTGCTGAGGTAATCTCCACGGCCGCCATGTAGCCTCAGGTGGCAGGGACTCGCCGCCTCGTGAGGGCCGGGAACGAACGCATTGGCAAAAGGAAAGCCCACTTGCCAGACCCGCGCCCGGCCAGCGTGGTAAGAAGGCCGGCGGGTTCCCAAGCGGAGACATTGACGCCGGACTATGACGTTCTTTGCATCGGCAATGCAGCGCCGGCAACACCGCCGCCGGCGTAGGCAGCTTCGGCGGGCGCGCCGCCTTCTTCGGCAGGTGACGAACGACGCGCTCGGCGAGATCTACGCCCACGACATCCACGCCCAGGGCGTCGCCTTCGACACCGAACCGCTAGTGGGACAACCACCGACGGCATGCTCGATGAACTTCGTAACGCCCGATGGCGAGCGCGTATCTCGGCGCCTGCTTCGAACTCGGCCCGACGATGTCGAACCGGACAAGGCTTCGGGCACCAAGGTCACTTATTTCGAGGGCTATCTGGGGGACCCGCCGCGCGCCAAGCAAGCGATCCGGCAGACCGCGCGGCTGGCGCATGCCGCTGGGCGCGAAGTGTCGATGACGCTGTCGTATTCGTTTTGCGTCGACCCCTACCGCGACGAGTTCGTCGAGCTGATCCGCTCCGGCACGGCAGCAGCAGGTCGTCTGGATCGCCGGGACTATCCGGGTGAGTACGTCGGGGTAGTGTGCTGAGAGTTCTGCAAATTCGCTGAGAGGGGGCGGTCATGGCAGGCTGGTGATTGTTCACGTCACCGATTGCCGCGAAGGAACGCCACCATGACAAGACTGAAGTTAAGACCGCCAGCGCTGCCGTCAAAGCAAGGGCATCGGGTTGGTCGTGTCCGACGATCACGCCGGCATGGTGGCAGCTGTCGGCGAGGTGATCCCCGAAGCCGCCTGGCAACGCTGCTACGTGCACTTCCTCAGGAACGCGCTCGATCATCTGCCGAGGAAGCACGGCGACGACTGCCTGCA
>NZ_JAMYRH010000026.1:0-19363 GCF_040321305.1 Mesorhizobium sp. M0478
GGCAAGGGATTAGCGCGGCGGGCGCAGCCGGATCTGGCGCAAAGCGCCTTCCGGCGAGCCTCGGGAACCGCGCCCCTTGCCCGCGCGAGGGCAACGCCCTTAGCCTCATATCGTACTGAAATTTATTGACAAATCGAGTTAAACGTGTCATACTATAAGTGAGGAAGGTAGGTTTTATCTACCCTTCCTATGATTCGTTGGCGATGACCATAAGTCATCATTCGGCAATTTTCGCCGACTGTCCTTCGTTTCAATTATTTTCAAAAAAATGTGCTTTTCGGCCAAATCGGGCTGCGTCGATGTCTAAATACATCGCAGTCACGAAGGCTGTTTCAACCATAGAGGATTAATATCACGTATGAATATTAGAATTAACAACGCATATATCGTTATTGCGGCGGCCTATCTCCTTGCGATACTCACACATAATTATTATGCACTACCTATGATTTACACGGTATTGGCTTTCTACCACTGAGGATTGTGGGGGGGGGAAATCCCCCCACATCCCATCTCTAAAGCGATGATTTTCACTAGCACCGCCTAGCTAGCGTACGCGCTCAAAACGGCCAATACGGTTGCCAGAGTTGCTGCACACATAAGATTTGGCAGTCTTGTGGCTATGCACCAGCGCCGAACCTCGGCGCGGCTGAAGCTCCCGGCGAACTTCTGCTTTGAAGGCCTGCCATGTCATACCGTCGGGACGTTCAAGCCGAAGTGTCGTTTTATGCGGGATGACACTGGCTTTAATGCCTCGCCGGGTGAAACGCAGAGCTGCGAGGCGCACATTGTCGCCTCGGCAGCGGTTCAGTTCAACGATGTAGACGACCATTTGGGGTCCCTTTTTTCGAGAAAGAGGCCCAGCGCTCAATTGCCGCGACCTCACCCGCGCGGAAGCGTGGGATTGGCGGCGGCAGTCGGTGGATTCCGGCTGTCAGCTTAGGGCGTTAGCCCCGCGTTTCTTGATGCCTGTGCGACATCGACCCGTTGTAAGGCAAATTAGACGCCGCGCTTAACGGTTCAAGGCCGCGCAATCGAAATATTGCCGCTGGCCAAGCGTCGCTATTCCGGTGCAGGCGGTCTTTGGGCAGGGATGGAGGAACGCGCTATCCAACAGCGCCGTAGAGACGACAGCCCTGCCACCGGCTGCATCGGCGGCCGGCGCGGGGTGTGGGGTGCAACCCCCTGGGCGCACGCCCACGCCAGGGTGCGGGGTCGGCCAGACCCTGCTGGCGCGGCTGGGTGGCCATAGGCCCTAAGCCCGCAACGGGCCGGCTCGCAAAAGCGTGCCGGGCAGCGATTACAGGCGTGCTGGAATCGCCACACCAGGGCAGCAGCGCAGCCCTGTCACTACCGCAGCGCAGGTAGTGACAGGGCGAAAAGCTAGGCACTTACTTCGCCTGCAATGGGTGAAAACGGCGGAATTCCTGGGCTTCGCACCGCATCGGGGAGGGGTGTTAGTTCAGCTCGACCAGCCCCGCATAAGTGCCTGGTGAGTGCCACGCGGGCACTCACTGGATTCAGTGAGCGACATCAGGGCCACAGCGCCCGCAACATTTCCAGAAAGGAAACCTGAAATGACACCGAACACGCAATGGCATGGCTCGACCATGCCGCGAACCCAGCGGCAAGGGGAGACCCCTGCCCAGGATGCCAGCAACAAAAACGACCGCATCGCACGGCCCCACGGGCACGGCACTGGGAAGGCCCACGGAGGCTAACCAAAACCGGAGGAACGACGCAGAAGCCGAATGACAAGGCGGCCCTGCGGCCGTCTCAACCCCGGACCGAATTGGAGACACATGGAGCGACAAAGTACGTCTTGCTAACCGAAATGCCGACCATTGGAAGCTGTGAAGCTTCAACGGCAACCCCGCCTGGCGGGAACCGTCTGGTCATTAAAACTTACCGAAAGACACGATGATGAAGGAGCTGAACTTCGACCTGTTGAACCTGACCCGCCATAGCGGGGAGGGGTCCTTTGCCACGCAGGCGTGCCGCGCTCGCGGGCTGCAACAGCTCGCCGACGAGCTGCACGCCCTCGGCTACAAAGTGAAGGCGGCCCGGAATCTGGCGCCAAAGCACGTTGACGCCCTGGTAGCGAGCTGGAAGGCCGGCGGCATCGCCGACGCCACCGTGCGCAACCGCCTCGGCTGGCTGCGTTGGTGGTCCGACAAGGTCGGCAAGCCCGGCCTCATTCCGGCCGACAATGCGAAATTTGGTTTGGAGGAACGCCAGCGCAGCGGGGTTAATCGCGGCCGGCGCCTCGAGGCTGACGACATTGAGCGCGTCGGCGACGCCGGCGTGGTGCTAGCGCTGAAGCTGGAAGCGGCGTTTGGGCTGCGCCGTGAGGAAGCATTGAAAATGCGACCGGTCCTGGCTGACCGAGGCAACCGCCTGGTCCTTCAGGCCAGCTGGACGAAGGGCGGCCGCTATCGTGAGATTCCGCTGACGCACCCCAAGCAGCGGGCTCTGCTCGATGAGCTGCGCCAGGCGTGCGGTGACGGGAGCCTGATTGGCCCCGGCCGCAACTATTACCAGGCGCTCAAAAACTATGAGAACAAGCTGCTGCGCGCCGGAATCCGCAACGCCCACGGCTACCGGCACGCCTACGCCCAATGGCGCTACAAGGTTCTTACAGGCTGGGACTGCCCTTTGAAGGGCGGTCGGACCGTCGACGGTATGACGCCTGCGCAGGCGTCGGCCGACAAGGCGGCGCGCTTCGAGATTTCGCACGAGCTGGGGCACGGCCGCCTCGATGTCACTGACACCTACCTCGGCCGGCGCTTCCCGACACACAACAACCGGAAGGCGGCATAACCATGAGCGACAAGGTAAAGGCGCTTGCCGAGAAGCTGACGCGGACGCGCAAGCTGACACAACAGGCGCGGGAGGAATTGGCCAAAAAGCTTTTCGACATTGACCAGGTGAGCCTGGCCATTACGGAAATGGCCGGCAGGGGTTTCGACACCCTGACCGTCGCCCCTGGCCTGCCGCTCGACTTGCGGTCGACGGAAGCGGCCAAGGAATCCTCTCAACTGCTGACGAAGGCTGGCTTTGCAGTGGAATGGCACAGACGCCAGCTGCGCGCGGATGACCCCGAGACCTGGTACATGCTCGTGACCTGGGCCAAACGGTAGCCTTAGCGCTCGCGCTCATCCTCCCGGTCGCGGCCTGGGCGCTTTCCTTTGTCCTGGCCAAGTTTGGGCTTCTCTGAAGGCCTGCTGCGCATGTCGGCCAGCTTTTCGCTGAAGCTGCCGGAAGGCTTTGGCGTCGGTTGAGCCGACCGAACCTTATCGGTGAAGGACGACGGTTTGCCATCGCGAGGTCCAGCCGGTCCTTGTTGCTTGGGTTTGAAACCTGCGGCCAGCTCGGGGCGGGGTTTGTCTCCTGGTCGGAAGGCTACAGGTTCGGCCGGCCGAGCCCGTGAGACCTCGCTGAAGCGTGGCGGCCGCTGTGATGGCGGTTGATGCTGCTGCACGCTTGGCGCTGCCTGCTGGGCGCTGGGCTGCTGTTGCCGAGAGGGCTCGGCTTTCTGCTGCTTGCCTGAAACATCCTTCGGGCCGCCGCTGCCGACCTGGCCCGGCGTTTGCCCGGTTGGCGAGCCTGAAGGTGCTTCAGCTGGTAAGCCATACCGGTTCCTAGCGTCGCGGTGAGTGTCTTTCGCTTGTCCGAGCTTCGCTTTTGCAGCGTCAGCTGCGCGCAATGCGTTGGGCAACTGGCGCCGGGCAGCATCAGCGTTGTTTCGCTTGGCCGGTCCATCATGTTTGTAACCATCGAGGGTGAAAAGGCTGCCGGGCTTTTTAGCCCTGACGACTTTGTTGTTCTCGAACCGATTTTCAAGCATGTCGGCCAGCGCCGGCCGACCATGCCGCCGTTCGTAGCGGTCCATTTTCTCCTGTGCTTTGTCCTTGTCTTTAAATGATGCCTTCATCAGCCCTGCCAAGGCGGTGTCGGCTTTGTTCTTCTCGTACTCCGCCTGTTCAATATCCTTGGCGTGTCTGGCCAGGATATTTTTCACGTCAACATCCATTGCTTTCCCCTCCGCTTGACCCATAATGTAACCAGAAGTTGCATTATGATTAACACTGTCGCCACCAGACTTGAACCGCTCATCTACATTCTGGGCCGGCTGCTGCTTATGATTGGACCGTTCCGTCGCTGGTGCCAAAGGCGCGACGCGCAAATCGAGACTCGGAACAAGATTTGGTCTGCCAGACGGGTCGAGCTTCGCGCCGCCGAGCATCGTGAAATCTGGCTTGAGGTTGCTGAGACCTATCGTATCTGCGGACTTGAGACGCCGTCCGAGTTTACCCTTGCCGACGACCTTCCCGCCACCATCCACTAAGTCCGGTCGATGAATGGCACGCAATGCGTCCATTTCCCGTGATACGCGGTCGGCATCGACCGCTTGCCAATAGTCGTGGTTGCTCTCCGCACCGACCGCCAGAGCGCGGTTAAACTCGGCCCGGGTCCGGCCCTGGTCGATGCGCGGATAATCAACCTCACGGAAGCGGCTGCGGGCGCCCCTACCGTTACGGGCATTGCGTGCCCGTGAACGCGGGCGAACGCCACGCCGGCGTGCGGCCTGGCTCTTTGGACCTTCATGGATAGGTGCGGCTCTGTGGATGCCCTGCGCCTCGAGCGTGCGCCGGTCGACGCGTTCTGACTTCTCTGCCGCCTCGAGTGCGTTGTTGGCGTGCACCTCCCACAGCGCCCGCAAGCGCTGTGTAGAACCGGCTTCGCTTGTGCCAAATACTCGCCGGCCTGTCTTCTTGTCGCGGTCGTGAAAAATCAGGTGACAATGCGGGTTGTGGGCCTCGGCCCCATTGTCGTGAAGGGCAGCAAACCAAGGCGCCCTGCCCTTGGTTACGTCCTCGGCGAAGCCGCGCACCAGCGTCATTCGCTGCTCGGGCGAAAGCTCACGCGGCAGCGCGAGCATGAGCTTGTCCCCTACCCTGGCATTGGCCCGGCTGGTGTCCTCGACCCGTCGAAAGAACTCCTGTGCTCCGGTTTTGCTGTCCGGCATGCGGGCAGCTTCAACCTGCGGCTCGGCACTTTCGCGTGTAATATAGCCGACGTGCGAGCTGGCCGTGTAGGGCTGGCTCTGCGTCGTTTTGCCGATAGGGCGGTGATTGAGGCTGTATATCGCCACCCGGCGTTTCCCCTGGGGGGCGCGGGTTTCGGAACGAAACCCATAAGTGCGCCCTCACCATGTCCTACCTCCGCAATCCCCCAAGGGCAAGTAGCTGTCGGCTGGTCCACGGCGCCAGTCGTGAGACGCCGGCAGCGGAGTCCCCTCCCCTCGGACAGCAACCTGTCCCCGGCGCAAAACGTGAATTATTGGGAAATCGCTGCTTGCACTACTTTCCCAACGATTTGCTACCTTGACGCGTCTTCTTCACAAGGCTGACATAGCGTCCGGGATTATTGTGAGGGGACAAGTCATGAGCGACGAAGCGGAATTTCCAGGCGATGACAACAAGCTGCCGACGGCCGGCGACAAAGCGGCCGACACGGCCAAGCGGCTAGCTAACGGAGGCTGGGGGCTGGCGAAAAAGTTCGGCAGCTTCGTCAAGCAAAAGGCCGAGGAAAAAATTGACGACACCAAACAGCGCATGGCTGAACCGAAGCTGACCGCCAGCGAGCAAACCACCATTCAGCGCTATCGCGCCATTCAAAAACTGCTGCCGCGCGACCATCTCGCTGGCCACCCTCCCCTGCCCCAGGAAGGCATGCTGAACCGGCGTGAGATACGTGAGTTCCTCGCCTCCCCCAAGGTGCCTGACTTCATCGCTGCCGGCGAACAAGCGGCGGCCGATGCTGAAGCGGCCAGGATTGAAGCCGAGAACCAGGCAGCGGCCGAGAGGGCGCGGCAGTTCGAGGTGGATGTCGCCGACATCGACAAATTCTATGCCAACACGCTCAATGACATCACCATCACCGTCGCCGAATTGCAGACTGTCCTGCCCGCCGGCGCGGTTTCCCAAGCCGGCGACCTGGCCTTTGAGGGCAGCCGTAGCACTCTCAACAAAAACTGGCTCGGAGGCCAGTCGCAGAGCACCAGCGAAGACATCGGCAAGCTTCTTTACAAGGGCCTGCGGAAGGGCTCGGCTACGGATGCCATTCAGGGCTCACGCTTCCAGCGCGCGCTGGTCTCGATGTCAGAGCAAGAGCGTGCCGCTTTGCGGCTCGCCGACATGCTGCTCGCCATCGGCGCCGTGGCCCCTGAAGACATCCTGAAGGCGCGCGCGCCTATCGTTTGGAACAAGGGCGAGTGCCTGGTGACCATCGAGGGCAACTATGGCGGGAACTTACGTAAACGCGAAGCCGCGTTGCAAGCGCTTAAATCTCTCATCAGCTCCTATTTCGGCGAGCCCGCGACCGGTACTGAAACCATCAAGGCGCACCTCGCCCGCGTTATGGAGCCGAATGGCGCACACCCCACCATTCAGCGTGTGCTGGCCCGCTACATCGTCAGCGGCGGCCGCTGGATGATGCCGGAAGAAGCGGCGGCCTTTACGCCAAAAGGCGCCTCACCTTCCGCTTTGCGCCTCGGCAAATTTTCCGACAGTGACAAAGAATTTTTGTTCGACATGAACGAAAGCCTGATTACGGTTGCGGCGCCTGGCACTGGCAAGAGCCAGGCGCACGTGCTGCGCAATTTGCTGTATATCGACGCTCCGGCCGTCGTGCTCGACGTGAAAGGCGAAATGCGCGACCACTCGGCTGCCTGGCGTGCGCAGAATGTCGGGCCAGTGCATATTTTCGCACCGACCACGCCGGCGACCTCGCTCCATTACAATCCGCTGGATTTCATCTCCGACGACACCGAACACGCCTGGGACGAAGCCCGCAGGCTTGCCGACCTGCTGTTTGTGCCGGCAGCGCAAAAAGGCGGCGACTCGTATTTCGATGACCGCGCCCGCGACATGATAACAACGGCTGTGCTCGATGTTGCGATTGCCGAAAAAGGCGACAAGCGCAACATGACCAGTGTGCTCGACCGCCTCTATCTGTCGGAAGACGACGCTCTGTCAGCCTGGTTCGAGCACCTGGAAGGCCTCGGCGTCTCCCAGCTGCGGCGCCAAGCATCTGCCCTCAAGGGTATGCCGCCCAAACAGCGAGAAGGTATTTTTGACAGTGCTCGGCGCCAGCTGGAGATCTGGCAATCTCCAGCGATTGAGCGGCTGACTACCAGCTCGACGTTTTCAGCCGAGACGCTGCGCCTGAACAACGCCACCTGTACCTGTGCGTCGCACTGGACGACATCAAGAAATACGCTTCGGTGCTTCGCGTCATCATCGGCCAGACCGTCAACCAGCTCTGCCGGGCGGCCCCGGAGGCCGACAGCCGCACGGTGACGTTCTTCCTTGACGAACTGCCCCGCCTGGGGCGCATGGACGTGATTGAAGAAGCGCTCGACATCGGCCGTGGCTTCGGTGTGCGCCTGTGGATGTTCTGCCAGAATATCGGCCAGCTCGACAACGCCTACCCCAACGCCCAAGGCATGATGAAAAGTTGCGCCATCCGGGCATTCATGAATCCGGACGAGCAAACCGCCCATTCTCTGTCTCAAAACCTCGGGCAGCGCGAATCCGTTCTCGACGGAAGCCGCAGACCGCTCGCGGAAGCGTCGCAGCTTTCCGGGCCTGACTTTGCCAACCAGGTGATTGTGTTCGGCCGTAGCAGCCATGCGGCTCGCCTCGAGAAGTGCTTCGCATTTGCCGACCGGGTCACAGCGCCACGTATGAAGACGGCGGGGAGCTAGGGCTACGGCCTTTCGGCCGTAGCCTGGTCGTCGCGTAGCGACACAAACAGCGTAGGCGGGCGTTAGGAGCGGTTCCAAGGGAAGTTGGTGACCCTTGTCACCTCTCCACCGCAAGAAACGGTTTTAGCGCGCTCTGGTGAGGTCCCCTGCCCTTTCATCGCTTTATTGGGAGTTCCTCGCCACCGATGTCCGTAGGTCGCCTCCGCCCCCAATAAACTCGGTTTGGGATACCCCTTTCCCTTTTCAAAAATCTGAGTAGCTCTGTTCTGTAGATTCTGGAAGATGTTTAGAAAGAGAATGTTCAGGCACCTGTTTAGACAGTGTTCTGTATCCTTATATATAGCAGCGCCACCAAGTCTGCGGCGAAGCGCCACCAACTCTGCGGAGCCCCGCCACCAACTCTGCGGAGCCAAAGGGGGGTCCCGCCACCAAGTCTGCGGGGTGGCGCCACCAAGTCTGCGGAACATGGCATTTAACCCTTTGATTCAATAGGCATCGAATCAGCCCTCACCGCCACCAAGTCTGCGGAGTCAAATGGCTGATGTTCCACGATATTTCTCGTGAAACCTAGCGTCGGATAAGGGTGCGTTGCGCCGGCAGCGCAAGAGCGTCCGGGTCGGCCGGCGACAGTGTCAAACCGCGCTCGGTTAGCTTCAGGGGGAGTTTTGGCAGAACCTCTTTGAGGTGACTGACCTCCTCCGCAAACTTCGCGCGGAAAGCGCGTGGCCTGGCGAAACCATCGCCGAATTGCTGCGTCACCGCCTCCCAGCTCAGGTGCAGCGGCTGGTCGATGTTGTGGATGCGCCAACCCAGCCAAAAGTATAGGTCGAGCTTGCGCGAGCTGCCGGCGAAGGCTTTGACCACCTTCGCGTTCACCGGTAGCGCGTGCTTGGATAAGCTCTCGAACATGGTCGGGCTGAACGTCACGGTACTCGGCCAAAGCGACCGCTGGTTGGGGTCACTCGACAACCAGACTTCCATGTCCTCAATCGGAAAAAACTGCTTGGTCTTGAGGCTTCCCGGGGCGAATGCGCTAATGCGCATTGAACAGGTTGCGAGCGCGTTCAGCTGCTCGCGGAACGCGGTCAGCGGGCCTTTCCGGCCGCCACTATCGGAAAAACCCATGTCCCGCACAAAACCAGTGAAGGTGTCAGCGATTTCGACAGTGGCCGACTTCTGGCGAATGGCCTCGCTGCATAGGTGCATGAGCACCAGGCGGGCCTTGGGGCCGAACGGCAGCTGGTGATGCACAGCCCTCCCCGTTTCATCCAACGTGGTGCCAGCCTGGACGATGATGCCCATGTTGCCTTGGGTGCGCACGTACTCGCGCACGCCTGCTGCCTGCCGCTCGTGCGGTAGCCCCACCACGGCCAAGACCGAATGGATATGCCGAACGTCAGCCAAGCTTGGCGGCGAGTTTTCAAAAACCTCACGAATAACAGCGCGGCGCCGGCGCTCGCGCGGCAAAGCGGCCAGCGCTTGAGCCTTCATGGCGTCGGCCGCGCGCTCCTGGTCACGCCGCTGCTGGCGCGAGATGATGGTGTTGGCTATAGCCAGAAACAGCGAGTTGCCCCGTGCTGCCTCGAGCTCGGCCAGCAGGTCTTCGTCGCGTATCAGTGATTCGTCGGGGCGGTTCATAGCCAAGTGTATCCCCTCCCCTGGCGGGCGCGAAAGTGAGTTGCCACTGAAACAGACAGGAATACGCGACTAGCCGCGAAGCGGTGCTGCGAGTCTAAGCGGCGCATATAGCGGCCGTAAAGGCCTCCCCCCTCCCCTCCCCCATTTTTTGGAATTGAGGCCTGGCCCTGCCTTCTCGTCAGAATCGTGCTAATAGCTAGCTGGTAGCTACTAGATAGCTACTAGCTATCCGGTAGCTAACTAGTAGCTTTTTGGTAACACCAAGCTAGCCGATAGCTACTAGATACCCTTGAGCTAGCTGGTAGCTATCCGTTAGCCTTTCAGTCGTAGGGTGGGACCAACAACAACGAGAAAGTGACACCATGCCTGTAATTTCATTCGCCAATCCCAAGGGCGGAGCCGGCAAAACCACGTCGGCACTGCTGCTCGCCTGCGAGCTGGCCGACCGGGGCGCCAGTGTGGTGCTGGTCGACGCGGACCCCGAAAGGTGGATTTCCCAATGGGGAGCGCTTCCTGGCAAGCCCGCCAACATCTCCATCGTCAGCGATGTCAGCGAGGACACGGCAGTCGATGTCATCGACAAAGCGGCCAGCCAAGCGCAATTTGTCATTGTCGACCTGGAAGGCACCGCGAACCTTCTGGTCGCTCATGCCATCGGCCTGTCCGACCTGGTGATTATCCCGACGCAGGGCGCCTCTATGGATGCCAAGGGCGCGGTGAAGACGCTGCGCCTTATCCGCAGCCAGGCACGCATGGCAAACCGCGAGATTGCCCACGCGGTGCTGTTGACGCGCACCAGCGCGGCGGTGGCGTCGCGCTCTTTGAAAAATATCCGCGACCAGCTGGACGCCGGCGGCGTCGAGGTGTTTTCAACGTCGATTGTCGAGCGGGCCGCCTACCGCGACTTGCTCGACTTCGGCGGGCTCCTGAAGGACCTGAATCCGGCCAAGGTGAGCAACCTGGACAAGGCTTTACTAAACGCCCGGGAATTCACGGCCGAAGTGGTCGCAAAGCTAAAGGCGGCCAGCGCGGTCGGGAAGGCGGCGTAACATGGGAGAGCAACGCACCAACCTGTTCGCCGGCGACGATGTTCTCGACCTGGCGGAGTTCAAGCCGAAAAAGCCGGCACGCCAGGGCTTGGCGGTGGCCAAGCAGGCGGCCGCTGCAACGGGCTTTGTAAGCCGTGAGGCTAAAGCCGCTCCTGCGCCCGTGGCGCTGGTCAAGCCGGTTCAACGGCGCCGGCGTACCGGCCGCAACGCGCAAATCAATCTCAAGGCTACCCCCGAAACCATCGCCGAGTTCTGCGCGATTTCCGATGCCCAGGGCTGGGTGTTCGGCGAGACGCTGGAAAAGGCGGTGGAGCTGCTGCGCGCCAAATACGGCGCCAAGGGGCAATAGGGCAGGGGCCAGACCCGCTACGGCCCGTCAAGGGCTTCGCAAGCGGCCAGGGCCGCCCTTGACCGGCCTTCGCGCTTCCGGCAGGGGCTTGGGACCACGAAAGGCCATCTGTGGCCTTTCGTGCCCAGCTGACGACTGGCGCCTAGTCCTTCTTAGGCTTCAGCTTGCGGACGCTGACCCGGCCGTCGACGGGTAGGGCGGTCAACTGGATGTTGAAACCGTCGCCGTCTTTGTGCGGCCAGGCTGCGCCAACCTTCAGCCAGTAGGCGTCGTCGCCTTCGCCCTCGATGATGTAAACGCCGTGGGTTGGGCGGTTTTTGCTCTGTTCGGTAGTCATGTGGATTTCTCCCTTTGGTTTTGACCGCCGCGACCATCGCGTTCGGTTCGGCCGTATTGGGAGACGAGCACCGTCAGGCCCGGAACGAGCCGGCCGGATGTCAATGGCAACACGGGAGCGCTAGCGAATGGAGCGGGCCGCCCCGATTGACGCCGGCAGGGCCGTCTCATGTCGAGCCGATAACCGGACGCATTGGCGCGGGGCCTCAAAGGGAACCACGATACGAACTAAACTGCACGACACGGATTGAACCCTCTGGCGAAAGTCTATATAGGGCTATGTAGAGAAGCGAGATAGGTCATGCCAAGCAACGACGTTAGGCTCAGCAGCGCATCACTCAAGGTCCTTCGTCTTTTCGTCGAGGAGCCACGCAAGGCGCGTTCGGGCAGCGAAATTACAAAGGAAGCGGGTATCAGCTCCGGGTCGTTGTACCCAATTCTCGACCGTCTCGAGACCGCCGGATGGTTTACAAGCCGATGGGAAGAGATTGACCCCTCTCAGGCGGGAAGGCCCCGCCGCCGCTATTATCAAATCACCGGGCTCGGACAGAATAAAGCCAATGAGGCCTTGGCGCCGTACCAAGTAACAAATGGAGCATTGGGATGGGGTCGAGCCTAATCGCAGCTCTATGGAGCGCCCTGGTCATCGTCGTCGGCAACCTGGCCTATAACCTCGCTGCGAGCGAGTTGTACGCTTGGTGTCCGAAATGGGCGGACCTGTTGGTTAAAGCAGCTTCAATGCGTGTCCCTAAGCGAAAGCGTGACAGGTATCGTGAAGAATGGTCGGCCGACCTCAACCAGATTGAGGGGAACATTGGCAAGCTTTTTTACGGGTTGCGTTGCTTCCCCGCAGCGTGGGGCATTTCGGCGAACCGCTTCGGAGACGACAGATTTTTCAGCGTCGAGCGCCTGCTGTATGGCACCGGCCTGTTCCTAGTGTCGACGGCGTTGGAAATCTTCAACGATTTGCACTATGGCGCGCCGCTTTTGAAACTATCGATGGATGCTTTGAGCCTAATGGCTTGTACGTTTGCCCTCTGGCGAGGTTATCAGGTGCGGAAGCGTCAGCGTTACATCCGCATCAGGGGCAAACGGACTTAGCCGATAGTCCAATCTTCGGCATCGAACAGCTGCATAAGGTTGCACCAGGAAATCCCCATGGCGTTGCAAACGCCGGGGATCTTCCGCAGGCTGTCGGGGCCAGTCTCCTCGGTGATGAGGGTGTAGCCATGGACCTCGGCCGTGGCGATGACGAAGCTGTCAGCGGCGAACTTTTCTTTGCCGGCAGCGACAAGGCCGGTGTAGGTGTTCAGCACATGCTGGACACGCTGCTGGATGGCCTGGTCGGGCGCGATAAACATATGTTCGCGCTCTTTCAGCCACTCGTGCAGCTCGGGCGAGCGCTTCGCGCACTCGGTCTGCACCAGCAAGGAGGACACCAGCCGCCCCTCGCCAATGAGCTTGTCGAACTCATCCCACAGCTTCGGGAAGCGTTTAGGCTTGTAGCGTTCATACCAGGCGCCAATAAGCGCCGATGTGTCGATGCAATAGACCGTTGCCACTGAGCGCTACCCTGTCATTCCAAAGGCAGCGCGCTCAATATTGGGAACGGCAGTGACCTGCATATTGAGGTGGTTGGCCACGTCGCGCAGCGTCAGCTGGCGGTCATAGTAGCCTTGAAAAACAAGGCGGGTGAAGTTGCGGCCGAGCTGGCTGAGCACGACCAGGTGACGCTCGGGGCCACCGCTGCTCTTCTTGTCAGCCAGCGCGTCATATTCCGCCTGAAAGCTTGCCCGGCGGCTGTCGTAGAACGCCTTGGTCGTTCGGCCGAGCGTCAACAGCCGGCGCAAAATAACCTCGCGGCTGACGCCGAATCTGGCGGCCAGGGCCACAAGCTCGTCCTCGGCCCAGGTCATACTCTGGCCCTTGGCCCGCACGAGGGGCTCGCCAAGCAACCATTCGCTTGGGACCAGGGCGGCGCCGGCGACGGCGTTGCAGAACTGCTCGACCACTGCGCTGGCAGGCTCCGGCGCGACGAAGTCGAGGCCGCTGATGCCGCTGGCCCTGACGACCAGGTGGCAGAACTCGTGCAGCAACGTGAAGGTCCGCCCGTTGGTGCGGTCCTTGGAGTTGATGAGAATGACCGGCAGTTTGGTCTCGGCGATGGCAACGCCACGCATCTCGGTCAATGCCAGGCGTGGCACCATGAACACCAGCACATCCTTGGCCTCGATGGCGGTGCGCCAGTTGTCGAAGGCCTTGGCTCGCCAGCCTTGCTGGTCGGTCTGCTTGACGCCGAGATAAGCGCGGATGGTCGTGGCAAGCTTCTCCACGTCCTCCTTGATGGTCGCCTGAAGCTTGAAGTCCTGCACGGGCTCGCCCACGTCGTTGCGCAGCTCGAGCGCCAGCTCGCGGCGTTCGCGCGCCTGGCGAATGGCCCACTCCAAGCCGGACTTGAAGGCGTCCTCGGGGGTCTCGCGCAGGCGCCGAAAGTCCTGAATCGGCTGAAAGCCGTGCGGCGGCTCGTTGAGGTAGAAAATCGCCGGCGCGCGTTTGTAGAAATTCGCGGCGGCCAGGAATTGGGGGAAGGTCAGCTGCTTTTCGCCAGCCTCACAAGCCAGCAGCTTGTCCAAGCTCACGCCCATGCCTTCGGCCGCCGCCTCGGGGCTGAGGCGGGCCTGCTCCCGGGCCCATCGCAGGATGGCCGGGTTGATATAGGCGAGGGTGCTCTTGGTCATGGTCGGTTTACTCTAACACAGCTGTCAATATGGCCGCTGCAAGTCTTCATCGGGTTAATGCGCTTGGACGGTGGGGGCGTTGCATCCTGGTCCGTCTATTCATAGCGGCCGCCGAACAAATCGCCGACGGCGCGGCGTTTCTTGTAGGTAAGGTCGCGCTGGCGCAAATGCTCTGGCTTGTCATGCAGCATGTGGCAGCGCTGGCAAAACGCCCGCAGATTCTTCGGCCGGCAATCGCCGGCGTCGTGATTGAGATGTGCAGCTGCGATGGCAACTTTGGTCGTGTGCAGCTCTAGGCCGACGCATTCGGGCAGGGCAGGGAGGCTGCGAACGGGCTTGCCGTCGCCGTCGCGCCAGCTGCCGGCGTCCTCGTCCCACCAGCGCCCGTCGCCAAGGTGCGTCACCGTCCGACCATGCGGCCGCGCACAGCGCTCGCAGCGCCCCTTAGCCCGAACAAAGCGAACCCAGGCCGACACCTGCGGCCAGTCGATAGGGTAAAGGAATCGGCGGTGCGTGCGGATAGGCATGGCTATGCGTTCCTCAGCCGCGAAATCGTGCTGTGGGAGACGTTGTAAGAGCGAGCGACCTCGCGCAGCAGCTCGCCGGCGTCGACGCGCGCCAGTGCCTCGCGCTCCTGGTGACGGGTGAGCTTGCGCTTGCGGCCGAACTTCACGCCCCGGGCCTTAGCGCGAGCGCGGCCCTCGGTCGTATTCTCAAGGATGCGCCGGCGCTGCCACTTCGCAGCCCAGCCGACCACAAAAATGATGATGTCGGACATTTCAGACGTCGTGTCGATAAACGGCTCATCGAGCAGACGCAGGCCTGCGCCGGCGGCCTTGACGGAATTGAGGATGTTGAGCATGTCCAGCGGGTCGCGGGCAATGCGGTCGGTCACGGTGGCCAGCACCGTGTCGCCAGCCTCGAGCGCCTTCAGCATGCGCTGAAGCTGTGCCCGGTCTGCGTTCTTGCCGCTACGCTTCTCATGAAAGATTCGCTCGCAGCCGGCTCCCTTAAGCCGGTCGATTTGAGCGGCCAGGTCCTGGCTCTCGGTAGACACGCGTGCGTAGCCGTAAATCATGCTGCATTATGCACCGGATTTATGCACCAGAAAAGAACAATCGGCACAACGGATTAAGTCTGGTGCATAAATCTTGAATTTTGCACCAAGCGACAGGGTGGGGATAACTCGCCAGGCCCCTGTTTCCTTTGCCAGTTCCTGATATGTTCCGAGATAGGGGATGATTCGGTCTTACTGGTAACAAGAGCACCTAACCTTCAGAAAAGAGCCAGGGAATGCTGACGGCCCCCTCCCGCCACATCCGCGCACGTCAAACCCGTGAATTGCTCCGCGCTGCACGCCATTCTTGGCGGGTCGGTCGGCCGATAAACTGGCAGGTCGTCATCGACTTCGGCTGGCCTGACCAAGGTGAAGAGTTTCGACCGTCGCGCCAGTTTCGCGACATCCGCCGCCGTTTCTGTTCTTGGTGGGACTACAAGCGTAAGCAGGGCCTTGTCGACGGCAGTATCTGCGACCTCGTCATATGGGAGGCGCCAGGCGGCAAGCATCACGTCAACTGGCTACTGAGCATCCCTGAGCACATGCAGGCAGAGGCCCAAGCCATCGTCGAGAAGCGCATGAAAAAGGTCCTCGGCGACTAGCCAGATGACACCATGCACCAACAGGCGGTCTATAACCTCAACGGCGACATGTTCTACCTGCTGAAGGGAGCGGAGCCGGAGTACGCACGCAAACTCAATATCAAGCCCGAAGACCAAGGCACTATCTGGTTTAGGCGTGCTGTGCCGTCCATGTCGTTGGGGCGCACCGCGCGCGAGCGCGATTGGGCCGCTGGCAGCATCGTCAACGGGCAACGGACGCGAGGCCTGCAATTTCCGCGTGAAAAGCGCGTCCTCGACGCCACGGCGCCTCGAGCAGCGCGGCCCTTGACCGGGGGCGCCACGCCCTCGTAAACGACGGGGCAGGGGGAAATACTGCTAAATATATATAAGAGGGGAGATGGCGGAGCGGTCTCAAGAGGACAGACACGACCTCGCGCGACGCCGTATTATGCTCGTCCTGCAAAAGCAGGTCGTCGCCAACGCCCGGACCCTTGAGCAAAAGATTTCCGACGCCGGCCCCTTCGGAATGCGCATCGACCCGCACGTCCTGACGCCGGCGCGCAACGAATTGATACAGGAAGGCCTTGTGCAGGCCACTGACAAGGCCGGCAACACCTGGTTTCACTTGGCCAACACCCCGGCGGCGGTCGTCACGAAACGCCTCGATGAGCTGGCCGACCTTTTCCTGAAATTCCAGGCCAACAACCTACCAGGCCGCTATGGTCAGACGCTCGAGATAGCGACGTTCCATGCTCTCTCCGAAGTGCCGAATCTGGAGTTTTTTGGGCGGTTTCCAGACCTCAACAAGCACGATGACAGCAAGGCTTACACCAAAGTCGAGCCCCCAAATCATATCGGCACGCTCGTCCTGCCAGGTCATCGCTCGCTCGACTTCCTGGTCCTGCACCCCGACGCCGGATTTCTCGGCATCGAATGCAAAAATGTGCGCGAGTGGATATATCCGAACCGCGAGGAAATCAGGGAATTGCTGTTGAAGTGCACCGTCCTCGGCTGCGTTCCGGTCTTCATTGCCCGGCGCATCCCGTTTGTCACTTTCAAGCTGCTCAACGCGGCCGGGGTGCTTATCCACCAGACCTACAATCAGCTCATGCCGGAAACTGCGACAGAAATTGTCAGCGTCGTGCGGCACAAGGATATGCTTGGCTACCATGACATCCGCCTGGGCAGTAAGCCGGACGCCCGGCTCCTCAAGTTCATCACCACCGATATGATGAACGTGGCGGCTGAAGCCCGTGAGAAATTCGAACTGTACAAGGACCTGTTGGCCGCCTTTGGCTCGGGCGAGATACCTTATTACGTCTTTGCCGCTAAGGTTCGCCGGCGTTCTAAGGGCCAAAACGAGGACAACGATTGGCCCGCAGAGGAGGAGCCGGACCTGTTCGATTGAACGGCGCCGGAAAAGGTGAGGGGATAGTCATGGTATTCTTTGGCACGCTGGCGTTCATTGCAGTCGCTATCAGCCTGCCGCTCGCAGCGATGTATGCGGCTGGCCAATTCGTTGGCCAAAAACCGCCGCCGGCGTTCCTGAAACTCGCCGTCACACTCGCCGTCGGCGCCGGTCTGCTGATGGCGGTCGCCGGCGCGCTGCTCAGCGCCCGCCAGGGCGGCATGAGTCTAAGGGATTGGTTCCTGCTGGCATGGGTGGCTGGCTCGGCGTTGACGGGCCAGGTTGCGCTCCTCGAGCTGCTCGGCAGCAAGCCTGCTCGAGACCTGCCACCGCCAAACACCTAACGGCTGCTCACCGCGGGTAAGGGTACGGCCGCGGCTGTGAGCGCCAGCAGCACGTTTTGCAGCTTGTCGCCGCCGGCGGTGATGCCATGTCCTTGAAGATAACGCAGTTGCCCGGTCCACGCGGTGCCTAGCCCTGGCTGGCGGCGGCCGCCATGGTGAACAAGGCATCGAGAAACGGTTGCTCGAGCTGAACCTGGAATCCGGCCTCGACCGGGAAAGTTAGCACCTGCCGCCGACCGCGTCGCTCGAGCGGACGCGCCTGCAGGTCGGCTAGGGCAATCCAAATATGGGCCGTGTCTTCGATGCCGACGCAGACGAAATACAGCGTGACATGGAACATGCGGGCGAACAGCGCGAGCTTTTCAACCTCGTCGCGCTCGAAAATGAGCATGCCGTCATAGACAGACTTCGCTTTGACATCGAACGCGAGCAAGCCCACGTGCGGCAATCCCACCAGGTAGTCGGGGCGCTTGATACGGCCTTTGAGTGCGGCCGGCACCGTGAACGGGGACTGCTCGACGTACATATACGCCACCGCTGACCAATTCAGCCAGGCGCGGAATGCCGTTTCGGCTTTCTGACCTTTGACGCGATGCCTGGTGGAGAGTTTGAACATTGCCGGCAGTCTGGCCTGACCTCGGCCCGCCCGTCCACCTTGAGGCGGTGTTTCTCCGCCACTGCTGTGTCGCACGCGACGCACTTCTAAAATGGGCAGAGTTCCCCGAGGGGACCTGCCTCCCGGCGAGGGTGGGGTAGCAAGGGCAAGGGATTAGCGCGGCGGGCGCAGCCGGATCTGGCGCAAAGCGCCTTCCGGCGAGCCTCGGGAACCGCGCCCCTTGCCCGCGCGAGGGCAACGCCCTTAGAACTGGCGCCGCCGCTGTGCCGCCGGTATCAAATTGCCGTCGTCATCTATATCGTCCAGCGTCACATCTTCCGTCCCAACCGAGTCTTCGATTGCTCGTGGGTTTCCAGAATTGTCCCCCACAAATAGCGTCTTTGGTCGAGACCTCCTCACGTTGCGAGGGAACTCGTTAGGGAAGGCTTTTGCGACCTTCCCGAGGAAGTCAGCGAGTGGCGACAGGTCATAGGCGTTGGACGCGATAATGCCCTTTTGGCGACGTTTCACGCGGGCGATTAGCCCTTCCTTCAGAAGCCGGGCCACCGCACGCTGCACCTGGCGCTCAGAAACCCCTATGCGGACGGCCAGCGTTGCCATGCTGGGGAACGGCTTGTTCTCCTTCTGCCACCATGCCCCAACCAACTGAATAAGCACCAACAGCTCGACCGGCGTCAGACGGCTCTCGACATCTAGAAAGCGATTAAGCAGCAACAGGTAGTTCGGGATTTGGGCGAACCCGCGTTCCGCCACCTCGTCACCCCACTTTTCAGCTATGTCAGACATCGCAAACCACCCTTAAGTGCGTCACCACCTTACGACAGATAGTCGTATAAATAGACATAATCAACCCATACACATCAATTCATACCAATGGATATATACGGATGATAATAATATCCGGGCGGGACCATACGACAAAAATCCCAAGTTTGCGCGGACAAATCCATCCGAAAACTGCTGTAACAATTCGTGATTGGGCGAATCGTCGCGAAACGCCTAGATGGCTGGTATCGCAAGAGAGGTCTCATAAGCCCACTCGGCGAAGCAGTTAGGCGCAGCCAATTCACGCCCGGGTGGCGCGCCTAATTGCCGACCGGCCAGAAACCGGGGAAGGGCGGCCGAAAGGCCCCCCTTCTGCGTTTCGCAGCCAACACCAACAAAGCATTGCCGCGACGACGACGCCTGCGTGGAGGATGGACAAGCGGCGTCGCCAGGTCAACCGACCAGGATGGGATACCTTGAGCACAAGGCGCCAGGGTCCGGGGTCAACCAGACCTGCTGGCGCCGCTGGGTGAAAAGGCCGTAAACCGCCATGCGCAGAGACGCATTCTTAAAATCGGCAGAGTTCCCCGAGGGGACCTGCCTCCCGGCGAGGGTGGGGTAGCAAGGGCAAGGGATTAGCGCGGCGGGCGCAGCCGGATCTGGCGCAAAGCGCCTTCCGGCGAGCCTCGGGAACCGCGCCCCTTGCCCGCGCGAGGGCAACGCCCTTAG
>NZ_JAMYRH010000027.1:0-17412 GCF_040321305.1 Mesorhizobium sp. M0478
CGTTATCGCAGCTTCAGAACTCGGTCCCGAAACGCTGCAAGATCGAATTCGCGCCGAGGCTTATGCAAGCGGAAGCGTGGTGGTCGGCCGATATGAGGTGGGCTGCGTGGTCACGACGAATGTAGGCACCACGGTCATGCGCCCGCGCTCCCCTCGTCCAGCCCGCTCGAGCTGAAATTGACTGCTCAACGATGGAGGCGGAGAAGGCGCACTAGAGCGGTCCGACCGCTACAGCGATAGCGCCATCAAGACAGCGCTGCTACGTCAGAGCAGCAGGTGAATTGTCACAAGCTCGATGATCAGCAAAACGGCGCACACCGTGCCCGCAAGGGCATAGCCTCTCCAATAGGCACGGATATCCTGATCGGTTTGGAATGCTTCTAGCCAGAGCCCGTCGGGGAAGACGCCAAGGCAAATTGGGATAGGCATCGCGGCTGGCACGATTGTATCAGGTGCTAAAGCATCTCTGCCCAACATGCAGGCGGCTCTCTGACCGCGAAGAACGCATATTAGCCTGCGCTAACTAATGGCGAAAGCCCTTCATCGAAATATCGCCGGCCTGTCCTGATTGTCTCTTTGGTTCTTTCAAACTGGGCAATGGCGTGTCGCCGCAGGAGAGCGGGACAAAGAACAACATCGTCTAGCCCCCTTGACCTGCCAAGAGGCATCTGAACAGGAAAAGGTGACGAAAAGCGCCAGGCGGCGCCGCAAGGCGAAGCTGTGTACGATCTGGAGCTCGCTACCGATCAGGTCATAGCTGGCTCCGGCGCCCCCCAGACCATCTGGCCGCTGGCGAAAATATGCGATCCTGCTAAACTTATCCCGTGTGAACACACATGAATGGGGGCTTTGTGCCGGTATCATATGACCTCATTGGCAAGACAGCCGTCGTAACCGGCGGAGCAAAGAGTATCGGCAAGGCAATCGTAGAGCGCCTTGTAGCGTCGGGTGCTTCAGTGCACGTGTGGGATCGAGATCAGATCGAACTGAAGGGTGTGGTGTCTACGAAGGTCGATATTACCAGCCGCGATCAGGTAACCCATGCGATCAACATGATCGTCGATCGTGGCCTGCGTATAGACGTTCTGGTTAACAACGCCGGTTATCTAGGAACCCTTCACCCGTTTGACCAACACGAACCTGCAGACTGGCGAAGCATCATCGAAACCAATCTGATCGGCACGATGCAAGTGACGCAGTTGGTTTTGCCCCACATGCGAAAATGGGGTGTTGGCCGCATTGTCAATATGGGCTCTTTGGCGGGCAAGGAAGGACTTGCCAACCTTGCCGCCTATTCAGCCTCCAGCGCAGGTATCGTAGTCTTCACAAAGGCGCTTGGGCGTGAGGTTGCCAATACAAACATACGCGTGAACTGCGTCGCTCCTGGGCCAATCGATACTGACATGATCCGAAACCTCGGGGTCGCAGCTGTCGAGACAATGATCGCCGATAGTCCAATGAACCGGCTCGGCCGGGTCGAAGAAGTTGCCCACATGGTGGCCTGGCTGTGCTCGGACGCCAGCAACTTCAATACCGGCGCGGTATTCGACATGTCGGGTGGGCGGGCGCGTTTACTAAGCGCCGACTGTCTCGGTGCTTTCAGGTGGCCCGGCGTCACCGTGGACCAAATACTCCCACCCCTAAACGGCGACCTATGTGATCCCCTCATGGCAACTCTGCGGTACGAGGTAAGGCGGGAACCGGATGGGACGTGGACGGTGTTCGACGTGTTCACCGGGCAGCCGGCTATTATAGTGGGCCACCCTTCTGTCGACCTTCCCGACATGGAGTATGCTGAAGAGCTGGCAGCCATCCTGAATGCCAACAACCTGAAGCATAGGCTATATCACGGGAGGTCCCCCGAAGGTTCGCCTGACCGAGGTGGCATGACAAGTTAGCCATTCAACCAGCCTTCGTACTGCCCATCCAGGATGGCTCGTCCGATTCCGAGCAAGCATTAGTTATTGAACTCCCGACTACGACGGTCTTAAATCGACTTCCCATTGCGTTTCGTAGGGAGGATGTGATGGGCAAGGTGGTGCCAATTCGCAGGGCCACGCCTTGCGTGGAAGTAGTCGGAGCCAGTGGCGAATGGGTAGGGTCGTCCGCATCATAGAGACCGACCAGGAAATTACACGCTCATTCGGCCTGAATCGTTTGCGCTGTCCTTCCCAGAAGGCCAGCGGATACGCCTGCATCTCGACAAAAAGCTCTGGGTGAACGGTGCTAAATCCCCGAGCCGTCCAGTTGCTGGCTGTCTTGCCTCCCCAGGGCGCCGGCATGGAGGCTCGGTTTCGGCAGTAACGTCGAGACGATGCGCTCGACGAGCCTGAAGGTCGATCGTGAAAAATCGGACGCTCAAAGCTCCTGCCTCGGGCCGCGTTCTCGCCGCTCAATGATCGTCGAACTGCCTGCGTAGGCGATCAGGTGAAACCAGACCTATTCCTCGCCCGTCACGCCTCTCTTTCAGCCGTGCGACGACTACATGCTGGCCGCTTTCTGAGGATTTTCACCGCGAAGCTGACGGTCCGCTTGCGGCCCCATCTCAGTCATACCGATCACAGGCAGGGCGTGAAGCGCGCGTCGCATTGCGAAGTTCTGCATTCGCTGAGAGAGGGCGGTCATGGCAGGCTGGTGATGTTCAACGTCACCGATTCCCTGGAAGGAACGCCACCATGACCAAGACAGAAGGTAAATCGACCAGCGCTGCCGTCAAAGACATTCTGCTTTCGAACCCGGAGGGGCTGCACGAAGTGATCCGTGCGGTAATGCAGGAGGTTCTCGAGGCCGAGATGGGGAGGCGCTGGGTGCTTCGAAGGGCGAACGCACGCCTGAGCGCCTTGGGTATCGCTCGGGTTACTACGGCCGCACCCTGGTCACCCGGGTGGGCAAGCTTGAGCTGCGGGTTCCACAGGACCGGGCGGGTCACTTCTCCACCGAGCTGTTCGAGCGCTACCAGCGTTCGGAGCGGGCCTTGGTTGCGACGCTTGCGGAGATGTATGTGCAGGGCGTGTCGACCCGCAAGGTCAAGGCGATCACGGAAGAGCTGTGCGGTCATGCGTTCTCGGCTTCGTCGATCTCGGCCATCAACAAGCGCTTGGACGAGAGCCTGAAGGCGTTTGCCGAACGACCTCAGGAGCCATTCCCCTACCTCATCCTCGATGCGCGCTACGAGAAGGTGCGTGAAGCCGGTGTTGTCATGAGCCAGGCGGTGCTGATCGCGGTCGGCATCGACTGGGACGGGCGCCGGCAGATCCTGGCCGTGGAGATGGCCAATCGCGAGAGCCGCTCGGCCTGGAAGGACTTCCTCGTCGGCTTGAAACGACGCGGTCTCAAGGGCGTCGAACTGGCCGTGTCCGACGACCATGCCGGCCTGGTCGCGGCGATCGGCGAGGTGATCCCGGAAGCAGCATGGCAGCGCTGCTACGTCCACTTCCTCAGGAACGCGCTCGATCACCTGCCCAGGAAGCACGGCGACGATTGTCTGCAGGAACTGCGCTGGCTCTACGACCGGCGCGATCTCGCCGAGGCCAAGGCCGATCTCGCCGCGTGGCTGTCCAAATGGTCCGCCCGCTACCCGCGGCTGACCACCTGGGCGGAAGAAGCCATAGAACAGACGCTGACTTTCTTCCGGCTGCCGCGTCAGCATCACAAGCACCTCAAGTCCACCAACATGCTTGAACGGCTCAACGAGGAAATCCGCCGGCGCACCTATGTCGTGCGCATCTTCCCGAACGCCGAAAGCTGCCTGCGCCTGCGCCTGGTCAGCTGGCCGTCGAAACCAATGAAAACTGGATGGAGGCCAACCGCTATATCAACATGGATGATCTGCGCGAGCACAAGAAGCTCGCTCTACGCCAAGCCGCATGACCAGTTTCATGATCGCCCATTTTGCAGAACTTGACGCACACAACCGTAGGGAAGGGCGGATTTAACCCCCAAAACACCCGCGACAGAGATGCTCAAGTCACGCTCTTCAAAGCCATTCTGATTAGACGTGACGCTGCGTTCGCAAAGGATATCGAGCGGGTTAGTTATGTATGAAAACTGTGACGCCCCGATCGAGCACGGATTCGCACGCATATTTCTCTAACCCACGCCTCTCGGGCGAATGAACCGCCTCTCTGCTTACTCTGGCCGTGCCGTCTTCTTCTCCCGCGGCAGTTCGCGTCTTTGTTTGCAGACGACCACGATCGATTTGTCCCAGCGATCCACTCGCCGCTGGGATAGATGATTGCTTTGCTGATCTTGAGGAACGATGGCCTGATCCGCATGCAACGCGCCCGTTCGAAGAGTCCCGTCGCTTACCTGGCCGTGACAGCGAGCGATGACTTATTCAGGGGTGAGCAAGTTGAGGGTCAGGCATTGGCGGGACAGATAGCAGAGTTGTGCAACAGATTGTTGCACCCGCGACCACGTCGGTAGAGACCCGAGGAGAAATGTCGGCGGCATCACCGCGGACGCTCGTGGTGACCCGAAGCTCTCAATAGAGCTCAATGACCGCTTTGCGTCTAATATGACAGGTCGAGCGCGCTACCCTCTTGCCTGAAAACCGGAACGGCCGGTTGCCGAATGGCTAGTTATCCAGAACCAATCTGACTTTCTGGGCGAGAGCTTGGAGGGTAGCGGGTTTCTGCAGGAGTTGAACGTTTGGATCGATGATCCCATTGCGAACTATGGCATCACGTGCGTAACCGGACGTAAAGAGCACCCTCAAGTCAGGCCGCAATTCAACGGCAGCATCCGCAAATTCCCGACCGTTCATTCCGGGCATGACAACATCCGTCAGCAGCAAGGAAACGTCTCCTCGATCCTCAAGAATGCGCAGGCCTTCAACCCCATTCTCAGCAGAAATCACCGAATAGTCGAGATCCTCGAGCATTTGCATTGTCAGTTGTCTTACACTCGCCTCGTCCTCGACGACGAGGATCAATTCCTCTGGCTTGCCATTGGCAACGTCTTGGCTGTTCGCCCGCCGTGCTCCATCGGCGGGACCATTGTGCCTTGGCAACCAGATGCTGATGGTAGTCCCCACCCCCAGTTTTGAATCGATTTTGACATAGCCACCGGACTGCTTGACGAAGCCAAACACCTGACTCAGCCCAAGGCCGGTTCCCTTGCCGACACCTTTGGTGGTAAAAAACGGCTCGAAGGCTCTTTCCAGAACCTCCGCGCTCATACCCGAGCCCGTGTCCCTCACCGCAATAAGGACGTAGGGGCCGGGGGAAATGCCATGATCTGCAGCAACCGACTGGTCGACCAGGAGTGCAGAGGTTTCGATTGTCAGGGTTCCGCCCTCCGGCATGGCATCGCGAGCGTTGACCGCCAGATTTACGAGGACATTTTCGAGTTGGCTGGGATCAGCGAGCACTGCACCGTCATCGGATTGCACGACCGTATTGAGTGTTACGTGCTCGCCCAGCGTCCGGCGCAAAAGCTCCGACATATCCTGCACCATCCGGCCGACGTCGAGGGATTCAGGGGAAAGCGGCTGCTGCCGGGAAAAAGCCAGTAGCCTTTGCGTCAGCATGGCAGCTTTGTGGGCACCCTCGGTCGCGGCTGCGATCAGTTGGTGCACGCCGGGCTCGCCGCGGTCGACGCGCCGCTGGATCAAGTTGAGTCCTGAGATGACAACTCCCAGCATGTTGTTGAAGTCGTGCGCGATACCGCCCGTGAGTTGCCCCACCGCCTCCATTTTCTGGCTTTGGCGCAGCTGATCCTCCAAATTCCTGCGGACGTTGATGTCGCGCCCGGCGGCGTAATATTGGTTGTTTCGCGGCATAAATTGCCAACTGTACCAGATGAACCTGCCATCATTGGCACGCATGCGTAAGTCGAGGTCGCGAACCGCAACCCGGCTATCCGATAGTGAGAGCCGTGTCACAGCCGCAACATCTTCAGGATGAACGAAATCCTCGAAAGTCTTACCCTCGACCTCGCTTTCGTCCAAGCCGAGATGCTCGGTCCAGGCCGGATTCACACTTTGGCACTTGAGGCCGAAATCCGTTACGACGAAAAGATCCTGGCTGACGCGCCAGATCATATCGCGCTCACCGGTTGCGTCAGCTACCCGTTGCTCCAACGTCTCATTCAGGGTCTTCAGCTTCAGTTGTGAGGACAGGCGATCTGTTACATCGCGCAAAAAGGCGGTGGTGAATTGCTTGGCGCCACCTGACCAACGGCTAATCGAAGCTTCGAGATGGCGCGTCGACCCGTTGCGCCGCTTCACGGAAACCTCTCGATGAACTATTTGCTGCCCTGAGCGACTGGCGTCGTGCAATTGCGACCACCGGTCGCCTTCCACGAACAGACCGGCGCTCGGCTGACCGGCAAGCGATGCCTTGTCGATTTCAAAGAGCACCTCGGCCGCCGAATTGGCTCCCTGGATTGCCCCAGTGTCATCCAGGGTAAGAATGGCTTCCGCGGCGCTTTCCATGACCGCATCATAACGGGCATTCTGCCGTTGGCGCAGCACGGCTTCCCGCCGCATCGCCCCCGTCACATCCGAAATCTGAATAAGGCATTCATACGCACCTATCGCCCCGATTGGTCGGATGGAAATGCTATGGATCAGCGGCTGGCCCGCTCGCGTCCGCAACGCAAGCAGGGCTGGGTGGAGTGTAGGGGTCAGCAGGCTGGAGGCCCCGGCTTCCAAAGCCTCGTTTAACGCAACGAGGATTGGGCCGAGCGGCCGGCCGGGAAAAAGCTCCTCCATTGATTTTCCGATCGCCTCGGTCGTCCGTATATTGCTGGCTGCGGCGATCCAGGCATTCCAGGCGGTCACTTGCCTTTGAGAACCGAGCACGATTATACCGCAATCGAGTGCATCTAATATCGGCGTCGAATTATCGTGAGAAGTGTTCAACATGGCACTATTTATCGTTCCCACCGATCCGCTCGATAAACTCGCACAAGAGGCCCTTTAAAACCGCTAGGGAAGGCATGTCCATCAGCATGGCAATGTAGCCCGTGATGTCATTGTCCTTGACGGTGAAGTTTATGTAGAGAAACAGTACGACCTCGCCGGGTAGGGGCGGCGGCGCCAGATTGAAGAAGTCGGTTCCAGTGCCTCGAATGACCTCAGGCAAGGAGACGCGAAGACTACGGCGCAACAGGTTGGCGATGGTGGCCAGGCAACTATTGAGAATGATGTTGCCCGTCTCTGCGAGTGCTTCCTGTTCAAGGTCGATGATGTCTTCCAATGAATGGTCCGGACCGGCTACAGCACGCACAAGTTCGAGACTTCGCTCCTCTGGGAAAATAAGCAGCGCGCGACCAGTGATATCACCTTCGAAAACCTGGTGAACGGCAACCAGACGGTCCATCTCGCGTTCGTCCAAGATATCGATGGCTTGCTGCCTGCCGACGAGGTTGATTCTTGGGACGGACAGGAACACCTGTCGTCCAACCATCTCGCGGAGATTCTTGGCGGCTCGGCTGACGGCGATGTTCACCAGTTCAGTGAGGGCATCCTTCTCGAGTTCTTCCAAGACAAGGTCGGCCGGAGTCATCATTGATCGTCCTGACCAATGGGAGTGTCGGGTTTGCCGAGAAACGCAACCAGGTCCGGGCCATTCACTGGCTTGGTCAGGAAGGAAGCGCCCAGCGCCTTTGCACCTTCGACTATCTCGTGCTGCTGATTAGCGGAAATCAGTGCCAATCGCATTGACGGATCCTGGGCACGAAAGTCCGCCGCCAAGGCAAGCCCATCGCGGCCGGGCATATTGTAATCCATCAACACGATATCAGCCGCGAACTCACTCGCCAGTTGAAGCGCCTCATCAGCGTTGCCGGCCTCTTTGCGCACCCATGTCGGATAGTTCTTGGCGAGAATCTTGACCAAGGCCATTCTCGCAAGCTTGCTGTCGTCGACGATCAAAACGTTCATTACGACCTTCATTTCAGCTGGGGTTAGGGATATCGCATAAAATGCAATAATTGTGAACTAGCCGCCATGCACTGCCCGGAAGCCGCGATGAAAATAGCTTTCGAGAAATGGCGAGCCCGACGGCCCAATGACTCTCACGCGGGCCGCCATCAGGACTTGCAGAACGGCAGCATGGATCTTGGTGCACTTCCGCCAGTCAACTAAGATGTTGCCTGACTCAACCAGCATTGCCAGCAAGGTTTCGCTGTCTTCTAAAGTGCAGTCGCCCTCAAGCCGGATCGGTCCACCGCTTGGGTCGGAAATGACGGTCATTTCACCAAAGCCTCCACATCGAGAACAAGCATGACGCGGCCATCACCCAAAATTGTGACGCCTGCAACGCCTTCTACACCCGCGAGCACCCCCTCGATGGGTCTCATCAGTATATCCATTGTCTCCCCGACATCATCGACCTCTATCCCGCACATGTCGTTCCCGACCAGGACGACTACGACTTGGAAATCGTCGGCGATCGATTCCGACGGCGTTTCGCCAAGCGTCGCCGCAAGACTAACGAGCGGGATGGTATGGCCGCGATGCCCGAACACGCGCGCGGCGCCAACCATCGAGACATCACCGCGCGAAAGTCGACGGGTTTCGATAACTTTCTCAAGCGGAACGCCAAAAACTTGTTTGACTACTTCCACGGTGACCAGGTGCGTCATCAGGATGGAGTAGGGCAGGGTGAATTTTGCGATCGTCCCGCTTCCGGGCTTCGTCTCAATGCCAACCGATCCGCCGAGCGCCTCGATCGCCGATCGCACCGCGTCCATCCCAACCCCACGACCGGAGACCGTGTTGACAGTTGCGGCTGTCGAGAACCCCGGATTGAACAGCAATTCCAACGCATCGTCATCGGAAAGCGAGGCGAACCCGGTCGTCAGGCCGCGTTCTGCCGCAACCCGTCGAACTCTCGCGAAATCCACACCTCGACCATCGTCTTCCACCTCAACGACAATGCTGTCGCCGACTTTCGCTGCACGCAGGCAGATCGTGGCATGCGGTGGCTTCCCCGTCCTGATGCGCTCGTCCGCCGGTTCGACACCATGGTCGATTGCATTGCGAAGAACATGCATAATCGGCTCTCCAAGAGCCTCGACGATGGTCTTGTCTGCTTCGGTGTTCTCCCCTTCTGTCACGAGAACCACTGACTTACCCGTTTCGGTCGCAAGGTCTCGCACCAAGCGCTGAAACCTTTGGAACACCTGTCGCATGGGCAAGACACGGATGCTCAAGACAGAACGCTGCAACTCATCGACCAACCTCTCCAGTCGGGATTGTTGTTCCTCCAACACGGCCGCCAAATCCGCCGATGGAGTTCCACTCCGGGCTAGCGTTGCGGCATGCGTTAGGGCATTCTTGGCAACCGACAGTTCGCCGGCCAAATTCACTAAGGCATCAATGCGTTCGACGCTCACCCGCAGTGATCGGGCAGCATTTGAGTTCGGGATGGCGAGGCGGGAATCCCGGTTCACGGAGAATTCGAGGACTTGGGCCTCGTCTCCCAAAACCCGGTCGATCAGGAGGATGAGTGCTTGTCGTCCCTCTGGATCGTCCGCGTCCGGCACACTACCATCGTAGCGTTCCAGCGTATCCTTGTGCCGGACGCTCCGAGCCAGGATATTCATCACCACGCGCCGCGCGGCGCCTACTCGGCCGGCCAGACCTGTGGTCGCGACCTGGGAAAGGAGTTGGGACTGCGCTTCGAGCAACAGCCGCGCCATCCGGCTAAGTCCTGCGCGCTGATCGGCTACGGCAGAAGAAAGCTCGCGGATCTCGAGGACGCTCGAAGAGTCCGAGCTTATCGCTTGGGTATAGCGCAACAAAGCGTCCTGCGGAGCAGAGGACAACGCTGTGAAGAGCAGGTTGCACTCGAATGGATCACCTTCCCTCAACGAAGGCCAGACATGAACCTGTTCCACATGAAGAGCTAACAGGCCAGGCAGGCCGGCGACCAACGCAAGGGGATCTTCGCCGCGAAAGAAGCACTGTGGGTCGGGCTGGAACAACAACCCGGTTGAGGCTCGGGCTGCGACATCATGGTTGGCCTTCAAAAGAGATGTCAACCACCCCGCCGCCAACAAGGCGGGCGGGCTCTTTCCCGGAGGTTCTTCCCATAGCGCCGCTTGCAAGCGGCGGACCATCTCATCCGCGGTCGACCCTGCATCCTCCGGGACAGTTCCCTTTACCTCAATGCTATCGAGCCAGCCGGTGACTTGATCCAATGCCCAGAGACAGTTGCCGATATCCGCAGTGCTTAACGTCCTCGTACCGGACCGGCCGGAATCGAGCAGTTCCTCAGCCGCGTGCAGACCCCTCGCCATATCTGGAAAATCGACGATACCGGCCCCGCCCTTGAGGGTGTGAAACGACCGAAAAGCACTGTCCAGCCTAGTGTGATCGCCTGAATCACCTTCGAGCGCCAGAAGATCCAGTGTTGCCTGCTGCACAGACTCGCGGCACTCCACCAGGAACTGCTCAAGAAGTTCAATCATGGGTTGATCCAGCAAGCAAGGCAACGAGCTCCAACAGGTCCTGCCCAGCGACGGGCTTGGCCGCGTAGAAGTTCGCTCCGGCAATTTGGGCAGCCCGCAGGTCATGGAGCCCGGCTTCCGTACTGGTGATGAGCACGGGGGTGGACGCAAACGGTTCGCCTCGTTGCCGAAGCATCCTTAAGAAGCTGAGGCCATCCATGACCGGCATGTTGATGTCCACGATCAGAAGGTCGACGATCTCGAACCCAAGCAGTTGCTCCAAGGCTTCCACCCCGTTCAAAGCCTCGAACACCTCATAGCCCGCTGGCTCCAGCACGCTTCGATAGTACAGGCGCACGAGAGCTGCGTCATCGACCACCAGGACGCGATGGAGCGTAGGTTTGCTCACCGCCCGACCTCTGGTTTCTGATAGACAATACCATCTTCGAACCGACGGATTTCGAACAGCGGAGAGATACGGCTCATCGACTCTGTGTGGCCAAGGCAAATGTAGCCGCCGGGTAAAAGGCTTTCATAGAGGTTGTCTGCAGCAATGCGACGCGAAGCGTCGTCGAAGTAGATGAGGACGTTTCGGCAAAAAATGACATCGAATTGGCCGTGGTGCCTGGTCTCGTTAGATTCTATTAGATTGACACTGGAAAATTGCACCGACTCCCTCAACTCATCGACAAGCCGCCACCGATCGTCGGCTTCTTGGTGAAAGTAGCGGTCGATGACCTGGCCCGGCAAGCGCATCAGTGCGCGCTTGTCATAAAAGCCGCGCTTGGCCGCGGCAAGCGCTTCGGTATCGATATCTGAGCCGCAAATCTCGATGCTGTAGGCGTCGACCAGCGGCCACTTGTCCAAGAGCCACATCGCAATCGAATAGGGTTCTTCCCCAGTCGCGCAAGGTACCGACCACAAACGCAACTGGTCTTTCCCATAGCCGGCTGCGATTCTTTCACGCAGCAAATCCTTCGTGAGACACCGAAATTGATGATCTTCCCGGTTGAAATAAGTCTCATTGACGGTAAAGGCGTTGATGAACTTCTCGATCTCACCCTCGGCATCAATACGAAGTTTTGCGAAATACCTTTCGAAAGAAGGAGAGGCGGTTGCGTTTGCACGATCAGCAATCCGGCGCTCTATGTAATAGCGCTTGGATACCGAATAGACCATGCCGGTGCGTCGATAGAGGAAGTCTCCCAGTCGACGGATCTCTTCGTCCGTGATCTCGATCACTGAGGGGCGTTCCGCGCCCCGATCCGGAGGGCCGCGGTTTTGGCGGCGAAATCCAAAAAGGGATCCGAGGGAAAACGCGCGGCGCACTGGAGCAACAAGGCAACGTGGTCAGGCGCCGCCACCTCCGCCATGACGTCGATCGCGGCACCGCAAACGTTGCCATTGCAATCATTAGCCAGGAGGGGAACCAGCAAATCAATCACCGTTGAAGGCTGCTGCGCGCGAACGAGTTCGCAGGCGAGGATGCGAACGTCGGGCTCCGGGTCACTGAGCAGTCCAGTCAACCGCGGCAGGAGCTGATCTTGCAATGCGCGCAAGGCGTCTAGTGCCCCGGTGCGCAAGCGGGCATCGTCGGATCGTAGGTATTGCAGAGCAACGTCGACGCTTGCCGCATTGGCTGATCGCATAAGGGCTGTAAACAAAGCCTGCAGCACGCCATCAACCGCTTCACTCTGAATCGCGCTGGAGATCACACCGGCGTTGTCAGAGGTGACAATAAACTCGCGAGCCGCCGCTCGCCTTTCCTCACTGTTCCGACTCGTCAACGAAGAAAATGCATCCGTGGGCGATGCGTCGCGGATCCCGGCTTGGTTGGGAAGCTCTTTGCGGATCAGAGGCAAGGCACAACCTTCATCAATTGCCGGGCTATCTCGGGTAGCGGCAGAATCCAATCTGCACCACCGCCCTTGACCAATTCCCCGGGCATCCCCCAAACCACTGCGGTTTCTTCCGCTTCAGCGATCGTCGTTCCGCCTCGCTCGTGCAGGAGTTTCATAGCACTGGCGCCGTCATTGCCCATTCCGGTCATGAGAATACCGATAAGGTCGCTGGGAGGTATTTGTTCCATGGCACTTCGAACAAGCCGGTCGGCGCTTGGATGCCAGGGATAGTCGACCTGGGACGGGACATTCATGGCAAATACGACGCCTCCTCGGCGCGATAAAATCATGTCCGCCCCACCCCGCGCAATGTAAGCGACACCAGGCACGACTTCCGTAGGGCGGGTAACCTCCACGATCTCGATGGCGCTCAGGCTGTTCAAACGTTTGGCCAGTGCGCCCGTGAAGGATTCTGGCATGTGCTGAGCAATCAAAATTGGCCAGGAGAACGATGCTGGCAGCGCTCCGACAACAGCCTCCAGTGCTGGCGGCCCTCCTGTCGAAACGCCGATGAGCACCAGCCCATTTACCCCAGTTTTTACGATGGGTTTTTTTGACGCTATTGGGGCGGGATAAGGACTTGTCGGCAGCGGCTGCCGTATAGGGTGGCGTATACGTTCCTGCAATCGCAGCGTGGGTTTGATGCCGGTGACGGCGGCGGTTCGAATCTTGTCGAGCAGATCGTCTTTCATCTGATCAACGCGTAAGGACAATGTTCCCGAAGGCTTCGCAACGAAATCGAATGCGCCGAGGCGAAGCGCTTGCAGGGTCTCATCGGCGCTCTGTGATGTCACCGACGATACCATGACGACCGGGGTCGGCCTTTCCAGCATGATACGATCAAGGCACATAAAGCCGTTCATCTGCGGCATGTGGACATCGAGCGTGACCACATTGGGGCGGAAGGCGTGCAGGCGCTCCAGTCCTTCGGCGCCATTTCGAGCGGTTTCAACTTGGAATTCGGATGCGTCCGACAGCATTCCGGCAAGCAGCTTTCGAACGAGGGCAGAGTCGTCGATGATCAGAACCTTGATCAAGTCTGCAGCTTGGTTTGAAAAGAGTCCAGAAAGGTGCGCTCGGCACGCGTGAGCAGTTCGGTTGGATCAAGCAGCATGAGGATGCGAACGCCTTCATCCAGGCTGACGATCGACTGGATCAGGCGCGTAGTTTCTCCCGCCAGATCCGGCGCCCGAGCGAGCGCTGATGCATCGACGCCCAGGACTTCCGAGACGCTGTCGACGATGATCCCGGCGCGGTGGGAACCGGATTTGACCACAATCAGACGCGTCCGGCCACGATTCTCAAGCGGCGGCATGTCGAAGCGCTTCCGCTGATCGATGACAGGCAGCACCTCGCCGCGCAGATTGATGACCCCTTCAAGAAATTTGGGCGTCTTTGGAACCCGCGTCACACGCTCCGGCACCAGTGCAACTTGCTCGACGGCCTCAATGGGCAAGGCGAATTCGCCGGCGCCAAGTTGGAAGGCGAGCAGCTTGATCTCGTCGCGCTTTGAACCTTCTGTCGGTGCGGAGCCGTCTCGGGCCGGAGCTTGCACATGACCCAGACCACGCATGGTTTCCTCGCTGAGCAACAAATCCGGGTGCAAGACCGAAAGCAGCCGGCTATCCGCCTCGCTCCGATAGATTGCCTTGACCTTAGCCTCGCCGCCAATTCTGGCTGCCATAATTGGCGGCACGGGTTCCAGCCTCAGAGGATCGATGGCGATGCTCTGCTTGACAGCGTCGACAACGACGCCGACCGCGGTGCCGCGGACATACGCGACGATGACCTTCTCATTTCCCTGAAGCTCGTTAGCGAGGCCAAACAGTGCTCTTAGGGACAAAATTGGCAGCAGTCCGTCGCGGAACGATATCAAACCAGGGACCTGCGCATCCGCGCCCGGCAGAGAAGTCAGGCCTCGGGGGATATTGAAGACCTCCTGCACCACGGCAAATGGAAATGCGTAATCCTGCCCATCCACTACGAACGTTGCGAGCATTTCTCGACCTACAGCGCCTATCGCGCTCATATCAGGAACCAACGTGCGGCTGCGGCCGGTTACACGATCCCGGGCTTGGGGGGTAAACGCCCCTTCGAGCAGGGTATCAACGTTGAGAATCCTCACCGCCTCGCCATCATTTGAGAAGACACTGTCATCGCCGCTGCTCACCGCGGCGCCCTTGAGTGAATGACGCTGCTCGATGCTGCTTGCCTGTACGTTGACGATCCCTTCGACAGTGTTGACAAGCAGCGCATACGGCGCGGGTGCGTCGATGACCACGGCTCGCGCCGAATCCGACAGAGCTTCAGAAGCAAGTCGCAGCAAGCGGCTCAAGTCCGCAATTGGCACAATTGACCCACGCAAGTTCGCTAATCCGCACAAAGCCGCTGGGGCTTGCGGCACCTTTGCCATTACGGGTACCCTGACGATCTCGGCCACCCGATCGACCGGAACCGCGTAAGTATGCTCGGAGCAGCGAACCGCCAAGAACCGTTTGGATAGCGCCGCTGGCGCGCCTTGCTCAGACATTTTGTGACTTGAGCTCTTCAGCGAGGGAGGCAATCTCCTCAATCGCCGCAGCCAGGTCCTCAGCTCCTCGCGCTTGCTCTTGGGAAGCGGTCGATGCCTCTCTAGACGCTGCACCGGCTTCCTCTGCGGCTGTTGCAATCTGCTTCGCGCCAGCTGAAGCCTGGCTCGCCGCAGCGAGTATGTCGGTAGCGCCAGAATTGATCGCTTTGCTCGCCTCGACGAGCTGCGCCAGCTCTTCTTTGGTCTTCTCAAATACCGCTAAAGTGGCGCGACTATTCTGAATCTCGACTTCCGACAGGCCGCAGATCCGCTCGAGATCGCCACGCAGCGAAGATATCTGCTCGATCATTCCGCGAACCGTATCCTTCACTTTATCCAAGGATTGCGATGCTTCGCGCGCCAGCCCGCGAATGTCTTTGGACACCAAGGAGAAGCCGCTGCCATAGTCGCCCGCCCTGGCTGCTTCGACCGCTCCACTGACGGCAAGCATGCTGGTCTGAACCGCGACTAATGTGATCGCATCGACGATCTTCTCGATCTTGCGGCCAGTTACCTCCAAACTAAGCAACGCAGATACGCTCGCTGTCGTGTCCTGGAGGGAACCCGTCAATCCGTTAATAAGGCTTTCGACCGCCGCGTAAGTTTCCCTCAGCGACTGTTCCATCGCTGCAACACGCTCCTCGGCTGCAACTGCATTTTCTTTTGCAAGGGCAGCACTTTGCTCGATCTGGCTCAGTGAGGCCGAACTTTCGTGGGTGGCCGCCGCCTGCTGCTGGGCGCCACGGTTGATCTGCTCGACCGCAGCCAGAATCTGACCGGCGGCCCCCGAGAGCTCCTGAATATTCGCCGACAGCTGTTCGGCTGCCGAGGACGCCTGCTCGGCGGCTTTTCCCGCGTCTCCGCCGCGCAATAGATTAGCCAAGCGTGCCAGCGCGTGCGCTGCCGTTTGGCCTTCAACAAGCGCCTGCGTCTGCTGTTGGATCGCTGCCTGCGATTCCGCAGCTGCAGCCGACTGCTGCTCCGCGGCACTGGCAACTTGCTCGGCACCTTTTTGCGCCTCGGTGGCGGCTTTTTCGGCTTCAACCGAAGCCAGCGAGATGGCGCGGCTGCCGAGCGCGATCTCGCCCGCGGTTTCCCGCATGGCGCGAAGGTTTCGCAGCACGACGTTTGAGGCCTTTGCTTCGGATGCCGCAGCGTGAGCGGCAGCAGCGACTCCGGCTGCAACCGCGCTGACATCTTTTTGGATGCTGGTGGATAGCGCCTGAACTTCACGTGCGCTGGTGTCGGATATCTGCGCCAGCGACCTTACTTCTTCAGCGACTACGGCAAATCCGCGGCCATGATCGCCGGCGCGAGCGGCTTCGATGGCGGCGTTTAGGGCAAACAGATTCGTCTGGTCCGAGATGCGGCTGACCGTGCGGCCTATAGCTCCGACTTCTTCAGCGCGTTTTTCGATAACGGCAATCAATTGTGCCGAGCTTTCCTGGCGAGCGGCATTTCGTTCAATCGCACTGACCGCATTCATCACCTGATTCGTCACATCAGCAAGCAAGCCTTGCACCGATTCCGATCGCCTTTGCGAATCCTCGGCTAAGCGTCGTCCCACGGCCAGCGTTTGCGTGGAGTCGCTGATTGTGCGCAGTTGTTCTTCAGCCGCGCCTGATGCTTCCTCCGCACCCGCGGCGATCTGTTCCATCGATCGCCGTAATTCTTCACCGGCGGCCGATGCCTCGGTGATGCCGCTGGCCAGCTCCTCAGTGGCGGCGGCAAACCGTTCGGCTATTTGTCCGTGAGGTAGGTCTGATTTGATGCTTTGGCGTGATCTGGCCGGCAAATCTGCTTTTTCGGGATGCAAACCCTTGTCTGGTCCAGTGCGTTTCGCGATCCTTGACGTCTTAACGAGCGACATATTGGATGAAATCCTATTTCGCGGTAGCGGCGTTTGCCTGATTTCTATCTTATCGCCGGTAAGCGCGCCACCGCAGATAGCCTGGCCACGTGCTCAGACTTCAAGTTGGTGAGGCAATCCTGCTGGATTGCGGTCGGCCACTATCGCAAGGCAGGTGCCACTGGCCGCATATAAGCGGTCCGCTGTTCGATGAACGATGCCATTGCGGTAGGTTCGCTTTCTTCCAAAATGAGAGATCATCGAGGGAAGGGCCCACCGCGCAACTGAGATAAAAACCGCGACCAGTTTGTTTTGGCCGCAGATGCGGCAACTCGGGAATTTAATCGAAACGGAACCCATACCCATACCCGGACGCCACCCATTTTGGAACCGAAGGCGCCCGGCCTTGCAACCCTGGAAGCCGCTGAATATGAGGTTCAAGGGCGCCGCTTCTAGGCGAAATGGGGGTGGGTGACCGTCACGGTCTCGCCGGCCATTTCCTCGACATGGGGCATTTCGCGCGCTCCTAGATGTTTGATCCCAGGCTTTGATGGCGCATACTTTTCGTCCGAATCAAAGGATGCGCTATGGCCAGGTTCTTCATGGGAGCGCCACGACGACAGAGGCGATCCGTCGAGCGATACAGCATAGTCAAGAGAGCCTGAGGGCGCTGGCGAAGCGCTACGGCATCA
>NZ_JAMYRH010000028.1:0-15249 GCF_040321305.1 Mesorhizobium sp. M0478
GCCGCGCCAACCAATCCGCTTGGCGCTGCGGCGGACGCATAGGGGGAGAGAAGTGTCACCTATGTATCCGGTTCAAAGTGTTACCCATCTATCGGCTGGACAGGCGCAAAGCTGTCCGAACCGGCGCCCGTCCTCCGAAGCAAAGGCTCCCTTCCTCTCCCTCCGGAGGGGGATAGGTGGCGCCGCGAAGCGGCGACGGAGTGGGGGAACCTCTTGGCAACCAGGCGCAATCATCATCTTGTCCCGCGCGGATGATGAGTCCTAACCCGCGATCATATCACTCTTGGCCGGCCGCCCCGCGACATAGACCTCGCGCACGGCACGGTCGTCGCCCAGAGTCTGCAGCAGGAACAGCTCCTCCGCCAGCGTCTCCACAGTCGCCATCCTCAGCCGCATCGCCGGCGTGGCGCGGGCGTCGAGCACGGTGATGTCGGCATCGGTGCCTTCATCCAGCGTGCCGACCTTGTCCGCCATAGACAGCGCCTCGGCATTGCCACGTGTTAATTGCCAGAAGGACTGGAACGGGTTCAGCTTTTCGCCAGTCAGCGCGATCACCTTGTAGCCCTCGTCCATGGTGCGCAGCATCGAATAGTTGGTGCCGCCGCCGACATCGCTGGCCGCGGCGATGCGCAGCGGCTTGTCGCGGCGCCGAAAGCGCTGGTAATCGAACAGGCCGGAGCCGAGGAACAGGTTCGAGGTCGGGCAGAACACCGCCACCGAGCCGCTGTCCGACAGCGCATCGGCCTCGCGTTCCAAGAGATGGATGCAGTGGCCGAACAGGCTCTTTGGCCCCAGCAGGCCATACTGCTCGTAGACATCGGTGTAGTCGCGCGCCTGCGGATAGAGTTTTTGCGTGAAGGCGATTTCGGCGTGGTTTTCCGACAGATGCGTCTGCATATGCAGATCGGGATGCTCGCGGCAGAGCGCGCCCGACATCTCCAACTGTTCGGGCGAAGAGGTGATGGCGAAGCGCGGCGTGATCGCATAAAGCTGGCGGCCCTTGCCGTGCCATTCCGCAATCAGTGCCTTCGTATCGTCATAGCCGGATTGCGGCGTGTCGAGCACGCCTGCCGGCGCGTTTCGATCCATCATCACCTTGCCGGCAATGTTGAGCATGCCGCGCGCATGCGATTCGGCAAAGAACGCTTCGGCAGACGCCTTGTGCACCGAGCAGTAGGCGGCGACCGTCGTCGTGCCGTGGCGCACCATCTCGTCCAGGAACAGCCGGGCGATGCGGCGGCCATGCTGGGCGTTGGCGAATTTGGTCTCTTCGGGAAAGGTGTAGGTGTTCAGCCAGTCGAGCAGTTCGGCGCCGTAGGAGGCAATGACCTGCATCTGCGGGAAATGCGCATGCGCATCGATGAAGCCGGGCAGCAGCAGATGCGGCCGATGATCGATCCTTTTCGCACCGTCGCCCGCTTGCTTTTCGACTTCCGTGTAGCTGCCTGCGGCAACGATCCGGCCGTCGCGGATCAGCAGGCCGCCATCCTCCTCATAGCGCCAGGCGGCATGGTCGTCGATGGCTTCGGGCCAGCGCAAGAAGCTTAGCGTGCGGCCGCGCAGAAGTGTGGAGGTCATCCCTATTTCCCTGCGCCTTCGAACCAGGCGACCAGCAGCGCCCGTTCCTTGTCGCTGATCTGGGTGACGTTGGCGGGCGGCATGGCGTGGCTGCGCCCGGCCTGCAAATAGATTTCACGCGCATGCTCGGCAATGCCGGCGTCGGTGTCGAGCATCACGCCCTTCGGCGCATGGTAGATGCCTTCATAGACCGGCTCGGCCGTATGGCACATCGAGCAGCGGCCAAGCACGGTGTCGCGCACCGCCGGGAAATGCGACGAGGCGATATAGACTTCGGCCGCGGCGGATGCCTTGGGCTCGCCGGTCAGTATTTTCGGCGCTGTCGACAGCCACATGATGATGACGAATAGCACCGCAGCCGCCATCCAGGTCCAGTGGGGGTTGCCGGCACGCTTATGCACGGTGTTGAAATAGTGCCGGATCAAGACGCCGATGATGAACACCAGCGAGGCGATGACCCAGTTGAACTCCGTCGCAAACGCCAGCGGATAGTGGTTCGACAGCATCAGGAACAGCACGGGCAGCGTCAGGTAGTTGTTGTGCAGCGAGCGCTGCTTGGCGATCTTGCCGTATTTCGGGTCGGGCTTTCGGCCGGCAATCAGGTCGGCGACGACGATCTTCTGGTTTGGAATAATCACCATGAAGACATTGGCCGACATGATAGTGGCGGTGATGGCGCCGAGATGCAGGAAAGCGGCGCGGCCGGTGAACAGATGCGTCAGACCCCAGGCGATGAACACCAGAACGCCATAGAGCACCAGCATCAGTCCGGTGTCACTTTTGCCGAGCGGCGACCGGCAGAGCAGATCGTAGACAACCCAGCCGACGCCGATCGTCGCCATCGACAGCAGGATGCCCACGGGAACCGACATGGACAGAACATTGGGGTCGATCAGGAACAGGTCGGCGCTGGCATAGTAGACCACGCACAGCATGGCGAAGCCGGACAGCCAGGTGGCGTAGGATTCCCACTTGAACCAGGTCAGGTGTTCCGGCATTTCGGCCGGCGCCACCAGATATTTCTGGACGTGGTAGAAGCCGCCGCCATGCACCTGCCATTCCTCGCCGAATGCGCCGACCGGCATGCCGGGGCGCTGGCGCAGGCCAAGGTCGAGCGCGACGAAATAGAAGGACGAGCCGATCCAGGCGATGCCGGTGACGACGTGCAGCCAGCGCACGGCGAAACTCAGCCAGTCCCAGAAAATCGCGAAATCCATCATGTGAAATCGTCCCTGCCGATCGGCTGACTTTACGGTGTGGGGCGCAAACGAAAAGAGGCGAGGTGTACGATGACTTTCAAAAAAAAATGGAAAATACTAGGCTGACCACGTACGCCGCCACATAAAGAGCCACGAATGGCCTATCTCGACAACATCGCCGTCTTCGTCCGCGTCGTCGAGCTTGGTAATCTCTCGGCGGCAGGCCGCGACATGCGCATTTCGCCGGCGGTCGCCTCCAACCGCATCAAGGAGCTGGAAAAACACCTCGGCGTGCGGCTGTTCAACCGCACGACACGGCAATTGATGCCGACGGAGCATGGCACGGTGTTCTACTCCGGCGCCAAGCAGGTGCTGGAGGCGATCACCGAGGCGGAAGCCGCGGTTTCGGCGCTTTCCGGCCAACCGCGCGGCACCATCAAGGTGACCGCACCGCTCGGCCTCGGACGGCGGCTGGTGGCGTCGGGCATTCCGGATTTCCACGACAAATACCCCGATATCGAGGTGCGGCTGAGGCTCTCCGACCACAATATCGACATCATGAAGGAAGGCATCGACGTCGCCTTCAAGCTCGGCATCATCGAGGATTCCAGCCTGCGGATGCGCGGCATCATGGAATGTGAACGCGTGCTGGTGGCGGCACCGAAATATCTCGAAGCGCGCGGCGAGCCGGTGGAGCCACAGGAGCTGATCGGCAAGAAGCACGACTGCCTGATGCTGCGCTATTCCGGGGCGCGCGAATATGTCTGGACGCTGCAGACGCCGTCCGGCCCGCAGAAATTCGAGGTGCACGGCCCCTACGACACCGACGATGGCGATGTGCTGACCGGCTGGGCGCTGTCGGGCCGCGGCATCATCAACAAGCCGCGCTTCGAGGTCGAACCCTTCATCCGCGACCGGCGGCTGCAGGTCATCCTGGCCAGCACGCCGCCAACGCCGGTGCAGTTCGCCGCCGTCTATCCGCACAAGAAGCTGCAGGATCCAAAGGTGCGGCTGTTGCTCGACTTCATGGCCGAGCGTTGCCAGCGGCTGATCAAGGATTTGCTGGCCGGCAAGTGAGGGGCTGTTGGCCCAGTCGCCAGGGTTGTCTTACAAGCAGGTGACCTTAGGTTCGCATACGCCGCCCTATGATCGATGGTCCCATGCCGACTGACCAGCAAGCCACAATGCATCTTGCCGTTTCGCTCAACATTACTTCCGGGCAGCCGCTCGGGTTTAGCGACCTGGCCGGCTTTGCCAAGCAAGCGGAAGCGGCGGGGCTGGACATGATTGTCCTCGATGATTCCGCGCCGAACAGCGCCGGGTCGAGTTCTTTCGAAGCGACGACCTTGCTGGCGGCGCTGGCGACGGTGACAAGTCGGATCGGCCTTGTCGCTGCAGCCTCGACGGTGGCTCACCAGCCGTACAATCTGGCGCGCCGTTTTGCTTCGCTCGACATCATCAGCCATGGCCGCGCCGGCTGGCACGCGACCATGGCGCAGGCGCCACGGGAAGCCGCCAATTTCAGCCGGCCGGATGGATTTTCCGACGATGTGTTCCGCCGCCGCACGCAGGAATACATCGGCATCGTTCAGCGCCTGTGGCAGGGCTGGGATGCCGACGCGCTGCTGTTCGACAAGATCGGCGGCCGCTTCCACGATCCCGAAAAAATGCACCTGCTCGACCACAAGGGCGAATTTTTCTCCGTGCGCGGGCCGCTGAACGTCGCGCGCTCGCCGCAGGATACGCCGGTGCTGGTGCTGTCCGGCCTGTCCGAGGCCGACCTGGATATGGCCGCCCGCACTGCCGATGTCGTCCTGCTGGACAGACCCACAAAGGACCCCAAGGCGCGCCATGACGATCTCAAGCGCCGCGTTGTGGCCTGCGGACGCGATCCGGGTGCGGTCAAGCTGCTGCTGAACGTTGGCGCAGATGTCGCTGCCAACGCGCTCGAAACATGGTTCAGCTCGCAAAGCTGCGACGGGTTCAACATCGCAATACCGCCTGCGGCGATTGACGGTTTCATCGGCCGCGTGCTGCCGGAATTGCAGCGCCGCGGCCTCGTCCGCCCGGATTATCCCGGCACCACCTTGCGCTCTCATCTCAGACTTGCCGGAGGAGCGCAATGACCCGCCAGATGAAGCTTGGCGCCTTCCTGTGGGCGACGGGCCACCACATCGCCGCCTGGCGTCACCCCAAGGCGCATGTCACGGCAGGCATCGACATCGATCATTACATCCAGCTGGCGCGCACGGCGGAAGCGGCGAAGTTCGACATGGTGTTCTGCGAGGACGCCGCCGGTCTGCGCGAAGCCAATGTCGGCATCGCCAGCCAGACCTCACGCTCGATCGGCTTCGAGCCGATCAGCCTGCTGTCCGCGCTCGCCGTGCAGACCAGCCGCATCGGCCTCGTTTCGACGGCGTCGACCAGCTACAACGAGCCCTACGGCCTGGCGCGCACCTTTCTGTCGCTCGATCATCTGAGTGGTGGCCGGACTGGCTGGAACCTGGTGACGTCGGCCAGCCCCATCGAAGCCGCCAATTTCGGCGCGACGGGCCTGAAACCGCATGCCGACCGCTACGAGCGGGCGCGCGAATTCGCCGAGGTGGTATCAGGACTTTGGCAAGGCAGTGGCTTTCACGGTCACAACGGCCAGAGCTTTTCGGTGCGCGACCCGCTCGACCTGCCGCGCTCGCCGCAGGGCGCGCCGGTGATGGTGCAGGCCGGCGCCTCGGATGTCGGCCGCGACCTTGCCGCCCGCACCGCCGACGTCGTGTTCACGGCGGCGCAGACCCTCGAGGAAGCCAAGGGCTTTTACGACAACCTCAAGGGCCGTATGGCTGCCTATGGGCGGGAACCCGACGACATCAAGATCATGCCCGGCGTCTCCCCGGTGGTGGCAGATACCGAGGCCGAAGCGCGGGAGAAACAGGAGGAATTCCAGGCGCTGATCCCCGACGATGTCGGCGTGGCGCTACTGTCCAGCTATCTCAGCATCTCCGATCTCGGGAGCTATCCGATCGACGGACCGATGCCCGAGCTGCCGGAGACCGAGGGAATGAAAAGCCGCCAGGCGCTGGTCATCGAACAATCGCGCCGCGACGGCCTGTCGATCCGCCAGCTTGCGCGCCATTTCGCCGGCGCACGTGGCCATTGGCGTATCGTCGGCACGCCGGCGCAGATCGCTGACGAATTGCAGGCGCGGTTCGAGGGCGGCGGCGCGGACGGCTTCAACGTCATGCCGTCATACTTCCCCGGCGAGCTCGATGCCTTTGCCACGCTGGTGGTGCCGGAACTGCAGCGGCGCCGACTGTTCCGTCGGGAATACGAAGGCAGCACCTTGCGAGATCATCTCGGCCTGAAGCGGCCTGCTTAGCCGCGCCGAAGCTTAGCCGGCCATCATCTTATGCTGGACTTGATGGTCGGCATTCGGCGCGGTGTTGTGAACGACCAGTGCCGTCATGATCTCGGCTGCCGCGAGCGCCGCGATCACCGGCGGGCGCTTGTCCCTGACGGCGTCGCCGCCGATCGGGGAGACGAGGCGGGCCAACTCAGCCTCCGTGCCATCCGCCGATTTCAGGAACCAGTTCCTGAACGTCGCTCTCTTGGTTTTCGAGCCGATCATGCCGACATAGGCCGCGTCGTCGCGCTTCAGCGCCTCGGCGACGATGAGGAAATCCAGCGCATGGTCGTGGGTGAGGATGGCGAAGGCGGTGCCGGCGGGGGCGTTTCGCACCTCGGCCTCGGGCATCGGCGTCAGCAGCGTCTCGACGGTTTCCGACATGCCTTCCAGCGCTTCGGCCCGCGTCTCGATGACGACACCACGCACGGGAAGAAGTGCAACGGTCGAGGCCAGCGCCTGGCCGACATGGCCGCCGCCGAAGATATAGACATGCGGCAGGTGGGCTTCCTCGGCTTCTGCGGCCGCGATCAGCTCGGCAGCAAGCGCGGCATCGACGATACGGATCAAGACTTCGACGCGCCCGCCGCAGCACTGGCCGATCTCGGGACCTAGCGGCACGTCAAGCGTGGCGCGGACTTCATCGACCGCGATGCGGGCTTCTTTACCCTCCCCCTTGTGGGGAGGGTCGGTGAGCGGACGCCCCGTGGCGGGGGGCGCGCAAACGGGTGGCGTTGCACCATGGTGCCCCGCCCCCCCCCCCCCCGGCGGGGGCGGGGGGGGCCGCCCCCCCCCCCCCCCCCCGCGGGGGCGGGCCCCCCCCCCGACCCTCCCCACAAGGGGGAGGGTGAAGACCCCACCATCTGCCTCGCCTTGTCGATCGCCATGTACTCGAGCTGACCGCCGCCGATCGTGCCAAAAATCGCCGCCTGCGATACGAGCATGAAGGCGCCCTTCTCGCGCGGAGTCGAGCCTTTGGTGCCGGCCACTTCGACCAGAGCAAGCCGGCCGGCGCTGGCGAGAAAAGCTCTGAGGCTTTGCACTTTCGACTTCATATTTCGCATTCCCGTACGGGAAATATAGGGTTTTTCAGTCTGAATTGCACGTTTTGCCAGAATCCAGGTCAGAGTCAGGCGCTATTCTTGGCTTCACCCTTCAGCCGTTCGATCGCCATCAGCACCCGTTCTGGTGTTGCAGGAGCGTCGAGACGCGGACAGACCTTATGATCGGCCACACTTGCCACCGCGTCCGACAGCGCATGCAGCACAGACATGCCGAGCGGGAAGGGCGGTTCGCCGACCGCCTTGGAACGGTGCACCGTCGGCTCGTTGGCCTCCGGCCAGTCGGCCAGCGTGACGTTGAATATCTTCGGCCGGTCGGACGCGAGCGGGATCTTATAGGTCGACGGCGCATGCGTGCGCAGCCGGCCCTTGTCGTCCCACCACAGCTCCTCCGTCGTCAGCCAGCCCATGCCCTGGATGAAGCCGCCCTCGATCTGGCCGAGATCGATGGCGCGGTTCAGCGAGCGGCCGGTTTCATGCAATATGTCGGTGCGCTCGACGACATATTCGCCGGTCAGCGTGTCGACCGAGACTTCCGAGCACGAGGCGCCATAGGCGAAATAATAGAACGGACGGCCCTCGCCCTTGTCACGGTTCCAGTGGATTTTCGGCGTCTTGTAAAAACCCGCCGCCGACAGTTGGATGCGGGCCATATAGGCCTGCTTGACAAGGTCGGTGAAGGCGATCTCCTGGTTGCCGATGCGCACCCGGTTGGGCAGGAAAAGCACCTGCTCGCGCGGCACCTGGTATTTTTCGGCGGCGAAGTCGGTCAGCCGTTCCTTGATCTGGCGGGCGCCGTTCTGCGCCGCCATGCCGTTGAGGTCGGTGCCGGACGACGCCGCGGTGGCCGAAGTGTTGGGCACCTTGCCGGTGGTCGTCGCGGTGATCTTGACCTGGTCGAGGTCGATCTGGAACTCTTCCGCCACCACCTGCGCCACCTTGACGTAGAGGCCTTGCCCCATCTCGGTGCCGCCGTGATTCAGATGCACCGAACCATCGGTGTAGACATGCACCAGCGCGCCGGCCTGGTTGTAGTGGGTGGCTGTGAAAGAGATGCCGAATTTGACCGGCGTCAGCGCCAGGCCGCGCTTGATGAAGCGGCTGTTGGCGTTGAAGGCCTGGATGATGCGGCGGCGCCCCGCATAGTCGGCGCTCGCCTCCAGCTCGGCGACGATGCGGTGGATGATGTTGTCCTCGACCGTCTGGTGATAAGGGGTGACGTTGCGGCCCCCGTCTTTATCACCACTGGTGCCATAAAAATTCTGCTTGCGGATTTCGAGCGGGTCCTTGCCGACGGCAAAGGCAACCTCGTCGATGACGCGTTCGGCGCCGACCATGCCCTGCGGGCCGCCGAAGCCGCGAAACGCCGTGTTCGACACGGTGTTGGTGTAAAGCGGCGCCGATTGCGCATGCACCGCCGGCCAGAAATAGGTGTTGTCGCAATGGAACAGCGCGCGGTCGGTGACCGGGCCGGACAGGTCCGAGGAAAAGCCGCAACGCGCCGCGAACATGAAGTCGACGCCAAGAATGTTGCCGGCGTCGTCGAAACCTACTTCGTAGTCGACGAGGAAGTCATGGCGCTTGCCGGTGGCAATCATGTCGTCGTCACGGTCGGGCCGGATCTTGACCGCGCGATGGTGTTTCTTGGCGGCGATCGCAGCCAATGCCGCAAACTGGTTGCCTTGCGTCTCCTTCCCGCCGAAGCCGCCACCCATGCGGCGGATTTCCACTGTGATGGCGTTGCTCGGCACGCCCAGCGCATGGCTGACCATATGCTGGACTTCGCTCGGATGCTGGGTCGAGGAATAGATGGTGACGTCCTGGTCCTCGCCAGGAATGGCCACTGCGATATGGCCTTCGAGATAGAAATGCTCTTGGCCGCCGATGCGCATCTTGCCCTTCAGCCGGCGGGGCGCCGCCTTGATCGCGGCAGCGGCATCGCCACGCTTCAGCGTGAGCGGCGGCGTGACCAGCTTGTCCTTGCGGGGGTCGAGATCGCCAATGTCGGTGACGAAAGGCAATGGACTGTATTCGACCTTGGCCAGCCGGGTGGCGCGGCGCGCCTGTTCGCGCGTCTTGGCAATAACGCAGAAGATCGGCTGACCATAAAACTGCACCTTGTCGTCGGCCAGCACCGGCTCGTCGTGTCGACCGGTCGGCGAAATGTCATTTTCGCCCGGAACGTCCTTGGCCGTCAGCACATCGACGACGCCCGGCGCCGCGCGCACCGCCGACAGATCCATTTTGCTGATCGTCGCATGCGTCGCCGTGGACAGGCCGAGGCAGCCATGCAGCATGCCCGCCGGTTCCGGCATATCGTCGATATAGACCGCGCTGCCGCTGACATGCTTGTGCGCGGAATCGTGGCGCTGGTCGGCGGCGACGCCACCGGAAATCTTCTGCGCCTTGAGATCTGGAGAGGCGTGCTTGTTCATCAGGCCGCCTCGTTGCGTGACACCTGGAACGGCGCCTTGCTGCCGCTGGTTTCGGCAAAAAAGCGCAGCAGCAGGTTCCTGGCCGCCAGCGCCCGGTACTCGGCCGATGCCCGCATATCGGTCAGCGGGGTGAAATCGCCGGCATATTCAGCCATGGCCGCTTCCACCGTTGTCTCCGTCCACGGCTTGCCGAGCAGCGCTTTTTCGACACCGAAAGCCCGCTTCGGGGTGGCCGCCATGCCGCCATAGGCGATGCATATATCGGCCACGGTTCCGTCCTTGGCCAAGTCGAGGAAAAAGGCGCCAAGGGCTGCGGTGATGTCCTCGTCGCGGCGCTTGGTGATCTTGTAGACGGCAAACTTCGTGCCCTTGGCCGGCACGGGAACGTGCACGGCCTCGACGAATTCGCCTGGCTGCCGGTCCTGCTTGCCATAGGCGATGAAGAATTCCTCGAGCGCGATGGTGCGCCGCTTCTTGCCGCGGCGCAGCGTCAGCTGCGCGCCGAGCGCGATCAGAGGCGGCGGCGTGTCGCCGATCGGCGAACCATTGGCGATGTTGCCGCCGATGGTGCCCATATTTCGTACCTGCTCGCCGCCGATGCGATCGAACAACGGCCCGAGTGCCGGGATGCGCTTGGCCAGTGTCGCGAAGGCGTCGGTGTAGGTGACGCCGGCGCCGATGGTGATGACGTCATTGTCTTCGGAAATCGCGCACAGCCCGTCGAGATTGCCGATGAAAACCACCGGTGAAATATCGCGCATATGCTTGGTGACCCACAGGCCGACATCGGTCGAGCCGGCGACGACCGTGGCGCTCGGCTCCTTGTCCAGCACGGCGGCGAAATCGTCGGCGTTGGCGGGCACGATCAGCCGCTGCTTGCCGGTGCCGATTTCGACGCGGGCGCCGTCACGCATGGTCTCGAGCCTTGCCGTGATTGCCTTGCGCTCCGCCGCCAGCGGATCCTTAGCCGCCTTGCCGTAGGTGGAGATGGCGCGCGCGGCGCGTATGATTGCCTCGTAGCCAGTGCAGCGGCAAAGATTGCCTTGCAGGGCCTTTTCGATCGCCGCATTCGACGGGTCCGGCGACTTCATCCACAGGCCGTAGAGCGACATGACGAAGCCCGGCGTGCAGAAGCCGCATTGCGAACCGTGGAAATCGACCATCGCCTGCTGCACCGGATGCAAATGGCCTGATACGCCGCGAAGATGTTCGACCGTGACGACATGAGTGCCGTCGAGCGAACCAAGAAAACGGATGCAGGCGTTGACGCTTTCATAGACCAGCCCAGTGGCCGCAAGTTTGCCGACCAGCACCGTGCAGGCGCCGCAATCGCCCTCGGCGCAGCCTTCCTTGGTGCCGCGCAGCGAGCGCTCAAGCCGCAGCCAGTCGAGCAAGGTCGCATCGGGCGCCACCGACGACAGCGCGACATCCCTGCCATTGAGGATGATGCGGATCTCGTTGCGTATGGTGATCTTGGCCATGCGTCAGCTCCCCCTGTAGGTCGAGTAGCCATAGGGAGAGATAAGCAATGGCACGTGATAATGCACGGATTCTGCCATGCCGAAGCGGATCGGCACGCTGTCGAGGAAGGCCGGTTCCGGTAATTTTGTCCCTTGGCCGCGTAGATAATCGCCGGCGGCGAAGACCAGTTCGTATTCGCCAAGGCGGAATTCCGCTCCTGCCAGCAACGGCGCATCGCAGCGGCCGTCGGCATTTGTGACAACGGTCTTCAGATGTGTCCGTGCGTTGCCCTCAAGGTGATAAAGCGCGATCGACAGGCCCGCCGCCGGCTTGCCGGTCGCGGTGTCGAGCACATGCGTCGTCAGGCGACCGCCATCGGCTTTCGACGTTTCTGCCACTGGCGCCTCCCATTTCCAGAACGAACTGGCCCGGTACAATCGAACGAAGCAATGAATTGTGCGCCAATTAAAGGCGATGCATAAGTCCCGGTCGAGCGGAGCGGCACAAAAACACTTTCAAAAATTTCGGGGGAATGCGCAGGCAGCCCTTTCGACTATCCTGATCACAACTTCCGGCAGCGTCCGGCAGGGAGGGGCAATGCGTTACTCTAGAGACATGCGCGGCTATGGAGCCAATCCGCCGGATCCAAAATGGCCTGATGGCGCGCATGTAGCCGTGCAATTCGTCGTCAACTACGAGGAAGGCGGCGAGAACTGCGTGCTGCACGGCGACAAGGCCTCGGAAGCCTTTCTGTCGGAAATCGTCGGCGCCGCGCCCTGGGTCGGCCAGCGCCACTGGAACATGGAATCGATCTACGAATATGGCGCGCGGGCAGGCTTCTGGCGGCTGCTGCGCCTGTTCAGCGAGGCGCAAGTGCCGGTGACCTGTTACGGGGTCGCCTCAGCATTAGCCCGGTCGCCCGACCAGGTGGCGGCGATGCAGGAGGCCGGCTGGGAAATGGCCTCGCACGGGCTGAAATGGATCGACTACCGCGACCACAGCGCCGAGGACGAGCGCCGCGACCTCGAAGCGGCGATCAAGCTGCACTACGAGGTGACAGGCCAACGGCCGACCGGCTGGTACACCGGCCGCACCTCGGTCAATACGGTGCGGTTGGTGGCCGAAGAGGGCGGCTTCGACTATGTGTCGGACACTTATGACGACGAACTGCCCTACTGGTTCGAGCACAGCGGCGGCGCGCAACTCGTCATCCCCTACACGCTCGATGCCAACGACATGCGTTTCGCCACGCCGCAGGGATTCAATTCCGGCGACCAGTTCTTCGCCTATTTGAAGGACAGTTTCGACACGCTCTATGCCGAGGGCAAAGCGGGCCGGCCGCGGATGATGAATATCGGCCTGCATTGCCGCCTCGTCGGACGTCCCGGGCGGGTGGCGGCGCTGAAGCGCTTCGTCGACTATGTCAGATCGCACGACAAGGTCTGGCTGGCACGGCGCGTCGATATCGCCAGGCACTGGCAGGAGAACCACCCCTACCAGCCGGCGGCGCTCAAGCCGTCGAAGATGGCGTTCGAGACCTTCGTCGACACTTTCGGCGGCGTGTTCGAACATTCGCCCTGGGTCGCCGAACGTGCCTATGAGCTGGAGCTTGGGCCGGCGCACGACAGCGCCGGCGGCCTGCACAATGCGCTCTGCCGCGTCTTCCGCGCCGCCAGCGAAACCGAGCGGATCGGCGTCCTCAACGCCCATCCCGATCTCGCTGGCAAACTGGCCAAGGCGCGGCGGCTGACGGCGGAATCCACACGCGAGCAGGCTTCCGCCGGCCTAGACGCGCTGACCGACAAGGAGCGCGAGCTGTTTTCCAAGCTCAACGCCGCTTACGTCACCACCTTCGGCTTTCCCTTCATCATCGCGGTGCGGGGCAAGACCAAGGAGGAGATCCTCGCCGAGTTCGAGGCGCGCATCGGTAACAGCCGCGGCATCGAACTCGATACCGCCTGCAAACAGGTCGAGCGCATTGCGCTGCTCCGCCTGAAAGACATGCTCCCGCTCTAATGAAATGACTGAGGGGTCAGGACCCAATGGATATGATCAAGACTGACCAGAAAACCTATTACGCGCCGCATGGCGGCCATCCCGGCCAAAATGAGCTTTTGACCGGCCGCGCCGTCTTCACCGAGGCCTATGCGGTCATACCAAAGGGGGTGATGCAGGACATCGTCACCAGCCCCCTGCCGTTCTGGGACGAGACCAGGGCCTGGATCATCGCCAGGCCGCTTTCGGGTTTCGCCGAGACATTTTCGCAGTACATCGTCGAGGTCCTGCCCGGCGGCGGCAGCGACCGGCCCGAGCCGGACGCCGGCGCCGAGGGCGTGCTGTTCGTGGTTGAGGGCGAGTTGACCGTTTCGCTGGCCGGCAAGAAGCACGTGCTGCAAGCCGGCGGTTTTGCCTTCCTGCCGCCGGACAGCGGCTGGACGGTGCGCAACGAAGGTCGCGACGCCGTACGCTTCCACTGGATCAGGAAGGCCTATGAGGCCGTCGACGGCATCGACGCGCCGGAAGTCCTGTTCAGCAGTGACCAGCAAATGGCGCCGACGCCGATGCCCGGCACCGAGGGTCGCTGGGCGACGACGCGTTTCGTCGATCCAGCCGACATGCGCCACGACATGCATGTCACCATCGTTACGCTCGAGCCTGGCGCCGTCATCCCGTTTGCCGAGACGCATGTCATGGAGCACGGGCTCTATGTCTTGGAAGGCAAGGCGGTCTACCGCCTCAACCAGGACTGGGTCGAGGTCGAGGCCGGCGACTTCATGTGGCTGCGCGCCTTCTGCCCGCAGGCCTGCTACGCGGGCGGCCCAGGCAAATTCCGCTATCTCCTTTACAAGGACGTCAACCGGCACGCCAAGCTCGGCGGGGCGGGCATTGGCGGTCGCGCGCGGTGACCCGCATCACAGCGCGGCCGCTGACGCGCGAAAGCTTTGCCGGCTTCGGCGATGTCATCGACATGGGCGGCGGCAATCACTACCCGATCAATGGCGGCAAGACCGAGCGCTACCACAATCTCGCCACCGCTGAAGCCGCGGGACCGAATGCCCGCGTGCTGATCTCGATGGCGCGCGGCACGCCTTACGACCTGCCGCTGAAGCTGACCATGGTCGAGCGCCATCCCTTGGGCAGCCAGGCGTTCATCCCGCTGTCGCCGCGGCCTTTCCTGGTCGTCGTCTGCCATGACGGCCAGGACGGTCCGGGCGAGCCGCACGCCTTCATCACCGCACCCGGGCAAGGCGTCAACTATCCGCGCAATCTCTGGCACGGCGTGCTGACGCCGCTCGGCGAAGCGCAGGATTTCGTCATCGTCGACCGCGGCGGTGACGGCTCCAACCTCGAAGAGTTCCATTTCTCGCACCCCTACGAAATCCATCTCCCCAACGAGACCTGAGAAATGACCGACATATCGCTGATCGACCGCCTGCTCGATGTCATCGAGCACGACATCGTGCCGAAAACGGCAGAGGGCGTGGCCCATGGGAACAAGCTGTTCGGCGCCGCCATCCTGCGGAAGGGCGACCGCTCGCTGGTGCTGGCCGAAACCAACAACGAGATGGAAAATCCGCTCTGGCATGGCGAGGTGCACTGCCTGAAGCGTTTCTATGAAATGCCGAAAGCCGAGCGCGTCGACACCAAGGACGCCATCTTCATCGCCACGCATGAGCCCTGCTCGCTCTGCCTGTCGGCGATCACCTGGACCGGCTTCGACAATTTCTACTACCTCTTCAGCCACGAGGATTCACGCGACAGCTTTGCGATCCCGCACGATCTGAAAATCCTGAAAGAGGTCTTCACTCTTGATCCCGGCGGCTACAATGCCGAGAACGCTTATTGGAAGAGTTTTTCCATTCGCAGGCTGGTGCGGGCGCTGCCCGAGGCCGAGCGCGGCCGGCTTGAGGCAAGGATCGGCAATATTTCCGCCCGCTACGACGAACTGTCCGGCGCTTATCAGGCGCGCAAGGCCGAAAACGACATTCCGCTGAACTGACGCGGATTGCCTAGGTGTTTGATCCCAGGCTTTGATGGCGCATACTTTTCGTCCGAATCAAAGGATGCGCTATGGGCCAGGTTCTTCATGGGAGCGCCACGACGACAGAGGCGATCCG
>NZ_JAMYRH010000029.1:0-12886 GCF_040321305.1 Mesorhizobium sp. M0478
CTCCCCGGCCTACACAGCGTTTATGCACTGTTATAGTGCCGCAATAGTGACGATAGTCCAAATGGTTGGTGAAGCTGCCAATCTCCCCCCTTGTGGGGGAGATGTCCGGCAGGACAGAGGGGGGCGCGAAGGATCGCCAGCCTGGCACCCGACATTGAAGACCCAAGAGTTGCGACCGAGTGGCGAGCCATGACCATTTGATGCGCTGGCGGGACAGCGCCCCCCTCTGGCCTGCCGGCCATCTCCCCCACTTGGGGGGAGATCAGCAGCTTCAACCAAATTTCCCCGTCCGCGGAAACCCCTTCGGCACCATCCGTCCGGCCGACGCTCTCGCGCCGATCCATTCCGCCAGTTCCTCGCGCGACCTGACGAAGGTGCGGTCGGCGGAATCCTGCCAGGACAGGCCGCTCGCCAGCGTGAAGGGTTTCAGGTCGAGCAGACCGCCATCCTTGTATTTCTGCAGGCGAACGCCCTTGCCGCGGCCCATCTCGGGAATTTCGGAGAGCGCAAACACCAGCATCTTGCGGTTCTCGCCGACAATTGCGAGATGATCGCCTGACACCGGGACGCAGGCCTTGGCCTCGTCGGGCGCCTTGACGTTCATCACCTGCTTGCCCTTTCGGGTGTTGGCGACGACCTCCTCCTCCGGCACGACGAAACCATTGGCATCGTAGGAGACGAGCAGCAGCTTGCGCTTCGGGTCGTGGACGAAGGCGGTGACGATGTCCTGGTCGTTGTCCATGTCGACGATGATGCGGATCGGTTCGCCATGGCCGCGGCCGCCCGGCAGCCGGTCGGCGCCGATGGTGTAGAATTTTCCGCCGGTGGTGAAGACCAGGATCTTGTCGGTGGTCTGGGCATGGAAGGCGAGCTTGAGGCTGTCGCCTTCCTTGAAGGTGAGCGTGGAATGGTCGGCCAGATGGCCTTTCATCGCCCGCAGCCAGCCCTTTTCCGAGACCACCACGGTGACCGGCTCGCGCTCGATCATGGCGTGCGCAATGTCGGTCAGATCATGCTCCGGCGCGTCGGCGAACTGGGTGCGGCGCTTGCCGAGTTCGGTCTCGGGGCCGAACTTGTCGCGAACCTGCGTCACTTCCCATTTGATCGTCGACCATTGCTTGGCGTCGGATGCGAGCAATGCCTCGATCTGCTTCTTCTCGGTGGTGAGACCGTCGAACTCCTTGCGGATCTCGAACTCTTCCAGCTTGCGCAGGGCCCGCAGCCGCATGTTGAGGATGGCTTCGGCCTGGGTGTCGGTGAGCGACCAACGGGCCATCATCACCTGCTTGGGCTCATCCTCCTCGCGGATGATCCTGATGACCTCGTCGATGTTGAGATAGGCGATCAGGTAGCCGGCAAGGATTTCCAGCCGCTTCTCGATCTCGCCAAGCCGATGCTTCGAGCGGCGGATCAGCACATCGCGCCGATGGTCGAGCCACTCCTTCAGCACGCCCTTCAGCGACAGGACGTTAGGCACCTTGCCGCGCGACAAAACGTTCATGTTGAGGGGAAACCGGCTTTCAAGTTCGGTCAGCTTGAACAGCGATTCCATCAGAATGCCGGGATCGACCGAACGGCTCTTCGGTACGAGCACAATGCGGACGTCCTCGGCGCTTTCGTCTCTGACATCCTCGAGCAGCGGCAATTTGCGGGCGATCAACAGCTCGGCGATCTTCTCGATCAGCCTGGCCTTCTGGATGCCGTAAGGGATTTCGGTGACGACGATGCTCCAGGTGCCCCTACCCTGATCCTCCTGGCCCCATTTGGCGCGCACGCGAAAACCGCCGCGGCCGGTCTCATAGGCCTCCAGGATGGAAGCGCGGCTGTCGACGATGATGCCGCCGGTCGGAAAATCCGGCCCCTGGACGAACTCCATCAGCTTTGTCACCGGCGCGTCCGGCTGCTCGATCAACTGCAGCGCTGCGTTGCAAAGCTCGGCGGCATTGTGCGGCGGGATGGACGTGGCCATGCCGACCGCAATGCCGGAGGAACCGTTGGCGAGCAGATTCGGGAAGGCGCCGGGAAGCACTACGGGCTCCTCGTCCTCCTCATTGTAGGTTGGCCGGAAATCGACGGCGTCCTCGGTGATGCCGGCAAGCAAATCGCTCGCCACCTCGGTCATGCGCGCCTCGGTATAGCGCATGGCGGCGGCGTTATCGCCGTCGATATTGCCGAAATTGCCCTGCCCGTCGACGAGGGGATAGCGCATGGAGAAATCCTGCGCCAGGCGCACCAGCGCGTCGTAGATCGACTGGTCGCCATGCGGATGGAACTTGCCCATCACGTCGCCGACGATGCGGGCGCATTTGGCAAAGCCCTGGTCGGGGTTGAGCCTGAGCAGCCGCATCGCATGCATGATGCGGCGGTGCACAGGCTTCAGCCCGTCGCGCACGTCAGGCAGCGCCCGGTGCATGATGGTCGAGAGCGCATAGGCGAGATAGCGCTCTTCCAGCGCCTTCTTCAGATCGACCGGTTCGATGTGGTCACCGCCGCCATTTTCAGGCGGCAAAATCCTTTTTCCCATGCGGCTGGACTAGCCGAGCGGGTGATTCGCGGCAAGGCGGGGCTGCGGAAATCCGCACTTTGCAGCCTTTGAGCTTACGAGGGCGGCTCAAGGTCCGACAATGGATGTGACGGACTTCATGTTCCCCCTTGCCGTCCCTGTGCAACAGCAACGGTAGCAGTGCTGTTGCCAACCAACATCAATCTGTTACACGCCCTCTCTAAGGCAGGAGACGGTACGCAGGGGAGCCCGACCTTCATGACATATTCACCGCATCGGGCGAAGGCTCCCGCTCCGATTTGCCTTTCGCCGTGATTTTCGACAACTCTGCGGGAAAGCGCCTTTTTCCCGTCCAGTTCGTCACGGAATGGTGATGGCGTAGAATTGAGAAAACACTTTTTCAGGACTCTCTCAGGGAACTCGCGATGACAATCCAACGTTCGACACTCAAGAAACTTGCTTTTTCGACCTTTTTGCTGACGCTGCCGCTGAATGCCGCCTTTGCGCAAGACACGGCGGTTGCCGACCGACTGAAGGCCGCACTTGCCGTCCAGGGCGTCGATATCACCTGGACCGGCGTTACCGGCGACAATTCCAGCATGGTGCTGCAGGGCGTGTCGGTCAAACCGGCGGCCGAAAAGGAGGCGCTGCCGATCGGCGACGTCAAGCTCGAAGGCGTGACCGAAGCCAATGGCGGCTTCGATGTCGCGACCATCACGACTTCGGCCTTCGAGCACAGCAAGGACGGCGTCACGCTCAACCTCACCCCCTTCGTCATCCACGACGCCAACATCCCGGCTGAGGGCGCTACAGGCCCGCTCGGCTCGATGATGATCTACAAGTCAGCCGAACTCGAAAACCTGACGGTCAAGGTTGCCGACAAGACCGCCTTCTCGGTGGATGGGCTTGCTGTCCAGATCACGCCGCCGGCCGACGGCAAGGCGATGGAGTTTTCCGCCACGACGGAAAAGTTCAACGCCGACCTGACCCTGGTCGACGATGCGAAATCTAAGGAAGCCATCGAGGCCCTCGGCTACCAGAACATAACGGGCAATATCGAGATCGGCGGCACCTGGCAGCCGAGCGACGGCAAGATGGACCTGTCGAAATACGATATCTCGGTCGAGAATGCCGGCACGCTCGGCATGACCTTCGGCCTCGGCGGCTACACGGTCGACTTCGTCAAGTCGCTGCAGGAGATGCAGAAGAAGATGGCGGCGCAGCCCGAAGGCGCCGACAATTCGGCGCAAGGCATGGCCCTGCTCGGCCTTTTGCAGCAGCTTTCCTTCAACAGCGCCTCGATCCGCTTCGACGACGATTCGCTGACCGGCAAGGTGCTTGAATATGTCGGCAAGCAGCAGGGCATGTCGGGCAAGGACATCGCCAACCAGGCCAAGGCGATCGTGCCGTTCGGCATGGCGCAGCTCAACAATCCCGAACTGACCGCCGAAGTGACGGCCGCGGTGAGCAAGTACCTCGACGATCCGAAGAGCCTCGAGATTTCGGCCGAGCCGCCGGCAGCGGTGCCGTTCGCGCTGATCATGGCCGGCGCCATGTCCAACCCGGCCGACCTGACCAAGACGCTCGGCGTCCACGTCAAGGCCAACGAAGACTGATCGAAGTTCGCTCCCTTCTCCCCGTCACTATACGGGGAGAAGGTGCCGGCAGGCGGATGAGGGGCGGCGCCAACGCCTGCAAATTGTAGTTCGATGCTGAACCGATTGTCAGAAGGCGCCAACTGCTAAGGCCGTTCGCCAATCGCCTGCATGCGTGCTGCCCCTCATTGTCCTGCCGGACATTTCTCCCCGTATAGAGACGGGGAGAAAGGGCAGCTGCAACGCTGCTGTCAGCCCTTCTTCACTGCCGCGACACGCAGCGACAGATCACGCAACTGCTGCGGCGAGGCTTCCGAAGGCGCGTTCATCAACAAATCGTAGGCCTGCTGGTTCATCGGGAACATGGTGATCTCTCGCAGGTTCTTGGCGCCGACCAGCAGCATGACGACACGGTCGACGCCGGCCGCCATGCCGCCATGCGGCGGGGCGCCATACTGGAAGGCGCGGTAGAGGCCACCAAAGCGTTCTTCCACCGTGGCGCGGTCGAGGCCAACCGTCTCGAACGCCTTGACCATGGTTTCCGGCAAATGGTTGCGGATACCGCCAGAGGCGATCTCGAAGCCGTTGCAGACCATGTCGTACTGGAAGGCCTTTATGCCGAGCAGGTCGTCGCCGTTGAGCGCGTCGATACCGCCTTGCGGCATCGAGAACGGGTTGTGGGCGAAGTCGATCTTCTTCTCCTCCTCGCTCCATTCGAAGAACGGGAAGTCGACGATCCAGCACAATTCGAAGCGCTCGCGGTCGACAAGGTTCAGTTCTTCGCCGGCACGCGTACGCGCGGCACCGGCGAAGGTGACGAACTTCTTCGGATCGCCGGCGACGAAGAAGGCGGCGTCGCCATCGGCAAGGCCGAGCTGCTGACGGATCGCCTCGGTGCGCTCCTCGCCGATGTTCTTGGCCAATGGACCGGCGCCTTCAAGCTTGTCGCCTTCCTTGCGCCAGAAGATGTAACCCAGTCCCGGCTGGCCCTCGCCCTGCGCCCACGAGTTCATGCGGTCGCAGAAGGCGCGGCTGCCGCCGGTCTTGGCCGGAATGCCCCACACTTCGGCCTTCGGATCGTTGGCCAGGATGTTGGCGAAGACCTTGAAGCCGGAATCGCGGAAATGGTCGGAGACGGCCTGCATCTCGATCGGGTTGCGCAGGTCCGGCTTGTCGGAGCCGTATTTGCGCATCGCGACATCGTACGGGATGCGCTGGAATGTCTGCGTCACCGGCTTGCCGTTGGCGAAAGTCTCGAAGACGCCGCGCATCACCGGTTCCATGGTCGACAGCACGTCGTCCTGCTCGACGAAGCTCATCTCGAGGTCGAGCTGGTAGAATTCGCCGGGCAGGCGGTCGGCGCGCGGGTCCTCGTCGCGGAAGCAGGGCGCGATCTGGAAATAGCGGTCGAAGCCCGAAACCATGATCAGTTGCTTGTACTGCTGCGGCGCCTGCGGCAGCGCGTAAAAGGTGCCGGGATGGATGCGCGACGGCACCAGGAAGTCGCGCGCGCCTTCCGGCGACGAGGCCGTCAGGATCGGCGTCGAGAATTCGGTGAAGCCGACATCGGTCATACGCTTGCGCATCTCGGCGATGATTTTCGTGCGCGCCACGATGTTCCTGTGCAGCGTCTCGCGGCGCAGGTCGAGAAAACGGTACTTCAGGCGGATGTCTTCGGGATAGTCGGGCTCGCCGAACACCGGCAGCGGCAATTCCTTGGCTGCCGACAGCACCTCGATCTCGCGGGCAAAGATCTCGATCTCGCCGGTCGGCAGGTTGGCGTTGGTGGTGTCCGGCAGGCGCGCCTTGACCTCGCCGTCGACGCGGATCACCCATTCGCCACGCAGCGTCTCGGCGACCTTGAAGGCGGGCGAATCCGGATCGACGACGATCTGGGTCAGGCCGTAATGGTCGCGCAGGTCGATGAACAGCAGGCCGCCATGGTCGCGCACGCGATGCACCCAGCCCGACAGGCGAACCGAAGAGCCGACATCGCTCTTTCTCAACTGGGCACAGGTGTGGCTGCGGTAACGATGCATTGTCATGTCAAAATTCCGGGGTGTTCTGGTTGCGGGCCGAAGCATCAAAGCCCGGTCCAAAATTTGCGCGAAAAGCGCATGGGAGGCCCGATTTGTCAAGGCAAGCCGGGCGATCGGGCGCCATCGCGGTAGACGGATCCGGCGAAGTTTTCCGCAGGTAGCTGCCAGGGGCCTCTAAAACTCTCGCAGGGTTGCTAATGAGTGGCTAGGCTGCCGCATGCCATATTGTCTTCTCGCGACACGCTGATTCCACTAACATTGATGCTGGCTGGCCGTGGCGGTATCGTCTTGGCGATTCATTCGAACAAATCGGCTTCATCAATGACTCACATCAACGTGGGCGTCGACTCTAACATCCTTCTCCACTTCGGGAACGTTGAAAACCTTAAGTGGAACGAGCTCTTTCCAGATTCTGGTTCAGTAACTGTGTTTATATGCGCCCAAGTTCAGAAGGAAATTGATAGTCACAAGGGAACCGTAACCGGATACATGCATAATCGGACGAGAGAGTATCAAAAAATACTTCGCTCGGCTGAAGCCAACGCCGATTATCGATATCGCTCCAATATCAACATAGGCGTTGAGTTTGTTTTTCTAGACCGCCCCCGTGATTCCGAATTAGACGACCAGGCTTTCGATCTGACGGAACCCGACTCGAGGATCGTCGCCCAGTTACTTCATGCTTCAGATTCCGGCGGCCTCGAAATGATAATGGTCGCGAATGACGCAAGGCCAATTAGGGTCGCCCGACAGCACGGAATGAAGGCCGTGAGGCCCGATGCTTGGGAACAGGTGCGAACCGAACTTGAGAGCCCAGCTACAATGCGGCTGCGGGCTGAGAATAAGGAACTACGAGAAAGGCTTTCGGCCCATCCGAACACCGTACTCGCGCGGCTGGAGGAACAGATCGAACATCGCATTTTCGCGGGCTTTGATAGCCATTTCGATCCAGATACTTTTTTTAAAAAGCTCAAGGCGAAGTTGCTGAAATGCCATGGCCTCCAGACGCCCGAGTCCGTGGCGAGGCAACATGATGTCGTTGCTGACCCTTGGGGTTTCGACATACCCAGGCTCGGAAAAGTTTCTATGAAAGATATCAACAATTATGCTGAAGAAATCTCGGTTTTTACCGAAAACATAAGAGAGTTGGACGCGGCCGTTTTCTATCAATTGATCGAGAACTTGGCACTGATTGGCAGTTTCGCCATGGTGCTCGCCAACCAAGGGACAAAACCAGATGAATCCGTGTCCGTGGAACTGGCATTCGTCTCGGAAGGCAACTTCATTGATCCGGAAGCCCTCCATGACTCAATGAATCTTGGACTGGAGGTGCCATCACCCCCTGCTCCGCTTATGACAGACTTTTCTAGCTTCGCGGACCAACTTGCAACTCGCCACGGCCAAGATCATGAATTCGTCGACGTATCGAACGAGTCCGGCGGGAGGACCAAACGCTACTTATGCAAAAGATTCCAGCATGGGACAGAAAAAGAATTTTTTGATCTCTTTCTATCGGCTAATCCCAACACTCCTTCGGCCATCGAGATAACGGTTCGCGCGCATTACCTGCCGACACCGATTGTGCGGAGGGTTCATGTGTTACCAGTGCCGACTCATTTTTCCGAACCGGACGTCCTCAATCTTCTGCGAGAAGCGCATAGACTGATGCCACCCGAGCAGAGCGAACTCTTGCGCCGAGCGGTGGCGGAGTTTGAACGATAGGACGTGTTCGACCGCCAATTCGGTCGGTCATTGGCGCTAACATTGTCGACCTAGCCCGCATTCAAGCCAAATGGATCTCAGCGCCCTGGCGTTCGAAGTCGGCGAGGATTGCGGCCGGCGCGGTCTTTTCGACCACGAGGTGGCGGATCGCCTCTGGCCTGGCAACCCGGTAGGGTGCGGCTGTGGCCAGCTTGTCGTTGGTTACAGCGATGACGATGCCTGCGCTGTTCTTGGCCATGGCCCGCTTTACCTCGGCCTCAGCCGAATCGAAGGCCGTGACGCCGCGCGACGCATCGAGACCGCAGGATCCGAGAACAAGCAGGTCCGCGCCAAGTTGCGCGACAGCGGCAAGCGTGTCGGCGCCGACGCAGGCGCCGAGATGGCGGTCGAACCGCCCGCCCAGCACAATCAGTTCGACCAAAGCGTGGTCTGACAGGACGGAGGCAATTTCGAGCGAATTGGTGGCGACGGTCAGATCGATGTCGCGCGGGATGGCCCTGGCGATCGCGGCATTGGTCGAGCCGCTGTCGATGAACAGGGTCTGTCCGCGCGAAAGCAGTGCCACGGTCGCGCGGGCCAGCCGCGTCTTTTCTTCGACCGCATGGCCGGCGCGCAGGCCGACCGGCGTGGCCGCGAAGGGTGCGGCCGCGACCGCGCCGCCATAGACGCGGCGGCACTGCCCGGCCTTGGCCAACTCCCTGAGGTCGCGGCGAACCGTGTCTTCCGAAACGCCGAAGCGGCCTGCCAGCTCGCCGGCCAGCACCCTTCCCTCGACGGCCAGGCGATCGCGAATAATTTGATGCCGCTCATCGGTCAGCATTGCATGATCCTGTTTTTTCATGCACGTTCTTGCACGATTTGCATGTTTGTGCAAGATGTCGGCATATCAAACAGTGACAACCGTCGACTCTCTTGCCTTGAAAGCATCTTCATGACCTTTGGCCTCCGCCTCGCTCCGCAACACCGGGTCTACGCCGGCTTTGCGATCTATTCGTTCGCCATGGGTCAAATCTTCCCGCGGCTGCCCGACATCAAGCACGCCATGGGCATCGGGGACGGCACGCTCGGGCTAAGCCTGATCGGGACGCCAATCGGCACCTTGACCGCGCTGACGCTGGCGGCGCCGATCCTGGAGCGCATCGGCTTCCGCCGCGCGCTGCTCGGGCTGGTGCCGCTTTTGTCGGTTGTCTTTGCCATTGCCGTGCATGCGCCTGGGCCGCTTGCGCTGTTCCTGATGCTGTTTCCGGTCGGCCTGATGATCGGCAGCGTCGAGATCATTCTCAACGTCGAGGCCGACAGAACCGAATTCCTGCTCAAGCGCCGGATCATGAACCGGGCGCATTCGTTCTGGAGCATTGGCTTTTTCGGCGCTGGCCTGTTCGGCGCCGCGCTTGCGCATCTCGGCATATCGCCGCAACTGCACCTGGCGATTGTCGTACCGATGGTTGCGACAGGAATCGCGCTGTTTCTCGGCGGTTACGAACCGGCGCCGAGCCGCTTCGCCGGCAATGACGAGACGGCGCCAAGGCTGGCGCGGCCGACGCTGCCTATCCTCGTCCTCGTCGCGGTGACGCTGTCGGCGATGCTGATGGAAGGCGCCAGCATCGACTGGTCGGCAATCTACATGCGCACCGTGTTCGATGCGGGCCCTTTCGTCGCCGGTTTCACGGTGGCGCTGTTTGCATTCTCGCAAGCGGCCACGCGCTTCTTTGCCGACTCCTTTGTCGACCGCCACTCGCCTAGCGGCGTGGCGCGGGTGCTGCTGGCGACGATGGCGGTCGGCGTGCTGCTCGTCTTCTTCTCGCCTGCCCCGCTCGTATCGATGCTGGGCTTTGCGCTACTTGGCATTGGCAGCAGCGCGATCTTTCCGCTGGCGATCTCGGCGGCGGCCCAACGCACGGACCGCTCCGCGGCAATCAATGTCGCGGCGCTGTCGCAGATCTCCTTCGTCGCCTTCCTGCTCGGCCCGCCGTTGCTCGGCTTCGTCTCCGACCATTGGGGCATCCGTTCGGCCTTCGGCATCGGCATTCCGTTCATCATCCTCAGCCTGCTGACCGCCGGCTCGCTTGGCCGAAGGGCGTCCCGCCCGGCCGCACAAGCGGATGAGGCTTTGACGAGGGCTCACGAAGCCTGAACGGCCCTACCTGAAAGCCACACACCTGTTGGCGGCGGGACAAGCCACTGGCATTGGCCACACCGATGGTTCAGAACTGTGGAGCCACCTAAGCAACGGTTCCGTATGTCCTCCATCCGCCCGCTGATCCCGCTCCTCATCGCCGCCGGCATCCTGCTTGGCGGCAACGGGCTGCAGGGCACGCTGATCGCGTTGCGCGGCGCGCAGGAAGGGTTTTCGGCCTCCGACATCGGCCTGATGGGCACGTTCTATTTCGCCGGCTTCCTGCTTGGTTGCCTCGCAGTCACCCGCATCCTCAAGGCAGTCGGCCATGTCCGGACGTTTTCAGCGCTGGCCGCCATCGCCGCGGCCAGTACGCTGCTCCTGGTGCTGGTGATCGATCCGGTGATGTGGTGCGCGGTGCGCTTTGCTGGCGGTTTCTGCTTTGCCGGCCTGTTCACCGTCATGGAAGCCTGGCTGAACTCCGGCGTCGAAAACAAGGATCGTGCGCGGGTGCTCGCCATCTACCGCATGGTCGATATCGGCTCGGTAACCGGCGCGCAGTTCCTGATCCCGATCTTCGGCCCCGGCGGCTTTGCCATCTTCGCCATCATGTCGATGATGATCACGCTGTCGCTGGTTCCGGTGTCGCTCGGCGACCGCTCCAACCCGACGCCGCCGGAAGACGTCAAGCTCGATCTCGCCCGCGTCTGGCGGATTTCGCCGCTCGGCTGCTTCGGCTGCATCTGCGTCGGCGTCACCAACAGCGCGTTCCGCACGCTGTCGCCGGTCTATGCCGAGCAGATCGGCATGTCGGTGGCCGATGTCGTCACCTTCGTCAGCGTCGGCATCTTCGGCGGCGCCCTCATCCAGTATCCGCTGGGCTACCTCTCCGACCGCTGGGATCGGCGCGCGGTGCTTTTGGCCACGACATGCGGCGCCATGTTCGCGGCGCTGGCGCTGGTCTTCGTCGCCGGCGCCGATCCGACCCTCAATTTGATCATCGTCTTCATCTTCGGCAGCTTCGCCATGCCGCTCTATTCGCTATCGGCGGCGCATTCCAACGACCGCGCCGACAAGGGCGAGTTCGTGCTGATCAACGCCGCCTTGATGCTGTTCTATTCCTTCGGCGCCATTGGTGGCCCCTTCGCGGCGTCCGCAGTGATGCAACATTTCGGACCGGGCGCCCTGTTTGTCTTCAGCGCAGTCGTCTACGCCACCCTCATCGCCGTCATTCTCTACCGCATGCAGGTGCGCGGCAGCGTGCCGGCGGGCAAGCGCAGCCGCTTCACGGCGCTGCTGCGCACATCAACCGTCTTCGCGCGGCTGGCGCGCAGAAATGGCGATTCCGACGGATCGGCTGATACTTGACCGAAGGGCGGCTTGACGAAAGCGCCCATGGCTGAAATTGAAAGAGAACCTTACCCGTTACTAAAAAGCGATTTGATGCACGTCATCACCACCCAAAATGAGCTCGAGTCCGTTCTCGCCGCTTTTGAAAAGTCGGATTTCGTCACCGTCGACACCGAATTCATCCGCGAAACGACATTCTGGCCGATTCTGTGCCTGATCCAGATGGCGGCGCCCGGCGTCACCGCGCTGATCGATCCATTGGCGCCCGACATCAACCTCGCCCCGTTCTTCCGGCTGATGGCCAATGAAGCGGTGGTCAAGGTTTTTCACGCCGCGCGCCAGGACATTGAAATCATCGTCCATCTCGGCAATCTGGTGCCGCATCCGGTGTTCGACACCCAGGTCGCGGCCATGGTCTGCGGCTTCGGCGACAGCGTCTCCTACGATCAGCTGGTGCAGCGCATCACCGGCGCACGGCTCGACAAATCCTCGCGTTTCACCGACTGGCGCCACCGGCCGCTGTCGGACAAGCAGCTCGACTATGCCTTGGCCGACGTCACCCATCTGATCGACGTCTACAAGCATCTCAGCGCCGAACTGGAGCGGGAAAACCGCGCCCATTGGCTAAACGAGGAAATGGAGGTGCTGACTTCGCGCGAGACCTACGATCCGCACCCCGAAGACGCTTGGAAGCGGCTGAAGATGCGGCTGCGCAAGCCGCAGGAGCTGGCGATCGTGCAGACGGTGGCGGCATGGCGCGAACGCGAGGCGCGCGAGCGTGACGTGCCCCGCGGCCGGGTGCTCAAGGACGACGCCATATACGAGGTCGCCCAGCAGGCGCCGCGCGATGCGGCAGCGTTGGGCAAGCTGCGCACGACGCCGAAAGGCTGGGAGCGTTCGTCGACGGCTACCGCATTGCTTGGCGCGGTCAACACGGCGCTCGCTTTGCCCCGCGAAGAGATGCCGAAGCTGCCCAAGAGCTTTCAGCCGCCCGAGGGCTCCAATGCCGCCTCCGAGCTGCTGAAGGTTCTGTTGCGGATCGTCGCCGAGAAGGAAGGCGTCGCCTCGAAAGTGCTGGCGTCCAGCGACGACATCGACCGCATCGCCGCCGAGGGCGAGGATGCCGACGTGCCGGCCCTGCAGGGCTGGCGACGCGCCGTGTTCGGCGAAGCCGCACTGAAGCTGGTGCGCGGCGAAATCGGCATCAAGTTCGACAAGCGCAAGATCGCGGTGTTCGATTTGTAGACCCCCACCCCGCTCCGCTGCGCGGAGCGACCCTCCCCACAAGTGCATAGGCGCTAAGATAGCTTTGGCATGGACTGAAACTTGCGCTTTCGTGGTGGTTCGCGCCAGCGATATCGCAAGGCATGGAGATTGTGGCGCAGGGCCGCCAAGGAAGGTTGAGTAAAGATGGTCGCGATCAGAGAGGCGACGATCTGGCGGGTTGCGCGCCACAGTAGCGGGCGCCCGTCGCTCAAGGGGGAGAGACACCCAACTCCTGCGAGAGGGGTTCGGTCACGAGCGCGATGAGGAAGTGTGCAAGGATCCAAGGCTTTGCGAT
>NZ_JAMYRH010000030.1:0-10797 GCF_040321305.1 Mesorhizobium sp. M0478
TCAACGCCGCAGAGAGCTTCACCTACAAGGTCACCGACGCCAACGGCAACACCACCACCGGCACCATCAACGTCGCCATCGTCGACGACGTGCCGACGGCCACGAACGACACCTGGGCTCCGACCATCACAGGTGCAACGGTTCTCACTGGTCTCTTGGACAACGACAAATTCGGCGCCGATGGCGTCGACACCGACAACAATCCGGTCAGCGGCCAGGTGACCGCCACCAACGGTGCTCACGGCACCGTCACCTACAACAACGATGGAACGTTCACCTACACGCCGACGGGCATCTATATCGGCTCGGACTCTTTCACATACACGATCAAGGACGGTGACGGCGACACTTCGACGGCCACGGTGACCCTGAATGTGCAGACCAACACCGTTCCATCGGGTGGCGGGACAGCGTCGTTGACATTGAACGAAGCCGCGCTCGACACTACGCTCGATGCTTCGGCGCCTGCGGATCTCCAAGCCGGGGCCGTGACCGGCACCAACCCAGGCAGCCGCGGCGAGACGGCGCAAGCAATCAGCGGCATCACCTTCACCACGACCGGCGAAGCCATTAATGTTGCATTCGCCAACCCGACCGGCGATCCAAACTGGGTGGCGCCGACTGTTTCTGGCCTAGCCTCTGGATACACAATCAGCTGGGCGCTCGTGGGCAACCAACTCGTCGGCAGTCTGATACAAACGGCCGGCAGCGTGAACCTCGGCGCATTCGTCTATCTGGCGCTGTCAAACACAAGCGCCGGCGCCAACAGTTCGTTGACACCCGTCGTTACCGCGACACTGACCGACCAGCTCCAGCATCTTGCCGGCTCGGGCAACGTCACCATCAACGGGCTTCAGGTGGTGGCAACCGACACCAGCGGTGATCATGTTTCCGGATCGGTCAATCTGACGGTCCTGGACGACGTTCCGCTGCCATTCAAGCCGGATGGCATCTTCGTGGAAAACACCACGCATACGGTGCTGACGGAGAGCATCAATTTTGCCGCGAGCGCCGGTGCTGACGGCGTTGGCAATGTCGTGTTCAACGTGACCGAAGGCGCGGCCGTCACATCAGGCAGCACAAACATATTCCTGAATGGCGAGCAGGTCTTCTTCCACGTCGTCGATACGCATACTGTGGAGGGACGGACCTCGGCCGCGAACGGCAGCGACCTCGCTTTCACGGCGACCCTGAACCCGGCGACAGATACTTGGACATACACCCAGGCCGCGACGATGTTTGCCGGCAACCAGTTCAATACGGCGAACTTCTCGCCAAGCGGTGGCAACAACCAAGCGATTGTCCTGGACTCCATCGGCTCAACCAGCGACCTGCTTGCAACCGCCAACAGCCCCAATTCCGTGAACACCAGCACGGGCAGTTGGGGCGTCGATGGCGGAAACAGCATCAGCCCTGGTGAGAAGATCCGCTTCGATTTCGTCAGCAATGCAACCACCGACGGCACCATCGCCGGAACCCCCGCGGGCATCGGGGCGGGAACCCACTATACGGATCACTACGAGGTGGCTAGCTATACACAGGGGATTGGCAATGTCTCGGGACCTGGCCTGGTTTCTATAACGATCCGCCCTGTCAACGCCGACTATGATAACACCTACATAGGTGATGTTGCCGGCGAAAGCACGGCCCTCGGCGCCTTGGTCACTGTCGTCAACGGCTCCGGCGGAGCTACTCCGACCGCAACGAACAATGGGGACGGAACGTGGACGATCACCGGTCTTGCGCAAGGCGACACCTTTACCGTGGTTGCAAATTCAGACCCGTTCAGCGCAATCGAAATTTCGGCCAATGTTGGCTCGAATGACTTCAAACTGGGCCCGGTCACCTACACGACCGCCAACGCCGTCACACCGTTCGACATCTCGATCCCGGTCACGGCAACCGACGGTGACGGCGACCCAATTGCCGGGTCAGTGACGGCACACCTTTCGCCCGATCTCAGCACCTGGCAAGGAACTTCGGGCGTGGACACTCACACCACGACCGCGACAGAAACCACGCTGCTCGGCGAGGACGGCAACGACACCCTCAATGGACTCAATCTCCAGGCTGATATCCTCTCCGGCGGACGCGGCGATGATACCTTGTCGGGCAACTCCGGTAACGACACGCTTTACGGCGGCTCGGGAGCGGACATATTGTTCGGCGGCGACGGCAACGACCTGCTGATCGGCGGTTCCGGTCAGGACACGCTCACCGGTGGTATAGGCGTCGATACGTTCAAGCTCGAGCACCTCGACATCAAAGATCTTATCGCTGACTACAGCGGTGTCGGCGGCCATGGCGACATCATCGACCTTACCTCACTGTTCGATACAGCCGCCGGAGGGGCCAATGTCGGCGACTTCGTGAACTACAATGCGGGAACGAACACTCTCAGCGTCGACGCCGACGGTTTGGCCAACGGCGCCAATTTCGTGGACGTGGCCACCTTGACGAACGCACCCGTCGCCAACACGATCACCCTGCTCTACGATGACGGAGTGACGCAGCATACGACAACGGCAAACGTGGTCTAGGAGCATGGTGCGGGGCCACGCGACTATGCTATGTATTAGAGATTAGGAATACAGAGGGGATCTCATCATGAAACGTTCCGTAAGACTGTTGGTTTCCGCTGCGACGCTGTTGCTGGCAGTCGGATCGACGGGCTATGCCGCCGACATCATCGACGGGCCGGTGGCCGACTATTGCCGGACCGTCGGCACATCGAACCTGGTGTTGAACGACAACATCGTCGATCTCAAGGTCCAGGTGGTCAAGCTGATGGACGAGTCGGTGGCCGTCGCCAACAGCTCGGAATGGATCAATTCGTCCCGCCCCGCCTTCGTCTGGGCGTCGGAAGCCAAGGTCGCCTGCGGCATGGCCTATGGCTACCTCAAGACGAACTACAAGGACGAGGACACGCTCAACAAGTGCGAGTGCTTCCACGACCGCATGGTCGAGTACATGAACTGACCGGAAGGGATCCGGCAGTGCCGGTTGGCTGACCCGATGGTCGGCGGACGATTGACGAGGGCGATCGCCGGAGCGATCGCATTGACCGGTTTTGGCCAGCTTGCCACTCAAGCCTGCGCCAACTGGCTGGAACGACCTAGCCTGGAGAGACCAGCACCGTTCGGCTTGAGGCGGCCGGTTCGCTGCGACACCGCCTCCGAATGGACGCGCGCGACATTCAAGGCGTTTGCGACATGCCAGGCATCGCTCTACGGCCTGGAGCCGGTGCTGGCGCACGCGGTGATGGAGATCGAAAGCGGATTCGATCCCGATGTGCACGGCGCCGATGGTGAGGTCGGGTTGATGCAGGTAATGCCCGCGACGGCCCGAATGCTGGGCTTTCGTGGCTCGCTCGACGAGCTTGGCGCGCCGGCGACCAACATCGCGCTCGGCGTCAGATATCTGGCGCAGGCAAACAGCCTTGCCGCAGGCGATCTCTGCACCACCGTCATGAAGTATCGTGCCGGGCACGGTGAAACCCGGTTCTCCGAACTTTCGGTCCGCTACTGCCGGCGTGCGCGTGCAATCCTGGCGAGAGAAGGTTTTGCGGTGGCCGGGCCATTGCCGGTGGCGACGTTCGGATTCTCCGCATTCCCGACAGCAGGAGACGATGGTGCCCCTGCCCCGGCGAGGCGGATTTGTGTGCGCCGCCTGTTCGTGCCGGGCCCACGATACATGAAATGCGCGGACTATCGAAGCGCCGGGCAAGCCAGAATGATCAAGGCGCTCCGGGCAAAACTTTTCGACGGCTGAGCCATAATCCAGCAATTGCAAAGACGGCGAGGCAAGTCTGCCGTAAGATGAACGGATGAGACCGGGACAAATACCCGGCGGGATATGAGGGAGGCATCATGGATTCTGGCCGGCAGCGACACGGTTCGTGGACGTGGGCGATCGTCTTTGCGTTCGCGGGCATAGTGTCGGGCTGCCAGTCGAAAGGCAGCGTCTCGGACGCGCTCGACCAGGCGGCGATCGCCGCACCCGGAGCGCCGGCCGCCGGCGCCGCTGCCAGCCCGGCCCAAGCCACGCGATCGCTCGGCACCGGGTCGACGAAGGTCACGATGCTGCTGCCTTTGTCGGCCCCGGGCAACGCCGGCGAAAACGGCCGGAAGATGCTCGATGCGACCAAGCTGGCAATGGCCGACCTTGGCAGCGCACTGCTCACGGTTACGGTCGAGGACACCAAGGGCGACAGCGCGCACGCCAGCGAATTGGCTGTGAAGGCGATCACCACTGGAACCAAGATCGTCATCGGCCCGGTCGAACTCGCGGCCGCGCAGCACATAGCCAAGCTGTCGGGATCGAAGCGGCCGCCGGTGCTGGCGTTGGCCGACAATTTCGCTGGCGGCCCGGGCGTCTATGCGGTCCGCCTCAACGAGGCCGACAGCGCGGCCGCGGGCGCAGCCGGCCTGGCGGCCAAAGGCAGCAAGAAGTTCGTGTTGCTCGTTGCGGCAGGAGCGAATGCCGGCGCGGTTGAAAAGCGGGTCGCCAACAGCCTCAGCATCTATGGCGCGACGCTCGCCGTCACCATTCCGTATCCGGCCGGCGATGGCGGCACCAAAGTGGTCAATGATATGGGCTCGCTGGTCGAGGCTCCCGATGCCATCATCATCGCCAGCGGCGACGACAATCCGGCGCAGATCCTTGCGGCGCTCAAAACGAAAGGCATTCCTGGAAAAGCAATTGCCGTCGTTGGAACCAACCGCTGGCTGGAACATCCCATGGAGCCGCTGTTTGAAGGCTCCTACATCGCCACGCTCGACCCAACCGAAACCGGCCCGATCGCCGACCGCTTCAAGACGACCTACAATTATCCAGCCGACGCCAATGTCGCCTACGCCTATGATATGGTCGCCCTGACAGCAGGAATTGCAAGTTCGGCCGGGCCTGACGGCTTCAGCAAGCAGGTGCTCGAAAATCGGAGCGGATTTCGCGGATCGACCGGCCTGTTCCGGTTTCGGGCGGATGGCTCCAGTGAGCGATCCATGCCCTTCTACCAGGTTCGAAAAGGCGTACTCAAGCTGGTCGCCAAATCGACATCGGGGTATTGAGGGGCAAGGAACCTTGCTTGAGTTGATGGGCTGGCTGAGGCACAATCGCTTGATATTGCTCGGAAGCCTGCTGCTCCTGTCCGGGGTCTTGTTGATCATCCGGGCCGCCGATCTGCTTCCCATCGATCGGCCGATACCAGCGCCACGTCAATCCATCGACGATAGCCAGCCACTGCGACCAATTGCGACCGTCGCCAATACGCCATGGCGAGGACGGGCACGCAAGATTGCTCAGGACCTTATCGCGCCGCCACAGCTTGATCCGGCGCAAATCGAACGGGTCGAGCCGCGCCTGCCGCTCAGCGACCTTGGTCTGGCTTCGCCTGCAGGGATGCGAATGCCAAAGGATTGGAAAGAGGTCCTGCTGTACCAACCGGTTGCCACCTCGTCGGCAACCTTCGAATCGATGGGGCGCAAGGTAGCCATCAGCGGGATCCAAGGCATTGACCTGGATGAGACCTGTTCCTTTCGTGGCATCGCCTGGCCTTGCGGCCAGCGTGCGCGCGCGACGTTCAATTCCTGGCTGCGCGGCCGGGCGCTGAAATGCGTCGTGCCGCCGGAAATCGATCGTTTTGCCATTGGAGCACCGTGCAGCTTGGGCAAGCAGGATGTCGGCGCGTGGCTTGTTTCCAATGGCTGGGCGACGGCCCTGGCGAGTGGCATCTATGGCAAGGCGGAGGCAGTGGCCAGAGACGCGCAGATGGGGATATTCGGCCCGCCACAATAGCCGATAATTCGGTGTCGTTGCTTTTGCCGCCGTAGCCTTGCTTTTGAAGGGCTGATTTCGGGCCGATGGTAGGTGATTGCGCCATTACTAAAATTGTATGTTTCCTCGAAACTGAAAGTGCAGCACCTTGGCCTTATGACAGCCGATCAGGCGGGAGATTGGCTAATGATGACACCAATGGCGAATAGCTCGCCCCGGCAATGGAAAGATATCGCATGGCTGACCGCCCTAGGATCGGCGGGAATTCTGCTCCTCTCGGTTGGCCTAAATTATCTGCTTCTGTTCTCGGAAGCCTTGACGCCCTTCGGCCGCAGCATGGTCACAGCGATCCTGTTGCCGGTCATCGTCGGTGGCCCACTTTTCCTGTTCATTGGACTGCAGCGGACCGACCTCGTCCGTTATCGAAGAGAACTCAACAAGTCGGCGACCTTTGACAGCCTGACAGGCTGCCTCAACCGGTCAGTCTTCACGTCGATGGTCGAAAGGAGAGCAACCAGGCCGGAATCGTCTGGTCCAAGATCTGGCGCCTTCCTGGTCATTCATCCCGAACACATCAGGTCGATCAATCTGCGCTTCGGCCTTGGCTGGGGTGACGAAGCCTTGCGGCTCATAGCCTCGACCATCCAGTCATCGGTACGCAAGGAAGATCTGGTGGGCCGGATCGGAACCTCCATGTTCGGGGTCTTTCTGCCCGGTGCGACAGAAGACGACGCCAGGGAGATCGGCGACCGTATCCGCGCGCGCGTGGCCCAAGCCTATTTCGCGCCAAAAGGAACCGCGGACACGCTGACCATCAGCGTCGGCGGCGTGGTGTTTGAAAACGAGTTGGAATTCGAGGACATGTTCCGATCGGCGGAATCGCTGTTATCCGGCGTCGAACGCCAGCCCGGATTTCAATTGTCGCACCTCCACAACTAGCTGAAACAAGTCGTTGCCGGAGGAACACCGCCGCAAATGTCTTGCCGCACGGCTGCGGCAGCGATCATCTTGGCCCTTGTTGCCAAACCGGACGATTGACCCATGGGCGGTTTCAACCCGTGGGAGGTCTGGTTCCTGACGGTGCTGACGGCATCGCCGCGCATCGCTGGCAGTATTTGCCGGACCGACCAAGTTCTGGTTGCCGCTGGTTGCAGCAACCTTGATCGCCTTGATGGCCGGCTATCGGACCATGCTGCTGCCGCCGAACTCCTGACAGGTCGAGACACCCGCCGCGCGAGTAGCATCAGGTTCGGCGCTCAGGGCACGAGCGACAAAGCTTGAGGGCGCACAGATAGCAGCTGGATCCCCACGGCTCTCTCTTCATCCGTGGGGATCACAAGCGCGTCAACGTCGGAACCAGCAAGGCTGATGACCTCGTCGCCTCGTCCATTCAGCTTGTGGTCGATATTAACCGCAAGCCAGCCGGCCACAGCCCCGGCCCTCTCTCGAATATATTGGGCGTTTTGGCCTAGGCCTGCCTTGAACACCAGCGTGTCCAGTCCGCCTATCGCAGCGGCCAGCGACCCCGATCTCGCGTGCGATACGATAGACGAAGAGATCGACTGTTTCGGCGGCAAGAGGATCATCGGAGTCGATTAGCGTCCGCGTATCACCGGATATCCCTGACACTCCGAGCAGGCCGGATTGCTCGTAGAGGAGGGTGACCAATCGTCCATCTGCAGCTTCCGGTCATTCAGCAAATGGAGGATGACGCCAGGGTTGAGCGCGCCGCAACGCGTGCTCGTGACGAGGCCGTCCAATGTCGAAAACCCAACACTTATTCCAGCATTCATGGCGCACAGACTGGCACCGCTGCCGAGATGGGCGACGATCACCTTGCCGCCAGCTGCGGGTCCGTAGCGAGTCCGAAGCTGCGAAGCGATATGGCTATAGGAAAGCCCGTGAAATCCATAGGAAATGCCGGCATCGGTCATCGCATGCGGAAGGCCATAGACCTTGGCGATCCGAGGCCGAGCGTATTCTTACGGATGACGATCTGGATGCGCCCAGGTAGTCGTCTTCATACGTGTCCTCGCCATACGGAGTTCAGAACCCGCCTCATTGCACGTCGTTGCCGCCGATTATACGCATCGTTGCAGGGTCTTTCGAGACCGGGAGGCTTGAGCTACTGTGACAGGCGCCAACGAAAGAGCGAGAAATTGACGAACAGGCCCAAAGCCATTTCGCTCGAGCGGAAAGACTTAGCCGACGATGCTCAATTCAAACTTTGAGAATTAAGCGTAATCCGTTGATTTAATAAGTGGATGGCCCGGAGGGTCAGCATTTTCTACAGGAATCAGTACGTTAGTGGATGGCTCGCCTAGCCGTTTCTCTCGTATCTCTCGTATGGTCTGGCGAACCAAAGGACCAAGAAGACAACTAATTCCATGCGAGCTGTATTTGACCATGGTAGTATGAGCGCGGCCGCATTTGGCCGGAAGTTGACTGGCCGCTTCTGGCGCAAAACGATAACGGACGTTTAACCTGGTCTGGTTCAAGCACCGTTGTCGGGTTCAAATCGCGTGACCAAGCCAATGGTACTCCAGTATGGCGCTTCGGAACCTCCAGGTTGCGGGGCTTTGCGATCGCAAGTAAACAGTCGCGGAATTTGGTCACACGAAATGGCCAATCGCCGGTTTCGAACATCCGCAATTCGTGGCGTCAACGATATATTGCACACCTACGGGACCTTACTGACCGATGCCGGCCTGCTCGCCTGGAGGCTGGGGAGGAGCGGCCCGGGGAGTCTCTGGGCCGGCGTCGGTCACCCCTGGCATTACGCTGTTGCCGGCAGAAGCTGGCAGTCATTGTGATGAGGGCAATTTGCCCACCATCGTCGTCAAACTGCGCGGCACCGTGAATGATCTACTGCATTCCGCGGAGGGAATTCACGTCGGCGCAGAACTCGGCGTAGGGCTTGCTCATTGCCGCGTCATTGCATTCGCGCATGATCATTTCGCGCATGGGCTTAGGCTTGGCTATGAAGACCGCCTTGAACTCGGGCATGGACTTCAGTGTCTTCATCGAGGCATCGGTGTAGAATGGCACGATATTGTCGACGACATCAACCGCGCCGGCAACTGCCATGCTCCCTAGATTGCCGGCCGAGCACCCGCCGCGTGAACGTGCTGCTCAGGGAGAACAATAGCGAACGCGCTCATTGCCTCTCCTTCGCTGCGCGTTTTGCCCCAGCCAGGCCACGCGCCTTTCTCGTTCGCCGGCCTTTGGGCTTACAATTCCAATCTCGACATAACCAGCTGCACCATCATCACAAAGCCTGCCGCAGAACCGATGAAGCAGTTGCATGATCAACAGCCTCTCATTCTCTACCAGGCATACTATGACGCCTGGCTGGACCAGGGGACCAAAGGACCAGCCTCAAGGACATTCTCAGCCACGACATCGACGGTCAGCTGCAGTTCAACCGCGTTGGACGTGAGGTGAACACCAGCGCCGTCAACAAATTTCCCAACGACCATCCCGGCCTGGTCGGGCGGAGCCGGCGACTTTTTCTGTTCGCCGAAATCGTCAAGCACGCCCCTGCTGGGGCGAAGCTTTCTAAAGCACGCTCCGACCACATATTTTAGGAGGGCGGGATGACAGAGCGTCAGCAAGAGATCGTCGCGAATGCATGGGCACTGGCTACGGGCGCACAACAAATCCTAGAGGCGCTTCTCATCATGCTGAAAAAGTCGGGAACGTCGCGCGACCTTCGATTGCCGGGTAGCCGGGAAGTGGACCATCAGTTAGGGGTCCGTAGCTAGAGCGTGATAAAGCAGCAAACACACTATCATAGAAACGGCGCTGCCTAGCAGCTGGTCTGCCGTCAGGCCGGAAAAATAGACAAGATGAAACGCCACCAACGCTCTACCAATCACGGTTCGGAACACTGCCGAACTAACCGTTAGTCGGCGCTAATGTTCCGGTCTGGACTCGCTACCGCTTTGGAAGCATTCTGCACTCGGGGGAGAGGGCGTGGGCAGAGTCCAGCGTCATCAAGGTGCGGATCAGGCCGACCGCTGGCGCAAGAACGCAAAGGGGCGGTGGATGTGGCGACGGCAATATCTGCCGGCGCTGGTGATGGTTCCCTGACCGGCTCATCCCAGCTGGCTGGCTGAGTGGCACCCGCACGGCCGGCGCGGGGAGCTGCGATATCAAGGGCAACATTTCCACCAGTACCGATGAGCGATTTATCATTGATTGGCACTGCCACGCGGCTTTCCTTCATTCGCATGGTTCGCAGACATTAGCATGATCGCATACTCTCATCATCCGGCGTCGTCTCCCTCACAAAGCAGCGCCGGTAAGGCTCGGCGCCCTTCTTGTTTGTCCCGTGTGCCAAAGGAGGTCGCCGGGCCTGCCGTTGCTCATCTTTGCGGGTTGCTCCTGATGGCTCCGCTTGGCGCCGTGGCCCTGCGTCTTCCTTTGGGTAAGGCCGGCGAGGCGCTTGTCAGACGGCCTGGCATGTAGAATTATGGTCCTCGTTGCGGCGACGCTCTCAATGGAGAGCGCCAATGGCCAGAACAAACCTTCCGAACAGCTTTCCCGGGCTGAAATCGAGCGCCTGGCGGCAGCCGAATCGCTGCACAAGAGCATCGCCGGGCCGCTCCTGGCGTACCACAGGGAGCACTGCCAAGCTCTACCTGAGGCCCATGGACCCCTGTTGAAGTCGATTGAGACGGTCACCGGCCAGAAGGCGCAGTTCATCCGCTGGAACGGGACAGGACCGGCACAGCCCCGGAGAAGCCTCCGGGCTGGTTCTCCTCGCGCAACTCTCGCGCCGCATCACCTCTAAGAGCAGTTCGAAGACGCTTTCGATTTCGCCGTTGATTTGGTCGGCAGGGATGCCAGGCTTCTCGGCCGCTGTCGTCAATTGGTCTGCTAAGTCGCTGGCGGCGATCGGATCGCCCCGCGTCACAATCGCGGCGCGGAGGGGTTTTATTAGCTCCCCCTCATCTTGACGCCGGCGCCGGCTGCTCCAAAGTCTTGGGCATCGCTCGGGGAAGTATCAAAGTTGGCGAC
>NZ_JAMYRH010000031.1:0-9329 GCF_040321305.1 Mesorhizobium sp. M0478
ATGCCAGTCTCTCGCCAAACCATCGCCGGTCCTCCGGCGGACAAGAAAACTGTCACCCATGCTATCGGTCCATTCTGTTACCTATCTATCCGGTTCGGACACGTCTCCCTTCTCCCCGTCACTATACGGGAGAAGGTGCCGGCAGGCGGATGAGGGGCGGCGCCGGCGTTGGGGTATTTATTTTGATGTTAGCGCTGCCCCTCACCCTTACCCTCTCCCCGTATAGTGACGGGGAGAGGGGGTAGCGAACGGCGGCTCAGCGACGACCTCCGTCACCCCAAAAACGGCTTAGCCTTCATGGTCTCCGGCACCGGCACACCCAGCCGCTTCAGCACCGTCGGCGCCAGCTGCAGCTGATCGAGCAGCGTGTCCGGATCCGGCCCATTGCCTTCCCCAAAATAATACAGCGCGAAATCCTGCATTTCGTCGTCATGGCCGCCATGATGGCCGCGGTCTGTCTGGCCGTGGTCGGCGGTGACGATCACCTCGTAACCGGCCTGCCGCCATCCCGGCAGAAAGGCTGCCAGCATGCCGTCCATCGCATAGCAGGCATGGTCCATTTCGTGGCAGTCATGGCCGAAGCGATGGCCCATCGAATCCAGCGTGCAGGTGTGCAGGATCCCGTAGTCGATGGCGTGGCGCCGGGTCAGCTGGGTCAGTGTGGCAAACAAATCGACATCGCTCGGCGTCATCTGGTTGCGCAAATTGTAGCCGGTCATGGTGTGGAAGCGGCCATGCGCGATCGGTCCGCTGGGCTCGTCATACTCCATGTCCTCGACCAGATCGAACGGATAGGAACGAAAGAATTCCGACCAGTAGGAATGCGTCACTGCGCCGGTCTTGCCGCCGGCCTTGCTGACCTCGGAGAAAATATCCGGCTTGTTGACGAGAAAACGGTTCTCGTTGGATAGGATGCCGTGCTCCTGCGGCGAAACCCCGGTGTGGATCGAGGCATAGCAGCAGGCCGAGGTCGACGGCAGCACCGAGCGCATCTTCCACACCTGCGCCTCGCCCGACTGCACCCAGCCCTCGAGATTGCCCATCAGCCGGCGCCAGTTCCGGTAGGGCACGCCGTCGAGAATGATGAGCAGCAGTTTGGTCTTGAGCGCCATGGGCGGCTCCGGAAAGCTTTTGCCGTTGAAGGAAGTTTTCGCGACAAAGGCCGCGAATTCCCTACTAGTTCCCCGCGCTCGCCATGCGCCGTCCCTTGATCGCCTTTTCCAGCCAGCCGATCTCCATCTCGGGAACGGACGACAGCAGCAGGTCGGTATAGGCGTCGAAGGGCGGCGTCAGCACCTTGCTCTTGGCGCCGTAGCGCACCACCTCGCCGCGATACATCACCGCGATCGAATCGGCGATCGACTTCACCGTCGCCAGATCGTGGGTGATGAAGAGGTAGGCGACCTTCTCGTGCTGCTGCAGGTTGAGCAGCAGCTTGAGAATGCCGTTGGCCACCAGCGGGTCGAGCGCCGATGTCACCTCGTCGCAGATGATCAGCTTGGGCTTGGCGGCGAGCGAGCGGGCGATACAGACGCGCTGTTTCTGGCCGCCGGAGAGTTCGGCCGGATAGCGGTCGAGAAAGCCCTTGCCCATCTCTATCTCATCGAGCAGTTCGGCGACACGTTTGTCGCGCTCGCGGCCGCGAATGCCGAAATAGAACTCCAGCGGCCGGCCGATAATGGTGCCGACGGTCTGGCGCGGGTTCATCGCCACGTCGGCCATCTGGTAGATCATCTGCAATTGCCGCAGATCCTCCTTCGGCCGGTCGGCAAGCCTGTTGGCGAGCGGCCTGCCGTCGAAGGTGACGGTGCCTTCTTCCGGCGGCAACAGCCCGGTGATGGCGCGCGCCAGCGTCGACTTGCCGGAGCCGGATTCACCGACGACGGCCAGCGTCTGTCCCGGATAGATGTCGACCGAGACGTTCTTCAGCACCTTGACGTGGCTGCCGCCGTAAGCGGCGGTGACGTTCTTGACCGACAGGAACGGCGCGGCGCCGGGCTTCTGCTCGGCATGCTCGATCTCATGCACCGAGACCAGCGCATTGGTGTATTCCTGGCGCGGCTCCTTGATGATCTGGCGAGTGCCGCCCCATTCGACCAGCCTGCCATGGCGCAGCACCATGATCTCGTCCGAGACCTGGGCGACGACGGCAAGATCGTGGGTAATGTAGAGCGCCGCGACATGGGTGTCGCGGATGGCGTCCTTGATCGCCGCCAGCACGTCGATCTGCGTCGTCACGTCGAGCGCCGTGGTCGGCTCGTCAAAGACGATCAGGTCGGGTTCCGAACACAGCGCCATCGCCGTCATCACGCGCTGCAACTGGCCGCCGGAGACCTGGTGCGGGAACCGTTCGCCGATGATTTCGGGGTTTGGCAGGCTGAGCTTCTTGAACAACGCCACGGCACGTTTCTCGGCCTCGGCGCGTGTCGCCGTGCCGTGCAGCAGCGTTGCTTCCACCACCTGGTCCATCAGCTTGTGCGCCGGATTGAAGGCCGCGGCCGCCGACTGCGCGACATAGCAGACCTCGCGGCCGCGCAATTTGCGGAAACCTTCCTTGCCGCCCTTGAGGATATCGCGGCCGTTGAGCAGCACCTCTCCGCCGGTGATGCGCACGCCGCCACGGCCATAGCCCATCGACGACAGGCCGATGGTCGACTTGCCGGCGCCGGACTCGCCGATCAGGCCGAGCACCTTGCCCTTTTCCAGCGTCAGCGAGACATCGTGGACCAGCACGATGTTCTTCGGCACCTCGCCGGGCGGAAACACTGTCGCCTCGATGCGCAGATTGCGGATATCGAGCAGCAGGCCGGGCTTTGCTTTTGTGTCAGCCATCACCCGCGTCCTCCCTTCAGGCTTGTCGTGCGGTTGAGCACCCAATCGGCGACCAGATTGACCGAAATCGCCAGTGCTGCGATCGCCGCGGCGGGGATGAGTGCCGCCCCGATACCGAAGACGATGCCGTCCTTGTTTTCCTTGACCATGCCGCCCCAGTCGGCATCCGGCGGTTGCACGCCGAGGCCGAGAAAGGACAGCGTCGACAAGAACAGCACCGCGTAGATGAAGCGCAGGCCAAGTTCCGAGACCAGCGGCGACAGCGCGTTGGGCAGGATCTCGCGGAAGATGATCCAGCCGCTGCCTTCGCCCCGCAGCTTGGCGGCCTCGACATAATCCATGACGTTGATGTCGACGGCCACCGCGCGCGACAGCCGGTAGACGCGGGTCGAGTCGAGGACGCCCATCACCAAGATCAGCGTCACCAGGTTGGTCGGCAGCACCGAAAGCACGACGAGCGCCATGATCAGGGTCGGGATCGACATCAGCAGATCGACAAGGCGCGACAGAAGCGTGTCGAACCAGCCGCCGAACACCGCCGCCGAAAAGCCGAGGATGGCGCCGAGCGAGAATGACAGCGCGGTGGCCAGCACCGCAATGAACAGCGTGATGCGAGCGCCGTAGATCATGCGCGACAGAAGATCACGGCCGAGATTGTCGGTGCCCAGCCAATGCGCTGCGGACATCGGTTCCCAAGGAACGTCGCTGACAATCTCGGCATTGCCGTGTGGTGCGATCCATGGCGCGAAGACAGCCGCCACGACGAACATCGTCGTCAGTACGATGCCAATCAGCGCGGGAATGGGGATGCGTTTGATATCGAGCATGCCCGCCGCCTATTTCGGATGTCTGAGGCGCGGATTGGCGACAATCGCCCCGATGTCCGCGATGATGTTGAGAGTGATGTAGACAGCGGCAAAGATCAGGCCGACGGCCTGCACCACCGGCACGTCGCGCTTGGTGACGTGGTCGACCAGATATTGCCCCATGCCGGGATAGACGAAGATCACCTCGACCACGACGACGCCGACGATGAGGTAGGCGAGGTTGAGCATGACGACATTGATGATCGGCGCGATGGCGTTGGGGAAAGCATGCTTGCGGATGACGTTGAAGGCCGACAGGCCTTTCAGTTCAGCCGTCTCGACATAGGCCGACTGCATGACGTTGAGGATGGCCGCGCGGGTCATGCGCATCATATGCGCCAGCACAACCAGCGTCAGCGCGGCGGCCGGCAACGCGATCGCCTGCATACGCTCGCCGAACGGCATGCCGTCATAGACCGTGGAAATGGCCGGGAACCATTGATACTTCACGGCAAAGAAGTAGACGAGCACATAGCCGATGAAGAATTCCGGGAAGGAGGTCGAGGCGAGCGCCAGGCCGGAGATCAGCTTGTCGACCCAACCGTTGCGGTAACGCACGGCGATCAGGCCGAGGATGATCGCCAGCGGCACGGCCACGACCGCCGCCCAGAAGGCGAGAAACAGCGTGTTCCACAGCCGCCCCTTGATCGAGGTCGCGATATCCTGGCCGCTCGACATCGCCGTGCCGAGGTCGCCGGTGAGTGCACCGCCGAGCCAATGGAAATACCTGATGTAAGCCGGCTGATTGAGGCCGAGCTGCTCGCGCAAATTGGCGAGCGATTCCGGCGTCGCCGACTGTCCGAGAATGGCTTGCGCGACGTCGCCGGGCAGGATCTGGGTGCCGGCGAAGATCAGGACCGAAACGGCCAGCAAGAGGACGATGCCCAGCGCAACGCGCTGGGCTACAAGTTTCACGACGGGTGAGGACATATCCGCAAAGCCGGGCTCAGGCTTCGAGCCAGCACTTCGCCAGCGCGTAGCCGTTCATCAGCTCCTGATGCGGATCGTCGACCCAGCCGCCGACCTTGGCGCCTGTCGCATCGATGAACTGATTGAACATCGGCAGGATCAGGCCGCCCTCGTCGCGCACCAGCACGGCCATGTCGTGGTACATCTGCTTGCGCTTGGTCTCGTCGAGTTCGGCGCGTGCAGCCAGCACCAGCTTGTCGAAGTCCGGACGCTTGAAACGGGTGTCGTTCCAGTCGGCGGTCGACAGATAGGCGGTCGAGTACATCTGGTCCTGGGTCGAGCGGCCGCCCCAATAGGAGGCGCAGAAGGGCTGCTTGTTCCAGACCTCGTTCCAGTAGCCGTCGCCGGGCTCGCGCTTGAGCTCGATCTTGATGCCGGCCTTGGCCGCGCTCTGCTGGAAGAGCTGCGAGGCGTCGACCGCGCCCGGGAAGGCGACGTCGGAGGTGCGCAGCAGCACGGTGCCGTCATGGCCCGACTTCTTGTAGTGGAACTTGGCCTTGTCGGGATCATATTTGCGCTGCTCGATCTCGGAAAACAGCGGATAGGACGAATTGATCGGGAAGTCGTTGCCGAGCGAGCCGTAGCCGCGCAGCACCTTGTTCAGCATCTCCTCACGGTCGATCGCGAGCTTCAGCGCCATGCGCAGGTCGCTGTTGTCGAAGGGCGCGGTGTTGCAATGCATGATGAAGACATAGTGGCCGGGGCCGGCATGGTTGCGGATGGTGACGCCCGGTACACGCTTGATCAGGTCGACGATCTTCGGCTCGACGCGGTTGATCATGTTGACCTGGCCGCCCTGCAGGGCCGCCGTGCGCGCGGTCGCGTCGTTGATAACGATGATCTCGATCTGGTCGGCATGGCCCATCTTGTCGGCCTGCCAGTAATTGGCGAAGCGCTCGCCGCCATGGCGCACGCCGGGCTCGTTGGTGGTGACCTTGTAGGGTCCTGCCGAGATGCCGGCATCCGCCTTGTCCTTGCCGCCGTTGGGCTGGACGATGAGGTGGTAGTCGCTGAGGAGATAGGGAAGGTCGGCGTTGGCCTCCTTCAGCGTCAGGACGACTTCCTTGCCACTGGCTTTGATGCTGTCGATGCCCTTCATGTAGCCCAGCGCGCCGGACTTCGATTTTTCATCGGAATGGCGCTCGAGGGTTGCCGCCACATCCTCAGCGGTCACCGTCTTGCCGTTGTGGAATTCGACGCCGTCGCGGATTTTCAGCGTCCACACCTTGGCGTCGTCCGACGAGCCGATCTCTTCGGCGATGCGGTTCTCGAGTTTGCCTTCCGGGGACAGCTCGACGATCAGCTCGCCCCACATCTTGCCAAAGGCGAACGGCACTTGCGTCATGAACAAAGCCGGGTCCAGGCTGTTCGTGGATTCGCCGCCTACGAGGCCGGCCTTCAGCGTGCCGCCCTTGACCGGGCCTTCCGCGCGAGCCGCACTGGAAAGCAGCATATTGGCGAAGGGCGCTGTGACGCCGAGTGCTGCGGCGCGGCCGAGGAAATCACGACGGCTCAGCTTGCCGGACGCAACGCGCCGGCTCAGATATTCGAGTTCGTTGGACATTTGAGTTCCTCACTCTGTTGGTTCGACCTTATGGTCGTTTTTTGCTTGTTGTTACCAAAGGGATATTGACCGGAAGGCAAAGCCGTAAGCAAGACGGAATGCGACATGCCGTGGCGTAAATCGTGCGTCGCAACTGGACCAGTCGGGTCGACGCTCAGAGCAGGTCGCGCGGGATCGTCTCTTCGAAATCGCGTTCGAAAACCAGCGTTTCGCCCTCATAGGCTTCGATTCTGGCGCTGACGATGAAGTTTTGCGCATCGCAGCGCATTTCAGCCGACGTCTCGGTGCGCACCGACCATCCGTTTCGCGACAAGGTCTGCGTCCAGTGCGTGCGGCCCGAGGCAGACAGCGGGTCGTCGGGGTGGATCGTCCAGCTCTCGCGGGCAATGCTGCCATTGGCCAGTCCATGCGCGAGATCGCGCACTTCTCCGAAATCATCCGTGATCGACAGCGTGACGATGCCGGTCTTCTCATCGCGATCGACGTGACGCTCGGAATTCGCTGCACGAACTGTCGCGGTTGCCCAGGGTGTTGCGCCTTCGGGAGACTGGAACGACGTCTCGTCGGCTTTTGCGAGCGGGCGCAGCGGCAGCCTCAGCGTCGCCGCTGAAAGGTCGAGCCGCACCGGCTCCGGCGACGGCCAGATCATCGGCCAGTAAGCATTGGAAACCGCGATGCGCAGGCGGTGTCCGGCCGGCACGCGGTAGGCGCACTGGTCGAGAATAACGCGCGCCGAAACCGTTTCGCCCGGCACCAGCGCTTGCGGCTGTTCGTGCGAAGAACGATGCGTCAGGTTGAGCACGCCGTAGGAGATCAGTTCCGAGGCGCCGTCGGGGTGCACGTCGCACAGTCGAACCGCGATGTTCGCCTGCGGGCGATCGGACGACACCCGGATGAGAAGCTCCGGCGCGCCGACGATGTCGAGTGTCTCGGCAAGCACAGGCTGATCGAAGCAGACGGACAGCGCATCGTCCGGGCGCTGGTCGCCCGGCAGTTCCGGGCCAAAGGTGAAGGGAAAATATTCGCCGCCGGCGAGCCCGCAGCTTTGCGGGGTCGCCACGATCGCCGGCCTGACGCCGTCAGCAATGAGTTCGATCGCCCCGACCTTGATGTTGGGAGACGGCCATTCCTGTTCGGCCACCCAACGGCCCGGCCGCTCCGGGTGCCAGCGCGCCGGCCGCACACTGTCCATGACATAGGCGCGGTAGTCCGGGTCGGCCTCGACGCCGGTGTCGACGCCCTTCAACCAGCTGTCCCACCAGCGCAACGCCTCCTGCAGGAAGCCGATGGCGGGTTTGGGTTCGGCATAATGCGGGTATTTGTGGATCCATGGCCCGACAATGCCCTTCACCGGCGCCTGGATGTTGGTGACCAGATGCGAAATCGTGTTGCGGTAGCCGTCATGCCAGCCGCCGATCGACAGCACGGCGGCTTTGACCGCGGAGAAATCCTCGCAGATCGAACCGCGTTTCCAATAGGCGTCGCGATGCTGATGGCTGAGCCAGAGCGGCAGAAGGAAAGACTGGTTCTCCAGCCGCGTCAGCCAGAGGTCGCGCCAGCGGTTATCGCCCGCAATCAGCGGATCCGGCGGTCGCGACGAATAGGACAACATGGTCGAGGCCCAGCCGAAATTTTCCGTCAAAAGGCAGCCGCCCTTGTAGTGGATGTCATCGGCGTAGCGGTCGACGGTCGAGCACAGGCTGATCACCGCCTTCAGCGCCGTCGGCTGCTTGGCCGCCACCTGCAGGCAGTTGAAGCCACCCCAGGAAATGCCCATCATGCCGACACTGCCGTTGCACCAGGGCTGTGCTGCCGCCCAGGCAATCACATCGCAGGCGTCCTGCAATTCCTGCTCGGAATATTCGTCGTCCATCAGACCTTCGGAATCGCCATTGCCGCGCATGTCGACGCGGATCGAGGCGTAGCCGTGGCCGGCAAAATAGGGATGCGTCAGCTGATCGCGAAAGATGGTGCCGTCGCGCTTGCGGTAGGGCAGGTGCTCGAGGATCGCCGGCACCGGATCGCTGCTGGCGTCCTCCGGCATCCAAACCCGCGCCGACAGCCGGCAACCATCCGGCATGACGATGCCCATATCGGGGAATTCGACGACCTTGCGGGGAAATTCGGTGATGGTTTTCATGCGATGCTCCAGGATGTCAGTGACGCATGGAGCGGGCATGTCATGAAGTCAAACGGGCGACGGCCGGTGTCGCCGCGACGACGCCACGATATGTAGCCCGATTGTTTTGCCCTGATGTTGCAGGATTATAATTAATGTATTACATTTATTAACTGAACCCAACGTGATGAGGATTTCGCCTGAAAATCGTTTGGGATGAGCCAAAGCGCGTGACGAACCTGGACAGCCGGGGTCTCGATTTTGCCGAACTCGATATTGAGTTTTTTTGCGACTTCAACCGTCCTTCCAGCCAAGGCCGACCGGTTCAAGGCGATTGGCGAATTCGGAGAGATCATCCTGGCCGTGATTTTCAAGCCGCTTGGTTCGGAGGCGATTTCGGTGATCTCGATGCGCCGTGCCAGCCGAAAGAGAAAGGTCAGTATATGAACAATCCTAAATCGCGTGTTCGACCGCTTACCGATGCGGAGGAAGGGGAAATTCAAAGACAAATTGTTGATGATCCCGACGATGCGGAGACGACAGACGAACAGTTGGCGCAAGCCAGGCCTTTCGCGGAAGTGTTTCCAGAACTTTTCGAGAGCATAAGGCGTGCTCGTGGCCGGCCAGCCGTGGAGAAGCCTAAGCAAGTCGTGTCCATCCGTCTGGATCAGGATGTCATCAGTAAATTCAAGGCGACCGGCAAGGGCTGGCAGGCCAGGATCAACGAGGTGCTGAAAAACGCGAAGGTAGGCTAGGTGTTTAGTCCCAAGGTTTGATGGGTTGGATCGAGCCTGAATCGTTCGGGCTCTTTTGTCCAGATTTTGCAGATGTATTCAAAGGGCGTGAGGCCCTTGAGGGTCTTCAGTCGACGGCCGAAATTATAGGCTAAGACGAAATCGGCGAGATGCTGGCGCAGTTGGTCATGGCTCTCGTAGTAGAAGCGTTTGACGGTCGCATCCTTGATCGTGCGGTTCATGCG
>NZ_JAMYRH010000032.1:0-8122 GCF_040321305.1 Mesorhizobium sp. M0478
TACGTCGCCGAGGAGGATGCGCATTACTGGGTTTTCCAGGTGCCCGAGAAGGCCAACGCACCAAGGGAGGAGCGGCCATGACCACGATACCGCAAATCTCGCTAGCGAAGCTGGCAGCCGATGCAAAACGACGCCAAGATCGCGAGGGGTTACTATGCCCTGCCAAGGAGCTCGGGTTCTTCACCTGGTTGAGCACGGCAGCCCGAAAGAACGCATCGCACAAGCAATCCAGGCTTCCTGACAGTTCTTCACGGGCCAGTTAAACAAAAGAAAACTGCCCAAAATCGCTGTGCCAACTCCCATTGTCAAACAAAGGTGTACTCATGTCTAAGGATCTCGTGGTCAGACTGGACGACAAACTTCGCGCTAAGCGAGAAAGCTTTGACAAGATCCCCCTGGTTGATATAGCGCCGCTTCTTGATGGCAGCAACAAACAGGTGGTGGCCAAGGAGATACGTTGGGCCTTGTCGAACACTGGGTTCATGTATGTGAAGAACCACGGTATTGCTCAGGATTTTGTGGATTCGGTATTCGATGTGAGCCGCCGGTTCTTTGATCTGCCCATGTCGCACAAGATGACATTGCATGTTAGCAAATCCGATGTGGCCCTTCGCGGATACATTGAGCCGTTCGGGGAGAACACCGATCCGGGTAAAACGAAAGATCTGAAGGAGTGCTTTGACTTCGGACCTGAACGTCCGACGCTGGAAGGTCCGTTCTTTGGCCCCAACCAGTGGCCCTCAAGTCTGCCCGAGTTTCGGGAACTGACATACGGATACCATCAAAAGATGGTGGACCTCGCGAAAAAACTCTTGCAGGGCATTGCGCTCAGTCTGGACCTGTCGGAAAGCTATTTCGAGAACCTCACGCGCAACCCCATCAGCATTCAGCGCCTGCTTCACTACCCGCCGCAGAGTGGCTGTGTTGGCGAAGAGATCATCGGTATTGGCGCTCACACGGATTACGGCAATCTGACCATCCTGGCGCAGGACGACGTGGGTGGTCTTCAGGTCATGAACCGATATGGCGATTGGGTCGAGGGCATTCCGGTCCACGGCACATTCGTAATCAATATTGGCGATCTGATTCAGCGGCTCACGAACGATCTATACCTGGCGAACATGCACCGCGTGGTGAATACCTCGGGACGCGAGCGATACTCGATCCCATTCTTTATCGACGCTGATTTCAATGCGATCATCGAACCATTGCCCTCATGTGTTACGGACAGCAACCCGCTTCGCTACAAGCCGGTGACTTGCGGTGAGCACAAATTCGGGCGTTTCGCAGCAAGTTACGCTCACTTGGCCAATGCCGGATGAGTGCGGACAGGCACTTACTCCCGCGACACTGCCTGCCGCGCATCATTGCGGAGAGCTACAATGTCAAGATACATTGGCGAGCCACTTCGCAAACGGGCGGGCTTTCGAAAGTCGCCCGCCGAATGCATTTCAGATAAAGCGCCATGGGTGAAGGAATACTGTCAGGCACAGCGACGGTGGCGGCTCGGTCGTCGACAAAGCTCAGAGCCTTCGAGCGCAAGCGACAGTCAAGGAAGCTGTGTCCCGAGCATCTGCCGCGCGAACGCATGGTCATTGCCACTCCGTCGAACTGGCCATGTGATGTGACGCCGCGCGGCTTTGCTGGGCCGAACCTTTGGCGATGATCCTGTTTGAGAAGTTTGCCCAGCATTAGCCGTTGAACCTGCAGAGCGAGCGCTATCACCGCGCTGGCGGACCAGGTCGGGCCTGTGCCGCGCTTTTGAAGCCGGTGCACGCGCTGATCGAGGCGCATGGTGTTTGCTGCGAAGCGTCTGCATGGTGCGGCCCCCAACGTGCCGATCCTGGCGAGCGGCAAGGCCGGTCGCAGCTAGCCCTACGTCCGAGCTTCTCGCCCAATGGCGAACCGTTTCGCCGCTGACCTCCCGCGCTGACCACCTCGGCAGGGAAACGGTGGCGTGATGGGGGGCTTCTTCATACTCCTATACGGTGGCCGGATCCGACCTCGTCAGTGTGATGATCCCGCGCATGTCTATCCACAAACCTTGTGTCCGAAGCTGGACAAGAATGTCGGAAACCTGACGTAACGGTCGCCAGAACCGGCCGTCGGGTATGGGTGAGTGGTGCAACTAAAACGGTGCGCCAATTCGGCACGCAACTTGCTTGGGCCACACGGACGGCCGCAATCCGTCACGAAGGCCGGTGATGATTGATCAGTCTCTCTGCCGATCTGATTGGAGGGTTCAATGGACCATCGCTATTATGATCTCCCGTCCCTCACTGCCCTCGAGGTATTCGAGGCATCGGCACGCCATCTCTCGTTCAAGCTTGCGGCTTCCGAGCTTGACATGACGTCGGGAGAGATCCGTCGGCAGATCAAAGCCATTGAGGACGACCTTGGTGTTCCGCTGTTTGTAAGATCAGGAACCGGCTTGATGTTTACCAGCGATGGCAAAGACCTCTACACCGTGCTGGCAAGGAGTTTTTCCAAGGCGTCCCAGGTCGTCAGGACCATTAAACGCGGGGGTCGTTCGTGGAATGTCACGATTGCCTCTACCGATGCGTTCGCGTCGATGTGGCTGGTACTCCGCATGCCGCGCTTTTGGTCACGGCATGGTGATATCACGGTCGACCATGTGATTTCTGACAGTTCACGCGACCATCGGCGCGCGGAAGTCGAGCTGCGTATCCGCTATGACTTCGGCTCATGGCCTTACGAGAGAGCGGAACTGTTGTTTGGCGATCCTGTCTGCGATCCCGGCTTCGCCCAGGAGCACAGCGATGTGGCCGCCGAGTGCTTGCCCGAACTGCCACTCCTGCACGTTCAGTGGATCGAACCCGACTGGGCCGGCTGGGACGAGATCCTGCGCCGCGCCTGGATTCCCCGCGAGCCGCTTCGTGGCCATAGGTTCAGCAAGTTCTTCGTGGCTTTGCAAGCCGCCCAGGCTGATCAGGTCGTTGCGGTGGGCTGGCACCGGCTGGTGCGAACATCGGTCGAAGCGGGCAAGCTCGTCAGGAATACCGACCTCGAGCTGGACGCCCCGGGAGGATATTATCTGACCTGGAATGACAATCGGACCCTATCGCTGTGGGCCGAGCGGCTGCGCGAGTGGTTGCGGAAGATCTCGGCCGAAGAGCGGGACGCTCGAAGTTAGAACTCGTGCCGGCGCGCCTTTGCATGGTCCGAAGGCATAGTGGTGCGGTGATCGGCATCATGGGTCGGGATGACGTTCACTGGGCGTGGGTTCTTCAGAAATCTCGTTCGAATGGGAGCTTCGTGGCTCGCTGCTCATGCCGCCACGGATCAGGAAGAAATGCCACCGATGCACCGTACCGTACGTTCCGACTTAAGCGGTCCGCCGAAAATGACAGGGTTCGGCAGGCGGTCGAGAGCTTCTCGCTGCGATGTTCCGGGAGACCGCAAGGCGTTCCGGGTGAGACATCGCGATCGACAGGAATGGCCCCTTTCGAAACGTCGAGAGAGAAACTCGGGGCGGTGGACGCACGGCATTGCTGCGCGGATGGTCAGTCTGATGCGTGCCGGTATCCCGGGGATTGCGTGCAATCTCGCGCCTTACTCGAGCAGATCGAAAGGGAACAATCTGATCCGAGGATGTAAAATAGCGCCAAAGGTTGCCCCCGAGCCGGCCGCCTACAAGTTCATGACTGACTGGCAAAATTCATAACTTCGGTAAGTTCGTTTCCGGCGCCGATCATGTGTGGCCCGGCCCTTTGGTGGCAGGCAAATGCGTTACGGTTACGTGCTAATACCAACGGCCCTCACAAATGACCTCAATGTGCCCACTTCGGCATTCCGATTGAGGTGATTGCGTCGGGCTTTGCGGCAAGCCTTTCCCATGCGTCGTAGGCGGTGCCGATGATGTCGTCGATGTGTCGAAGACGCTGTTGGAGCGGAAGTTAGCGCGTAAATTTTGCCAGACCTGCTCGATCGGGAACACACCTTGATCCGGCGTGTCGAAGTAAGCGACGCCTCGGTCACCGGCACCTAGCCGGCGGACAGCTTGATCTGCGGCGATGAGAACGCGGCCTATGGCGATCAGGCCTACTACACCCATGCCAGGCATGATCGGCTCGCTGAGGCCAAGATCAAGGACCGGCTGATGCGGCGGCCCAACAAGCACGACCCCGAGCTGCCGGCGCGCCACGCAACCGGCCGACCGCCAAGGTGCGGGCGGCGGTCGGGCGTCCTTTCGCTGTGTTCAAGGGGCGCTACAGCATATGGCGCCTGTGCTTCTTCAACCTCGTCACCAACCGCACGTAGTGCATGCTGGCCGCCTGCGCCTACAATCTGCGGACCATGATCGGAGCCCTCCATCCGCCTGGCGGGAAGCCGGCATGAGGAGGGGTCTGCCCAAAATCCAGAGGATCGACCGCCTTAATCGGCAAATGCCTCGTCAAGTCGCCGAAAGCCGCTCCGCCGGCCTTCAAAAAAATCCCATTAATCCCATCGAACAGGACTGCGCTCCCCGTGAAAAGCCCTGAGTGCGGAAGAGGGGAGAAGCGAGCGGTCCAGTGGACGGTGGTGCGTCGCAGCGCGCCGGTGCTATTTCTAATTGATCAGGATGATCATCCGACGCGCAAGCGATAGGTAAGCTACGCTTCAATCCAAATTCACCCGTCGCCGAGCAATTCACCATTCTCGCCGTCCGCAGCGTACCGATTCTGCCATACGCCCCAGTACAGCCGCTTCCTTCAAAACCATGTCACTCATGCTGCATCCATGCGCGGCAACGGGGACCTCTTAACGTTTTGATCACGGCGGTGGACCGGAGCCCTGGAGGCGTTTCGGAAACTTGCGATGTTAAGGGAGGCCAGTTTGACCAGTGTCCATCGCGGCGGTCACGGGCTGTCCCGCGTTCATACGTTCAACATGATTGTGATAAGGCGGATGCTTCTCCTCAGCGGTGACATCGTGATCCCTTCTTTCGTGCTCGTGAGAGCCTACATGCTGTTCACGCGGCAGGGCGCCCAGCTTGGTACGTTGACCTCGCCGCCAATGCGATGCTGACGAATTTATTCCTGGTCGCGACCATTTAGCGCCGCTGCGCTGGCCTGAAGCCACAAGGCGGTTGTCGGTGGGTTTTTCCGGCCGTGCCTTCTTCTTCCAAACCGTACTCGCGGCCGCATTGACGGCGAAATCAATTGCCGCACCATTTATCCGAGTCTTTCTCGCGATCGCGGTCAAGATTCCGCCATTGCTCTCGGTCGAGAAATCGTGCGGCAGCTTGATCGAGAAGCCTGAACTTGCGTCCGGCGGGTCTCTTCGCGCCCCCACGCCTCAGCTCGACGACAATGCCGGTGGTCGCGGGTGACGGATAAGGCGCCGCGCAGCCGCCAGTCCTGCGCAGCCGGCAGCCGATGATCCGCCTATCGCAGCCGAGCCTGTCTTCAAAAGCCGGGCTCTCCTGCTCCGGCGGAAGAATGGCGTTCCACACCGACGTTTGAGGTCCTTCGGAAGGCGATCTTACCTTTATGGAAGACTTAGCTTGGCAGTGCGGCCACCATCCACGACAAAGATCTGGCCGGTGACGAATGAAGCCTCGTCGGAGGCGATCCATGCGACCATAGCCGCGACTTCCTCAACACGGCCGGTTCGACCCAACGGATGAATGGCACCCAGCCGCCCCCGCGCCTGCTCGGGCAAAGCGGCGACGAAATTGGCGTTGAGATCCGTATCGATCCAGCCAGGAGCCACGCCGTTGCAACGCACCCCGTCTGGCCCGCCATCGACCGCCACGGCACGCGTCAGGCCATGCAGCCCTGCCTTCGAGGCACAATAGGCCGCATGCCCGGGGTTGGACGCCAATCCCTCTATCGAGCCGATGTTAACGATGGCGCCGCGGCTTCTGCAAAGATGAGGCATGGCACGACGGATCAGCAGGAAAGGAGCATCAAGGTTGAGCGCCATTGTGCGTCGCCACTCGTCCAGCCCCGTCTCATCTACTTTGGCTTCAACCATGCGCCCGGCGTTGTTGACCAGGATATCGAGCCGGCCAGCCTGTTGAACGACATCGTCAATGATCACGGCCGGAACGTCGGGGTCGCAAAGGTCCGCGATTATTGTTTCTATACGGCCAGCACCCTCAAGCTGAACCGCAAAGACCCTGGCTCCCTCGCCGGCAAGCCTGTCGGCGATTGCCGCCCCAATGCCGCTGCTAGCGCCGGTCACGAGGGCGACCTTCCCGGCTAAGCGGCTCATGCCACAGCCTTTCCGCCGTTCACCTCGACAAGCGCGCCGCATATGTAACGCGCGGCATCGGACGCCAAGAAGAGGACAACATGAGCGATGTCTTCCGGTCGCGCGAGGCGAACAAGCGGTACCGAGTAGTCTAGGTCGGCCATCGCCGTATTCGGATCCAGCCCTCGTATGGCGAAGCCGGTGCGCAGCAACGGCGTGTCGACTTCGTTGTGGCAGACCGCGTGGACCCGGGCACCTTCTCCCGCGCGCTCGCGGCCCATCCACTGAGTCAGCGACGCGAGCGCTGCATTGCGCGGTGAAGTCGGCGTCGCCCTGAGCGACCGCAACATGGATAGTTGTGTTTCTGCCTCCGAAGGAATCGACGCCTTATAGCGCACCGCCTCGAGCGCTCGGTATGCGATACCAAGTACAAATTTCTGGGCTAGGGCGGACGGCTCTGTGGGCCTGATCTGACGGCCATGCGCAACATCGCACGAGGCCGCCTCCCGGGCTGCGCCCGGCGCGCCATTCGATGTCCGAAGTTTCAATTTGATTGGTGGAGCGAGCATCTGCATTGAATCCTCTTTTCTTGGGTGCCCGAACCTCCGCCTTGCCAGTATGAACTGGATCCGGTTCAAAGGCGTCGCGCAAAAGATTCTCCAGTCCGTCCGATGCAGGCGAAATGCCAGGGCAGCCGCGACCTGCCCTATAAGACCGGAGGGAGCATCGATTTGGTACCGGGCGCCGGATTCGTCCAACGCTTCGGAGGACCCCGATTTTGCAATATTCCGCAGGTGCACGACGCAGCTCGGGTGAAATACAAGTCGCGGCGTGACACCCAAAGGGGGAGCCCGGTTTGGTGGCAATCGCAGGCCCACAATAATCCGTCTCGTTCAAAAAGACCCTTGGCGAACAGCAAGCGTACCAACCCATTGAGCGCATTGCGCGATGCATTCTCCCAAAGCTGGGCGGCGCGCGCCTGAGTTTCGCCATTTGCCTGGAAAGGCATCCTCTCGTCCATTAGGCTTCCTCTGGCCAAGTGCTTGGCAATACGCCGGGCGCTTTCTGCCACCCGCCCCGGCAGCTCCTGCAGCCTGGCTACAAGGCTTCAAAAGTCATGCCAACTGAGCAGAAGGAGCATCAGAAAAAATTGTTCTGCAGATTATTCAAAGGTTTAGATGAGAGCGCATCAGCAACGAAGCCGAACTGCCATCGTCAAGAGCGCGACAAAGCCGACAGTGCGTCAGCGCCGGGCGTTTCCCGGAACTAATGGGCAAGCTTCCTACCGCGAGGGGAAGCGGAACCGCCCGTCATTCAAGCGCTGCGCCTTATTCCATGTCCGACCGCGGTTTCCATAACGAGTGGCCCATTCTGGCCGATCCATATTCCATATCAAAGCGTTCAGCCCTTCCGACAGCCCCTTTGAACTCGCGGGATTGGTTCCTACCTCTCCTAGATGGCTGAATCGTCAGGCGCTACTTTCCGTCTACAAAAGCAGGCTTCTGAATTTCTGCACAACACGTTCCGCAAGCAAACCCGCATGCCTCGTCCCCTCTGAGTCTCGAAAACCAGAGCCGCCGTCATACGGGGCATGCGCCCGCCGCCTTTTCCATTCCCAGACCGTTTCCCCGAACAGCCCTGCCGCACGCGGGGAGGAGAAAGGCGTCGCCTGCCGTTGTGGCTCCCCGACGTCAACGTATAGCGGTCTCAGGTGACTCCATCCGACATTCTGTCATTTTGTCGGGCCAGCGATACAGAGGCTTATTTAGCCAATTTCTCTTATTAACTCGGGCCAAATTGCTGAAAACATGCACTAAAAATTGTTTTCTTCGCCTCGTTCGGCCAATTGGCACGAGTTTTGAAACCCTCGTTGCGAGGCGGCAGCAGGTGCCGACCGGCGCGCCGCCGCTGACCATCTGCCCTA
>NZ_JAMYRH010000033.1:0-6403 GCF_040321305.1 Mesorhizobium sp. M0478
TCTCGTCCAGCCGCTTGTTGATGGCCGAGATCGACGAGGCCGAGAAGGCATGGCCGCACAGTTCTTCCGTGATCGCCTTCACCTTGCGGGTCGACACGCCCTGGACATACATCTCCGCCAGTGTCGCCACCAATGCCCGCTGCGCCGCGAGGAGGGCAGGGCGCTGAACAGCCGCGCTTCGAAGGCGAGGCCGCGTTCGAGTCGCATCGAGCACCCTAGTGCGATGGCATCAGCAAAAATCAAGATCGCTCGGCTGCGCCTCTCGTTGCGTTTCATGATTGGAATCGCACTGGCCACGCGCAACTCACCATTAGCTCGCCAGCGGCGTTGGTCCAATTGATACGCACCGCATGATGGGCCGAGGGCACGTCAGTGTGCGTGAAGCCCTTGAGAACTGGCGCGAAGTCACGCCTTGGCATAGTCGGGTCGGACGGCATGGGCGCCAAATGTACGCGCGGGATCTCCTCGATGCGCTCCTCAATCTGATCGTTCAGCTCGGCCCTTGCGTAGCGCGGATGAAGGTCCGCTCGCAGTTGGATCACCATGCCAGAGACCGCGTACTGCCCCAGTCGAACACGATCGGGGTTCCACAGAGGAAGCCGCCCGAAACCCGATGCGGTGAATTGGGCGTCAACGGCTGTCCCAACCTGATCGCCGTAGTCGAGGGGAGTAGTCATATCTTTCTTGAGGAACTCGCCAAGCGTCAGCTTCGCAGCCAATTGAACTGCCTCGGCTGTCAAGCCCAGTACCTCGCTGTCGCGCAAATCAAGGAGCATCGGCTCGCGCCCATGACTGCTCCAGCTGGAGAATTCCCCGATCATCTGGAACAGCGGGTTGATGTCGGGCAGCTTGTCGTCGTTGACGTCCTGTTGCGCTCGATCCGGACCCGCACGCGCGCGTAGCGCCAGGGTTCGTCCAGCACAACCACCCTCAGCACAAAGCGATCCTGCGGCTTTGGATCGGCATCGAGATCCATGATTTCGGCGGCCAGCACCGCGCCAATCCCTTGCGGCCATTGATTCTCGAGCCGCTGCGCGGCATCCGACTTGCTGGGGCGTGAAGCCGGCCACGACAGTCGTGCTGTTACCCTTCTGCGATGCTCGCTCGCCGGAGTCCACGACCGGCGGCGCCGGGACCAGGAGCCCATCGTCGGCAGTCGTTGGGGCCAGCCAGTCGCGGAGCTGCTTCTCAAGGTTAGCACGCGAGATCTTGGCGGGCTTCGGGATCACGCCGCTTGGTTTGCGACCCGCAGACGCTGGTATGCGAACAGTCGCCGAGTTCACCCTCGACGGCGTATGTCTTTGGCGCGACGGCATCCTCGTCCACGAACGGGCTGTCGCCAATCTCGACCTCGATGCGGATGCGGTCATTGTGGAATGGGCCTTCGGAGCCCGAGGACTCCTCGTCACCCTCCAGCACGAAATAGTGCTCGGAGGCATAGCTCTCGAGATGCCACCAGCCGGGCGCGGCTAGCCCATTGCTGTCGGCTGGATCAGCCCTTTCAGGGTTGGATTGCGGCGCTTCGCTCTTAGCCCTGTGCCGCCCGAGCCGAAGGCCACCATCTTCTTATCATCGAGACGACCTTTCAGGAGGTCGGCCAGCTGATCGTTCAGGGGCCGCATGGGCGTTGTCAGATTCACCGGCAGCGGCGCGCGAGGCGGTCCGCTGTCGGCGCTGGGCTTCTGCTTCACTGGCGTCGCGGGCCGACGTCGCGAGGGCAGCATGTAGAAGCGCCGGGTGTTCGGGGCGACCGGTTCGGTCCAGTTCGGGTTCCAATGCACGACATCGGCTTCGATCTGGCGGGCCGGGGCGAGGCCATCGTCGAAGCGATTATGCTGCTCGATGACGTCCTCGCCGCTGCGCGCTTGGGCATCGCCGCGCTGGCGCAGTTTCGCGCCGCCCGACCCAAGCACAACGCCAGATCCGCCGCGTGTCCACAGCGGCCGCGGCGGGTCAAAAACGCTCCCATCGATCTCGAACTCGTCATCATATCGGGCGTCGTCGAGTATGTCGACAACGTAACGCCCCGCCACAGCGTTGTGGAACAGAGGAAAGAGGAAACGGTCGACATCAAAGCGCGACGGGTCGCTAGCGGTCTCGCCTGGCGCGAGTGCGGGATGGATCTGCTTACGCAATTGCAAGGAGTAGTGCCGTTGGTACAGGAATCGGGTTCGAAGATCGCCACTCCGAAGCCCTTGGTCGTGGCGAAGAGCCCCGGGGTCGTGATGAGCAGGCTCTTCAGCGTCATCGAAAGATGGCCGGCCAGCTCTGCCGAAAGGTCCTTGACGTGTTCGAACAGCGCGTCGGTTCCCGAAGCTGGGTCGTCATTGTGCACATAGGTCACCAGCGCGGCCATGCGTGCGGCCACGTCGGGCAGGAGAGCCCGCACGGTGTTGCGCAGGCCAAAGGCGTCGGCGGGCGAGTCGGAGCGGCGAGCGCAGCGCGGGCGCGGCCCGGATCGCACGCAGCCAGTCGAGGCGTTCGCGCAGTGAGGTCTTCATGCTGGCCGAGACATATTTGCCCAGCTCTGTGGCCGCCCCGTCATGCAGATCGGCAAAGGTGTCGCCTTGCAGTTCCGGTTAGATGGCGACCTCGTTCTTGTCGACTGCAAGGCCAAATCCAGGCGTGGCCTGCGGCCGCATTGGGTCGGCAATGCCCGCCGGCACCACCGCATCGCTCGGGCGCTCCAGGCGAAGGCCGAGGCGCAGCACGTCGCTGCCGTCAGTGACAGGGCTTGCGGAACCCAGTCCGCTCCGTCCAACCGGGCACGGTATCGTGATCGTCAGCCAGTCGTCTTTCACGCCAGAGGCGAAGACCTTGACGGCGGCTTGGAACTTGTCGAGCGGCTGGCGCAGCAAGTCCCGAAGGATCTTGAATTCATTAGGTGAATCAGACGCCTTTAGCGCGCGCTTGTGTGTTCCAACCTTTGCCACGTTTGCGGTGAGGGCGCCGCTCTGCGACGGCACGCCCCCGCGCGGGCATCGGCCTCATAGGCCCAGCGCTGCAACACCAGTTCGGCGCTGCCGCGGTCCACGGCCAAAATCAGGTCCGCCAGCGGCTCATAAATGGAGCGGAGCGCGGTTGGCCTTGCCTCGCCATTGTCAGCCGGCGCCAGAGCCTTCTTGAGGTATTGCCGCAAGAAACCAAGTTCGAAGTGCGCAGGCGAGAGATAGAACCGCCAGCCCATCAGCGGCAGTTCGCTGCCATGGTCGTCCCGCAGCGCAGCTGTGGCAGGGGTTTGGATATCGGTTGCAAGCGGCAACATCACCGTCGGGGCCGTCAACGGGTAGCGCTGCGTGTATTGATGTTGCAGGTATCCGTCGAGCGTCCAAGCCAATTGCGGGGTCAGGTAATTTATGAAGCGCAGCGTTTCGCTCGCCAGCCGCTCCGTCTCGGCGTCGCGCTCCTCGCCGCGGGCGTCCTGTGTGAAGAATGCGACAGGAAATAGCCAAAGAACCGCCCGCTCGGAGGAGGCGCTGCGACCAGCCAAGGCGCCGTGGCGGGCAGGTAGCCCGCGGATGGCATCGGCACCGCCGCATCGGGATAGGTGAGGAAGGTCACGACACGTCCGGAACGGCTCAGTTTGGGCGCGCGGGCGATGACTTCGGGATCGTCGCTCGCCAGCGCAAGCTTCAGCTTGTTGAAGTCACTCAGCTGTGCGAGCACGTGCCGGTTTGCAGGTACATTATACGGGGAGGGCGTGTAGGCGACTTCAAAGCGGTCGAGCACGCGATCGGTCGAGGCGCTCCATCGGCTGGTAAACGCGCCTTTCAAGATGCAGATCGGGGCTCGTTCCGCGCCACCGGTTTTGAGGGGCGCCAGTCCCCCCAGGATCCGATTGAAGAGCGGATCCGTCACGCTTGCCACCGGCAACACCAAATCGACGCTGGCGCCCTGGTCAAGGAGGTCCTTGCCCCCCCGGCGTCGGCGCGAAGAGCCGCTTGAGGGCCCGAAGCCGGCCGGACGCTTGCAGCGTCGACGCATCCGGCGAGCCGACGAGATTGGCGTAGTTGGTCGATTCCCAGTCATCGGCGTCCGGGGCCTCGTAAACGTCGTTCAGGGTGCCGTAGCGCGAAGTGATGGGCAGCGGCGCCTGTGGCCCATTGCTAAAAAAGATCTAGATTCGAGCCCAAACGGAACGGACTGACATAGCGCAAGGACCCAGGCGGGCGCGGTGGGTAGGGTTGGTTGTTATCAGTATGGGATTGTGCCTTTGCAGACCACGAAATTTCGAGAGGCCCGGCTGCCTTGGTACACTATCTATCCGGCTGTGTCGGAGTTCTCCGGGGCGGTCGGCGCCGAGGCTTATGAGGCATGGCTCAGGAACCTGCCGGCTGAGGATCCGGTGTCACTCTATCTGCACGTTCCGTTCTGCCGATCAGCCTGCTGGTATTGCGGCTTCCCAACCACCATCACCCGCCATGATGCGCCCATCCTCAACTATCTGGCGGCGCTGCGTGACGAGATCCGTCTGGTTTGTGAGCGAGTGCCGAAGACGCTGCCCGTGAGCGACATACATTTCGGCGGCGGAACGCCGTCTCTCATCGGACCAGCCGAGTTCCTCGCTCTGATGGAGTTCCTGCGATGCCGCTTCGCCATCTCGAAAACAGCTACGGTCGCCATCGAGATCGATCCACGCACGCTCACGCCCGAGATGGCGGAAGGCTTGGGAGCGGCCGGCGTGAACCGCGCGAGCCTGGGCGTACAGAGCTTCGATCCCATTGTTCAAAAAGCGATCAACCGAATCCAGAGCGAGGCCCAGACGTCGGCTGCCGTGGAAATGCTGCGCCGGCATGGAGTAAACCGGATCAACTTCGACCTCATCTACGGCCTGCCGCGTCAAACGGTGGAGTCGTGCGTCGAGACGGCGAGGGCGGCGGTCGCCATGCGCCCCGACCGGCTTGCCTTGTTCGGCTACTCGCATATCCCATCCCAAATAAAGAACCAGCGCCTCATCGAGGCGGAATTTCTTCCCCACAGCGCTGCCCGCGCTGAACAGCATGCGGCTGCCGCCGTGACGCTGGTTGCCGCCGGCTACCGAGAGATCGGGCTCGACCATTTCGCCTTGCCGCACGACGAGCTCGCGCTGGCACAGGAAACAGGTCGCCTGCGACGTAACTCGTTGGGCTACTCTGCCGATACCTGCAGAACCCTGATCGGTTTCGGCGCGTCGGCTATCGGCCGCTTTGGCCAGGGGTACGTTCAAAACGAAGTTACGCGGGATTTCTACATCCGGCACATCGCAGCTGGCCGACTGGCGACATCGAAGGGCCATCGCCTCACAGACGACGACCGCCTGCGAGCCGCAATCATCGAGCGATTAATGTGCGATTTCGAGGCTGACGTGCCGGCAATCTGTGTCGCCCACGGATCTGATTTGATCCGTCTTCGCGGTTCAGATGAGCGTTTGGCGATGCTGGCCAAGGACGAAATAGTGGACTTCGAAAACGGTTTTGTCCGCGTACGGCGGGAGCATCGCTTTAGGATTCGCGCTGTTGCTGCCGCATTCGATGCTTTTAGGGATGGCCTTCCGTATCCCGCAGGTGAGGGCAAGCACACAACACGGAAGCTAACACAGGGAGTATCTTTGCCGGAGAGAACGAGCTTCCATCGTGCGGTGCCCGTTAGTAGTGAAGCGCCCTAAAATGTCGACATAGGCGTTGGTGAACTGGACCGAACCACGAGAACAGCCTGTCCAGTTTGTTGTCGGCAGTTAGTTCGAAAAACAAGGGCTTCTAAGCGGTAAACACATGCTAATCCATTTGATTTACGGGCCGACCTGCAGCGGCAAGACAGACGTTTCAATTTAAATTGCACGAGAGGCCGGACGGCCGGTCATTGCGTTGGATCGTGTACAATGCTGTCCTCAAATCGCTACGGGCAGCGGGCGTGCCTCGGATCCCGAACTGCAATCTACCCAGCGGGTTTACTTGGATACGCCTCCTGACCGCGGGCACATCCACGCCGTGACTGCCCGTCGTAAGCTGATCATGCACGTGGATGAGCTTAGATCTTAGCCTGGGCTCACTCCAAGCCGGCTCGATCTCCCTTCTTAATTCACATGGCGCGAGTCAGCATCGGGCTGGCGCTTTCAGTGGCATGTAAGGCGGTTGCGGCTCGGCAACTCCGATGCCTTTGTAGAGAGAGCAAAGCGGGTTGTGTGCGTCAAGTCCTGCAAAATGGGGCGGCCATATGCTGGTCATGCGGCTTGGCGCAGAGTGAGCTTCTTGTGCTCGCGCAGGTAGGCCTCCATCCAGTTTTGTTGGTCTCGACGGCCAAGGCCCTGACCAGGCGCAGGCAGCTTTCGGTGTTGGGGAAGATGCGCACGACATAGGTGCGCCGGCGGATTTCCTCGTTGAGCCGCTCCAGCATGTTGGTGGATTTGAGATGCTTGTGGTGCTGT
>NZ_JAMYRH010000034.1:0-5674 GCF_040321305.1 Mesorhizobium sp. M0478
TCGTCTCGGCCCAGCCGTCATCAACAAGCGATTCGTGTGTCATCGCAGTGTAGAATCACACCCGATTCCGCAGGGCAATACCTATCTTAGCGCCTATGCCCACAAGGGGGAGGGTAAACAACTGCCCTACACCGCTCCGAGCAGGTGTAGCGCGAACCAGATCCATGCCAGCAAGAGAATGATCGCGCCGACGTAGAAGGCGCGGCTGCGAAACCGCAGATTGTTGCTGGTGAGGTGGACCCAGGCGTGGCCATAGCGGGAAATCACGAAAATCCACATCAAGGCCAGGGTCAGATAATTGACGCCATTGGTCGCGTGCAGCGCCAGACACAGCACATAGAACAGCACCGGCAGTTCGAACTGGTTGATGAGATTGTTGGCAACCGTGACGCTCGACCCGGGCTCGGTCGTGCGCACCTTGTATTGACCGACCTTGGCCTCGCCCGATTTGACCGCGCCGTAGCGGCGCCGGCCCATCACGACATAGACGATATAGACGAGGAACACCTGCGCCAGCATCGGCCAGAAAATCGCGGTCTGGCTCATGGCGTTGCCCCTGCTCTGTCGTTCATGCCTGTGGACGCCGCTGGGCGGCAAGGATCAAAAACGCGATGACGATGACGGGGATCGCCAGCAGCGCGAATTTGGTGACGATCAGCGACGAGGCCAAAGACAGAGAATCCGGGTTGGCCGACAGCGCATCGGACAGAAGCCGCGCCACCGCAATGTTCTGGGCGTAGTCGGCGCATGTGTAGGGCAGCACGATGACCAGCGCGAACAGCGCCTGAAGCTGCACCGGCATGGCACGAAAATTCTTCAGCCGCCGCCCCGTTGCCAGGATCAGGCTGACCATGGTCAGCGACAGCAGCGCCGGGAAGAGAAGGTCGAAAGTCAAATAGTGCCAGACCAGGATGATCTCGCTGCCGCGTCGGCCGAGTGCCGTCAGCCAGGCCATGCCCTCATCGGGCGTGAACCCGCCAAGGCGCACGTCGAGCGACGGCAGGCCACCGCTCAGCCGGCGGAAATAGAAGAATTCCAGCAGCGTCATGATGATGAAAACCGCCGCGGCGGCAAAGCACAGCGCGCCGGCATGGCGCGCCAGCCGCAGCACGATCGTCGCCTGGTGGCGCCAAAGCATGTACCGCTCTGGCTGCCGGTCAGGCTCCGCCAGGATAGTTCGGGCTTTCGCGGGTAATCGTGACGTCATGGGCGTGGCTTTCACGAAGTCCGGCGTTGGATATGCGCACAAAGGTGGCGCGTTCGCGAAAATCGGCAAGGTCGCGGCCACCGACATAACCCATAGCGGCTTTTAGCCCGCCCGCAAGCTGGTGCAGCACGCCAGACACAGGTCCCTTGTAGGGCACCTGCCCTTCAATGCCTTCCGGGACCAGTTTCAGCGTGTCGCGAACCTCGGCCTGGAAGTAGCGATCGGCCGAGCCGCGCGCCATGGCGCCGACAGAGCCCATGCCGCGATAGGCCTTGAAGGAGCGGCCCTGATGCAGATAGACCTCGCCCGGGCTTTCGTCGGTGCCGGCCAGCAGAGAACCGATCATGGCCGCACTGGCGCCCGCGGCAAGCGCCTTGGCCAGGTCACCCGAATATTTGATGCCGCCGTCGGCGATGACCGACACGCCTGATCTATGCGCCGTCTCGACCGCCGACATGATCGCCGAAAGCTGCGGCACGCCGACGCCGGCGACGATGCGCGTGGTGCAGATCGAGCCCGGGCCGATGCCGACCTTGACGGCATCGGCGCCGGCGTCGATCAGCGCCTGCGTGCCTTCGGCGGTGGCGACGTTGCCGGCCAGGATGCGGACGGAATTGGAAAGCTTCTTGGCCCGCGTCACCGCATCGAGCACGCGCTGCGAATGGCCATGCGCGGTGTCGATGACCAGGAGGTCGACACCGGCATCGATCAACCGCTCGGCGCGCTCGAAGCCGTCATCGCCGACGCTGGTGGCGGCCGCCGCCCGCAGGCGCCCCTGCGCATCCTTGGTGGCGTGCGGGTTGAGCTGCGACTTCTCGATGTCCTTGACGGTGATCAGGCCGACGCAATTGCCGGACTTGTCCACGACGACGAGCTTTTCGATGCGGTGCTGGTGCAGCAGCCGCTTGGCCTCGTCCTGGTCGACATTCTCCTTGACCGTGATCAGGTTCTCACGGGTCATCAATTCGTAGACTTTCTGCCCCGGATCGGAGGCGAAGCGCACGTCGCGGTTGGTCAGGATGCCGACCAGGCGGCCGATCTTCTGGCCGCCGCTGCCGCCATTCTCGACCACCGGAATGCCCGAGATGGAATAGGTGCGCATCAGCGCCAGCGCGTCCGCGAGCGTGGCGTCGGGGCCGATGGTGACCGGATTGATGACCATGCCCGATTCGAACTTCTTGACCTGACGCACCTGCTCGGCCTGTTCGGCCGGCGAGAAATTGCGGTGGATGACGCCGATGCCGCCGGCCTGCGCCATGGCGATGGCGAGCCGCGCCTCGGTGACGGTGTCCATGGCGGCCGACAGGATCGGCACGTTGAGGTCGATGTCGGTGGCGATGCGGGTGCGGATGTCGGTCTCACCGGGCATGACCTCGGAATGACCGGGCTGCAACAGCACGTCGTCAAAGGTCAGCGCCAGCGCGCCGGTGGACGTTTCGATGATTTTTGCCATGGCCAGTCCTCGGATACGAAAAGCGCTGGGAGAATACAAAAAAGCGCTGGACCGAAATGGACAGCGCCGACTCGTTTCTTCCCTTTCAGGATTGGCGCTGGCTGGTAACACGTCGCGGCGCCGATGAAAAGCCGGTCATCTCCTATTCGGCGGACCTGCCCAGGAGAGGGTCGATTTTCGCCAGTTTCATCCTTTGTGCAGAAACGCAGCAACGCCTCTTGTCCGCGCGCGGTCGCACAAAAGTGACAGCAAATTAATGCGACATCGCGCCTGAGGCGTGATAACCGCCGGTTCGTATCGCTTGCCCCGCCTTTTCATTGCCTGGATTGGTCGGCACGCAATTTTTGGCCAGTTCGGACGCGTTCGTTGAACCGCATCATTCCGCTCATTCTGGCGGTCGCCTTGTTCATGGAAAACATGGATTCGACCGTCATTGCGACATCGCTGCCGGCGATCGCCGTCGACATCCACACCAGCCCGATCGCGCTCAAGCTGGCGCTGACCGCCTATCTGGTGTCGCTGGCCATCTTCATTCCGATCAGCGGCTGGATGGCCGACCGGTTTGGCGCCAAGACCATTTTTCGCGCCGCGATCGGCGTGTTCATCGTCGGCTCGGTCTGCTGCGCCATCTCCAATTCACTGCCGGCCTTCGTCGTCTCGCGCTTCCTGCAAGGCATAGGCGGCGCCATGATGACGCCGGTCGGCCGCCTGGTGCTGGTGCGCGCGACGCCGAAGAGCGAGCTGGTTGCCGCCATGTCGTGGCTCACGGTGCCGGCGCTGGTCGGCCCGCTTGTGGGACCACCGATCGGCGGCTTCATCACCACCTATTTCACCTGGCACTGGATCTTTCTGATCAACGTGCCGATCGGCCTGATCGGCATCTGGCTGGCGACGCGCTTCCTGCCGCAAACCGACTCGATGGAGACGCCGCCGCTCGATTTCGTCGGTTTCGTGCTGAGCGGGCTGGCGGCCTCCGGCGTCGTCTTCGGCCTGTCGGTGGTCAGCCTGCCCTATCTGCCGCCGGCGACCGGCCTCATCACCGTGGCGGTCGGGCTGATTTCCGGCGTGCTCTATCTGCTGCATGCGCGGCGCGCCAAGAACCCGCTGCTGGCGCTGGAACTGTTCCGCAACCAGGTGTTCCGCTCCTCGGTGCTCGGCGGCTCGCTGTTTCGCATCGGCATCGGCGCGGTGCCGTTCCTGTTGCCCCTGATGTTCCAGATCGGCTTCGGGCTGACGCCGTTCCAGTCGGGCATGATCACCTTCGTCTCGGCCATCGGCGCCATCGGCATGAAGTTCGTCACCGCGCTGATCTTCCGGCTCGCCGGCTTCCGCCGGGTGCTGATCTGGGGCTCGCTGATCGCGGCCGCATCGATCGCCATCTACGGCCTGTTCACGCCGGAGACGCCTTACGCGCTGATGCTGGCGATATTGCTGGTCGGCGGGTTTATCCGCTCGATGTTCTTCACCGGCGTCAACGCGCTCTCCTATGCCGAGGTGACGGCTGAAGACACCAGCAAGGCAACGCCGATCACGGCGGTGTTCCAGCAGTTGTCGATCGCGCTCGGCGTGGCGCTGGCCGGCGGCATCCTGGAAGTCTCGACCTCGATCCATGGCGGCCCGCTGATGCTCGGCGATTTCCACATTGCCTTCTTCATCGTGGCGGCAGTGTCAGCGGCGGCGTCGGTATCGTTCATGCGGCTGGCACCGGATGCCGGCAATGCGGTGTCGGGCCACGGCCGGCTGACGACGCCGAAGACGCTGGAGCCGGTGAGCACGGCTGGGAAGTAAGGGGCGGCGCGACGAAAATCGTCGACGTCGGCGATCCTTCACACCCCCCTCTGGCCTGCCGGCCATCTCCCCCGCAAGGGGGGAGATCGGATATCACGCGGCTTTCGCCAATCTTGCAACTTTGAAGGAATGGCGAGACGGTCGCAGCTGCCAATCTCCCCCCTTGCGGGCGAGATGTCCGGCAGGACAGAGGGACGGAACGCTACGAAGCGTCTTTCACGCCGTGCCGTCTCTGCCCTTAAAATCCTTCGCCAGCAAATACAGTTCCACCGACTCATCCCGCGACGCCGGCGGCTTCACGTGGTGCACCGAGCGGAAGTTCTTCTTGAGCATCGACAGCAGCTCGTTTTCGGCGCCGCCTTGAAACGTCTTGGCCAAAAAGTGCCCGCCCGGCTTCAGCACCGACAGCGCGAAATCGGCGGCCACCTCGCACAGATGCATGGTGCGGATGTGGTCGGTTCGCTTGTGGCCGGTGGTCGGCGCGGCCATGTCGGACAACACGATATCGGGGTCGCCGCCCAGCGCCTCGGCGAGCTTTTGCGGCGCTTCCGGGTCGAGGAAATCCATCAGCAGCACCGGCGCACCCGGCACCGCATCCATTTCGAGATAGTCGATGCCGATGACATGTGGATTATCAGCCGTCGATTTCGTCCTCGCGGCCGCCACCTGGCACCAGCCGCCGGGGGCCGCACCGAGATCGATGACCTTCATGCCGGGTTTCAGCAGATGATGCTTGTCATCGATCTCGATCAGCTTGTAGGCCGCGCGCGAGCGATAGCCGTCGGCCTTGGAGCGCTGGACATAGGGATCATTGATGTGGCGCTGCAGCCAGCGGCGCGACGATTCCTTCAGGCCGCTCTTCTTCTTGATCCGCGTCTTGAGGACACGAATGCTGGCGGAGCCCGGCTTTTCCGGCTTCTTGGTCATGACGTTATTTCTTGTTTGAGTTTTTGCGCTGGCCGAGTTGCCGCCGTTTTTCGGCGGCTTCGCGTTTCGCGAAGGGCTTCCCCCACTCCGTCGCCGCTTCGCGGCGCCACCTCTCCCCCCTCCGGAGGGAGAGGAAAGGCGCCGGTCTGCATAAGTTCGCGCCCTTCCTCTACCCCGTCGATCGGGGGAGAGGTGTCGAGGGCAGCGAGGCCGGGGGGGGGGGGGCCGGTGACCAAACCCGGGAGGTTTAAAAAAAAATAAGCAGCCCACGCTCGCCTAAAATTTTAAATAGGGGGTGG
>NZ_JAMYRH010000035.1:0-4666 GCF_040321305.1 Mesorhizobium sp. M0478
CCCCCCCCCCCCCCCCCCCCCCCCCCCCCCCCCCCCCCCCCCCCCCCCCCCCCCCCCCCCCCCCCCCCCCCCCCCCCCCCCCCCCCCCCCCCCCCCCCCCACCACCCCCCCCCCCCCCCCCCCCCCCCCCACCCCCCCCAAACACCCCCCCCCCCCCCCCCCCCCCCCCCCTGGCGCCGCCCCGGACTGGTCGGTCATCGCACCGGTCCGAAAGTCGTGGTCGATTTTCGGCAAGCCCGGTGCGAAGATTTGGCGCCGGAGCGTGGCAATGCGTCCGCATGGACGTATGTCGCTCTGGCCGAAGCGGGGCGCCGATGCTGCGATACATCTTACGGCGGCTTCTGACCGCCATTCCGACGCTGTTCGTCATCGTGACCATGGCGTTCTTCCTGATACGCGTCGCACCGGGCGGCCCCTTCAATCAGGAGCGGGGCCTCAGTCCCGAGATCAGGGCCAATCTGGAAGCACAGTTCGGCCTCGACGATCCGCTCTGGCTGCAATATGCCCACTATCTCGGCAATCTTCTGCGCGGCAATTTCGGGCCGAGCTACAATTTGCCTGACTTCACCGTCACCGAACTGTTTGCCAAGGGGCTGCCGATATCGGTCCAGCTCGGCACCTCGGCGCTGATCCTGGCGCTGCTGCTTGGTTCGGTGCTCGGCACCATCGCCGCGCTCAACCAGAACAAGCTTGGCGACTATACGGTGATTGCGCTGGCGACCGCCGGCAGCACTATCCCCACCTTCGTCATCGCTCCTGTGATTCAGCTGGTGTTCGGATTGACCTGGAAGCTGTTGCCGATCGGCGGCTGGGGTGATGGCGCATTAATCAACAAGATCGGCCCGGTGCTGACGCTGGCCTTGCCGCAGATCGCCATCGTTGCCCGCCTGATGCGCGGGTCGATGATCGAGAGCTTGCGTTCGCATCATATCCGAACGGCGCGTGCGCTCGGCCTCTCCGACTGGTCGGTGGTGGTCAAGCACGCGCTGCGCGGCGCCATCCTGCCGATCGTTTCCTTCACCGGCCCCGCAGCCGCGGCGCTGCTCACCGGTTCGGTCATCGTCGAGACCATCTTCTCCATTCCCGGTGTCGGCCGCTATTTCGTCGATGCCGCGCTCAACCGCGACTACACGCTGGTGATGGGGACCGTGGTGGTGATCGCGCTCTTCACCATCGTCTTCAACCTGATCGTCGACGTCATGTACGCGGTCGTCGACCCGAGGGTACGCTATGACTGAGGGTGCGCTATGACTGACATCACAGCCGCCGCCGCTCCGCCGGCCGTCGTCGGCCGCTCGCTCTGGGGCGACGCATGGGCGCGCCTCAAAGCCAACCGCGCCGCCATGTTCAGCCTCTATTACCTGGCCTTCGTTGGCGTCATCAGCATCTTCGGCCCCTGGTTCGTGCCGCATCAGTACACCACCATCTATGCCGACTATGTGCGCACGCCGCCAAGCTTTTCAGCCTATCCGAAGCCCGACATGATCGAGACGGCGCTCAAGGATGCCATCAAGCGCATGCGCGTCGACATCAAGGAGTGGAAACTGGACGGCAGTCGCGTCACCGTCACCGTCACCTCGACCAAACCGATCGACGACCGCAACATCCGCTATCTTGACCGCTCCGATGCCTTCGACGATACCAAGATAGAGAGCAAATCGGCCGACGGGCTCGAATTGACTATGACTGCGTCGGTCAAACAGCAGTACTTCCTGTTCGGCACCGACAACACCGGTCGCGATCTTCTCTCGCGAACGCTGATGGCAGGGCGCATCTCGCTGGCCATCGGCCTGCTTGCCGGCATTGTCGCGGTGGTCATCGGCGTCCTCTACGGGGCGGCGGCCGGCTTTTCCGGCGGCAAGATCGACGAGGTGATGATGCGCATCGTCGACGTGCTCTATTCTTTGCCCTTCATTTTCTTTGTCATCATGCTGGTGGTGTTCTTCGGCCGCAACTTCGTGCTGATGTTCCTGGCGGTGGGAGCGGTGCTGTGGCTCGACATGGCGCGCATCGTGCGCGGCCAGGCGCTGTCGATCCGGCGGCAGGAGTATGTCCAGGCGGCCGAAGCCATGGGCGTCGGCCAGCGCGGCATCCTGCTGCGCCATGTCATCCCCAATCTGCTCGGACCAGTGGTGATCTACATGACGCTGCTGGTGCCGCAGGTCATCATCCTGGAAAGCTTTCTGTCCTTCCTCGGCCTTGGCGTGCAGGAACCGATGACCAGCTGGGGCGTGCTCATCTCCGTCGGCGCCAAGAACATCGGCACCGCCAACTGGCTGCTTTTGTTCCCCGCCTTCTTCCTCGTGTCGACGCTGTTTGCGCTGAACTTCGTCGGCGACGGCCTGCGCGATGCGCTCGATCCGAGAGACCGATAATATGGGGACCAAATAAAATGGGGACCGTTGCGATGGAAACGCCCGAAACGATCCTCAGCGTCAAGGACCTTCGCGTCCGCTTCCGCACGCTCGACGGCGCGGTCGAAGCGGTCAAGGGCATCAACATCCACGTCAAGGCAGGGGAAACCGTAGCCGTGGTCGGCGAATCCGGCTCCGGCAAGAGCCAGACCATGATGGCGGCGATGAGCCTGCTGGCGTCCAACGGCGAGGCGACGGGGCACGTCGATTATCGCGGCCGCAACCTTTTGACCATGAGCAAGCCCGACCTCAACAAGGTGCGCGGCGCCAAGATCAGCATGATCTTCCAGGAGCCGATGACCTCGCTCGATCCGCTCTATTCGATCGGCAACCAGCTGATCGAACCAATCCGCAAGCACCGCGGGCTGAACGCAGCCGAGGCACGGAACGAGGCGCTCAAGCTGCTGCGGCTTGTGCATATTCCCGATCCCGAGAGGCGGATGAAATCCTATCCGCACGAAATGTCGGGCGGCCAGCGCCAGCGCGTCATGATTGCCATGGCGCTCGCCAACGACCCCGACATCCTGATCGCCGACGAGCCGACGACGGCGCTCGACGTCACCATCCAGGCGCAGATCCTGGTGCTGCTCGCCGAATTGCAGCGCAAGCTCGGCATGGCCATCGTCTTTATCACCCACGATCTCGGCATCGTCCGGCGCTTTGCCGACCGCGTCTATGTCATGCGCTATGGCGAGGTGGTCGAGGAAGGCGAGGCGGAAGCACTTTTCGCCAACCCGCAGCATGCCTATACCAAAATGCTGCTGGCCGCCGAACCGACCGGCACCAAGGCGGCGCCGCCGCCCAGCGCTCCTGTGCTGCTGGAGGGCCGCAATGTCGAAGTGACCTTCAAGATCGGCGGCGGCTTCCTTGCCGGCGAACCGCTGCTGCTACGCGCCGTCGATCACATTTCGATCCGGCTGAAGCGCAACCAGACCATCGGTATCGTCGGCGAGTCCGGTTCGGGAAAATCGACGCTCGGCCGCGCACTTCTGCGCCTGTTGCCCAGCGACGGTGTCATCCGCTTCGGCGACCGCGACATCTCCACCGCCGACCGCCATGCGATGCGGCCGCTGCGACGTGAGATGCAACTCGTCTTCCAGGATCCGTTCGGCTCGCTGTCGCCGCGCATGACCGTCGGCCAGATCATCACCGAAGGGCTTCTGGTGCATGAGCAGAACCTGTCAGGCAAGCAACGCGATCAGCGCGCCGTCGAGGCCTTGCTCGAGGTCGGCCTCGACCCCAACGCACGCAACCGCTACCCGCACGAATTCTCCGGCGGCCAGCGCCAGCGCATCGCCATCGCGCGTGCCGTGATCCTGAAGCCCAAACTGGTGGTGCTGGACGAGCCGACTTCGGCGCTCGACCGCTCGGTGCAGAAGCAGATCGTCGAATTGCTGCGCAAGCTGCAGGCCGACCACGAACTGTCCTACCTCTTCATCAGCCACGATCTCTCCGTGGTGCGCGCCATGGCCGACTACATCATCGTCATGAGGCAGGGCAAGATCGTCGAGGAAGGCCCGACGGAAGAGATCTTCAGCAACCCGCAGGCCGCCTACACCCAGACGCTGATGGCTGCGGCGATCGATGTCACGCGCTTCAGGCTGAGTGCTTAAGGCGTGACGTTCAGCAGATAGGTAGGGCCAGTTCGCTAGCCCGCTGACCTGGGGCATCTGTTGGCCCTTGTCGCGACAATGGCCTCTTGCCGCTGCTTCAGCAGTTCGATTCTGGCCGTCTCACGCTTGGCCACTGCGCTCTTCACGCGCGTGCCGCCGAGCAGCCAGTTCGGCACGCTGGTGTTGGCGACCTTGCCGCGGGTGATGGCGGTTTGCGAGATGTCGCGCGCGGTATCGCCTACGGCGGTGTTGAGCTCGGCGCATGTCATGCTGTCGTATTTCGCCGGGTTCACCGCGCTGCCCAGCGATGAGCAGCCTGCCGCCAGGGACAAAGCGAGCAGCGCTGACAGCCGGCTTGAAATCAACAAATTCATCTTCCGCAAACCTCGTTCCGGCCGCTGTCTCGGCGGCATTCCTATTATCGAGGTAGCGCGGAAGGTTGTCGCGTCAAAACACCATGCTGACAGCGACGCCGACGCGGCCGGTTTGCATCAAGCTATCTTGTGGGTCGGGAGAACAAACACCTAAGTGTCTGTTGCCCTTCCCGAGAGATGGGTGACAGTTCATTCCGGAGACATGGGTTACACTTTCGGCCCTTTGCAAGGAGAGCAAGGTGCCTTGGAAGGAGTGTAACGTCAT
>NZ_JAMYRH010000036.1:0-3058 GCF_040321305.1 Mesorhizobium sp. M0478
ACTCCTTCCCCCCGTCGTGCGGGGTGTTTGTTGTCCTCCCCCGCCCCACGGGGTGGGGGTCGACCGTTCACCAAAGCAATGCGGATCATGCTCGGCCCCGCCCACTGTTGCGCCAGACGCCGTCATCGGCCATCAGCTCGCTCAAAATGCCTTCGCGTAAGCCCCGGTCGGCGACGCGCAGCCGCTCCGACGGCCACACCGCACGGATGGCTTCCAGGATAGCACAGCCGGCCAGCACCAGGTCGGCACGGTCGGCGCCGATGCACGGGTTGGCGCAGCGCTGCTGGAAATCCCAGCCGACCAGTTTTTCGACCATGCGGTCGACGCTGTCGCGGTCCATCCACAGCCCGTCGACGCGGCGCCGGTCGTAGCGTTCGAGGTCGAGATGGACGCCGGCCAGCGTCGTCACCGTGCCGGATGTGCCCAGCAGATGGAATTTCGGGCTGGCCAGCACATGGCTCAGCCGATCGCGGCCGTCGAACGACTTCAGCCGCACCGCGACATCCTCGACCATGGCGGCAAAGATTTCGCGCGTCACCGTGCGGCCGCCAAAGCGTTCGGCCAACGAGACAACGCCGACCGGCAGCGAGGTCCACGACACGATGTGGTTGGCAAGCCGCGGCGAACGCTGGCCGGTGAGGTCGATCAGCGCGATTTCGGACGAGCCGCCGCCAATGTCGAACAGCACCACGCCTTGCGTGTCGCGCTCGACCAGCGAGCCGCAGCCGGAGACAGCAAGCCGCGCTTCGGTCTGGCGGTCGATGATCTCGAGTTTCAAGCCGGCCTCGTGCTCGACGCGCTGCAGGAATTCGACGCCATTGTCGGCGGTGCGGCAGGCCTCGGTGGCGATCAGCCGGGCTTTTCGGATCTTGCGGTTGCGCAATTTGTCGCCGCAGATTTTCAGCGCCTCGACGGCGCGGTCCATCGCCGCCTGGCTCAGATGCCCATTGGCGGTCAGCCCCTCGCCCAGCCTGACGATGCGTGAGAAGGCGTCGATGACGCGGAACTGGCCATGGCGCTGCGGCACCGCGACCAAAAGCCGGCAATTGTTGGTGCCGAGATCGAGCGCGGCAAACACCGGCAGTTCCTGCATCGGCGGACGATGCATTGGCTGTTCCGGTCGGGATTGTGGCGCCGAGGGCAAAGGCACCGGCGCTGGAGCGGCCGGGCCGACGGAGGCCGGCGCACCAACCGCTGCGGCCGTTGCGAGAGGGCTGTCGTCGCGCGCAAAAACCTTGCGCCCACGCCGGCGCTTGCGCCGCTTTCTCGCCTTGCCTCGCTGATGCTGGGCTTCGCCGGCCTGTCCGTTACCGGACTGAGGCCCCGCCTGGCGGGGCCGCCCGGCGGATGGGCTTGGCCCGCCTGACGGCGGCGAAGCCCTGGACACGCCCACTTCCGGCGCGCCAGCGCCGGTGTCGTGGTCTTCCACTTCAGTTCCTTCCGGCGCCGCGCGAACCGGAAAACCGGACGCAGCAGGCGCTTCAATCTTTTAAGTTGCCGCCAGAGTAGCAGCGCCGGACCGGATCACCAAGAGCAAGGGCTCAATTTTTGCCGGCTGCGTCCTGCCAGGTCCCCGCTGCTTTGCAGCGTCCCGGCGTTCGCTAGCCTTTCTTCGTGCCACTGGCACTATGAATTCGCCGTTGGCGAACCGGCTGCTCACCCTTGCCGGTTGAATAGCCGGCTTCGATGAGGCATTTCTGAAATGAGGGGGAATTGGTGAATCGCGGACGTTTTAACGCCCGCCTGGGCGATGGGCAGCAACACATGACGACAACTCCATGAATTGGGGGGCCACGAATTGGAAGCGCTATCTGTGGCCGGTCATCGGTGTCGCGGCGGTCATCGGGTCGCTGTTGTTGCTGTGGCATGAACTGCGCGGCATCTCGATCGACGATGTCTGGGACGGCATATCCGCCATCCCGACGCGCGGCTGGATGCTTGCGGCACTGAGCTCGGTGGTCGCCTATGCCTCGCTCGCCGGCTATGACCACATCGCGCTCTTGCATATCGGCAGACGAGTGTCGTGGCTGTTCGTCACCTTCTGCTCCTTCACCACCTACGCGCTGTCGCACAATATCGGCGGCTCGGTGTTTTCGGGCGCCGTGATCCGCTACCGCGCCTACGGCACCAGGGGGCTGACCGGCCAGGATGTCGGCATTCTGGTGGCGATCTGCTGGATCACCTTCGTGCTCTCCAGCATTCTGGTCGGCGGCCTGGTGCTGGTGTTCGAGCCTGCGATCATCGACCGCTTTTCCGGAGCGCCGCACCACGGGCTGGCGATCGCCGCCGGCATCGCTTTGCTGATCCTGGTCGGCGCCTACATCTTCGGCAGTTGGCTGCATCTGAAGCCGCTGAAAATCGCGGGCTTCCAGTTGCACTACCCGGCGCTGCCGATCGTGGCGCGGCAATTGCTGATCGGCCCGATCGAGCTTCTGGCGGCGGCGGCGATCATCTTCTTTGCCCTGCCCGTTGCCGGCAATCCCGGCTATTTCGTCATCCTCGGCGTGTTCCTGGTCTCGTTCTCGGTGGCGCAGATCTCGCATGCGCCGGGCGGGCTCGGCGTGTTCGAGGTCGTGTTCCTCGCCGGCCTGTCTGATATGGACCCGGTCGGCGTGCTGGCGGCACTTCTGGTGTTCCGGCTGTTCTACCTGATCATCCCGCTGCTGATCGCGCTTGGCGTGGTGCTGTTCTTCGAGCATTCGCAATACAGCCGGACGGAGAGCTGAGGATCATTGGGTGCGGCGCGCCACCCGGGCGTAATTGCCCCTATGAAACGCTGTGATTGAAACGCAGCTTAGGCTTGACTATTTTCCGGCGGCGGCTACAAGGCACGCGCGGCTGCTCCGGCGGCCCACCAGCGCGACAGCGCCTGCTGGGGAATAGGTTAACGGTAGACCCACGGACTCTGACTCCGTTAGTCCTGGTTCGAATCCAGGTTCCCCAGCCAAATGTCTCCGGTCCATTCCGGACACATAGGTTACGGTTTATATCGGAGACATGGGTAACACTTTTGGCCCGAAGGGGTTTTGGAGTGGTTCGAGCCTGCATGTCTCATCAT
>NZ_JAMYRH010000037.1:0-2612 GCF_040321305.1 Mesorhizobium sp. M0478
CGGATTTCTGTCTCATCTTCGCTCCTTTGAATGGCTACGATGAACCAGAAATCCTCCTCTCTCAGTTAAACCGATTTTGTCTCATTGCTGCTGACGCCGCACACCGATGCCAGATGGCCGGCGTCCGTATCGAATTTTGCGCCGAGCAATTCGCAAACGACGGCAGCATCGGTACAGACGTCCTCAAAGCAATCAAACGGAGCATGGCTGCCGAGCAGAGCAGAATGCTCTCGCAAAAAGTCTTCATCGGCCAGGCTAGGTTGATCCGGCTGGGCTTCCGGCAGGGCGGGAAGGCCGCCTTTGGCCTGCGGCGCCTGCTTGTCGATCAATACGGTCGTTCAAAAGGCATCCTTTCATCCCACGAATACAAGAGCCAGCAGACGGATCGAATAGTTCTGGTGCTCGGCCCGCCTGACGAGGTTGCGACAGTGAAGTGGATCTTCAGTCACTTTGTCAGAACACGCAAGACAGAGCTGGAGATGGCAAGACTGCTCAACAAGCGCGGCGTGCTCAGCGATTTGCGGCGACCATGGACGCGGGAATCCGTCCACTCGGTGCTGACCAACGAAAACTACATTGGCAACAGCGTCTGGAACAAGCATTCGGCCCGGCTGAGAAGCCATCAAGTCCGAAATCCCCCGGAACAGTGGGTGCGGGTGGAAAACGTCCTGGAGCCGATCGTCGACCGCAAACTGTTCGACCGGGCGCAGATCGTGCTCAAGACCATCTATCGCCACATGACCAACGACGAGATGCTGGCCGCTCTTAGGGCACTTCTGGCTCGCCGTGGCGCCTTGTCGTTGGCCGTGATCGACGCGGATCCCGGGTGCCCGCCGGCCCAACGCTACCAGTGGCGTTTTGGAACCATTGTCAAAGCCTATGAACTGATCGGATACGAGCCATCCAAAAACTACCGCTTCATCGGCGTGAACCGGCACCTGGAATCAATGAGGCTGCAGATTATCCGGGATCTTGTGGGCGTGATTGATAAGCAGGGCGGGGTTGCTGCCCATGACATGGCGATGGACCTCCTGCGGATAAACGAGGAGATCACGGTGGCGATTACCATGGGCCGATGCAGGGTTTCCGGCTTCGGCTATCCACGCTGGTTTTCCAAGGCCGATAAACGGCCACTACCCGACATTTTCGTCCTGATCCGTATGAATCCCGGCGACCTGACCATTCGGGACTATTTGATTGCGCCTGCCCACGAGATCGCGGGTAAATCGGAACTGCATGCCATCAATGGGATACCGCTGGACAGCTATATTTTTCCCACGCTCGACCCCATTATCAGGTTGGCAGAGCGAGAGCCTGTCGGAGGCGTGGCTTGGTAGTCAAGCGCTTAGCCAAGGACGCCGCCTACCGTGCGTTGGAAAACGGTGGCGACAGACATGCGAGCAATATTGTTGCTGGCGCATTAGGGTCCAAGAAGAGGCTTCGTTCACACGAATTTTTGGCGACCTACGATACGGAATGCAAACGCATGCGCGATTTCGTCACGCAAGCGGCAAAGTCTGAACAGAGCCTAGACCGGATAGTAGCGGCGCTCCACCTGATGATGCGCGACAAGCAATTCTGCGCCACGCTGGTGTCCGAGGGCTTCAGGACAATGCCAAGCCTACTGGCACATAGGTTGCGTGGCGCGACCCGCGAGCCGCAAATGTTCTGCTCTCCCGGAAAACCCGCTTCCGAGACAGGCGAGAACCGGAAAGCCGTTAACGGAATTTGCCCTGATGTCCTCGACCTGCTTCGGGACGCGCCGGTAAAAACAAAAATCTTCGGGTTGCTCCAGAAGGTGCTGCCAGCCAGGCAATTGGAGATTGCCCGGCTGATGGTGGCGATGGACCGGGTCAGGATCACCTACGCGAGACTACTCGTCGCTCTGACACCGCAAGCCCTGCTGGTCGAGGGTTTTAATCTCTCAACGATCACCACACAGGCGGAAGACCAGCGCGGCGCGATGGTGCTCGATGTCGGCGCGGTAAGCCTTGCGGTTCTCAGCGCCGCGGAACGTCATGGCCAGGTGGGCCTGGAGCTTGTCGCAGCCAACCGCTTTTTCGACCGGTTGATGGATAATTCCAGAGTGGTGCGGTATCTCGCCCGGACCTTTCCGGGGCATTTTGAAGAGTTTCACAGCTTCTCGATGCCATGCCTCGAACAGGGGCGCTAGATGGTCGGACGTCAACTCCTATAGAAACCGATCGCCGTCGCCGGGATGCAAACAACAGAACCAATGTGACTTCTGTCCAGGCCTCGAAAACCCAAACCCGCCGAGCTTGCCGCAGCCAGAATGCTCGCAAAGCGATTTTCGATCGGCTCTCGGCCGCGCGGAATCGCTGTCATCCCTTCGGCAAGCCGGCTCGGTTCGTCGCTCATAACGGGTTGATCGGCCCGACCAGGCCGGGATGGTCGTTGGGCAACTTGTTGACGGCGCTCGTGTTCACCTCACGTCCAACGCGGTTGAACTGCAGCTGACCGTCGATGTCGTGGCTGAGAATGTCCTTGAGTGTCCGTCGTCAGGGTTTTTGAGACAGACTGCGGCCTGATTTAGGGGAGGCTCTGGCTCATCTGGGTTGGCATTTTAGGCTGCGGCTTTGCGATGCTGCAAG
>NZ_JAMYRH010000038.1:0-2223 GCF_040321305.1 Mesorhizobium sp. M0478
CTTGCAGCATCGCAAAGCCGCAGCCTAAAATGCCAACCCAGATGAGCCAGAGCCTCCCCTAAATCAGGCCGCAGTCTGTCTCAAAAACCCTGACGACGGACAGCATCGGTATTCGTAGGCTGCGCTTTCATCAATGTTCTGAAAACGCCCCCAACGGCTTACATCATAGACCACAACCGTCTCAAAATCGGCTCGCCCACTTTCGACATCGGCCAACAGCTTCTGAAGACCGGGGCGCCCTCCAAGGTTTAAACCGCTGCGACCGAGGTCCTCGTAAGTGGCGACAATCTCGTAAGCCATGATATCGGCATAGTCTCGAATGGCATCCGCTTGGTTGTCGATCGAGTAGGTCTGGTGTTCCGTCGACATGCGCACGTACTGCGCAGCGCGAACTCTAGGCACAGTCTGGTTCCCGCCATCTAACTTTGGCACTTTCCCCACACTCTCGACCGTTGCCCAGGCAATGTCTGCCTGGGGCATGCCCAACCTACTAGGCAGCTTCCTACGGTCCCATTAGGAATACCTCGACAGTTTGTGTCGAATGGCTCGATAGTCTGATCGAGCCTCGAAGCCGCTCCTTGGGGGAACCGGCCCGTGCGTCACTATATCGGACTGAGCCACAACCAAGCGGACAGCGACTTCGGCGTATCCTTTCCCGATTTTCCGGGCGTGGTCACCGCCGGCACCAGCCTGGACGACGCCCGCGCCATGGCCGAAGAGGCCCTGGCCTTCCATCTCGAAGGCCTTGTCGAGGATGGCGAAGCCATTCCCGAGTCATCATCCCTGGAAGATGTTATGTCGGACAAGGACAATCTCAACCGGGTCGCCATCCTGGTTGCCCTGAAAGCCGAGGCGAAGAAGGTCGTGCGCGTCAACGTCGCCATCCCGGAAGATGTCCTCAACCAGATCGATCAATATGCGGAACGGCATGGCTGCAGCCGATCTGGATTCCTGATCGCCGCCGCGCAAAAGGCGATGCGCAACGAGGCAGCGTAGCTGCTCCTCAAGCGGATTCAAACCGAGGCGCGATCGCCCGGTTCGTGCAAGGCGTTTCCGCTTTGGCAACCATTGTCTTCAAGGCCCGAGAAACCACGTCTCATTTCGTGAGCGGGCGTGCCGCCGTTTGGCCGCAATGCGCCAGCAACTGGCAACCATTCGCCCCGATCCGCGTTTGGGGCTCCAAAGGAGTTCCAAGATGATCATCAGACAAACCATTGCCGCCGTGCTCATGAGTGCCGCCCTGGCAGGCTGCGCGACCCAGACCGAACAGCAGCAGAGGGCAACCAACGGCGCGCTCATCGGCGGCGGTGTCGGCGCCCTCGCCGGCCAGGCACTGGGCGGCAACACCGAAAGCACGGTCGTGGGTGCCGCCGGCGGCGCCTTGCTCGGCGCCGTCATCGGCCAGTCGACCACGCCGCAGCGCCGCGGCGAACAGCTTTGCCGCTACCAGGACCGCCGCGGCCGGATCTACACGGCGCCTTGCGATGATCGCTATTACAACAACGACTATTGATCCAGCCTCCCTGGAAGTGCGGCTCTCTAACCTTTGCTGCCGCCCTTCCAGGGACCCGGGATCCGTTCGGCGTTTCACACTATGAGACCCCGCTCCGACACCCTCTGCCTCATGAGCTTGCGCTTGGTGCTTGCAAGTATCCATTTCGCGGAGGCGGCGTGAAGCGGTGGTTTTCGGCGCCAACAATGACATCGCATTGCGTCTGAAAGTGTCGACAGCGACCATCGGCTGCGGCCGAAGAGCCGGGGTGATGGTCACGCTGCCAAGCAGCATCAAGGCGCCAAGCGCGCCTTGGTCAAGCGAACGGCTTGCGCTGCATGCACAAAATGTGGGATAATTTGTTAGGTGGAGATTCTCGCTCACACCATCCAAAGGCCTCCTTCGGAGGCCTTTTTCATGTCATGTTGCTTGGCAACTGAGTGCCACAACGAATGGGTGGCAGTCCTCGCCTAAACTAGGCGAAGGAGCACTGCCGCCCCGGTCCTTCGACCGCTTTCACGTCGTAAGCTTGGAGAACAATCCCGATGCTCAAAAGCATTGCGGGCTGGCTCGCAGGAAATCGGCGGAGACCGCTGTCGTTGCCTTCTCGTGCAGCTCGACGAAAGCGAACTTCGAGGTCCGATCTATGGCCACGAACATATGCAGCTTGCCCTGCTCGGTTCGGACCTCGGCGACGTCGATATGGAAGTAGCCGATTGGATAGGCCTTGA
>NZ_JAMYRH010000039.1:0-1683 GCF_040321305.1 Mesorhizobium sp. M0478
GGATTTCTGTCTCATCTTCGCTCCTTTGAATGGCTACGATGAACCAGAAATCCTCCTCTCTCAGTTAAACCGATTTTGTCTCATTGCTGCTGACGCCGCACAGTCCTTGAGGCTGTCCTTGGGCGTCGCCGGGTCCAGCCAGGCGTCATAGTAGGCCGGGTCGAGAATGAGAGGCTGCCGATCATGCAACTGCTTCATCGGTTCTGCGGCAGGCTCGGTGATGATGGTGCAGCTGGTTATGTCGAGATTGGAATTGTAAGCCCAAAGCCCGGCGAACGAGAAAGGCGCGTGGCCTGGCTGGTAGATGTGCCAAGGGTCTTTCTTGCCGTCGGCAGGCGATATCGTCCACTCGTAGAAGCCATCGGCAGGGATCAGGCAGCGCTTGGACTTGTAGGCGTCGCGGAAGGCGGGCGCTGTATCGATGCCCTCAATCCTGGCATTGAACATAGCCGCCTTGGGCATTTCCTTTGCCCAGAAAGGGACCAGCCACCAGCGCCCTTCACGCAGCCGGTGGTTGCCATCCTCACCGGCAGTGACGAATGGGACATCCTGAGTCGGCGCGATGTTGTACCGGGGCTCGTCGTTGCGGCCCGTCTCCGCCGGCGCAGTCAGGCGGTAGAGCCGGTGGATTTCCGACCACGACAGATATTTGGTGTAACGTCCGCACATCGCTCTGCCTCAGTTGCGCAGGAGTTCAGGCACGCTGAGCGGGCCAAGGTCGGAATTCTCCTATACTCGTCGCTGCGGCGCCAGACGCCGCGTATCTTGGCGGCGGTGACCGATTGATTGCCTTCGCCAGTAGCCTTGCGGAAGGCTCTGGGCGACCACAGAGTTCCCCTTGGTGTGCGCTGTGGAGGCAAAAAGGACAAAGTCGACGACGATCATCCCATGTCCCCTCTCACTGCGGACTTAGCAAAGGCTCTCGCAAGGAATGCCGTCCTTGTCGCGGTCGAGCTTGCCGCCCCAAGAGCAGTTGGCCAAATACCAGTTCGCCTCGTTGCATGAGCTGATCTGGGGACAGGTTCGCCGTGGCTGACAAAAATAGCTCTGCGCCACCTGCCCATTACGCATGATGCCGAGTGGTTGTTTTGCTGACGGCCTGGTGGTGCCATTCGCATGCTCTGCGCGCCAATCCCATGGCGCCTGAAACGCTCCAGCCCACAGACCGACCTTCGCCGCCTGGGCCTTCGCCTGCTGTCTTGCGTAGGCTCCGTGGCTGTAGCGCGGCCAATCTAGTGCCAAGCCCCGCTCGACAAGCCAGCTCTGGACGTTGCGACCGTCGGCGCGATCGCAATCCCCAACAAGCCGGCCGTACCGGTCTCGGTTAACAAAGCTGCAATGCAACGGACGCGATGCAGCCAGGAACTCGTCCAAGGCTTGGGCAGCATGGCGCCCGCAGGCGTATTCGAAGCCCTTAGCGTCTTCGCAATATTGCTTACTCTCGGGCGCATCGATGCCGTTGAAGCGGATGCGCTGTCCGTGGATCTCGATCGTGTCGCCGTCGATCACAGACGCGACACCGGCGATCGGCGCCGGCTTCGAGCCGAACCAATTCGATGCATTGATCTCTGGCAAACTTTTGTGCGGCGTCAGCAGCAATGAGACAAAATCGGTTTAACTGAGAGAGGAGGATTTCTGGTTCATCGTAGCCATTCAAAGGAGCGAAGATGAGACAGAAATCCG
>NZ_JAMYRH010000040.1:0-1513 GCF_040321305.1 Mesorhizobium sp. M0478
TGTGCGGCGTCAGCAGCAATGAGACAAAATCGGTTTAACTGAGAGAGGAGGATTTCTGGTTCATCGTAGCCATTCAAAGGAGCGAAGATGAGACAGAAATCCGGGACGGAAAAGCGCCCTGCAGAAGCGGTGATCAAGGACATCCGCCGGGTCACCCGCAAGCAGTATGGTGCGGAGGAGAAGATCCGCATCGTGCTGGAGGGACTACGCGGGGAAGAGTCGATCGCGGCGTTGTGCCGGCGCGAAGGGATCGCCGAGAGCCTGTATTACAACTGGTCGAAGGAATTCCTCGAAGCCGGCAAGAAGCGGCTGGCAGGTGATACTGCGCGTGCCGCCACCACTGACGAGGTCAAGGTTCTTCGCCGCGAGTCGCGCGATCTGAAAGAGGTCGTGGCCGAACAGGCGCTGGAACTGCGGCTGCTCAAAAAAAGCATGATCGCGGATGGGGGCGACGACGAATGAGATACCCCGCCTCAGAGAAGCTCGAGATCATCCAGACTGTCGAGCGATCGCACTTGCCGGCGTGTCGCACGCTGGAACGGCTCGGTATCCCGCGTGCCACCTTCCACCGATGGTATGATCGTTTCCTGACGGGTGGCGTCGATGCGCTCGAGGATCGTAGCCCACGGCCCGGCCGGGTATGGAACCGCATCCCGCAAGACGTCCGGGATCGGATCGTCGAGCTTGCCCTGGAGAAGCCGGAGCTCAGCCCACGGGAACTGGCGGTGACGTTCACCGACACCCAAAGCTATTTTGTCTCGGAAGCCTCAGTCTATCGCCTGCTCAAGGCGCACGATCTGATCACCAGCCCGGCCTTCATCGTGATCAAGGCCGCCGACGAGTTCAAGGACAAGACGACGGCGCCCAACCAGCTCTGGCAGACCGACTTCACCTATCTGAAGGTCATCGGCTGGGGCTGGTTTTACCTCTCCACCATTCTCGACGACTTCTCCCGCTACATCATCGCCTGGAAGCTGTGCACGACCATGAAGGCCGAGGACGTCACCGACACGCTGAACCTGGCGCTTGTCGCATCAGGCTGCGATCGGGCGACCGTGCGACAACGGCCGCGACTACTTTCCGACAATGGGCCGTGCTACATCGCCGGCGAGCTCGCCGGCTGGTTGCAGGATCGGGACATCGATCACACCCGCGGCGCGCCTTGCCATCCTCAGACCCAGGGCAAGATCGAGCGCTGGCACCAGACCCTGAAGAACCGCATCCTCTTGGAGAATTACTTCCTGCCGGGCGATCTCGAAGCCCAGATCGAAACCTTCGTCGAGCGCTATAACCATCGGCGCTATCATGAGAGCCTCGACAATCTTACGCCGGCCGACGTCTACTTCGGCCGCGGCCAGACCATCCTGTTGCAACGAGAAAGGATCAAGCGAAGGACCATCGAACTGCGGCGCTTGCAGCATCGCAAAGCCGCAGCCTAAAATGCCAACCCAGATGAGCCAGAGCCTCCCCTAAATCAGGCCGCAGTCTGTCTCAAAAACCCTGACGACGGACA
>NZ_JAMYRH010000041.1:0-1329 GCF_040321305.1 Mesorhizobium sp. M0478
TGTCCAGCCGATAGATGGGTAACACTTTGAACCGGATACATAGGTGACACTTCTCTCCCCCTATGCGTCCGCCGCAGCGCCAAGCGGATTGGTTGGCGCGGCGCTGCGGCGGACAAGCTTCATGTGCCGTGTGTCGATGATGCCGAGCGGGTGGGCATGGAATGAGAGTGTCCATTGTCCGTCTTCGGTCTCCAACGCAGCGACCGGTTCGCCCGCCAGCGCTTGCGAGACATATATGAAGCCGCCATTCCATCGGATCTCGCCATTGTGGCGCACGCGGCGGACCGAGGCCTCGGCCGGATAGACGGGCTCGGGTGGTGTCCTGGGCATGGCGCGCTGTGAGGACCGGTAGTGCTGGGCGGGCGTATCCATGCCCAGCGCCTCATGGGGACGTTCCTCATTGTAGCTGTGGCGGAAGGTCTCGAAGGCCTGGCCCTGTGCCGTTCGGTCGGCTTCCGGTGCCTCGGCCATCGGCAGCATGGTCAGGTGAAAGCGCTCGTGACGTCCGTTCTGCTGTGGCCTGCCGGGTGCGATCCGCTCCAAGGTGATGCCGAGCTTGATGAAGCGCACGACAAGCGGCGTCAGCCCGGTGACGCCGGCCGATGCGAAGGGCGGGCCATTGTCGCTTCTGAAGCGATCCGGCAGGCCATGCTCTTCAAACAGCCGTTCGAACACCGGCCAGGCTTCGCTATCGGCCGTCGACCCCGTCGCTTCGAGCGCCAGAAGATAGCGGCTCGACGCATCCATCACCGTCAAGGGTTCGCAACGCCAGCCGTCGCGGGTCCGGAACCAGCCCTTGTGATCGCCAGTCCACACCGCGTTCGGTTCTTGCGGCTGTGGCCAGGGTCCATTGCCGCAGGCCCGCAGGCGGGGTCGCTTGCGGGCGCGGACAAGCCCATGCCGCGCAAGGATCGCGCCGACCGTCGAGGCTGAAGGCCACATGAACTCGGGAGCCGTGCGCCTGAGCCGTGCCACGATCTTCTTTGGACCCCAAAGCGGATGCAGCTCCTTGGCCGCCACAATCCGCTCAACCAGATCCTGAGCTGTCGCCCGGCCATGATTGAGCGGGGCTCGCGGCAGGTCGTGCAAACCCTCAGGCCCAAACGTCCGATAGCGTCCTAGCCATTTGTAGCCGTTCTTGCGTGAGATCCCGTAGGCCGCACAAAGCGCAACCATCGTCTCATCCCCAGAAAGACACTCCACAACAAACCGTAGCCGCTCGTCCATGATGCCAGTCTCTCGCCAAACCATCGCCGGTCCTCCGGCGGACAAGAAAACTGTCACCCATGCTATCGGTCCATTCTGTTACCTATCTATCCGGTTCGGACA
>NZ_JAMYRH010000042.1:0-1293 GCF_040321305.1 Mesorhizobium sp. M0478
TGCCCTTCCCGAGAGATGGGTGACAGTTCATTCCGGAGACATGGGTTACACTTTCGGCCCTTTGCAAGGAGAGCAAGGTGCCTTGGAAGGAGTGTAACGTCATGGAAGAGCGGCTGAAGTTCATTGCCCGGCTGCTGGACGGCGAGAAGATGGCGGTGCTTTGCCGTGAGTTCGATATCTCGCGCAAGACCGGCTACAAGATCCTCACACGCTACAATGACAGTGGCCTTGAGGGGCTGACGGATCGATCACGCCGACCCTACCGCCACGCCAATCAGCTTCCGTTTCAAATCGAGAAGCTGATTGTGCGCCTCAAGCAAGACAAGCCGACCTGGGGTGCGCCAAAGATACGCGAACGGTTGGCCCGGCTGTATCCTGACGTTCACCGGCCTGCGATCTCGACGGTGCATGCGGTTCTCGACCGCCATGGCCTGGTCGAGCGCCGCAAGCGAAGGCGCAACAGGGCGATGGGAACACTACTTTCAAACGGCTATCGGCCCAACGATCTGTGGTGTGCCGACTACAAAGGCGAGTTCATGCTCGCCGATCGGCGCTATTGCTATCCGCTGACGATCACCGACTTCGCCAGCCGCTATCTCATCGCCTGCGAGGCGTTGTCGACTACCAAGGAAGCCTATGCCTTCACGGTGTTCGAGAGCGTTTTCAAAGAGTTCGGCCTGCCCAGCGCCATCAGGACCGACAACGGCGTTCCCTTTGCCAGCCCAAACGCGCTGTTCAATCTCAGCAAACTGTCGGTCTGGTGGCTGCGCCTGGGCATCGACATCGAGCGCATCCAGCCGGGCTGTCCGCAGCAGAACGGGCGCCATGAGCGCATGCACCTGACTCTCAAGAAGGAAACCACCAAACCGGCTGGCGCCAATTTCCTGCAGCAGCAGGCCAGGTTCGATGACTTCATCAATGAGTTCAACTCAGAACGCCCACATCAGGCGCTCGACATGGCCTGTCCAGCCGAGCGCTACACGCCGTCACCGCGCATCTATGCCGGCCTGCCGGATCTCGATTATCCGTTTCACGACAAGGCCGTCACCGTCACCACCTGCGGCCGCATCTGCTACAATCGCAAGAAGATCAACCTCAGCCTCGTCTTTGCCGGCCAGACCGTCGGCATCAAACAGGTCGAGGACCATATCTGGCTGGCTTCCTTCATGGATTATGATTTGGGCTACTTCGATGATGAGACATGCAGGCTCGAACCACTCCAAAACCCCTTCGGGCCAAAAGTGTTACCCATGTCTCCGATATAAACCGTAACCTATGTGTCCGGAATGGACC
>NZ_JAMYRH010000043.1:0-798 GCF_040321305.1 Mesorhizobium sp. M0478
GGGCGTCGTGGCCTGGGCGGCGGCGAGCGGGATTGCCGACATTTCGGACGTGGCGTTGCTTGGCCGGCTGCGCAATGCAGGACCATGGCTGCAGCAGTTGATTGGGCACCTTTTGAAGCGCGAGGATGCAGGTTTGGCCAAAGGCCGGCTGGTTCGCATCCTCGATGCGACAGCGGTTGCCAAGGCCGGTGCGTATGAGAAGAAGAACAATGGTCTTTGGCGCATGCACTGCGCCTTCGAGCTTGAGCGCGAGCAGTTCGACTTCATCGAGATCACCGACCAGAGCGAGGCCGAGCTGATCGACCGCGTGCCGGTGGTGGCGGGCGAGATCCGCATCGGTGACCGCGCCTATCTGCAGGCCGAGCGGATCGCCAAGGTGATGGCGCAAGGCGGCGATGTTGTTGTGCGCGCGTCGTGGAAAAACGCGCGATGGCTCGACGCCAACGGCAGGGCGTTCGATCTCATCGGCTACCTGGAGAGCTGCCGGGAGGAAGTCTGCGAAACGCCTGCCCGGCTGGCACTCAAGAAGGGCGAGCCTGTGAAGATGCGCCTGATCGCCTTGCGCAAATCCGAGGCCGCGGCACAAGAAGCGCGGCGCAAAATCAACAAGGAAGCCAGGGCCAAGGGCAACAAGGTTCAACCGCAGACGCTGATTGCGGCCGGCTTCGTCCTGCTTGTGACCTCGCTTGACCGGGAGGAGTTTCCCGCCGATACGGTCCTCAAGCTCTACCGCATGCGCTGGCGCATCGAGCTCGCCTTCAAGCGCCTGAAGAGCCTGATCGGGCTGCGCTCTCCTCC
>NZ_JAMYRH010000044.1:0-642 GCF_040321305.1 Mesorhizobium sp. M0478
ATGGCACGTCGTCGAGCAAGGTCGTCTCACCGGAGCTTTTCGGCGCCTCAACGGGCAATTCACCAGTAGGCGTCATTTTGCTGACGGCCTCAGGCAAATCTCGCGTGATCCGGCTTATGAGCTCCTCGCGCGAAAGGCCGGTCTGCATCGAGAGGGAAGTCAGGGTGTCTTCGTCTATGGCTGCTTCCACCTCGCTTGGCTGGATCGGCTCGTTCGGCCCGGTGCCTACCCACGAATCGACCTTCGATCCGGCGCCTGCCCCTCTGAACCGGTCGAGAATATCGCCAAGCGCGGTCCCCGAAACGCCTTTTGAAAGCTGATCTAGAATCCCGCCTTGCGGATCATTTGGGTTGCGATCACCCGCTCCACGGATCATGTCGCCGATCTTGTCGCGATTTTGGTATGCCAAGACGCCGAGCATCGCGATCGCCAATTTTCCCAGGTTAGCCATTGGTACCTCCACTGTTCAATGGACAAGGGCTCAACATCACAAAAGTTCCGACTGGCGACGATCTAATTGAATAAGGGCTGGCGTATCGACACAGACGTGAGCGGTCGTCCCTAAAGCGGCGTGTTGTCGTTGGCCTGCCGGGCGGCTTCGGCCTCGGCGACGTCGATCGTGCAAAGCTCGTTGCCTGCCTG
>NZ_JAMYRH010000045.1:0-548 GCF_040321305.1 Mesorhizobium sp. M0478
GGATTTCTGTCTCATCTTCGCTCCTTTGAATGGCTACGATGAACCAGAAATCCTCCTCTCTCAGTTAAACCGATTTTGTCTCATTGCTGCTGACGCCGCACAGGCGAATGATAAAAAGCCCGCTGACGTCTGGCGACGCTGCAGGGATGGCCCGCGCCTGCTTCGGAGGCTGCGCGGGCCGACCATGACGAGTGGAGAGGACATCTTGGTCACCGGCACGAACCGCTGAAGAACGAGCCAGCTGTGGCCAAACAGCCTCAGAGCGGGAATGTTCCCGCCTGACGCAAAAACACCGTGGCTCAGCCGGCGGGCTCCGTTGCAGGGGCACTCAGGATAGTGCCACGGGCGCGGCGTCTGGGGTCAATGCAGTTTGCCGACTAGCCGAGCGTATTCGGCTTCAGCCCTGCCATATGACCCATCAGCCAGCGCAATCAGACGCGCTCGGTCAAGAATGACTACCTCTCCTCGCATTGAGCGTATCAGACCTTGGCCCTCCAAGGTTTGCAGCGCTATGGTGACGCCGGGCCGCCTGACACCGAGCATAACTG